>NZ_JBVIDX010000014.1:61741-208895 GCF_055572155.1 Streptomyces sp. NPDC030814
TCGGCCTTTCCCCCCTGTTGTCTGTTTTTTCCCCTCTCTCCCTTTCCCCTTTTTTTGCTTTGGCTTGTGTTGGTTTTTTCTTTTCTCGTTTTTGTTTTTTTTTTTTTTCCCCCCCCCCCCCCCCCCCCCCCCCCCCCCCCCCCCCGCCCGCTGTCGTTCCCGAGCCGTCTTGGCTCACGAGGCCGACCGGCCGGGCTGCTTCGGCGCCCGCATCGCCGGAACCGGCGTCTGCCCCGCGGCCTTCCGCTCCGCGTCCAGAGCCCGTCCGGCCGCCCGCAGCGTGCTGAGGACCGCGGTCACCTCGCGTACCGACTCCTCGGGAATCACCGACCCGATCCGCAGTTCCAGCTCCTCCTCGAAGACCTTCAGCGCCCCGTTCACCAGCTTCCGCCCCTCATTGGTGAGCTCGACGATCGAGGACCGGCGGTCGTTCGGATTGGCCTTCCGACCACACAGGCCCGCCGCCTCCAGTCGGTCGACGACCTTGCTCGTGCCGCCCACCGTGATCGAGAACTCCTCCGCGATGTCCTGGATCCGGCGCCCAGGCTGCCTCAACAGCAGGTGCAGCACCTCGAACGAGGTCAGTGCCAGGTCGTACTCGGCCCGCAACCGCCCCTCGATGCCGTCCCACAACTCGATCTCCAGCGAGACCAGCTCCCGGTACAGCAGCTTCAGGTCAGCGTCAGCCATCACTCATCTTCCAAAGAATTATCTTCCATAGACAGTTAATTGTAGGCCACCAGTATCGGGACCCTCAGACGCCATCCGCTGTGGGTGTGTTGCAGGTGCTGTCTGCTCAGTGCAGACGATCACAGCGGACATCCGGATGTGCTGCAATGGGTGAGTGAAGTTTGAGCATGACAACATGGTCGGTGTCCGCCTGGCTGTGTCGCTGGTGAATCTCGAGGCGGGTGGTTCCTGGCGGGCTGAGTCGTTGGAGCAGGTGCTGGAGAGTCATGCGATTCGGCGTGCTCGTGTGACTGGTTCGGCCGGCGAGGAGATCAGGGTGTGGTCGCGGCGCCTGCGGTCCGTTTTCGAGGCTGTCTCGCAGGACGAACGGTGCGAGATGGTCAACGCGCTGCTCGCCGACGGTGCCGGAAGGGTCTATCTGACTTCGCACGACGGGTTGCGGCCACATCTGCACTTCGCGCCGGACGGCAAGGACGTGCAGAGCCGTGTGCGGGCCGTGACCGCGGGAGGGCTGGCCATCTTCGCCATGGAGGCGGAGGGCCGACGGCTGGGAGTGTGCTCGTTGGATTCGTGCCGGACCGCTTTCGCCGACACCAGCCGCAATGGTCGCCGCGCCTACTGCAGTGCTCGCTGCGCCAACACCGATGCGGTCCGCCGCCACCGGATGAAGCAGGGCTGACAGCGGCGGCGGGCCCGAGGGCCCCGCTGGTCAGGTGGGGACGAGGGCCGCGACGAGCGGGACGGCGGCGATGCCCACGAGGGTCTGTGTCGCGGTGATGCCGGCCATCATCGGCGCGTCCCCGCCGAGCTGTCGGGCCATGATGTACGACGACGATGCCGTGGGCAGGGCCTGGAAGAGCACGGCGACGAGCAGTGCCGACGCCCCGAGGCCAAGCGGCTGGGCCAGCAGGAAGGTCACGGCCGGCATAAGGACGAACTTCATGGTCGAGGACATGAGGATCGGGCCCGTCCATGCGCGTGCCTGGCCAAAGCGCAGCGCGGCGCCGATGCACAGCAGTCCCAGCGGCATCGAAGCGGCTCCCAGCGACTGCAGTGCCGGCTCGATGCCCGGTGGCAGGCCCAGGTCCAGGGCCTGGAGGAGGCCGCCTGCCACGCAGGCGAGGATGAGCGGGTTGGTCACCAGTTGCCGGGCGATGCCCGTCAGGCTCAGGCGGGCGCCGCCGAATAGGGCGAAGACCAGCACGCACAGCACGTTGACCGTGGGCACGATCGCCGCGTTGCAGACCGCGGCCATGGCCACGCCCTGTGTGCCGTACAGGCCGGAGGCGATGGTGACGCCGATGTAGTTGTTGAAGCGGATGCTGCCCTGGAAGACCGAGGTGAAGCCGTCGCCGGGCAGCCGCATCAGGGGCCTCAGGGCGATGACCAGCGCGGCGACCACTACGGTGGAAGCGACCAGGACGGCTGTCAGGGTTCGCACCGGGAGGTCATGGGTGTCGGCCGTCGCGAGGCCGTGCAGGAACAGTGCCGGCAACAGCACCCGGTAACCGAGGCTCTCGGCCCCGGACCAGAAGCTCTCGCCCTGGATCATCCACCGCTTGACGACAAAGCCGAGCCCGATCAGCACGACGACGGGTATCAGGGCCTTGAGTGTCAGCGCGATCACGAGGCGACCTCGTCAAGGACATCGACGACGGTGCGGCAGCCCGCTTCCAGCGTGGTGATGTCGGTGGCGAAGGAGAGCCGCAGATGGCCCGGCGCGCCGAAGGCGCTGCCCGGCACCGTTGCGCATCCCGCCTCCAGCAGCGCGTCCGCCACCGCGAGATCGTCACCGGTCGCAAGGCGCGGGAAGAGGTAGAACGCGCCGTCCGGCGCCACCGTGTCCAGGTGCGGGTTCTGGCGCAGGATCCCCAGCGCGGCATCCCGGCGGCGGTGGTAGATCGCCCGCCGCTCCGCCAGGATTCCCTGAGGCCCCTCCAGCGCGGCGACGGCCGCCAACTGGCTCACGGCCGCCGTCTGCGTGCAGTTCTGCGTCTGTACGGCGGTGATGGCGCGCACGAGGTCGGACGGGCCCAGTCCCCAGCCGATCCGCCAGCCGGTCATCGCGTACGCCTTGGAGACGCCGTCGACGAGCAGGATCCGTTCCCGCAGATCCGGTGCGACCTGCGCGAGGCCGACGTACTCCCGATCGTCGTAGCGGATGTGGGCGTAGATCTCGTCGGACAGAACCGTGACGGTGGGGTGCCGCCGCAACACCTCGGCGAGGGCCGCCAGTTCATCACGGCTGTAGGTGGCGCCAGAGGGATTACCGGGGGCGTTCAGCACGACCCAGCGCGTCCGGTCGGTGATGGCCGCCCGCAGCGCTTGCGGTGTGAGACGGAAGCCAGACTCGGCCGGGCAGTCGGCGACCACCGGCAGCCCGCCGCACAGGCGGATCATGGCGGGGTAGCTCGCCCAGTACGGCGCTGGGACGATCACCTCGTCCCCCGGGCCCAGGGTGGCGAAGAACGCGTTGAAGATGACTTGCTTCGCGCCGCACCCCACCGCCACCTCGGCGTCCGCGTACTCCAGTCCGCGATCCCGCTCCACCGCGTGCCGCACGGTCCGGCGCAGTTCGGGCAGGCCGTTGGCGGGGCTGTAGCCCAGCACACGGCCGGCCGCCTCTTGCGCCGCGGCGATGACATGGCCGGGCGGGGCGAAATCTGGCTCGCCGAGCGTGAGATCGACGGTGTGACGGCCCTGCGCGCGACGCTCGGCCGCGCGGCGGGCCATCTCCAGGATGGGCGATCCAGGGGGCGTCCCCATGCCACCTGTCACCGCGCTCTCCCGCAGGGGAACGACAGCTGCGCACGGCCGGGGGTCACCTCGTGCCGCGGGGACAGACGCCCCGGTGCACCAAGTATCGAAGCAGGCATGCAGACACACTGATGTAACCGTGCGGGGCACTACAACCATTACATGGCAGGCTCGGGAGCTGTACGAAAGGGCTGGTCACAGCCGCCCATCGAGCTGGCTCGGGCGGAGGACACGGCGCGCCCTTGGAGATCCGTACCGCCCGGGCAGCGACTCAGTGGCTCCGGCCCGGGTCCGGCTGGGTCGGCAGCGTCCGGATCGGGGGGTTGGGCTGGGACAGCGAGTGGAGCAGTTGCCGGTTGTGCGCGGTCAGTTGGTTGACAACGCGCACGAGGTGCTCGACGTCGGTGCGCAGCTGGGCCAGTTCGGTGGCGTCCCGGGTGCGGAGCTCCTTCAGTTTGACGATCTGCCGGCGCAGGCGGATCTCGGAGTCCGGCGTCTGGCCGCGTGCCCTGACCTGCGCGTAGAAGTCGTTCTTGAGGTCGAGGTGGCGCTGGGTGAGCGCGTTGCGGGGTACGTCGGCTTCCTGGGCCAGGGCGACGATCGTCAGCGCGCCGTTGGAGTGCTGCGCGGCTCCCTGCAGGATGCGGTCCATGGCCGCGCGGATGCGGTCGCGTTCGTCGGGTGCGGGGCTCATGCGGTGCCGTCCTGGAGGGTGGTGCGGCTGTGGTGGTGGGCGTCGGCGAGGTCACGCAGCCGGGTGGCGTTGTCGCGCAGTCGCTGGCCCAGCGGGCCGGGGACATGGCCAGCCTGCTGATCCAGCTCGGTGGCGCGGCGGCGGAGGCCGGCGGCGTGCTGGTCGGTGCGGGCGATGTTCGCGCAGGCGGGGACGCACTGGTCGAAGGTGGGGGTGTCCTTGAGTCCGCGGTGGCACAGGGCCTTGTCACGCTTGTAGACGCACATCAGCAGCGTGCGGGGATTGTCGTAGACGGCCAGGTGGGGGTTGGAGAGGATCTGTCGGGCCTGACGCGCGGTGATGACGGTGCCGGTGTAATGGGGCGCGGTGGCGGCGGCCTTGATGGCCCGGCGGGCGGCGGGCCCGGAGATGCCGAGGCCGTCCTCGAGCGCGGCATTCAAGTCCGCGACGGTGTCGATGGTGGCACGGGCCGTCTCGACGTCGAGGAGGTCGTGAATGCCGTCCCGGCTGCGCGCGGCGTATCCGGCCGCTACGGACGTCCGCAGATGGCCGTACTGAATCGCGAGCGCGACCAGGCCCCCGGGACGGCGGGCGATGTGCCAGGCCAGGCTCCTGCGGAACCGCTCGGTTCCGATCCTGCCGTGCGGATCCGGCGGGATGACTTCATGGACCAGCCCGCGGGCGGCTGACTCGTGGTTGGCCCAGGTGATGAAGTCCTCCACCCGGGTGCCCAGGGTGTGCACGGTGAGGGAGCCGGTGCCGGCGCGGGTGCCGCGCAGGTCGTGGGCGTGGTGGTCGAACAGCAGCTGCCCCTGGGGAACCATGCGTTCCAGGACGCGGATGGCTTTCACGACGGGGGCGATGGCCACCCAAGGGGCATCGCGGACTTCGCCCTCGGAGCGGTGGTTGCCGTCTTCGTCGCGGGCGGTCTTGTACACGGTGCTCGTGATCAAGTGCCGTCCCGTGCGCCCAGCGCTGTCCGGCTCCGGGTCGGGACAGCAGCCGCTGCGCAGTCCGGCCGCCTCGCCGGGACGCAGCCCGGTCAGATAGGCGATGACGATGAAGCACGCCGTGCCCAACTGGCGCATCAGGAAGCCTGCTTCGGTGTAGTCGACGGCCTCCCTCCAGGGGGTGCCGCCGAGTGTGCCGGTGACCGGGGCGCGGAGCGGGCACGGGCCGGGCCGGTCCAGGGCGGCCTGCCGCCAGCCGTGATCACGGGCGGTGCTGTAGACCTGGCCCAGGGAGGCGCCGGTGAGCGCGGCGATATACGCGCCCGCGATCGTGGTTCTGCCCAGCCACTGTGTGGCAATCGGCCGGCATCGATGCGGTCCATGAAGGCCCGAAGCGCGGCTCGTGAGGCGGGCGTGGCGCTGTTGCCGGCAGCCGCCGCATGCAGCCGGTTGCGTTCGGCCCAGGCGGCCAGAATGTCGTCGCTGAACTCCTCGACCGTGCGGATCGCCCACACGAGCAGGGGGCCCATGGTCTGCTCGGCGATCGCCTCGGCGGCGTTCTCGCCACCCGGCGTCGCCGGCGGCAGGTAGTCGTCCACCCCTGCGGTCTCCCAGGGCGGGCAGCCGATTCCACTGGGACGGCGACTGAGCTGGTCGAAGACCCACAGCCGGGTCAGCGACGACAGCACGCTGTGCACCGTGATGCGGGCCGCCCCGCTGTCGCGCACGTGACGGCCGTACTCATCCAGTACCTGCGTGGTGCACTCGCTCAGCGTGGTGATGCCCCGGTCGGTGAGCCACACGGCGAGCCGGCACCACGTCCCGATCGTCTGGCAGAGCGCCTTGGGTGCCTGGCGTGAGCGCCAGGTGGGATGGCGCTCACGCAGGAACACGGCGGGCAGTTCGCCGTTGATCAAGGTCCAGGCGGCCAGCCGCATCTCCTCCCGGAACGTGTCGGGGAGCGTCGGCCAATGGATGGTGCTGTGTGTGACGCCCGGGTTGGCGTTCATGGGGATCAGCGGCCAGGCCGGCGCCGCGTAGCGCGCGATGGGGCCGGTGTAGCCGCCGACGATCCGGTGGGCGGGGACGACGGGGGTGTCGGGTCCGGGAAGGAGACGGACAGGGGCTGGGGTGGCCGTCACGGGTCGAGGTCTCCGTTGAGCAGCAGGGCGATGAGTTCGCGGTCGGTGTCGGTCACGTCGGCCAGGGCGCGGGTCCACACTGCGGTACCGAGCTGGCTCTTGAGGTGTTCCAGGCGGGCGTGTCCGTCCTCCCACTGGCTGTGCCACTGGCCCGGGCCCAGAGCGGTGCGCAGGTTGTCGAGCGCGTGGTGCAGGTGGGCCAGGCGGCTGTGGTGGGCGGGGTGGATTCGGGCGTTGGGGCAGGCCAGGCACATCAGAAACGAGGCCCCGCAGCCGTCGGGTCCGGGGTAGGGGCTGTTGTCGTAGTCGTGGCAGTCGGCGGTGGCTGTCGGCTGGTCTGCCGGATCGGCTCCGTCGCGCAGTTCGGCGGCGAGCACGGTTGCGTGGGCTTGGGTCACGACGGCTTCGGCTGCCTGGGCGATGACCGGGATCGCACTCTGACGGACCTGAGGGTCGGTCAGTGTGTATACACGGTCGTGGGTGGCCTGGCTGTTCTGTCCGGGCGCGCGCCGGTGCAGCGTGTTCACCGTCCGCCGCCCCCTGCGGAAGGGCGAGGAGACGAAGCCCTGTTCGGTCGCCCAGCCCTTGGCCGTAGAACCGGAGATGCCGAACCCGAACACCCCGATGCCCGACTTCTTGCCGCTCTCGTCGGTCGGGTGCTCCAGCGGGGCCCTGGCGGAGCGCCAGACCAGTAAGCGGTCCGTACCAGGGCTCAGCGCGTGCACGGCCGCGCGGGCGAACACGGTGGCCTCCAGCGCCTGTGTGATGAGCCGCCCGGGGGAGGTGGCCCCGTCGTCGGTGAGGTTGCGGGTCTCGAAGTACCGTCCGGCGTCCCGCTTGTGCTTCTCCAGCTCGACCCGGTAGATCTGCGGCCCGTCTCTGCCGGCGTCCGGGGCTGGTTGCGGCACCTTTAACCGGTTGATCACCGACAGGTTCCAGCCGTGCTCGGCCATCAGCAGCACCCCCAGCGCGACCGTCTCCATCCGGGTTAAGAACAGCCGCTGCCACGTGTGCTCGGGCCGCTCCCCGCCCAGCACCCGCGCATAGCGGGCGAGCACCCGGCCACGCTGGCGACGCACCCTGGTGTCGTGGGGTGCCTCACCGGTCCGGGCCAGACAGTCCAGCGCCTCACCCAGCAGCCATGCCTCGCTGCCGCGAGCGAACGTCGCCGACCGCCATTGGGCGAGGTGGCGGGCATTGTCCGTGATCCGCAGATGCGCGGCACGGAACCTTCGCCGCGCCGTGGTGACGATCGCGTCGAACTCGGCATCCTGGAAGGACACTTCCTTGGCCGTGGGTTGCAGGACGCGACGGGCAAGCGCTTCCCGTGTCGCAGCGGACAGCCGCGGATCGTCCAGCAACAGCCCTCGCACGGTGGTGATCTGGCGGTACCCGAACCGGGTGTTCTGTCGGCTGAGCCGCCACTGCTGCCACACCCCCGCGGTCAGCTGGTCGAGGTCGGCAACCGGTGCGTCCAGCGTGGCCAGGTACGAGGTGAACGCCTGCAAGGGAAGCCAGAAGTACCTGCTGCTGTGGTGCGAGGTCCACAGGCTTGGCACGCACCGCGCGGCGAACAGGCCGGCCAGCGACCTGCGCAAGGCATTCGTGACAGGCAGAGTGCGGAAGTCGTAGACCGCGACGGCTCCCGATCGGTCTCGGTGCTCGACCACGAGACCGTCGCCGCTCAGAACCGGTGGTCTGCGTACCGGCGTTGTCGGCAGAGGCGCCGTACGCCCGCGCCGGTTCATCCTGTCGTCCGCGAGGTGACCTGCAGCTTGGCATCGATGTCCTGGATGCCCTCGGCCTCCAGCGCCAGACGCGCGAACACCTCATCCATCTCCCGCGTCGGCCGTTCCCCTTCGCGGAACGGGGGCGCGGTGGTCAGCAGCGACCGCAGCTGAAGGTCGGCGACCGGGGCCAGATACCGCACGCGGGTCGTTTCCAGGGACGCATGACCCAACAGGTCCTGCACCATCCGCCACGGATCCCCATACAGCAGCCGGTAGTCCCGCCGCTCCTCCGGGCTCAGACCGAAGCGCCGGTCCATCAAGTGGTGCAGGACCACCAGCATGTAGAGGGCGAAGCTGTGCCGGCAGGAATGCGGCGTCGCATACGGTGCCCGGCTGCGATGCGGATCCAGCCGACGTTCCGGCTCCGGACCCAGCACCGCCCGGCACCGCCGGTTCGCCGAAGTGAAGACGTTGTTCCACGAATGCGGCTGGAACGGCAAACTCATCTCGTTCAGCCACAACCACAACGGCTCCGGTCCGTCCGGGCCTTCGGTGTACCACGTCATCCGTTCGTCCGCGGTAGCCTCCGTCAGCGCGATACGGCCCGTGACGCCCCGGCGGTCGCACCAGTACACCGTAGGCTTCGGTCCCCGGCTCACCCGGGTGACCAGCCGCATCCCCGGCACGCCGTCGTACCGGTCCCGGGCCTGGGCCGCGCGGATGGCCTCGGCGCGCGAGGAGTCGACGTAGTTCTCGATATCGCCCACCACATGAGCCTCGACGTAGTAGGTACGGGCCTTCTTGGAACGCGTGACCGCCGCCGCGAGGCGCCCCGTGTAGTAACGGCCGCCTTCCAGGCGCAGTGACGGCACCTCGAACGTCAGCAGCGAGGCGCCCTCCAGCCGCCGCACCCCCGAAGAGGTCAGCAAGCGCACAAACGCAACGTTGCGGCCCTCCAGCCGGCCCACCCAGCCCGTCGAGGGAAGGCCGTCAGTGCCGTACCCGCGCAGCCCGACGTCCACCCAAAGCCGGAACGTCCGAGGTGTCAGCCAGTGAACATTGCTGTCCCGGGCGTCCTTCGCCTTCCCGTCCGGCACGTTGACGACCTGCCCATGCCGACCCACCACCCGATGCACCGGCACCGGGTTGCGCGGTAGGAACTCGTTGCCCAGCTTCGTCGCCCACGTGTACAGGTTCATCAGTGCGGCCAGTTCACGATTCCACTTGTTCCCGCCCACCCGCACCGGGTTGTCGCGCGACGTTTGGCGCCAGAACTGAAAATCGTCGACATCGGACTCCACGGCCTGCGTCCAGACCTTTCCGCGCTGCCACAGGAAGTTGAGGAACAGGCAGATGTCCGTGATGTAGTTCCGCTTTGTCTCTTTCGTGTATCCCCGGAACGGGCTACTGCGCGTGTACAGGCTAAAGAGTTCGTCGACGCGGTAGTCCGGTGTCAGCAGAATCGGATCGCCGGGCCGGATCCCGGTTGACTCTTCACGCTCTGTCAGGTCTGTGCATCCCGCCAGCACAGGTACGTGCGGTGAGGCGATCGGCGCCGACTTGGAGACCCAGAACACACGCCATTTGTTCATCGCGCCACCCTGTCAGATCGGCTTCAACACGCCGATTCAATAGGGATCGCCTGCCACTTCTCCCAGCCACCGTGTGCGTCGAGGAAGGCGCCGAGGAGGGCGTCGTGGTCGCCGGTATCGGACAGGTAGGCCGGGACGGTTTCCGGCTCCGGGCGGGCCGGTTCGGGCGTGGCCGCGGTGACGGCGAGTGGCTTGCGGGCTTCGAACATCTGGTGGTCCGTGAACCGCTCCGGGTCTGATGGAGGCTCCGGCCTGTCCCAGAGCGGTTCATTCTGACGATAGGGCAGCCCGTGCGGTGGCCCGCTCGACGTGCGCCGGATGCTCCCCCGACTCCTCAGCCGGAGCCCAGCGCCCGCAGGACGGAGGGCAGCAGGCGGTCGGCCCATGCCATGGCGGTCTCGGGGTCCACCTCGTCCGGCGCCTGCGGGGTGATCAGGAAGTGGCTCATCACCGGGCCGGCGACCAGGTCGCCGAGGATGCCGGTGTCGTCCACCGGTGGGATGTCTCCCCGGGCCACGGCCCGCGTCACCACCTCCTCCACGCGGCTGCGCACGGGGGCCAGGAACGTGGTCGCGAGGGCCTCGGCGAGGGCGTCGTTGTGCGCGGCCTCGCCGACGAGGGCGCGCATCAGCCGCCCGCTCTCCCCGGTCAGGCTCGCGGCCTTGTGCCTCAGCAGGGCCCGCAGATCCCCTTCGAGGGTGCCGGTGTCGGGCCGCTTCACGAGGTCCTTGGCACGCGCTGCGGCGGCCGCGATGACCAGGGTCTCCTTGGAGGACCAGCGGCGGTAGAGCGTGGCGGTGGAGACTCCGGCCCGGGCGGCCACGGCGGCGGTGGTCAGGCCGCCGTAGCCACTCTCGGCCAGGACGGCCAGGGTGGCCTCCAGCAGGGCCCGGTCCCGTGCTGCGTCACGGGGGCGGCCCCGGCGCGGCGCGGCCTCAGGCATCGGCCAGACCGGGGAGGTGCTCGGCGAGGTGCATGGCGTGCAGCCGGGCGAACTCGTCGTGGGTGCAGCGGCCGTAGGCCGGGTGAAGCGCGTGCGGACCGGTGTGGCCGCTGAAGAGGGCCACCGCGTCCGCGAGGTCCGCCGCGGCCTCGGCGGCCGGCAGGTGCGGGTCGAGGGCGGGGGCACCGTCGAGTTCCGCGTCCAGGGCGTGCTTCGTGGCGCCCCGGTTCAGGAACACGTGCTTGGCCAGGGCGCCCGCGGTGGCCCGGAACAGTGCGGGCTTCAGCCGCGGGTATCCGGTCACCGAGTAGCGGACGGTCTGGGCGCAGTGCTGGAGCGTCTGGGAGAGGTTCCAGGTGCTGCCCGGCGCGAGGAGGTCGGACTCGGGAACCGCGAGGCGCTCGGGCAGCCGCTCGGTGAGCTCGGCGAGGGGCGGGGCGGGGATTCGGGTGGGCATGCAGCGAGTGTACTCGATAACGAAACGAAAGAATTTCGTTTCGTATATGCTCCGCGGCATGCATCCTGACTCCCGCCTCCAGCCCGCCGTCGCCGCTGACGAGACCGTCTCCCGACTGCGCACGGTCTTCGCCACCGGGCTCACCCGCCCCGTCTCCTGGCGCCGGGCCCAACTGCGCGCGTTGCGCGACATGCTGACGGAACACCAGGCCGAGTTCGCGGCCGCCCTGCACGCCGATCTCGGCAAGGGCGCCACCGAGGCCCGTCTCACCGAGATCGGCTTCGTCGTCAAGGAGATCGACCACACCCTGCGCCATCTCGCCCCCTGGCTGCGCCCGCGCAGGGTCTCCGTGCCCCTGACGCTCTCCCCGGCCCGGGCCCGGACGGTACGGGAGCCGCTGGGCACCGTGCTGGTCATCAGCCCGTGGAACTATCCCCTGCAGCTGGCGCTGGCGCCGCTCGTCGGCGCGCTGGCCGCGGGCAACTGCGTGGTGGTCAAGCCCAGCGAGCTCGCCCCCGCGACCTCGGCCGCGCTCGCCCACCGGCTGCCGCGGGCGCTCGACCCGAGCGCCGTGGCAGTCGTCGAGGGCGGTATACCGGAGACGACCGCCTTGCTGGAGCAGCCGTTCGACCACGTCTTCTACACCGGCAACGGCACCGTCGGACGCGTCGTGATGGCCGCCGCGGCCCGCCGTCTCACGCCGGTCACGCTCGAGCTCGGCGGCAAGTCCCCCGCTGTCGTCGAACCGGGCGCGGACCTCCGGGCGGCCGCCCGCCGCATCGCCTGGGGCAAGTTCATGAACGCCGGGCAGACCTGTGTCGCCCCCGACTACGTGCTCGCGATCGGCGAGGCGGCCTCCGGGCTGGAGCCGCACCTCACCGCCGCGGTCCGTGAGATGTACGGCACCGAGCCGTCCGCCAGTGCCGACTACGGCCGCATCGTCAACGACCGTCACTTCGACCGGCTGGTCGGCCTGCTGGGCGGCGGCCGGCTGGTCACCGGCGGGGAGCACGACCGCGCGACCCGCTACCTCGCCCCGACGGTCCTCGCCGACGTGGATCCGCAGGCGCCCGTCATGAGCGAGGAGATCTTCGGACCGATCCTGCCGATCGTGCGCGTCCCCGACCTCGACGCGGCGATCGCGTTCGTCAACGCGCGGGACAAGCCCCTCGCCCTGTACGCGTTCACCGCCTCCCGCCACTCCAAGCGGCGGCTGACCGCGGAGACCTCCTCGGGCGCCCTGGCCTTCGGCATCCCGAACGCCCATCTCAGCGTGCCCGGCCTGCCCTTCGGCGGCGTCGGCGAGAGCGGGGTCGGCCGCTATCACGGGCCGCACTCCCTCGACACCTTCAGCCACACCAAGGCGGTACTGGACAAGCCGCTGCGACCGGACGTGCTGCGGCTCGTCTACCCGCCGTTCACCCGCCGGAAGGAGCGCCTGCTGCGCCGGTTCCTGTGACCGGGCCCGAGGACCGGCGAGTGTCCGGGAGAACTGCTGGAGCACTCCCAGCAGGGTGAGCCGACTGGGGCCCGGCCGGGGGCCAATGCCACGGTGCAGCCGTGTCCGACTCCTCGACGTCCTCACGCCGAACCGCCGAAGGCGCCGGCTGGGGCGACTCCGACCCCGGCGCGTAACGGCGGCTCATGCCCGGCCGGACAGCGAAGATCTCGTGGCTCGAGCCCCGGATCCTGTGGGCCCGCCCGCAACGGTGTGCTCGCCTTATGGTTCGGGGACCCCACGGGCCGTAACCTGGTCAGCTACGGGGCGGAGCTGCGCAAGAACAACTCCTTCCTCGTCATCCTGGCCACGCCCGCCGACTGGTACGGCCGCACTGGGCCGAACGACGTAACAGCTGGTCAGGGGTGGGGTACCAGTGGGAGAAATCGGGAGTAAGGTCGAATTTCGCCTCGCGACCTAGACGTACCCGGGCATGGACGCCTGATGGGCATCTGCCCAGGTCAGGCGCCCTTTTTCTATGTTTAGAAGAAGCCCAGCTTCTTCGGCGAGTACGACACCAGCAAATTCTTCGTCTGCTGGTAGTGGTCCAGCATCATCTTGTGGGTCTCGCGGCCGATGCCCGAGCCCTTGTAGCCGCCGAACGCGGCGTGCGCGGGGTACGCGTGGTAGCAGTTCGTCCAGACGCGGCCCGCCTGGATGGAACGGCCCGCGCGGTACGCGGTGTTGGCGTCCCGCGTCCACACACCGGCCCCCAGGCCGTACAGAGTGTCGTTGGCGATCTTGATTGCGTCGTCGAAGTCGTCGAACGAGGTGACGGACACGACCGGTCCGAAGATCTCCTCCTGGAAGATCCGCATACGGTTGTCGCCCTCGAAGATCGTCGGCTGGACGTAGTAGCCGCCCTTCAACTCGCCATCGTGCTCGATGCGTTCCCCGCCCGTGAGGACCTTGGCCCCTTCCTGCCTGCCGATGTCCAGGTAGGAGAGGATCTTCTCCAACTGGTCGTTGGAGGCCTGCGCGCCGATCATGGTGTCGGTGTCCAGCGGGTGCCCCGTCTTGATCTGCTCCGTGCGGGCGACGGCCGCCTCGATGAACTCTGCGTAGTGCCCGCGCTGCACCAGGGCCCGCGACGGACACGTGCACACCTCACCCTGGTTGAGCGCGAACATCGTGAAGCCCTCGAGGGCCTTGTCACGGAAGTCGTCGTTCGCCGACCACACGTCGTCGAAGAAGATGTTCGGCGACTTGCCACCGAGTTCGAGCGTCACCGGCGTGATGTTCTCCGAGGCGTACTGCATGATCAGACGCCCGGTCGTCGTCTCACCCGTGAACGCCACCTTCGCCACCCGCGGACTCGACGCCAGCGGCTTGCCCGCCTCCACCCCGAACCCGTTGACGATGTTCACGACTCCCGGCGGCAGCAGATCCGCGACCAGGCTCAGCCAGACATGGATCGACGCCGGAGTCTGCTCGGCCGGCTTGAGCACGACCGCGTTGCCCGCGGCCAGCGCCGGCGCCAGCTTCCACGTCGCCATGAGGATGGGGAAGTTCCACGGGATGATCTGCGCGACCACACCGAGCGGCTCGTGGAAGTGGTACGCCACCGTGTCGTCGTCGAGCTCCGCCAGCGAACCCTCCTGCGCGCGCACCGCCCCCGCGAAGTAGCGGAAGTGGTCGATGGCGAGCGGGATGTCGGCGGCCAGCGTCTCGCGCACCGGCTTGCCGTTCTCCCAGCTCTCGGCGACCGCCAGCTTCTCCAGGTTCGCCTCCATCCGGTCGGCGATCTTCCGCAGGATGTCCGAACGCTCCGTCACCGACGTACGACCCCAGCCGGGCGCGGCCGCGTGCGCCGCGTCCAGGGCCCGCTCCACGTCCTCACTCGTACCCCGCGCGATCTCCGTGAACGGCAGCCCGTTCACCGGACTCGGATTCTCGAAGTACTGCCCGCGCGCCGGCGGTACATACTCACCACCGATGAAGTGGTCGTACCGTGCCTCGTAGGAGACGACCGCGCCATCCGTACCAGGTGCTGCGAAACGGGTCATGGAATACCTGCCTCCTCGGAAGCGCCACCCGCCGTTGGGCGGCTTTCTCGTGGAGGCTAGGAATCCGACGGTTGCAACGACGTTGCGCTGCGATTCGGTGATCTCCCTTCGTCAAGTACGTCTCTGCTTCGCCCACCCCGCCGGCGCCCTCAGCTCCGCCTCCAGTTCCCGCAGCCGGGCGCTCACCGCCGGTGTCGGGCGCACGGCCGCCAGAGCGCGCCACACGTCGAGGTCGTCCTCGCCCCAGGGCGCGTGTACCCAGTCCGCCAGCAGGTCGGGATCACGGCGGGCTATGAGAGCGGTACGCAGCCCCTCGGCGAGCCTGTGGCGCAGACGGACGACCGCCGGAGCCTGCGAACCGGGAAGCAGCGGACCCTCGTACGCCGTCGCGGCCGACGTCACCGCACCCGTCTCCAGCCTGCGCTCCACGACCGCCACATCGGACTCCACCGGAACCGTGAGCCGATACGGGCGCGACCCGAGCAGTCCCGGCCCGAGCAGTCGGCGCAGCCTTGCGAGTTCCGCACGCAGGGTCACCGGCGTCACCGACTCGTCCTCGTACAGCGCGCAGAGCAACTCGTCGCCGGAGAGCCCTTCCGGATGCCGGGCGAGCAGCACCAGGATCTCGCTGTGCCGTCGGCTGAGCCTCACCCTCCTTCCAGCAACCAGGAGTTGCGCCTCGTCCCGGCCGAGGGCGGTCAGTTCCAGTGCGTCGGCCGGGGCACCGGGCGGTGCGAGCAGGGCCAACTGCGACTCGGCGGCCCGAGCCACCGCCTGCACGAAACCGAGACTGTGCGGATGCGCCAGTCTGTCGCCGCCGGTGATGTCGATCGCGCCGAGCACCCGGCCGGTGCGCGGATCGTGCACCGGTGCCGCCGCGCACGTCCACGGCTGCACCCGCCGTATGAAGTGCTCGGCCGCGAACACCTGCACCGGCCGGTCGACCGCGACCGCCGTACCCGGCGCGTTCGTACCGACCTCGGACTCCGCCCAGCGTGCCCCCGGCACGAAGTTCATCCCGTCCGCCCGACGTCTGGTCGCCGGATGTCCCTCCACCCACAGCAGGCGGCCCTGCGCGTCGCACACGGCCAGCAGATGCTCGCCGTCCGCCGCGAAGGTGCCCAGCAACTCCCGGACCAGCGGCATCACGCAGGCCAGCGGATGCTCCGCGCGATAGGAACCGAGGTCGCCGTCCATCAGCTCCACGCGCGCGGTGCCCTCCGGTCCGACACCGGCTTTCGCGGAGCGCC
Source organism: Streptomyces sp. NPDC030814 (assembly GCF_055572155.1). NCBI lineage: Bacteria > Bacillati > Actinomycetota > Actinomycetes > Kitasatosporales > Streptomycetaceae > Streptomyces > Streptomyces sp. NPDC030814. The sequence continues at coordinate 77,451 of NZ_JBVIDX010000014.1, forward strand.
GCCATGAATCGGCCACCACGGAACGGACCGGTCGCGTCACCGCGCCGCCCTGGGTGAACGCCTCATGCGCGCGGCGCAGCACCCGCACTCGCTCGACAGGGTCGGCTCCCGGCTCCAGAGCCACCCATGGATCGGTCAACTCGGCCTCCCCGGACGTCGTGCATGGCAGGATCCATCGTCGACCTCGCATACGTGCCCGACAAGCCATGAGACGTACCCGCGGTCCCGCGTCCACTGCTTCAGATGGCGTTGACCATACGTATGTACCGGGTCCAGTCCCAGTGCGGCCCCGGATCGGTGTGGTCGGTGCCCGGTACCTCGAGGTGGCCGATGATGTGGTCGCGGTCCTTGGGGATGCCGTACCTGTCGCAGACCTTCGAGGTGAGGGCCGCCGACTGCTCGTACATGGCACCGGTGAAGTACTCCGGGCGGTCGACCCAGCCCTCGTGTTCGATGCCGATGCTGCGTGCGTTGTACTCCCAGTTGCCCGCGTGCCAGGCGATGTCCCGCTCACGGACACACTGGGTGACCCGCCCGTCGGCCGACCGCAGCACGTAGTGTGCGGAGACCTGTTTCGCCGGGTTCCAGAAGACGGGCATCGTGTTCTTGTAGGTCGTCTGCGTCACGTGAATGATCACCAGGTCGACGGGGTGGCTCGCCGGGCGGTCGGCCGCCGTGTAGTTGGCCTCGCTCGCCGGCTCCCACAGGGCGTACGGGTGGTCCACGGGCGGTGGGTGGACACCTGTGCGGGGACTCGGGAGCAGCGCGTAGGGGATCGCGGCGAAAGCGGTGCCTTTCAGCAGCCGCCGCCTGCTCGGCAACGCTTCGGCTCGCTCCATCGGGTCTGCCTTTCAGAGTGGGCCTGAATCGGTCTGCGGGGACGGGCGTCCATGTGTGAGACGCATCCGCAGGTCGAACGGCTGCGCCTCGCGTGAATCACGGTACGGCGATCAGCCGGTACGCCGTCGAAGCATGGGGGAAACGGTGGAAAAGCAGGCCATTGTGGATAACTCCGTCACCTGCGGGGGTGAGATGGTTCTGAGGGCCCAGGGCATGAGGACCGCTTCTCCCTCGCGGCGGCAGCCGCGATCCCCTCGGTTACGCCCGCACCCCGACCGTCGCCGGGTCGTCGAGCACCGCCCGCACCACCGAGTGGGCCGCCCCCAGCAACGGCCCCTGCGAGCCCAGGCGCGACACGGTCACGGCGCAGGCGGGCCCAGCTGTCCGCCGGGCCAGTTCACGCTCCAGTGCCGGGACGAGCCAGGGCGCGAGGGCGGCCAGGGCGCCGCCCAGCACCACGGTCTCGGGGTCCAGCAGATTGACCGCGCCGGTCAGCGCGATACCCAGCGCGGTGCCGGCGCCGCGCAGCGCCCGGCGTACCTCCTGGTCCCCGGCGGCGGCCCGCTCGGCGAGCAGTTCCACCCGGTTCTCGCCCGGCTCCAGTCCGGCCGCCCGCAGCACGGCCTCCTCGCCGGCGTACTGCTCGAGGCAGCCACGCCCCCCGCACGCGCACTTCGGGCCCTCCGGCCTGACGGGCACATGACCCAGCTCGCCCGCGAAGCCGCGGGTGCCCCGGAGCAGCCGGCCGTCGACGACCACCGCGCCACCGATGCCGATCTCCGCGGAGACGTGCAGGAAGTCGTGCGGGGTCGCCTCGCCGAGCCAGAGTTCGGCGAGGCCGCCGAAGTTGGCCTCGTTGTCGACCGTCAGCGGCACACCGCCCGGGAGTAGGGCGCCGAGGTCCGTGTCGTGCCAGTCGAGGTTCGGGGCACGGACCACGGTGCGGCCGTCGCGCGCCACCAGACCGGGCACGGCGACCGCGAGGCCCGCCGCCCACAGGCCCTCCTTCCCGGCCTCGGCGACGACGCGTCGCACGAGCGCGGTCAGCTCGTCGATGACCGGCTCGGGGGGACGGCCGCGATTGGTCCCGTGCCGCACGGCACGCGCCCGTACCTCGCCGCGCAGGTCCACCGCGCACACCGCGAGGTGGTCGACGCCGATCTCCGCGCCGATTCCGGCGGGACCGCGCCCGCTGAGAGCGAGTGCCGAACCGGGGCGCCCGACCCGTCCGGGACGCTCGGGGCCCAGCTCTTCGAGGAGTCCCGCCCGGATCAACTCGTCCACCAGCGTGGACACCGCCGCCCGGGTGAGGCCGATGTGCGACGCCACGGCCGCACGGGAGAGCGGGCCCTCGGTGTTGACGGTGTGCATGACCCGGGAGAGGTTGCGGCGGCGCATGCCCTGCTGGGTGTCGGGCAGGCGGCGGCCCGGGCTGCCCGGGTGCGTCTCGTGCAGCGGTGCGGTCATACCTCCCCCTCTTGAAGTGTCCTGGCGGGTGCCCTCTCAGATCATGCCGGAAGCGTATCGCCCCACTTCAGGTGCCCCTTCCCTGGTCAGCGGGCACCCGGCTCGCGCTCCAGCAACGGCGCCGCGTCGGAGAGCACCCCGGAGATCCTGGTCAGCGTCTCCTCGTCCCGTTCCACCGCCTCCAGGACCGGCCCGCGGGTGGTGCCCCAGCGGCGGGCGACCGCGGCCGGGTCCTCGCCGGTGAGCAGTCCGGCGGCCTGCGCGGCGGCGCCCAGCGCGACCAGCTCCTTGGCCTCCGGGACCTGCACCGCCCGCCCCGACAGGCGTCGCACGGTCTGCTGCCACGCCGCGCCCCGCGCGCCGCCGCCGATCAGCAGCAGCGGAGCCGAGGGATCCGCGTCCGCGTCGAGCACCAGGTCGAGGGCACCGAGCAGCGAGTGCACGGCACCGTCGTAGGCGGCCTGGAGGAGCTGTCCGCCGGTCGTGTCGTGGCGGAGCCCGTGGAGGAGGCCGGAGGCGTGGGGGAGGGCCGGGGTGCGTTCGCCGTCCAGGTAGGGCAGGAGGGTGACGCTGGTGCCGGGTTCCACGGCCTCGCGGTCCAGGCCCAGCAGTGCGGCGACGCGGTCGACGGCCTGGGTGCAGTTCAGGGTGCAGGCCAGCGGCAGCCAGTCGCCGTGGGCGTCGGCGAAGCCCGCCACCGTGCCGGTCGGGTCGGCGGGGCGGTGCTTCGAGACGGCGTACACCGTGCCGGACGTGCCGAGGCTCAGTACCGGGGTGCCGGGCCGCAGGCCGAGACCCAGTGCGGCGGCCGCGTTGTCACCTGTGCCGGGGGCGACGAGAGTGCCCTTGGCGAACGGCAGGTCGTGGGCGTCCCGCACGGTGCCGGCCACCTCGCCGGGCCGGACCACACGGGGCAGCAGCGCCGGGTCCAGGCCCACATGGGCCAGGACCTCGCCGTCGTACGCCTCGGTCCCCGAAGCCCACCAGCCCGTGCCGGAGGCGTCACCGCGGTCGGTCGTGCCCTGGCCGGTGAGGCGTTCGGTCAGATAGTCGTGCGGCAGTCGTACGGCGGCAGTCGCACGGACCGCCTCGGGTTCGTTCTCGGCGAGCCAGGCCCACTTCGTGACGGTGAAAGAGGTGCCGGGAACGCTTCCGGTGCGCTCGGCCCAGGCCTTCGGGCCGCCCAGCTCCGCCACCAGCCGGCGCACCTGCGGCGCCGAGCGCACGTCGTTCCACAGCAGCGCGGGGCGTACCGGCTCGCCCTGTGCGTCGAGGGTGACCAGGCCGTGCTGCTGGCCGCCGATCGACACCGCGGCGGCCTCACGCGCGGGCTCACCGCACTGGCGCAGCGCCTCGCACAGCGCCTCCCACCACTGACGTGGATCGCTCTCCCGGCCCGCGCCGGACGACACGGTGTGCGGGGCCTGCCCGCTCGCCACCACCCGTCCGGTCGACGCGTCGACGACCAGGGCCTTGGTGGACTGTGTGGACGAGTCCACACCGACGACGAGCGGACCCTCGGCTGTTGACATCGGGCTCTCCCTCTCACGCGGCTCGTGACGGCCGCTGATGCGGCTGGCGCCTCCGGCGGGCGACATCTTGTCTTCCCCGAGACGCGTCCGCATACTAATTTGTAAATCGCCATGACGAAATAGTCGGAGCGCAAGGAGTCGCGGCATGAACTACCAGCCCACCCCCGAGGACAGGTTCACCTTCGGCCTGTGGACCGTCGGCTGGCAGGGAAGGGACCCGTTCGGCGACGCCACCCGGCGGGCCCTCGACCCGGTCGAGACGGTGCAGCGTCTGGCGGAACTGGGCGCCTACGGCGTGACCTTCCATGACGACGACCTGATTCCCTTCGGGTCCTCGGACAGCGAACGCGAAGAGCACATCAAGCGCTTCCGCGCCGCCCTGGACACCACCGGCATGACCGTGCCGATGGCCACCACCAACCTCTTCACCCACCCCGTGTTCAAGGACGGGGCCTTCACCGCCAATGATCGGGACGTGCGCCGCTACGCGCTGCGCAAGACGATCCGCAACATCGACCTGGCGGTCGAGCTCGGTGCCAGGACCTACGTCGCCTGGGGCGGCCGGGAGGGCGCCGAGTCCGGCGCCGCCAAGGACGTCCGTGTGGCACTCGACCGGATGAAGGAGGCCTTCGACCTTCTGGGCGAGTACGTCACCACCCAGGGCTACGACCTGAAGTTCGCGATCGAACCCAAGCCGAACGAGCCGCGCGGAGACATCCTGCTCCCCACGGTCGGTCACGCCCTGGCCTTCATCGAGCGCCTGGAGCGCCCGGAGCTGTACGGCGTGAACCCCGAGGTCGGCCACGAGCAGATGGCCGGGCTGAACTTCCCGCACGGCATCGCTCAGGCCCTGTGGGCGGGCAAGCTCTTCCACATCGACCTCAACGGCCAGTCCGGCATCAAGTACGACCAGGACCTGCGCTTCGGCGCCGGTGACCTGCGCTCGGCCTTCTGGCTGGTCGACCTCCTGGAGAGCGCCGGTTACGCGGGTCCGAAGCACTTCGACTTCAAGCCGCCGCGCACCGAGGACTTCGACGGGGTGTGGGCGTCGGCCGCCGGCTGCATGCGCAACTACCTCATCCTGAAGGAGCGCGCGGCCGCGTTCCGTGCCGACCCGCAGGTTCAGGAGGCACTGCGTGCGGCCCGCCTGGACCAGCTGGCGCAGCCGACCGCCGCCGACGGTCTGCAGGCGCTGCTCGCGGACCGCACGGCGTTCGAGGACTTCGACGCCGAGGCCGCCGCGGCTCGCGGTATGGCCTTCGAGCAGCTCGACCAGCTCGCGATGGATCACCTGCTGGGCGCCCGCGGCTGATCACACGCGCGTGGAGGAGGCCCCCTGCCGCTCGAAGCGGCGGCGGGCCTCCTACTGTTCCCGAAACGGTACTCTTCGCCCCTTTCGTTCCCGTTCTGACTGGTTTCGGCGTCCCCTTTGCCCGGTCCTCGCGGCGACCCCGGCGGGTATGGGTATGCCGCCACCGCCGTCCCAGCCCCCTCCTACGCCGGACGGCGCACCGCCGCCGAACGACCCGACCGGGAGTCGCCCACCACCCCCGCCGGTGTTCGGCCCGCCTCCGTGGGGTGGCGACCGGCAGCCACCCGCCCCGCCCGGTGGCCGGCCACCACCCTGGCCTTCCGGTGGCCCGCCTTCCGGTGGCCCGCCTCCCGGTGGTCGGCCTCCAGGCGGGCCCCGGAACGTGCGGCTCGTCGTGGCGGCCGTGGTCGTCGCGCTGGTCGCCGTCGCGGCAGTGGTTCTGGTGGTCTCGGGGAAAGACGGATCACCGGGGGACAGGTCGCCGGGCGGGACGGGCGGCGACACGAGTGCTGCGCCCACCCCGTCGCTGAGCCTCCCGACCCGACTGCCCAGCGGACTCCCGTCCGAGTTGCCGAGCGGGCTTCCGTCGCTGCCCACGGGCTTCCCCAGCGAGCTCGCCGACGACCTCGGCTCGCTCCTCCCGTCCGAGGTCGGGTACGGAGCGCCGTAGCGCGAAGAGAGCACGCGCGCGCGGCCGTCATGAGCCGAGGTCCGCGCGCGCCCGCCCGACGGGCTCATGCCTCGGCGTCGACCGAAGCCAGTGCCGTCGCGGGATCGTGGGCGGCCGGACCCGCCGGTGCCCAGCGGCCCCGTTCCTTGCGGTACGGCCACCAGCGACCGTCCCGTCCGAGGCGCAGCTGGGCCGAGCCGCCGACCACGGTCCAGCGGTTGTGGGTGGGGCGCAGGCGTGGTCGTTCGTCCTCGTCCCAGGCGGCTTCGAGGGCGGCACGCGCGCGTGCGAGCGACTCCGCCCGCACATGCCACTCCTCGTCGAGGACGGCGAGCCCGGCCGCGCCGCCGTACCGCCAGGCGCGGACCGCGAGCGCCAGCCCTTCCCGGTCACGCCCGGCGCCCTCCGCGAGCCGTGCCGCGACGCTCGGCTCCGGGTCACCTGCGGCCAGGCGCACGGCGTCCTGTCCTGGTGCCGGCTCTTCCTCCACGGCCTGCTGATCATGTCCGGCACGCAGAGCATCGGCCAGGAGCCTGTGCGCCTCCCGGGCGGTCTGTGCCGCCAGGAACTCGAGCGCGCCAGGGTCGACACCGGGTCCGGGCGGGACCTCGGTGTCCAGGGACGGCGGCCGCCCGGGCTCCCCGGGCAGCCCGGGCGGCTCCGGAAGCGGAGGCAGGATGTCCCCGGCCGCGTACGCCTCAACGGCGTCCAGGCCGCCTCGTGGGGTCTGCGGCGCACCCTGCTCCTCCGCCGTGGGGGTGGCACCGCGGACCTGCAACTCGTTCAGCAGGGTGCGCTCGGCTCGCCCCCGCATCAGCAACAGGACGAACGGATCCCGGTCGAGCAGTCGTGCCACCTGATAGCAGAGCGCCGCGGTGTGGCGGCAGTGGTCCCAGGTCCCGCAGCCGCACTCCGCCTCCAGATCGCCGAGCCCGGGCAGCAGGTCGACCCCGGCCGTCTCGGCGTCCTCGACGAGATGCGGCGGCATCTCCCGGTCGAGCAGGGCGGCGATGTGCCCGGACCGCTCGACGGCCATCTCGAGGAAGCGGCGCCAGTGCTCCTCGGACAGCTCCTGGAGCAGGACGTCGGCGCGATGGGCCGTACCGTCGCGGTCCTGGACCACCGCGGTGACCCGACCAGGGCGCACCGACACGGCGCCCACGGCGCCCGCGCGCGCGAGTCTGCGCCCCGCTTTCAGCTGCTCCGAGTCCAGCGCCGCGTCCTCCAGCGCCTTCAACCAGGCCTGGCCCCACCAGGTCTGCGCGAATCCACGCCCACGCACCGGCGAGAGTGCGGCGAACGTGCGCTCCTCGCCCGGTCCGGTGTGTTCCGTCATCGTGCATCCCCCCGCAGCTCCACCAGGTCGGCCAGGGCCGCGTCGGACAACTCGGTGAGGGACGCGTCGCCGGAACCGAGTACCGCCTCGGCCAACTCACGCTTGCGGGCCAGCATGTCTGCGATGCGGTCCTCGATCGTTCCCTCCGTGATCAGCCGGTGCACCTGCACCGGCCGTGTCTGGCCGATGCGGTACGCCCGGTCGGTGGCCTGGGCCTCGACGGCCGGGTTCCACCAGCGGTCGTAGTGCACGACGTGCTCGGCACGCGTCAGGTTCAGACCGGTACCGGCGGCCTTCAACGACAGCAGGAAGACGGGCACTTCACCCTCCTGGAAGCTCTCGACCATCGCCTCGCGCTCCGGGATCGGTGTTCCGCCGTGCAGGAACCGCGTCGGCACCCCGCGTGCCGCGAGATGGCGCTCCAGGAGACTCGCCATCCCCACGTACTGCGTGAACACCAGAACGCTTGCTCCCTCGGAGAGGATGGTGTCCAGCAGTTCGTCCAGCAGCTCCAACTTCCCCGAGCGGCCGACGATCCGGGGACGCTCCTCCTTGAGGAACTGCGCCGGGTGATTGCAGATCTGCTTGAGCCCGGTGAGCAGCTTCACGATCAGGCCGCGCCGTTCCATGCCGTCGGCCGCGGTGATCTCCGCCATGGTCTCGCGGACCAACGCCTCGTACAGGCCCACCTGTTCCCTGGTGAGCGACACGGCGCGGTCCGTCTCGGTCTTCGGCGGCAGTTCCGGGGCGATGCCAGGGTCCGACTTGCGGCGGCGCAGCAGGAACGGCCCAACGAGACGGGCGAGCCGCTCCGCGGCGGCGGGATCGCGGTCGCCCTCGACGGCCCGCGCGTACCGGGTGCGGAAGGAACCGAGCCTGCCGAGCAGTCCCGGGGTCGTCCAGTCGAGGATCGCCCACAGCTCGGACAGGTTGTTCTCCACCGGAGTGCCCGTGAGCGCCACGCGCGCGCGTGCCCCGATGGTGCGCAGCTCCTTCGCCGTGGCCGAGTACGGGTTCTTCACGTGCTGTGCCTCGTCCGCCACGACCATGCCCCAGGCGACGTCGCCGAGGCGCGGCGCGTCGAGGCGCATCGTGCCGTACGTGGTGAGGACGAACTCCCCCTCCGTGAGCCCGTCCAGGGTGCGCCGGGCGCCATGGAAGCGGCGCACCGGAACGCCGGGCGCGAACTTCTCGATCTCCCGTTGCCAGTTGCCCATCAGCGAGGCCGGGCAGACCACGAGCGTGGGGCCCGCGGAGGAGGCGTCGGACTGCCGGTGCAGATGCAGGGCGATCAGCGTGATCGTCTTGCCGAGGCCCATGTCGTCCGCCAGGCAGCCGCCCAGTCCCAGAGACGTCATCCGGGCCAGCCAGTTGAGTCCCCGCAGCTGGTAGTCGCGCAGCGTCGCGGCGAGCCCGGACGGCTGCCCGACCGGCTGCTGCCCCTCCGGGTCCGACAGCCGCTCCCGCAGCGTCGCCAGCCACCCCGTGGGCCGTACGTCGACCATCCGGCCGCCGACCTCGGTGGAGCCCGTCAGGGCGGCGCTGAGCGCGGCGACGGGGGACACCGTGTGGTCCTTCTGCGCGCGGGCGCGGCGGATCTCCTCCGGGTCGACGAGGACCCACTGGTCGCGCAGCCGCACCATCGGGCGGTTCGCCTCTGCCAGCACGTCCAGTTCCTGGCGGGTCAGCCGCTGGTCGCCCAGAGCGAACCACCAGTCGAAGGCGAGCAGCGTGTCGGCCGACAGGGACGACGGAGTGCCGGACGAGTCGGCGCCGGGACCGGCCGCGGCAGGGCCGGTCCCGGCGCGGTCCTGCTCGTCGTCCGGCGGACCGATGACCGCGCGGGCGGTCAGCTTGCGGGCCAGCTCCTTGGGCCAGTGCACGTCGACGCCGGCGGCGGCCAGCACCCGGGCCCCCTCGCCCAGGAGCTCGGTGACCTCCTCGTCGGCGAGTTCCACCGAGTCGGGCACGGCGGCCGAGAGCAGCGGGGTGAGCGGGGTCCAGGCACGGGCCGCGCGGCGCAGCGCGAGCAGGGCGTCCATCCGTGCGCGGGGACCGAAGATCTCGGCGCCGGTCCATACGGCGGAGGCGTCCGCAACCAGGGCCGGGTCGCTGACGCTGTGGACCTGGAGGACGGCCCGGAACGACAGGCGTGTCTTGTCCCCGTCGGCCGTGTCGAGACCGGGGACCTCCACGCGGAGCGAGAGGCGGACGCCGGCATCGTGACCGGCGGCGACATCGGCGGCCCAGGCACGCTGCTCGGGCACCGACTGCGGTTCCGGCGCCGCGAAGGCCGAGCCACCCGCGGCGAAGGCGGCGGCGGGGGAGCGGGGCAGCGAATCGGCGACCGCGTCGAGGAACGCACGCAGCAGCAGCTCGGGGTCCGGCAGTCGCAGCGGCGGGGAGTGGTCGACCGGCAGGGCATGTGCCTCCGGAGGCATCGCCGCTGCCAGCTCGCGGATCCGTTCCAGGTCCTCCGCCCGCAGTGGGCCGATCCGCCAGGCGTCGTGACCGCCGGCGGTCACACCGGGCAGCAGGAGTCCTCGTGCTACGAACTGGAGGGCGAGGAGTGCGGCGGTACCCCAGAAGACGGTCGACCTGTCGGCGCCTGCCGTCGCACGCGCACGCGTGAGCACCGGCAGAGCGGCGCTCAGCGGGAGAGACACGACGGGCACCGTCACCAGCTCGACACCCGCCTCACAGGGCAGGACGACCGCCGACTCCCCGGCGGAGCCCACCGCGGCATGAGGTGGTGCCGTACTGTCGGGCCGCCGGAAGACGAAACGGCCGGCACGGGCCGGCTCGTCGGCCACGAAGGTGGCGTGGCAGCGGGCCAGCTCGGAGACGTGGGAAGAAGTTGCCGCGAGGTCCGTTGGCACAGGGACGCTGAGCTCCTCAAATTTGACTACTGTTCTTCAGGATCGCCGAGGTTACCTCACTTCAAACATCCCGAGGGTGCGACCCAGGGTGATGTGGATCACGTGCCGGTGGTGATGTCAGGACAGGCGGGGCGTCTCAGGGTTGCGCCGGGGGTGGAGTCAGGGTTCCGTCAGGGTCATGGTCCGGAACTGCGGGGAGCGGGTGCCCGTTTTCAGGACAGAGAGCGGCAGTGGGCCGCGAAGGAGGCGACGGAGATGTCGAAGAGCACCAAGATCGTGGCGGGGGGTGCGGCGATCGGGATCGTCCTGCTGTTCCTGCTGCCGTTCCCCTTCTGGGCCAATCTCCTGATAGTCCTGGGGATCCCCACGGTCGCGTACCTCACGCTCGACCCCTCGCAGCGACGCAGGCTGCGCCGGGTCGGCCGCAAGGAGCTCGGACGCTGAGGTGTCGCCGGCCCCGCGGCAGGGCCGGCGACACACGGCAGAGCCGGGAGGCGCGCCTGGACTCAGTTGGGGCGTACCGCGATCTTGTCCAGCGATTCCAGCAGGCCGGGCAGTTCCGGGCCACGCCCCACCGGGAGCACTTCCCCCGGCTCGTCGTCGAGAAGGACAAAGGCGATGTCGTCGGTTCTGGCCACCATGGACCACCCGGGACCGTCGGCGCGGAGAGTCCGGGCGTCGCCCGGCGCGAACGACGAGCGCACACGACCGAGGGGCGGCGGCGACTCCACATAGGCGCGCGCCTCCGCGAGAACACGGCGGATGCCCGTGCGGACGCCGCCCTCGCCGCCGGGCTCCGTGGCGCCCGCGGCTTCCGCCACGCCGGCGCCGTTCTGTCCGGCGAACGCGGAGTCGTCGATCTGGTCCCGCCAGGTGCTCCACTGCAACGCGATCTCATCGGCACCCAGGCGCCGCTGGGCGGGCCCCCAGACAGTGGTGTCCGGCGGGCTCAGCGGTGGCCGGTCCGAGACCTCCGGGTCCGGATCGTGCGGAGCGGGCACCCCGGGGGCGGCCACGGCCACCGCGAGGGGCCAGCCGGGCAGCGCGGCCACCACGGAGTCCTCGTCGGGCGAGAGGTCGTACTCCATGCCGCAGTCCCACGACGCGATGGCCACGGCGACCAGTGACACGTCGTCCACCGCGACCGTCCACCGGGCGCCCTCGCCGTCCTGCCCCAGGACGATCCCGTAGCCGTCGGCGAGCGGGGCGAGACCGAGCGCCGCGCAGGCCTCGGGGTAGTCGTCCCCCAGCACACTGGGGAAGTTCGCGGGCGTGAGCAGTACCGCCGTCAGCACATACAGTGCGTCGTCGTCCCCGGCGGCGACGGCGTCCTCGTCCGTCCCGGCCATGCCGGCCTCCCATCGCTCTCGCTCGTCCGTCGGCGCACCCTAATGCGCCCGGCGGGCGCTTGTCACGGGAGTGAAACCCACGCAGAGCTGCGGTGTCCGGCCGGACAGGGGCGAATCGACCGGTGTTTGTCACCTCTTCAGGGGGCGGGCAGCCCCAGCAGTGACCGTGCCACCGTCTGCGGCGACTCGTTCCGCTCGCGGGCCAGCGCTATGACCGCCCGGCACGCCAGCTCGCTCACCCCGAACGACAGTGCCTCGGGTGACACCCAGGTCACGGTCTCGTCGATCCGGTCCTGGTCGTCGTCCGCGCACGCCGAGATATAGGCGGCGGCCGCCTCGAACAGGTTGTGCGTGCGTTTCTCCTCCGGAGTGCTCGCTTCGATGCGTGGCGAGTGGAGGAATCTGTCGAAGGACTTGCGGAGCCTGTCGAACATAAGAGCTATCTTCCCCCGTCTCGGCCTTCACATACCGTTCACGTGTTCCTACTCAACGTAGAGACGGAGTCGCGACGACAGAAGAGGGCCGACCCCGTGACCGAGTCCCAGCGGCGGATGTCACGACCTTGGAACAGTGCAGGTCACGAGGTTTTCCAAGGGTCAGTCGGCGCGCACGGCGAGGGTGAGGAATCGGCTGTCCTCGTCGATGTACGACGTCATGCGCCAGCCCGAACCGGCCAGCAGCGGGTCGAGGTTCGCCTCCGCCCGGAGATCGTCCGGGGTGAGCTGCCGCCCGTGGCGCGCCGCGAGCGCCGCCCTGCCGATCGGGTGGAAGAGTGCCAGCGTGCCGCCGGGTCGGACCACCCGTGCGAGTTCCCGGAGATTCCCGGCGGGGTCCGGCAGATGTGCGATGAGCCCGGCAGCGAACACCGCGTCCAGGGACTCCGTGCGCAACGGCAGCGCCGCCACATCCGCGAGCAGCAGCTGCCCGTCGCGGTGCCGTCCGGCACGTACGGCGGCCTCCAGCATCGCCGGCGTCAGATCGGCTCCGAGGACCACCCCTGAGTGGCCCACGGCGGCCCGCAACGGCGTCAGGGCCCGCCCCGTGCCGCAGCCCGCGTCGAGCACACGGTCACCCGGCCGCAGCCCGAGTTCGGTGACCGCGGCGGCGTAGGCGGGCCCGTCGTCGGGGAACCGGGTGTCCCAGTCGGCTGCCCGTGCCGTGAAGAACTCCTGGACGTGTGTGTGGTCGTCGCTCATGTTCCGCATGATCTCCCACCACCGGGTGAGCGGGCACGGCGCGCAGGTTCGAGCGTGAGGCGATCGTTCCGACGCACATATGCGTCACATTCCACCACCTTTCGCAATGCGCCCCCTTCGTGCACCCGTGCTCCCACTAGCGTCCCGGAGCCATGGGACACCTGGACCACGCCGTCTTCGGCTGGCTGACGCCCGCGCTGTCGTACGCGATGGCCTGCACGGGCGCGGCACTCGGACTGCGCTGCACCGTCCGTGCGCTGGGCGCCACCGGCAGGTCCCGCCGCAACTGGCTCGTCACCGCGGCGTCCGCCATCGGGACCGGCATCTGGACCATGCACTTCGTGGCCATGCTCGGCTTCGGTGTCAGCGGCACCGAGATCCGCTACGACGTGCCGTTGACCATCCTGAGCCTGCTCGTCGCCATGGCCGTCGTCTGCGGCGGAGTCTTCGCCGTCGGCTACAGCAAGGACCGCGGCCGGGCGCTGCTCCTCGGTGGCCTCACCACCGGGCTGGGCGTCGCGAGCATGCACTACCTGGGCATGGCGGCGGTACGGATGCACGGCGAGGTGACCTACGACCCGGCGCTCGTCGCGCTCTCCGTGGTGATCGCCGTCGTCGCGGCGACCGCCGCCCTGTGGGCGGCGCTGAACACCAGGTCGCCCCTCGCGGTCACCGTCGCCTCCCTGGTCATGGGTGGCGCGGTGAGCAGCATGCACTACACCGCCATGTGGGCGGTGCGCGTGGAGGTCACTCCCTCCGGCGCAAACCTGCCCGGGGCCACGGCGATGCAGTTCATCTTCCCCCTCGCCGTCGGCCTCGGGTCCTATCTCTTCCTCACCTCGGCCTTCGTCGCGCTGTCGCCGACGACCGGGGAACGGGAGGCCTCCGCGTCGGCCCAGCAGCCGGTCGGGAGCGCCGCCGCCCACTAGCTCGCGCACCTCGGCGGCACGAAGGCACGCCCAAACCACTTTGAGCGAGGAGGCCATGCGTACACCCGACAGAACCTCGACCACGGGCGCCGAGACGCCGCCCCGGCCCGCGGTACGAGGCCGCCGCGCCCACGCCGGCCCCCCGGCCGACGAGAGCTTCGACCCCGACGAGACCGGAGCCCCCACGACCGGCCCGCCCAGACGCACCGGGCGGCCGCACATACGCCCCCGCACCGTCCGAGCCAAGATCGTCTGCCTGCTGATGGTGCCCGTCGTCTCCCTGCTTGCCCTGTGGGCGTACGCCACTGTCACCACCGCCCAGGACGTCGCCCGGCTACGGCAGCTCCAGCGCGTCGACGCCTCCGTTCGGGACCCGGTCGCCGATGCCGTCGCCGCGCTCCAGGCCGAGCGCGCCGCCGCCGTGCGGTATGCCACGAGGCCTTCCGACGCACGGGGAAGTGCCCTGAAGACGCTCTCCCAGGACTCCGACCGCGCGGTCGCGCAACTGCGTCTGGGCGACCGGCACACCGTCGCCGACGGTACCGACCTGTCCGCGGGAGTCGCCGAGCGTCTCGCGCTCTTCGTCTCGGACGCCGAGCACCTGCGATCACTGCGCACCTCGGTCCTGGACCACCGCAGCGGCTGGGCCGAGACCTACCAGCGGTACACCACGACCATCTCCACGGCCTTCGAGGTCGGCGGCGCGCTCAGCAGCATCCAGGACGCCGAAGCGGGCTCCGACGCGCGCGTGCTGCTCGAGTTCTCCCGAGCGGCCGAGGCCCTTGCCCAGGAGGACGCGCTGCTGGCCGGCGCACGGCTCTCCGGCACCCTCGACGGCGAGCAACTGCACCTTTTCACCGGGGCCGTGGGCACCCGCCGCACTCTGACCGAAGCCGCCGCCGCGGACCTGCGCGGCCCGGAACGCAGGGCCTGGGACGAACTCGCCGAGGGCGACGCCCACACCCGTCTGAGCGCCGTCGAGGGCAAGGTGCTCGCGGGACGCCCTGGTACCAACGCGCTCACCGCCGCACCGGAGGGTGCCTGGCGGACCGCACACGCGCGTGTGCGGGACGGTATGCGGAACATCGAGGCCGACGCGAGACGCGACGTCGCCGACCGGGCCGACCCGTTCGCACGAGCCCTGCTCACCCCTGCCGGAGCCGCGGTACTCCTCGGCCTCGCCGCCGTCGCCGCGTCGCTCGTGATCTCCGTACGCATCGGGCGCGGCCTCGTCATCGAGTTGGTGAGCCTGCGCAACGATGCCCTGGAGATCGCCCGTCGCAAACTGCCCCACGCCATGCGGAGACTGCGGGCCGGGGAGGAGATCGACGTCGAAGCCGAGGCCCCGCCGGGGCCCGCCGCCGAGGACGAGACCGGACAGGTCGCCGAGGCTCTGGGCACCGTGCACCGGGCCGCCCTTCACGCGGCGGTCGAGCGCGCCGAACTGGCCAGCGGCATCTCGGGGGTCTTCGTCAATCTCGCGCGCCGCAGTCAGGTCCTCGTCCACCGCCAGTTGAGCCTCCTCGACAGCATGGAACGCAGGTCCGAGGACCCCGACGAGCTCAGCGACCTCTTCCGGCTCGACCACCTCACCACCCGCATGCGGCGCCACGCGGAGAGCCTGATCATCCTCTCCGGGGCCGCTCCCGGCCGTGCCTGGCGCATGCCGGTCTCCCTGACGGACGTCGTCCGCGCCGCCGTCTCCGAGATCGAGGACTACACGCGCGTGGAGGTACGGCAACTCCCCGAGGTGCGGATCGTCGGCGCCGCCGTCGCCGACCTCACGCACCTCCTGGCGGAACTCGTCGAGAACGCCGCCCAGTTCTCACCACCGCACACACGCGTGCGGATCACCGGGGAACCGGTCGGCAACGGATACGCCGTCGAGGTCGAGGACCGCGGACTCGGCATGGGCAAGGAGACCCTGACCCAGGCCAACCGCAGGATCGAGCAGTCGGAAGCCCTCGACCTCTTCGACAGTGACCGTCTCGGTCTGTTCGTGGTGAGCCGACTCGCCTCCCGGCACGGCATCAAGGTCCACCTGAGGACCTCTCCCTACGGCGGCACCACCGCGGTGGTGCTCCTTCCGACCGCTCTCCTCGACAGCGGCATGACGGAACGTTCCCCCGGAGCCACTGCCGACGCCCAGCGGCAGCCCGACGGTCGTGAGCACACGCGCGCGCACACCGGTCGGCATCAAGGCCCCGTCGAGCAGTCCGTCGACCGGCGGGCACTGATGGCTCCCGTGGCCTCCCCCGGGGACGCCACGGCAGGTGACACGCCCGAGCCGTCCCCTCGCGGTGTCACCGCCCTGCGGCAGCTCCGGCCGCCGCAGGAACCGGACCACACCGACGGACTGCCGCGCCGTGTCCGGCAGGCGCACCTCGCCCCCCAGCTGCGCGACCGGCACGGCGGTGGACAGGCCCCGGTGCCGAACCACGGGGTGTATGAGGACCCCACCCCCGAACTCGTAAGGGACCGCATGGCTGCCTTCCGCGACGGCTGGGCGCGAGGCGGCGGCAGGGCACCCGGACGAGGCGTCACCCATCCCCCCGCGACGGGCAGCGACAGCAGCGAAGGAGACCGCGCATGATCCAGGACCCGACCACCAGGGCCACGGGGCGTACCAGCGAACTCGACTGGTTGCTGGACGACTTGGTACTGCGTGTGCATGAGGTACGACACGCCGTGGTGCTGTCCAACGACGGACTCGCCGTCGGCGCGTCGACCGACCTCGCACGCGAGGACGCCGAGCATCTCGCCGCCGTCGCCTCAGGCTTCCACAGCCTTGCCAAAGGGGCCGGCCGTCACTTCGGCACCGGGGGAGTGCGCCAGACCATGGTGGAGATGGACGACGGGTTCCTTTTCGTGGCGGCTGCCGGAGACGGCTCATGCCTGGCGGTGCTCACGGCCGTGACCGCTGACATCGGGCTCGTGGCGTACGAGATGGCGCGGCTGGTGAAACGCGTGGGCGAGCACCTCTACACACCCCCTCGCGCCGGCGCACGCCCACCCGTCGCCGGATGAGCGGAAACGAGCCGTGCTCATGACCGAGGACAGCGCGGGCGCCCCGCACGAGCCGCCGGGCAGCCAGTGGTACGACCGCGAGGCCGGGCCCCTCGTCCGCCCCTACGCGATGACCGGCGGACGCACTGAGCCCGGTACCGGCGGATTGCGCTGTGATCTGATCGCCCTGGTGTCCCTCCATATCGGCGCACCCGACGTCGGTGACGACACCTCGCTCGGTCCCGAGCACCGCGCGCTGATCGACCTGTGCCGCACCGAGACGCAGTCGGTCGCCGAACTCGCCGCGGGCGCGGACCTGCCGGTCGGCGTGGTGCGCGTGCTCCTCGGCGACCTCCTGGAACTGGGACACCTCACGGTCAGCCGGCCGGTGCCGCCCGCACAGCTGCCGGACGAGCGAATTCTGCGCGAGGTGATCGACGGGCTGAGGGCCCTGTAGTGAACAAAAGTGCGAAGTGTGTGGAGGGGCGACGCCGCGGGTCCGTCCCGTACGAACTTGTGCACCCAACCGGGCACCGAACGCGCACGAGTCGGTCGATGCCATGAAAATCCGGTCCAACACCCCGCTGTGCAACGCAAGTTGTCATGATGCTGACTCCGCACAGCAGTACTGAGGGCGACCTTGCCCGCACTCCCGAGAGAAGTGATCGATGGCTTCCGAGCACTCCGACACGACAGACGGCGACACGGGCGCCCTGGCACTGAAGATCCTCGTCGCCGGTGGCTTCGGCGTGGGCAAGACCACCCTGGTGGGTGCGGTCAGCGAGATCAAGCCCCTGCGCACCGAGGAACTCCTGAGCGAGGTCGGCCAGTCGGTGGACGACACCGGCGGAGTGGATCAGAAGGTGACCACCACTGTGGCCATGGACTTCGGCCGTATCACCATTCGGTCCGGACTCTCGCTCTATCTGTTCGGCACCCCGGGACAGGACAGGTTCTGGTTCTTGTGGGACGAGTTGGCCCAGGGCGCGTTGGGGGCCGTCGTCCTTGCCGACACGAGACGACTCCAGGACTGCTTCCCGGCGGTGGACTACTTCGAGCACCGTCACATCCCGTTCGTGGTCGCCGTCAACTGCTTCTCCGGAGCCGGCGCCTACGGCACCGACGACGTGTCGCGTGCTCTCGATCTCGACCAGGGCACGCCCGTGGTGCTCTGCGACGCGCGGGACCGCGATTCCGGGAAGGACGTACTGATATGCCTCGTCGAGTACGCCGGACGGATGCACACCGCCCGACTGCTCGACTCCGTGAGCTGACACCCACGGTCGGTTCGGTGCCAGAGGGGGACGACGGGTAAAGGTGTCAGTCGGAGACGCCGGAGTACGCGAGGACCTTGTCGATGTGCACCCGCACGAGCAGTTCGCCCGGCACGCCGTTGCGATCGCCGAACTCCTCGGCCCGGTCCTCGCCCATGTAGCGAGCGCCTATGCGGGCGGCCCAGTGGCGCACCTCGTCGAGGTTCTCGGAGAGTTCGGCCCGGCCTTCCAGCACCACGAATGCGTACGGTGGCACATCGGAGTCCACGCAGAGCGCCACGCGGCCGTCCCTGGCCAGATTCCGTCCCTTGACACTTTCCTTGCCGGTGTTGAAGAGCACCTCGTCACCGTGCAACAAGAACCAGATGGGGGTGACGTGAGGACGTCCGTCGGCACGTGAGGTCGCCAGTTTCCCGGTGCGAGTTCCGTGTGAGACGAAGGCCCGCCATTCCTTGTCGGTCATCTTCTTTGCCATGTACCCATCCTGCTTGCTCCGGCGGCAGCAGTGGGGAAGGCTGAACCGTCGGATCCTCCCCGCAAGGGGGGAACGACGAAAACGGGGAGTAGGAAAAATGCCGCAGAACGCGGGACTCGGTTGGTTACTGGACGACTTGACCGAGCGCGTGGAACCCGTACGACACGCACTGGTGCTGTCCAGTGACGGGCTGGTCACGGCGGTCAGTACCGGGCTGAGGCGCGAGGACGCCGAGCACCTCGCCGCCGTCTCCTCGGGTCTGTACAGCCTCGCCAAGGGCTCGGGACGCCACTTCGGAGCCGGTGACGTACGGCAGACGATGATCGAGTTCGACGACGCCATGCTGTTCATCACCGCGGCCGGCGCGGGCAGTTGTCTGTGCGTGCTCAGCGCCGCGGAAGCGGACATCGGCCAGATCGCCTATGAGATGGCCCTGATGGTGAACCGTGTCGGCGAACACCTCGGCGTCGACGCCCGACACCCCGAACCCTCCGCGGCGAGAGACCTCTGACCTGCGGGTTCAGTAGCCTGATCAAAGTTATCCACAGGCCCGCCACGACTTTCCGTGAACGGGCTACGGTTTTCCCGAGGCGACGCGAACGAGCGCCGCGGCAGCACCACGGGGGAGAACCGCCATGTCCGGCACCACCATCACGCAACCTGCCACACCCACCACGGCGACCGTAGCCCCAGCACCTGTCGGGGCGGCCGACCGGCCCGTCACCCAGAGCCGTGCCGCACGCGAACTGAGCCTGAAACGGGGCGAACTCGACCTCGCCGTACACCTCGGATGCGTACGAACCGTCGTCGACGAGGGAGGCGGAGGACGCCGAGTCGCCCGCAGCGAGATCGACCGGCTCCGTGCCGAGGAGGGCTTCCCGAAGACACTGCGGGCGAGGGTCGAAGCCGTGGGCTCCAGGGACGCCGCCGCGATCCTGGAGGTGGCTCCGACGCGCTTCGTGCGCCTCGCACGACTGGGGCTCGTCACACCCGTCAAGTTCCATCTGAACCGCTACCGTGCCGTGGTCTGGCTCTATCTGGCGGAAGAACTGAGGCGGTTCGCGGCCGACGAGAACAACGCCCAGTGGCTGACGGGCCGTCTCCCGGAAGAGCTGAGGGCCCGGCTGGACACGGGTCTCGACCTGCGGCCCAGGAACTGGCGAGGACGTCATCTCGGATTCCTGCTGCGGCAGGCAGACGACCCCTGGGCCCGCGCTGCCGCGCCGGCCTCTCTCCTCGCCCCCGTCCTGGTCGCGGAGATCGTCCGGGATCCCTACGAGCGCGCCTATCTCAACCGGCACCGACCTGTACGCCCCGACCAGGGCCCGCCCGACTCACCGGCCGCGCGGCTCGCCGCCACGATCATGACGGCGGACGACCCAGACGAGATCGAGTGGCTGCGGGCTGACCTCCGGCAGGCTCTCGTCGAGGCCCGGGCGCATCTCCTCGCGCCGAGGCCCCGCCGGAAGGAACCGGCCCCGCGCCCGGCGAGGAACGTGCGGCGTCCCGGGAAACGCCCCAAGAAGCCGGTTCCGGCATCCGAGAAGCGACACGGCCTGCTCGGCTGGCTGATGCGCAGCCATCCCTGACGCATCGGCCGGGCGTGGTGGGACCGGCGACTGCCGCCGGCCGACGGATGCGTCAGGAACCGAGCTTGCGGAACAGCCCTTCCTGGACGACGGACACGAGCAGACGCCCCTCCAGGTCGTAGATACGGCCTCGGGCCAGACCACGTCCGCCCACCGCGATGGGCGACTCCTGGTCGTAGAGGAACCACTCGTCCGCCCGGAACGGCCGATGGAACCACATGGCGTGGTCCAGCGACGCCATGTCGAAGCCACGCGGTCCCCACAACGGCTCGACGGGGATGCGGACCGCGTCCAGGAGGGTCATGTCGCTGGCGTATGTCAGCGCGCAGGTGTGGACGAGCGGGTCGTCCCCCAACGGGCCGACGGCCCGCATCCACACCGCGCTGCGCGGCTCCGCGTTCTCGACCTCCTCGTGGGTCCAACGCAACCGGTCGACATACCGGATGTCGAAGGGCTGACGCCGCGCCATGCGCTGCAACTGCTCGGGCAGCGCGCCCAGATGATCCGTGATCTCCTGCGCCAGCGTCGGCAGCGACTCGGGGTCCGGCACCTTGCGGACCGGCGGCAACTGGTGCTCGAAGCTCCCCTCTTCAGGCTTGTGAAAGGAGGCGGTCAGATTGAAGATCGTGCGGCCCTGCTGCACGGCGGTGACCCGACGTGTGGTGAACGACCGCCCGTCGCGGACCCGCTCGACCTGGTACACGATCGGCACCCCCGGACGCCCCGGACGCAGAAAGTACGCGTGCAACGAGTGCACGGGCCGGTCACCCTCGGTGGTACGTCCGGCGGCGACCAGCGCCTGGCCGGCCACCTGGCCGCCGAAGACCCGCTGCAGGGACTCCTGCGGGCTGCGACCGCGGAAGATGTTGACCTCGATCCGCTCCAGGTCCAGGAGGTCGACGAGCCTCTCGGCGGGGTTGGTCGTCATCTGCAAACCTCTCCGGTGCTCACAGCTGACCGACGTCGGTGACCTTGACGACGGCACGTCCCTCGGCATCGGAGGCCGCGAGATCGACCTCCGCGCTGATGCCCCAGTCATGGTCGCCGTTCGGGTCGGCGAAGGTCTGACGGACGCGCCACAGCCCGTTCTGCGGTTCCTCCTCGATCATCAGCAGCCGAGGACCGCGGGCGTCGGGGCCGGTGCCGAGCTCGTCGTACTCGTCCCAGTACTTGTCCATGGCCTCACCCCACCGCTGGGCGTCCCAGCCGGACTCGGCATCCAGCTCGCCCAGCTCGTCGACCTGGTCGAGGGCGGCCAGCTCGACGCGACGGAACATGGCATTGCGGACGAGGACGCGGAAGGCACGCGCGTTGGAGGTGACCGGCTTGACCTGGTCGGCCCTCTCCTGAGCCTCCTCTGCCGTCATCTCCTCGGGGTTGGCGAGCTGCTCCCACTCGTCGAGAAGGCTGGAGTCGACCTGGCGGACCATCTCGCCGAGCCAGGCGATCAGATCCTCCAGGTCGTCCGACTTCAGGTCGTCGGGGACGGTGTGGTCGAGGGTCTTGTAGGCGCCGGCCAGGTAGCGCAGCACGATGCCCTCGGTGCGGGCCAGCTCGTAGAAGGACACCAACTCCGTGAAGGAGAGCGCCCGTTCGTACATGTCCCGGATCACCGACTTCGGGGACAGCGGGTGGTCGCCGACCCACGGGTGACTCTTGCGGTACGTGTTGTACGCGTGGAAGAGCAGCTCCTCCAGCGGCTTGGGGTAGGTGACGTCCTGGAGCCGCTCCATGCGCTCCTCGTACTCGACGCCGTCCGCCTTCATCGCCGCCACAGCCTCACCGCGCGCCTTGTTCTGCTGGGCCACGAGGATCTGCCGCGGGTCGTCGAGCGTCGACTCCACCACGGAGACCATGTCCAGCGCGTACGACGGCGACTCCGGGTCGAGCAGTTCGAACGCGGCCAGCGCGAAGGTGGACAGCGGCTGGTTGAGCGCGAAGTCCTGCTGGAGGTCGACCGTCAGACGGACGATGCGGCCCTGGGCGTCCGGCTCGTCGAGCTTCTCGACGATGCCGCCGTCGAGGAGCGAACGGTAGATGGCGATCGCCCGCCGGATGTGCCGCAGCTGCTGCTTGCGCGGCTCGTGGTTGTCCTCCAGCAGCCGACGCATCGCCTCGAAGGCGTTGCCCGGACGGGCGATCACCGACAGCAGCATCGTGTGCGTCACCCGGAAACGGGACGTGAGCGGTTCCGGCTCGGAGGCGATGAGCTTCTCGAAGGTGTTCTCCGTCCAGCCGACGAATCCCTCGGGCGCCTTCTTGCGGACCACCTTGCGGCGCTTCTTCGGATCGTCGCCCGCCTTGGCGAGCGCCTTCTCGTTCTCGATGACATGCTCGGGCGCCTGCGCCACCACGTAGCCGGCCGTGTCGAAGCCCGCCCGTCCGGCGCGCCCCGCGATCTGGTGGAACTCACGGGCGCGCAGCGTCCGCACCCGGTTGCCGTCGTACTTCGTCAGCGCGGTGAACAGCACCGTCCGGATGGGGACGTTGACACCCACGCCGAGCGTGTCCGTGCCGCAGATGACCTTCAGCAGACCGGCCTGGGCCAGCTTCTCCACCAGACGCCGGTACTTCGGCAGCATGCCGGCATGGTGCACACCGATACCGTGCCGGACGTAACGGGACAGGTTGCGGCCGAACTTGGTGGTGAACCGGAAATTGCCGATCAGCTCGGCGATCTGGTCCTTCTCCTCCCGCGTGCACATGTTGATGCTCATCAACGCCTGCGCCCGCTCCACGGCCTGCGCCTGGGTGAAGTGCACGATGTAGACGGGTGCCTGCTTGGTGGCGAGCAGCTCCGTGAGCGTCTCCGTCAGCGGTGTCAGGACGTAGTCGTACGACAGTGGCACCGGGCGCGTGGCCGAGCGGACCACGGAGGTGGGACGACCGGTGCGCCGGGTGAGGTCCTTCTCGAACATCGAGACGTCGCCGAGGGTCGCCGACATCAGGATGAACTGGGCCTGCGGCAGCTCCAGAATGGGGATCTGCCAGGCCCAGCCGCGGTCGGCCTCCGCGTAGAAGTGGAACTCGTCCATGACGACCTGGCCGACATCGGCGTCCTTGCCGTCGCGCAGAGCGATGGACGCCAGGACCTCGGCGGTGCAGCAGATGACGGGGGCGTCGGCGTTCACGGACGCGTCGCCGGTGAGCATACCGACGTTCTCGGTGCCGAAGATCTTGCACAGTTCGAAGAACTTCTCCGAGACCAGCGCCTTGATCGGGGCGGTGTAGAAGGTGACCTCGTCGCGGGCCAGAGCGGCGAAGTGCGCGCCCGCCGCGATCATGCTCTTGCCGGAGCCGGTGGGCGTCGACACGATCACGTTCGCGCCGGAGACCACCTCGATGAGCGCCTCCTCCTGGTGGGGGTAGAGGGTGAGACCGCGTTCCACGGCCCACGACTCGAAGGCTTCGTAGAGGGCGTCGGGGTCGGCGGTCCGCGGCAACTGATCGATGAGGGTCACGCCCCCATCTTGCCTGTCCGCGCCCCCAAGGCGGGAATCGGATTCCCGGCCGAAGATCGCGAACGCTACGCTGTGGCGCCGACGGAGCGTCGACGCACGTGGACAACTGGACAGCGGCCCGGGGCAACGGGACAGCGTCACAGAAGGAATGGGACGGGGCACGGCCATGATGGGACCAGCACACTCACTGTCCGGGGCCGCGGCCTGGCTGGGCGTAGGGGCGGCGGCAGCCGCAACGGGGCACACCATGCCCTGGCCGGTTCTCCTGGCCGGTGCGCTGATCTGCGCGGGCGCCGCGCTCGCCCCGGACCTGGACCACAAGGCGGCCACGATCTCCCGTTCCTTCGGCCCGCTCTCCCGCTGGGTGTGCGAGATCGTCGACAAGCTCTCGTACGCCGTCTACAAGGCGACGAAGAAGCAGGGCGACCCACGCCGCTCCGGCGGGCACCGCACGCTCACCCACACCTGGCTGTGGGCGGTGCTGCTCGGCGCTGGAGCCTCCGCCACGGCGATCATGGGGGGCCGCTGGGCGGTGCTGGCGATCCTTTTCGTGCACATGGTGCTGGCGATCGAAGGGCTGCTGTGGCGGGCGGCCCGGGGGTCGAGCAGCGACGTGCTGGTGTGGCTGCTGGCGGCGACCAGCGCCTGGATCATCGCCGGTGTCCTGGACAAGCCGGGCAACGGGGCGGACTGGCTGTTCACCGAGCCGGGCCAGGAGTATCTGTGGCTCGGCCTGCCGATCCTGCTGGGCGCGCTGGTGCACGACATCGGCGATTCGCTGACTGTCTCGGGTTGCCCGATCCTCTGGCCGATACCGGTGGGCCGCAAGCGCTGGTACCCGGTCGGTCCGCCCAAGGCGATGCGGTTCCGGGCCGGCAGCTGGGTCGAGCTGCGGGTGCTCATGCCGGTGTTCATGGTGCTCGGGGGCGTGGGAGCGGCCGCAGCCCTGAACGTCATCTGACACCGCGGGCGACCGGCCGGCCAGGGTCAGCCCGCCACCGAGTCCTCGTCCACGATGTGCATCGCGGCCTCCTCGGCGGAGGCGGCAGCACCGTCGATGCCCACGTCGGTGGCGATCAGCCCGCTCTCCTCGTCCTCGTGCGCACCCTCGTCGGGAGCCACGAGGCGGCCGGAGCGAAGGCCTCCCACCTCGTTGTCCCACGGCTCACCATCGGTGTCCTGGGCGTCGCCGATGCCGTCCCCGTCGGGGGAAGCGACATCCGGCAGCTCCTCGGCCAGCCGCTGGTCCAGGGTCTCGCCGCGAAGCCGCTCCGCGGCGGTCACACCGGTGTGCTCCACCGCCCATGGCCGCTCCGGTGGCGACCAGCCCCGGTCGAGCGGGTCGTCTACACCGTCGGCGACCAGGGTGTCCTCGGCGTCCAGCAGCCCGGCGTCGTCCTGGATCTCCGATCCGTCTGGCTGGTAGACGTCGTCTCCCCATCCGCCGGCTCTGTCCACGGGTACCTCCAGTGGTGGGACGGGCCCGGTGCCACCGTACGGCGACGGTGGGCGCGCGAACCGCTGGGCAGCGGTCCGACCCCCGCGAACCGGGCGGCTCACGGGCGTCCCCCGAATCAGTGCCCACCACCAGAGTTCCACTCGCCGTCGGCACCACGCAACGTCAGGGGACCGGCCCTGGACGCACACGGCCCCTCGACACCGGTCGGCACGCCCGTGTCATGGCCGGACAGCAGCCGTGTGGCGTCACCGACCAGTGACGTCACGGGAGACTCGGCCGTGTCCGACGCGCCGGCGGTGGGCCGACAGCCGAAGAGGCCCGCCGATGACGACGGGCCTCTTGGCTTCCGAAGCGGTACAGGACCCCGCTCAGCCGTGCCACGACCGCCACAGCGCGGCATACGCGCCGTCCGCCGCGACGAGCTGATCATGGCTGCCCAGCTCGCTGATGCGGCCGTTCTCGACGACGGCGATGACGTCGGCGTCGTGGGCTGTGTGCAGGCGGTGGGCGATGGCCACGACGGTGCGGCCGTCGAGGACACGGGCGAGGGAGCGTTCCAGATGACGGGCCGCACGCGGGTCGAGGAGCGAAGTCGCCTCGTCCAGGACCAGGGTGTGCGGGTCGGCGAGGACCAGCCGGGCCAGGGCGATCTGCTGGGCCTGAGCCGGGGTGAGCGCGAGCCCGCCGGAGCCGACCTCGGTGTCCAGCCCGTCCTCGAGTGCCCGCGCCCAGGAGTCGGCGTCGACCGCGCCGAGCGCCGCCCACAGCTCGGCGTCCTCGGCGTGGGTGCGGGCGAGTCGCAGGTTGTCGCGCAGGGAGCCGACGAAGACGTGGTGCTCCTGGTTGACGAGGGCCACATGCGAGCGGACGTCCTCGGCGGGCATCCGGGACAGCTCGGCACCGCCGAGGGTGATCCGGCCGTCGCGGGGCGCGTAGATACCGGCGAGGAGCCGGCCCAGGGTCGACTTGCCCGCTCCGGACGGACCGACCAGGGCCAGCCGGGTGCCGGGCGCCACGTCCAGGGTCACCTTGCGCAGCACGTCGACGCCCTCGCGGTACCCGAAGCGCACCTGCTCGGCGCGGACATGGCGACCGTCGGGGGCCACGTCCGGGTTGCCGGCGGCCGGTTCGATGTCCCGTACGCCGACCAGCCGGGCCAGCGATACCTCGGCCACCTGCAGCTCGTCGTACCAGCGCAGGATGAGGTTCACCGGCTCGACGAGCATCTGGGCGATGAGGGCGCCCGTCGTCAGCTGGCCCAGCCCGATCCAGCCCTGCAGCACGAACACACCGCCGACGATCAGCACGGCGCCGAGGACCATGGTGTGGGTGAAGTTGATGACCGGGAAGAGCACCGAGCGCAGCCAGAGGGTGTAACGCTCCCATGCGGTCCATTCGCGGATGCGCTGGTTGGACAGCTCGATGCGGCGCGCGCCGAGGCGGTGGGCCTCGACGGTGCGTCCGGCGTCGACGGTCTCCGCGAGGACGGCGGCGACGGCCGCGTACCCGGCGGACTCCGATCGGTAGGCGGAGGGCGCCCGCTTGAAGTACCAGCGGCAGCCCGCCACCAGCAGGGGCAGGGCCAGCAGGACGGCGAGCGCCAGCGGGGGCGCCGTCACGGCCAGTCCGCCGAGCAGCAGGGCCACCCACACGACGCCGATGGCCAACTGCGGTACGGCCTCCCGCATCGCGTTGGCGAGGCGGTCGATGTCGGTGGTGATCCGGGACAGCAGGTCACCGGTTCCGGCCCGCTCCAGGACACCCGGCGGCAGACCGACCGACCGCACGAGGAAGTCCTCGCGCAGATCGGCCAGCATCCGCTCGCCCAGCATGGCCCCGCGCAGCCGCACCTCCCGTACGAACACCGCCTGGACGACGAGGGCGACGACGAACACCCCGGCGGTGAGCTCCAGATGCAGTTCGCGTGCTCCGTCGGATACCCGCTCGACGAGCCCGCCCAGCAGGTAGGGGCCCGCCATCGAGGCCACGACGGCGACGGTGTTGACGGCGATCAGCAGGGCGAAGGCCCGGCGGTGACGGCGGAACAGTTCGGCCACGTAGGCGCGGACGGTCGCGGGGGCGCCGACGGGCAGGGTGTTCGCCGTGGTCGGGGCAGCCGGGTCGTACGCCGGTGGCGCCACGCCGATCATGCGGTCTCCTCGATCTCTTCCAGTTCGTCCAGCACGTCGCTGAGCGCGGACCTGCGTTCTTTCGGCACCGCGTCCGCGCGCCGCGCGGCGCGGTCCTTCCACGCGGCGTCCGCGGCGGCCTCCTCGTCCGTCTCACGGGTGACGACGGCCCTGTACCGCGGCTCCTTGTGCACGAGTTCGCGGTGCACGCCCACCGCCGCGACCTCGCCCTCGTGTACCAGCACCACGCGTTCGGCGAGGTCGAGAAGGAGTGGTGAGGAGGTGAGGACCACCGTCGTGCGGCCCGCCCGGAGGGACCGGATGCCGTCCGCGATCCTCGCCTCGGTGTGGGAGTCGACGGCGGAGGTCGGCTCGTCGAGGACCAGCACCTCGGGGTCCGCGATCAGGGAACGCGCCAGGGCCAGCCGTTGGCGCTGGCCCCCGGACAGGGACCGGCCGCGCTCGGTGATGCGGGCGTCCAGCGGGTCCTCGGCGTCCAAGGACCCCTGCGCCAGCGCGTCCAGTACGTCACCGCACTGGGCGGCTGCCAGCGCCTCCTCGGCCGTGACCTGGCCGGAGGCGGGTACGTCGAGCAGGTCGCGGAGGGTGCCGGAGAGCAGTACTGGATCCTTGTCCTGGACGAGCACGGCCGTGCGGGCGGAGTCGAGCGGCAGCTCGTCGAGGGGGACACCGGCCAGGAGCACCGATGTTCCCTCTTCGGGCGCGTGCCCGCCGAGCCGCTCCGCGAGCCGACCGGCCGCGTCCGGGTCGCCGCACACCACCGCGGTGAGACGTCCGGCGGGGGCGAGCAGTCCGGTCGCCGGGTCGTACATGTCTCCGGACGGTAGGGCCGCTTCCCGTGACCCCTCGGTGGCGGTGGCCCGCTCCAGGGACAGCACTCCGGCGGCCCGTTTGGCCGAGGGACGGGAGAAGGAGTACGCCATGGCGATCTCTTCGAAGTGTCTGAGCGGGTACCCGAGCAGCATCACCGCGCTGTACACGGTGACGAGTTCGCCGACGGTGATCCGGCCGTCGCGGGCGAGACCCACGCCGTACCAGACGACCGCGATCATCAGCAGTCCCGGCAGCAGGACCTGGATGCCGGAGATCAGGGCCCACATACGCGCGCTGCGGACGGCGGCGTGGCGGACCTCCTGGGAGGCGCGGCGATAGCGGTCGAGGAAGAGGTCCTCGCCGCCGATGCCGCGCAGCACACGAAGGCCGGCGACGGTGTCCGAGGCCAGTTCGGTGGCGCGCCCGGCCTTCTCGCGCTGGAAGTCGGCGCGCCGGGTCGCGCGGGGCAGCAGCGGCAGCACGGCGAGCGCGAGGACGGGCACGCCTACGGCGACGACGATGCCGAGCGCGGGTTGGTAGACCACCAGGGCCACACAGACCAGCACGACGGTGAGCGCCGCCGCGGTGAAGCGGGAGACGGCCTCGACGAACCAGCCGATCTTCTCGACGTCGCCGGTGGACACGGCGACGACCTCGCCGGCCGCCACCCTGCGGGTCAGCGCGGAGCCCAGCTGGGCCGTCTTGCGGGCCAGGAGTTGCTGGACCCGTGCGGCGGCGGTGATCCAGTTGGTGACCGCGGAGCGGTGCAGGAAGGTGTCGCCGAGCGCGATGGTGAAGCCGCACAGGGCCAGCAGCGCGCCGGAGAGGGCGAGTCGGGAGCCGGAGCGGGCGACGACGGCCTCGATGGCGACGCCGACGCAGAACGGCAGTCCGGCCACTGACGTGAAGTGCAGCAGCCCCCACGCCAACGCCTTGAACTGTCCGCCGAGCTGGTTGCGGCCCAGCCACCACAGGAATCGGGGACCCGAACGTGCGTCCGGCACGCCGGGGTCCTGGTACGGAAGGTCTTGAATCTGCATGACGTCCCTGTGGGTCGTGTCAGAGGAGGGGGGATGAAGGTGCGAAAGGGGCGGCGAGGCCCGGCGACCAGCCGTGAAAGGTTCGCGTCACCGCGTGGTCGGAGGCAAACGGTTTTCCGCCGCCGGGCAAAGTTTCGGCCTGGACAGCCCGGGTGACGCCGGACGGGGCAGGCGCGTGGACGCGGAGAGTCGGCTCACGGTGCGACGATGG
The DNA here is from genome assembly GCF_055572155.1 of Streptomyces sp. NPDC030814. NCBI lineage: Bacteria > Bacillati > Actinomycetota > Actinomycetes > Kitasatosporales > Streptomycetaceae > Streptomyces > Streptomyces sp. NPDC030814. The sequence goes on from NZ_JBVIDX010000014.1 coordinate 106,439, forward strand.
AGCGCATGCGAACAGGCGGCACGAGGCGTGGGACGGTCGGCGGTGCGAGCGAGGTCAAGGTTGTGAGGCGAGCCGGGTCGGCGATGGCGGTCTGCGGAGCGCTGGTGGTGTCGTTGGTGGCCTGTGGTGGTTCGGGTGACACGGGCAAGGCAGGCCGGGGCGACGCGGACTCGGGCGACCGGGCGGCGCATTCCGGGACACGGAAGGCCGATCCGACCCGTGTCCCGGGTGTCGGCGACCGGCTCCAGAAGCGTATCCCCGCCGAATCCCGTCAGGTCGTGGCCGTCTACGGCGAGGGCGTGGACGACGCCGATTCGAAGATAGTCCTCTACGCGAAGAGCGGTTCCGTCTGGAAGGAGACCAGGACCTGGCTGGGACACAACGGCAAGAAGGGCTGGACGACGGACCATCATGAGGGTGACAAGCGCAGCCCGGTAGGTGTGTTCACGCTCAGCGACGCGGGCGGTGTCCTCGCCGATCCGGGGGCGAAGTTGCCGTACAGCCAGTCGCCGTCGTTCCAGGCGCCGCACTACTGGGCCAAGTCGCACTGGCACGACTTCGACTACGTCATCGCCATCGACTACAACCGCGTCAAGGGCACTTCGCCGATCGACCCCACACGCCCCGAGGGCCAGTCGAAGGGCGGCAGCATCTGGCTGCACATGGACCACGGCAGCGGAACGTCGGCCTGCGTCAGTCTGTCCAAGTCGGGCATGGAGTACCTGCTGCGCACCCTCGACCCGGCCGCGCACCCGGTGATCGTGATGGGGGACAGGGCGGCACTGAAGGCCTGAGATCCAGGAGGCCTCCGGTCACTCATGTGGCCGGAGGCGTCATCGTGCGGAGCGTGTACCGCCCGTAGGGCTCCGCGCAGAGAAACCGGATCATCATGTCCATGCTCACCGGGGCTCGTGGTGAGCACTCTTCTAGGGGCCGCCCCGGCCGGATCGGCCGATGCTGCGGCACGTGCCGCGGCCCACGCCGCCCCACGCCACGGCCCACGCCGCGGCGGCTCTCCCGGCCGATGTCCCGGTCGAGTTCGGAGGCGACTGGCACGCCCCCGTCACCGCCGCCCCGCCCGTCACCCGACCCGAGCATGCGAAGTCCTGCGAAGTGACGGTCGTGAAGGCGCAGTTCAAGGACTTCACGCCGTATACCGGGGGACCTGTACGCCCTCGGCCGGCTGCGCGAAGCGCTGGAGCAAGGCCGTCCTGCGCCTCGCCGGCAAGGTGAAGGGGCGCCAGTACGACCGCCTCGGCCATCTGCGCATCGGCGGCGTCGAGGTCTTCCGCACCTCCACCCCGCAGCCCTCGCCCGACGGTATCGAGTGGTCCGCCGAGAAGGACGTCACGCGCTGCAGCGACACCCTGCGGACGACGCAGCCCGCGGAGATGCTCATCGCAACGTCGCCGACGACACCTGCACCGGCATCCTCGACGTCAAGGTCACGCTGACGTTCTACGCGGGCAGGCCCACGGCGCCGAAGGGAGTGCTGGCGGAGGATCAAATGGCCTTGTTGACGTCAGATGCGCGTGATGTGGCGTCTGTTCGACGATTTACTTCACGGAAACACAGCGGTCTTCCCTGCGAGCGGCCCCTCCCCGATAGTGATCGATGCGGAAAGAACTTTCCGCATGCCAGAAAGCCTGCTCGGAGGAGTGCCCGTGCCGCAGTCCGTACCGTCCCTGCCGCGACGCGTCGCACGCATGCTGCGTACCTCACTGTTCGCACAAGTCGGTGTGGCGCTTGTGCTCGGAATCATCGTGGGGAGGTGGTGGCCGGACACGGCCACGACCTTCCAGCCGCTCGGCGACGGTTTCATCCGGCTCATCAAGACGGTCATCTCACCGCTGGTGTTCTGCGTGGTCGTCGTCGGCATCGCCAAGGCCGGCAATCTCAAGGCCTTCGGGCGGATCGGACTCAAGGCGCTGATCTGGTTCGAGGTCGCGTCCACGGCCGCGCTGCTCATCGGACTGATCGCCGCCAACGTCTTCGGCCCCGGCGCGGGCATGAACGTCGACCCCTCGAAGCTCGACACCTCTGCGGTGGACGCCAAGACGGCGGGCGGTGAACTGCCGACGACCGGTGAGTTCATCCTGAACGCGCTGCCGCAGAGCGCGATCGGCGCGTTCGCCGAGAACGCGCTGCTCCAGGTTCTCGTGCTCGCCTGCCTCACCGGCGCCGCGCTGCTGCACCTCGGTCACACCAAGGTGCCCAAGATCCTGCCGGCCATCGAGCAGGCCCAAGAGGTCATCTTCGCGATCGTCGGCTTCGTCATGCGACTGGCCCCGCTCGCCGTGTTCGGCGCGATGGTCCACCTCGTGGGTGAGTACGGCCTCGGCGTGATGAGGACCTACGCCAAGCTGATCATCCTCTGCTACGCCGTCGCCGCCGTCTTCCTCGTGCTGCTGGGCATCGCGCTGAAGCTGATGACCGGCCTGAGCCTGTGGAAATTCGTCCGCTACACCCGCGCCGAGATGCTGCTCGCGCTGGGCACCGCCTCCAGTGAGAGCGTCATGCCGCGCATGATGCAGAAGCTGCGGCAGGCGGGTGCCCGGGATGACGCGGTGGGTCTGGTGCTGCCCACCGGCTACTCGTTCAACCTCGACGGCGCGTCCATCTACCTCTCCGTCGGCACGCTGTTCATCGCTCAGGCCGTGGGCGTGGACCTCAGCCTCAGCCAGCAGATCACGGTCCTGCTGGTCCTCATGCTGACCAGCAAGGGGATGGCGGGTATCCCCGGTTCGGCCTTTCTCGCCCTGTCGGCCACCGCCGCCTCGCTCGGGGCGATCCCCGCCGGCGCCGTCGCGCTGCTCCTCGGCGTCGACCGGATCATGGACTCGATGCGCGTCACCACCAACCTGCTCGGCAACTGTGTCGCCGTCTTCGCCGTCTCCAAGTGGGAGGGTGCGCTGGACACCGTACGGGCGAAGAAGATGCTGGACGGCGATATCGAGTTCGTGGAGGAAGAGGACGCGGACGGGGAGGGCGGGCCCAAGGCCACTGACGCCCCGGCAGCTACCCCCGACGCCACGGCCGCGGCCGGCTCCAACGCCCCGGCCGCCAACCCCACCGCCCCGGGCGGCGCCCCGTCGTCCGTTTCCGTGAGCACCGCGAAGGGGGTCCCCGCTCAGCCGACCGCCGAGGTCAAGGAGCCTGCCTCCGGAGCCGGTTGATCGTCTCTACCGACACCAGGGGCCCGGCGCCGCACGTCTGCGCCGGGCCCCTGGCCTGTGTGCGGGGCTGCCCGAACCGCCACCGTCGAGCGCTGCCTCGCGTCGGCGCCGCCATTCTCCAGGGCTCAGCAAGGCCCCGCCTTCGGTGCTCCGTCCACCAGCGTGTCGAGGAGGCCGCCCAGTACATCCCGCTGGCCGTCCGACAGTGGCGAAAGGATCTCCTCAGCGGCGGACCGGCGCGCGTGGTGCAGTTCTTCGAGGGCCTTGCGGCCCTCGTCCGTCACCTCGATACGGATGACCCGCCGGTTGGCGGGGTCGGGCACCCGGCGCACCCGGCCGCTCGCCTCCAGCCCGTCGACCAGCGTGGTCACGGCGCGGGGCACTACTTCCAGGCGCTCGGCGAGATCGGCCATGCGTGGGGGCGCGTCGTAGTGCGCGAGGGTCCGCAACAGCCGGGACTGGGCGGGGGTGATGTCCAGCCCGCTCTGCAGAAGATGGTGCTTCTGGATGCGGTGCACTCGGCGGGTCAGCCGCAGCAACTGCTCGGCGAGCAGGCCGTCGGCATCGGGGGCGGTCATGCGGGAACAATATCAGGATCATGTTCATTGTGAGTATAGGTAACAATGAGCTAGGCTCCGAATCGCCTCCGGGTTGTCACCGGAGCCGCAGCGCTGAAATTCACTGAATCCATTCCCGGACGCACCGCTGAACCCATTACCGGACAAGACGACACGCGGTCCGTGACTCACCCCGTAGGAGCCCATGCATCCCGACGGCCAACCCGCCTGGACCCCCGCCCGCACCGCGCCCGACGGCACCGAGGTGGCCGCCGAGGATCCGGCGCCGCGGCAGGTCCGCCGCATCCTGAAGCTGTTCCGCCCCTACCGCGGCCGGCTCGCCGTGGTCGGCCTGCTGGTCGGCGCCGCGTCGCTCGCCTCCGTGGCGACGCCCTTCCTGCTCAAGGAGATCCTCGACACCGCGATCCCCGAGGGCCGCCTCGGGCTGCTGAGTCTGCTCGCGCTCGGGATGATCGTCAGCGCGGTGCTCACCAGCATCTTCGGCGTCCTGCAGACGCTGATCTCCACGACCGTCGGCCAGCGCGTGATGCACGACCTGCGCACCGCCGTCTACGGCCGGCTGCAGCGCATGTCGCTCGCGTTCTTCACCCGGACCCGCACCGGCGAGGTGCAGTCCCGGATCGCCAACGACATCGGCGGTATGCAGGCGACCGTCACCTCCACGGCGACCTCCCTGGTCTCCAACCTCACCAGTGTGGTCGCCACGATCGTCGCCATGGTCGCTCTGGACTGGCGGCTCACCGTGGTCACCCTGCTCCTGCTGCCGCTGTTCGTGTGGATAAGCCGCCGGGTCGGCGACGAACGCAAGAAGATCACCACGCAGCGGCAGAAGCAGATGGCCGCGATGGCCGCGACCGTCACCGAGTCGCTCTCCGTCAGCGGCATCCTGCTCGGCCGCACGATGGGCCGTTCCGACTCGCTCACCCGGTCCTTCGCCGAGGAGTCCGAGGGGCTCGTCGACCTGGAGGTCAGGTCGAACATGGCCGGGCGCTGGCGCATGGCCGTCATCACGATCGTCATGTCCGCCATGCCCGCCGTCATCTACTGGACGGCCGGCCTCGCCTTCCAGTTCGGCGGCCCGTCCGTCTCGGTCGGCACGCTGGTCGCCTTCGTCTCGCTGCAGCAGAACCTCTTCCGGCCGACCGTGAGCCTGCTGTCCACCGGCGTCCAGATCCAGGCCTCGCTCGCGCTCTTCCAGCGCATCTTCGAGTACCTCGACCTGCCCATCGACATCACCGAGCCCGAACATCCGGTCCGCCTCGACCAGGTGAAGGGCGAGGTCCGCTTCGCCGACGTCGAGTTCCGCTACGACGACGGCAAGGGCGCCTCCGCCGCGATCCTCACCGGCATCGACCTCACCGTCCCGGCGGGCGGCAGCCTCGCCGTCGTCGGCCCCACCGGCGCGGGCAAGTCGACGCTCGGCTGTCTGGTGCCCAGGCTGTACGACGTCACGGGGGGCGCCGTCCTGATCGACGGGGTCGACGTCCGCGACCTCGGCTTCGACACCCTGGCCCGCGCGGTCGGCGTCGTCTCGCAGGAGACGTACCTCTTCCACGCCACCGTCGCCGACAACCTGCGCTTCGCCAAGCCGGACGCCTCCGACGAGGAACTCCACGCGGCGGCGCGGGCGGCACAGATCCACGACCACATCACCTCCCTGCCCGACGGCTACGACACGGTCGTCGGCGAGCGCGGCCACCGTTTCTCCGGCGGGGAGAAGCAGCGCCTCGCCATCGCCCGGACGATCCTGCGCGACCCGCCCGTCCTCATCCTCGACGAGGCGACCAGCGCCCTGGACACCCGCACCGAGCACGCCGTGCAGGAGGCCATCGACGCGCTCTCCGCCAACCGCACCACCATCACCATCGCCCACCGGCTCTCCACCGTCCGCGGGGCCGACCAGATCGTGGTCCTCGACGGCGGGCGCGCGGTCGAACGAGGCACCCACGAGGAGCTGCTGGAGCAGAACGGGCGCTACGCGGCCCTCGTGCGCCGTGACGCCCAGCTGGACCCCGGCGGTCAACCGCATGGGCGGTCGGCACCGGTCTCCGGCGTCGAACCGTTCGACACTCCCGGCCAGGAGGCGCCGCCGCTGCGCCCGATGGAGTCGACAAGATGAAGATATGCCGGGTTTGAGGTGATATGCGGGTTACCGTGCCCGCATGCAGATGAACACTCCGCCACGGAGCACGATTCGACTGACACGCCGGGGCCGGGCCGCCCTCATCGCGACCGGAGCGGTCGTGGCGGCCGCCGCCGTGGCGGTGCCGCTGCTGAGCCTGGACAGCGGTGAAGGCGGGGCCGAGCGGCCGACGTCACTGGTGATCCCGGAGGGCTGGCGAGCCGGACAGGTCTACGAAGCCGTCGACAAGGTGCTCGATCTGCCCGCCGGATCCACCAAGAAGTCCCTGCCGAAGGCCCGGCTGTCGCTTCCCGTGGACGCCCAAGGCAACCCGGAGGGCTATCTCTTCCCGGCGACGTACCCCTTGGCGAAGAACGCGACGCCGGAGTCGCTGCTCACCTTCATGGTCGAGACCGCGCACAAGAAGTTCAACAGCGGCCAGGTCACGGCCGGGGCGCAGCGCAACGCGATGAACGTCTACCAGGCGGTCACCATCGCCAGCATCGTGCAGGCCGAGGCCGCGACCAAGGCGGACATGGGCAAGGTGGCCCGAGTCGTGTTCAACCGTCTGGAGCGGGGGATGCCGTTGCAGATGGACTCCACCCTCAACTACGCGCTGAACCGCTCCACGTTGGACACGAGTATCGCCGACACGAAAATCGACAGCCCCTACAACTCGTACCGTCGCATGGGACTGCCGCCCACGCCGATCACCAACCCGGGCGAGGACGCGATGCGGGCCGCGACCAGTCCGCCGCCGGGTGACTGGCTGTACTTCGTCACGGTGAAGCGGGGCGACACGCGCTTCACGGCGAACTACGAGGAACACCTGCGCAATGTCGCGGAGTTCAACCAGCGCCGCGGCAAACAGCCGTCGGCGTCCACGGGATCGACCGGCACGAGCCCCTCCCCGACGTCCGGCTGACTCGCGAAGGCCCACGCCGAGCACGCGAGGGCCGCCGTTGCCCTCGATGCGCCCGGACGCCGGACGCCGGACGCTGATCGTGCGAGTGGGAGGACGAGGGCACGCGGGACTCAGGCCGCAGCGGTGGGAGCGGTGACCGGCGCGGTTCGGGTGGTGAGAGGCGCGGTCCGGGTGGGGAACGGTGCGTCCACAAGGAGCCGCCGGATGTCCCGGACCGCGGCGCGGCCCGCCCGGTTGGCGCCGACCGTGCTGGCCGAAGGGCCGTAGCCGACCAGGTGGACACGGGGGTCGACGGCCGCGCGGGTGCCCTCCACGCGGATGCCGCCGCCCGGCTCGCGCAGCCGCAGCGGGGCCAGGTGGTCGATGGCGGCGCGGAACCCGGTCGCCCACAGGATGACGTCCGCGTCCACGCGGAGCCCGTCGTCCCACGCCACGCCCTCGGGTGTGATCCGGTCGAACACCGGTAGCCGGTCCAGGACGCCGTCCGCGATGCCCTGCCGGATCGCGTCGTTGAGCGGCAGACCGGTCACCGACACGACGCTCTTCGGCGGCAGGCCCTGTCGGACCCGCTCCTCCACGAGGGCGACAGCCGCGCGCCCGGCGTCCTCGTCGAACGGACCCTCGCGGAAGACGGGTGGACGCCGGGTCACCCATGTGGTCGCCGCGGCGTAGGGGGCGATCTCCAGCAGATGCTGCGTCCCGGAGGCGCCCCCGCCCACCACGACCACCCGTTGCCCCGCGAACTCCTCGGGACCGGGGTACTGCGCGGTGTGCAGCTGACGGCCCCGGAGCGTCTCCTGGCCCGGGTAGCGCGGCCAGAACGGCCGGTCCCAGGTGCCCGTGGCGTTGATCAGCGCCCGCGTCGACCATGCGCCGTCCGAGGTCTCCACAAGCAGTCGGCCGCCCTCGCCCTCGCGCACGGCGCGCACGTCCACGGGACGCCGTACGCGCAGGTCGAAGGTGTGCTCATAGGCCTCGAAGTACTCCCTGATCACCTCGGAGGACGGCCGCGCCGGATCGGCTCCCGTCAGCTCCATGCCCGGCAGGGCGTGCATCCCGTGCACCTTGCCGTACGTGAGCGACGGCCAGCGGAACTGCCAGGCGCCGCCGGGCCCGGGGGAGTGGTCCAGCACCACGAAGTCGCGCTCCGGTTCGAAGCCGGTGCGCCGCAGGTGATAAGCGCCGGCCAGTCCGGCCTGACCCGCGCCTATGACGACCACCTCGACCTCGCGCATATTGTTCACGCTTCTACTAACCAGGGGTGGGCCCTGGATCTTCCCCGGGCGTGGTCGTGGCGCGGCGGGTGGTGCTTCCGTGCCGCGACTCGGGGTGCGCGAGGATGGAGTCATGTTCGATGCCTTCACCACCCGAGTCCTGAACGTCGCCTCCGGCTCCCGTGAACGGGTCGTCGACCTCACCCGCGACTGCGAGGCGTTCCTCCGTGAGGTGGCCGCCGGCCGGGACGGTCTCCTCAATGTCTTCGTCCCGCATGCCACCGCCGGCATCGCGGTCATCGAGACGGGCGCTGGCAGCGACGACGACCTCCTCGCCGCCCTCCACACCCTGCTGCCCGCCGACGACCGCTGGCAGCACCGGCACGGCAGCCCCGGCCACGGCCGTGACCACGTCCTCCCGGCGTTCGTCCCACCTCACGCCACGCTTCCCGTGGTCGGCGGCGGCCTTCAACTGGGTACCTGGCAGTCGGTCTGCCTCGTCGACACCAACAAGGACAACCCCGACCGCCAGGTCCGGCTGAGCTTCCTCGGGTGACTCCCCTCCCGTCGTGGCGGTGGCCGCCGGTCCGCCCCTCTCAGGCGGAGGACCGGTCGCAGGTGATGTCGGTGACCGGCAGGCGACCCGTGGCCAGGTAGGAGTTGACCGTCGCGTCGACACACGGGCTGCCGAAGACGCCGTACACGGCGTGCTGGTCCGCGTCGCGGAGGGTCACCAGGCGGGAGGAGGGCCACATGCGGCGCACTGTCCGGGCGTTCCGGTAGACGGTGCGCGGGTCACCGGTCGCGTTGACGAGCAGGGCCGGCAGGTCCCCGCGGACCGCCGTCGGGCGCTCGCGCGGCGGATTCCAGAAGGCGCACGGCCCGATGCCGTGGGTGACGGGACCGAACAACGGATCCTCGGCGCGGGCGCGTTCCACGTCACGCCAGTACACCTCGGGGGAGCGAGGCGCGGACACGTCCCCGCACAGGATCGCCGTCTGGACGCTGCCGTACGCGGAGGACGATCCGTTGAGCAGGAAGTCGAGCGTCGCGGCGAGACCCGGCGAGGGGGTGACCGCCTGGCCGTCGGCGGCGCGTCGCATGTCCCGTACCGCCTGGGCGAGATCGGCGTAGGCGGCGTCGTTGTCCTGGGAGAGGCCGCTGAAGACGACGACGGGCAGCACATGTTCGTCCACCCGGTGGTCGCCGATCGCCAGCGGGGTGCGCCCGGCCGCCGCCTGGACGCCGTCCAGGACCGCCAGTACCTCGGTCCGGGTACGGCCCAGACCGTAGGCCGAGTCGCGTGCCGCCGCCCAGGTGGCCCAGCCATCCAGGGCGCGCCTGTTGGCCTGCTCCGTGCCACGCAGCAGCCGCGGGTTGTAGCGGTCGGGGGCGACGAGGCCGTCCAGGACGACGCGGTCGGTGCGGCCGGGGAACATCGTGGCGTACACCTGGCCGAGGTAGGTGCCGTACGAGTAGCCGAGGTAGGAGATCCTGCGTTCACCGAGTGCGGCGCGGACGACGTCCATGTCACGCGCGGTGTTCCGCGTGGTGGCGTACGGCAGGACGTCGCCCTGGGACGTCCGGCAGCGATCGGCGAGTTCCCTGGCCAAGGCCACCGTGCGCTCGAACCCCGAACGGTCCGTCCCCGCACCGCGTATGAAGGAGCCGGTGGGCCAGTGGCAGTCCAGCGGCGTGCTGCGGCCGACGAAACGGGGGTCGACACCCACCACGTCGTAGCGCTCGCCGACCTGTTTCATCGAGGTGCGCACCCACGGCGGGTCGCCGATGGTCTGCCCACCGGGACCGCCGCCGTTGAGCAGCAGCGCGCCCACGCGACGGTCCGTGTCGGCGGCCCGGATCCGTGAGATGGCGACGGTGATCGTACGGCCGTCGGGCTCGTCGTAGTTCAACGGGACGGTGACGTCGGCACACCGGGCGCCGGCCCTGTCGAGTTCCTTGCCCGTCTCGTCGTCCGGTCCGAGCAGGCAGCTCTGCCAGTCGAGGTGCTGGTGGTGGTAGCGGGCGAGTGGGTCGGCCGCCGTGCGGGCGGGTTCCGCCGCGGCGGGTGACGTGGCGACGGTGAGCGCCCCGACCAGGAGGAGGGCTGCCCCCGCCGCGGTCCGCGACACGAGCCGGCGAGGGCCGCCGCCCGCGTGACCGGGGCGGGTGGGGGAGGAAGCCGCACCTGACGGTGCGCCCGGGGAGGGGGAGCCGGTCATGCGGAGGTCCTTTCGGAAGGGCTGCCCTCGCAGAGGGACTGGTCGACGAGGTCCAGGAAGTGGTATTCGGCCCGCAGCGAGGCGGGCACCTCGTTGAGGGCGACGGCGACACTCCGACCGCCGGGACCGACGGCGACCAGAGCCCGGTGACCGCCGGGCACCGTCCCCGCGTGCCCCCACCACGTTCCGCCGCAGGACAGCGGTGTCGAGATCAGGCCCAGCCCGTAGCGGGCACCCGGCCAGAGCCGGTCGGTGTCGACCTCCACCGTCCGTCGCATCTGGGCAAGTTGGGCCGCGGGCAGCAGGCGGCCGTCGAACAGGGCGGTGGCGAACCGTGTCAGGTCGCCCGGCGACGAGACGAGGGCGCCGCCGGTTCCGCCGAAGGTCATGTTCCAGGCGGTGCCGTCGACGCGCCGACCGGCACCGTCGGTGAAGTAGCTGCGGGAGTGCGGTCCTCGGAGACGGATGTCGTCACCCGGCCAGTGGGTGTCGCGCAGCCCGAGGGGCTCGATGAAGCGGCGGGTGATCTCCGCCTCGGCGGTACGGCCGGTGACCTCACGGACGATCATGCCGAGGACGAGGTAGTTGGTGGTGGCGTAGTGCCAGGTGCCGTGGGGGCGCGGCAGTTCGAGGGCACGGGCGACGAGGTCGCGCGGCTCGAAGTGGTGGTACCGCAGCCGCTCGGGACGCCCCCATTCGGGAGCGTCGAGATAGTCGGGCAGCCCGCTGGTGTGCCGCAGGAGTTGCCGCACGGTCACCGGACGGCCGCCATGTGCCTCCGCCGGGATCAGGCCGGGCAGATAGCGGTCGACGGGGGCGTCCAGAGCGAGGCGGCGCTCGGCGACGAGCTGCAGGACGAGTGCCGCGGTGAACGTCTTCGTCACACTGCCGACGCGCAGCCGGTCGGTGGCGTTCATCGGGCGTCCGGTGCGCGGATCCGCCGTTCCGGCGGCCTCGGTCCAACGACCGCAGGACTGGTCCGCGGTGGGGTCGGTCACCAGGACGGCGGCCCCGGTGATGCCGTCGAGGTCGGTGAGGACGCGCAGAGCCTCACGGGTCCGGTCGTGCGTGCCGCAGTCCACGGCGGTGTGGGGGTCCGGCGTTCGTGCGGTCGCCGTCGGGCCGGTGGCCAGTACGAAGGCCGCCACCAGCGCGGCGAGACCGGCGCGCCGGCCGGTCCGTGCGATCGATAAGAAGATTGGCATGCCACAGCACGGTAGGCATGGCCCGCCCCTTGATCACTCCGGCAGGCATGTGCTTGCGTGTTGACGCCCGCCCGAGCAGTGAGCCGGGAGAGGGCCCCCTGGACGAGCCGACCCAACTGCTGCTATGAGCGGGGGCATTTGGTACCTGTCACCGCTCCCTTTGCCGCCGGAGTGGCGCGGCGGAGCCTGACCAGGCGGGACCTGTCCTGTCGCGACCGGCGCTCAGCGTGAGCGGGAGCGGGTGAGCTGTTCGACCCGGTCGTGGAGACGTTCGACGTGCTGCTCCGACTCCGGTTTCATCAGGACGCTGCGGAGGATGCGTGCGCCGTCGGCGTCCGCGCCGATGCCGGGGTGGCGGGCCGTGAAGGCCTCGCGGCCGGCCTTGAGGGTGCTGAGGAACAGCGGATCGGGGTGGGCCATGCCGTCCGCCAGGACGCGGGCCGACGCGGCGTCGACGGCGGTCAGCGCCGCCGGTTCCACGGCGGGGAAGTAGCCGACGATGTCCAGTTCGGGCCGCTGGTACAGCTCCAGGACGCCGGACGCGTCGATCAGGTCGGCCCAGCGGAGCGCGGCGCGGCGGCCGGCCGCGAGGACCGGGCCGAGACCGGTCGGTGTCGGCGGGAGGAGCTGGAAGGTGAGCCACAGTGCGGCGGCGGAGGCGCCGGCGCGTGAGCACTCCAGGCTGATCTCGCCGAGGTGGAGCTCGGCGGAGGTGAAGTACGTGTAGGGCGAGTCGTGCAGATAGAACCGCCCCACCTCGGGGTCGCGGAAGATGACGGCGCCGCACCCGTACGGCTGGAGACCGTGCTTGTGCGGGTCGACGACGACCGAGTCGCACTGGGCGATCGCCCGCCAGGGCTCGGCCGGAAGTCCTTCGGGGCCGTCGGCGCCGGCGAGCAGGGTGAAGAAGCCGCCGTACGCGGCGTCGACATGGAGACGCACCCCGTAGCGGTCCCCCAGGGCGAGCACCGTGTGGACCGGGTCCACGGCACCGAGGCCGGTGGTACCGGCGGTGAGGACGACCGTGCCCACGTCCCCGGTGCGCAGGACGTCCTCCAGGGCGTCGACATCGATCCGGCCCCGGTCGTCGGCGGGAATCGGGTACCCCTTGATGCCGAGGACGTGGCACATGCGGCCATGCGTGTAGTGGGCCTCGGCGCTGTAGGCGACGCCCCGGCCGGGGTGGAGTTCCCGGGCGACGAACAGGGCTTCGAGGTTGGCGATGGTGCCGCTGGTGGTCAGATGGCCGAGGTGGGTGTCGAAGCCGAACATCGCGGCGAGCCCGGCGACGGCCTCCCGTTCCATGGCGGCGGTGGCCGGCCCGCCGTCCAGGGCGTGGTTGTTCGGGTTGATCAGCATGGCGGTGAGATAGCCGACCACCGCGGCCGGGTGCGGAGGCTTGAGCATCTGCCCCGCGTAGCTCGGGTGGAAGAACGGATAGTTGTCCCTCAGCCGTCCGGTGAACTCATTGAAGACGGCGCCGAAGGTGTCGTCCTCGACGTGCTGGGACGAGTGGGGCTCGTAGGGGCCGAAGGTGCCGGCCCACTTCTGTACGGCGTCGTCGGCTCGGCCCAGCCAGTGCCTCAGGTCCATGGATGTCCCCTTTCTCGGACTCTCCCGGCGGTGGACCCACCATAGGACTTCATTGACTGCTCAGCAATTGACTGCTCAGTAGTTGAGACCTTGGTAGGTGAGTGGGCACTAAAGTCAGAGGGTGAGAGAGCAGGCCCTGCGCCGGATCCGGCGCCAGGGCGACGGTCAGGGAACGGTCGGGGGACGGGCCAGGAGAAGGCCGGCCGAAGGCAGAAGGCCATGAGAGGACGCACACAGGTGGATGCCGAGACCCAGCGGGCTGACGAGACGGCCCGCGCCGCCGGCAGCCGGCTCGTACAGGACTTCGGGTTGCTGATCAAGGCCGCGACCCGCATGGAGCAGCGGATCGACGGCGTCCTGAGGCGGGAGTGCGGGATCAGTCACACGATGTTCGAGGTCCTCATCAGGCTCTGCCGACAGCCGGGCGAGGAGGTGTCGCAGCGGGCACTCGCCGACGACCTCACGCTGACCAGCAGCGGCATCACCCGGCTCATCGACCGCATGGAGGCGGCGGACCTGGTCCGCCGGGTGCCGTCGCCCGAGGACCGCCGGAGCGTTCTGGTGGAGGCGACCGATCACGGTCGCACCGTGTTCCTCCGGGCCGCCGATGCGCACGGGCAGGTCGTCGAGCGTTATCTCGTCGCGCCGTTGGCCCCGGCCGACTACCGGCGGCTGACCACGTACCTGAACGAGATCCACAGGGCACTGCGCGACGCATGACCTTCGCGACATCGCGGGGCCTTCGCCCGGGCCGGCTGAGAGAGGCCGGGCCTTCGCCCTCGCCGACTGGGACAGGCCCGGCCCTCACCCATGCCGTCCCGAACGACCGGACCGCGGACTGAACGACCGGACCGCGGACGGCCCGACAGCGCCGCCAGCGGGATGCCGGGGCCGTCGGCTGCCCGCTACGGCCGGACGTACCCACGGCAGCGGTACGCAACGAAGTCGCCCCACGAGCATCCGCTCGTTCGACCACGGAACCTGCCGCACAGAGGAACGTCATGGCCGGGGTGACCTGCCCGCGCCAACCGCCGCGCCGCGACCTCCCTCGAGCCCGGACGGCCGCGCCCGGGGGGACCATCATCGAACAGCCCGTGGGGCGCACGGAGACTGCCGGTCGCCGGCTGATACTCGGTCTCACGCTGAGCCGGCACTTCTGGAAGCAACTGCACTGGCAGGAACCGATGGTGCCGGAGATCGCCCGGCGGCTGGGAGCCGCGCCGACCGCCCGGGACCCCTGGCCGGGGCGCTGGTCGCAGCCGCGCTCGCCTGAGACGTACGGCGGCACGCGGCCGACGCCGAGCGGATCACCGTAGTACTCCGGCACCGGGCCGGCCGGAGGTGTCGGTCGCGGACGACGGCCACGGCGGCAGCCAGCTGCCGGAGGACGCTCGCGGCGGGGGCTTCGGACTGGTCGGCCCGAAGGAACGGGTGACCGCGCTGGGCGGCGAACTGCACGCCGGGCCACGTGTCGGCCACGGCTGGGAGATCCGCGCCCTCCTGCCGGTTCGCACATCCTGACGCGCGCGGGACGGTGGACGCGAGGGCGCGGGACACCCGCCGCCCCCTGCCCGGGGCGCCCGGTCCGATCACTTCCAGCCGTACGCGTAGGCCGCCACCCACGTGATGTCGAGCTGGGCGCTGCTGCCGGGGGCCGCGACCGGTCCCCGCAGGGCGCTCTCGTTCTGCAGCACCCACGACAGGGGGCGGTCCGGCACCTCCCGGGTGTCGTGCCCGACCAGCCTGCCGTCCACGAAGAACCGCACATGACCGGGCGTCCACTCCGTGGACACGGTGTGCCACTCGGTCCAGTCGCCGGCCCCCGGGAAGTACCCCTGCTCGCCGCCTCCGCAAGGATGGTGGAAGGCGGTGAGGCCGTCCGTCCACTCCCCCTCGGGATGGTCCATCTCGCAGCCGCCGCCGTAGTGGAGCCAGGCCGACTTGTAGCCCGGAGCGAGCGCGGTGACCTTGATACGAGCGCTGTACTTGCCGTACCTCATCTGCATGACGGCCCGCGGTACCACCGCGGCGGCGTGCACCGGACCTCCGTCGGCGGGTCGCCACATCCGGATGTACATCCGTCCGTCGCCGTTCTCCGCAGGGCCCACGCTCACGGTGTCCTCCGGATGGTAGACACCCACGACCTCCCGGCCCCGGTCGTTGGCCGTGTCCCGCCAACCGGTCGGATACGCCCACCAGTGGTCGCGGTAGGCGCCGCTCAGACCCCCGCAGTACGCCGCGGACGTGTCGACCTCGTGCTCGCAGTCGTCGAACGACCCCAGCGGCACCCGGTCACCGTTGAAGTCCTCCGCGAGGACCTGCCAGAACGGCCCGCAGTCGCCGAGCGGCAACGCGGTGCCCGTGGTACGGCAGGCGTCCGCCGACACGGGCGCCCCCTCGGCCTGCGGGATGCCGAGGCAAGCGGCCAGGAGCATGAGGACCGTCGGCGCCCACAGCGCGCGTCCGCGACGGCCCCGCGCTGCGTGTGCCCCCATCGCGGACCCCCTTCCCGTCCGGGCCGGTGCCGACCGCCGGAACGCACGGCAGGATGTGTCGTGCGAGGGGGCATCCTCGCCGTGCGACCAGTGGGACGCCACCCCCGGAACCGGACGCCTTGCGGACCCTCGTGCTCCGCGCTCGCGCGCCTCGGGGAGTGCCCGGCGCACAATGAACCCGGGAAGAGTGCGAGCAGTCGATCTCGACCGAGCCGGCCACGTGGCTCCGGTCGTGGAGAGAAGGAGCGATGGGCGAGCACGGTATCGCCTCGGCCGCGGTCGACGCCCGGGGGGTGATCGTCGCGTGGAGCACCGGCGCCGGTGATCTGCTCGGATACGGGCCCGAGGAGGTGCTCGGCCGACCCGCCGCCGAACTGCTGACCGGCCCCGTTCCCGTCCCGGCCCGGCGCCGTCTCACCGAACGCTCCGCGTGGCGCGGCCCCCTCGACGCCCGGCACCGGGACGGCCACCGCGTGGAGCTGGAACTGGTGGCCCACCCCCTGACGGACACCGCGGGGGAGGACCGGTGGTTCCTGACGGCCACCGTCCCGGAACCCGTGGCCCGGCTGCGGGGCTGGGCCCTGGACCAGCTGCCCGTACCCATCGCGCTGTTCGACCAGGACGGGCTCGCCGTGGCCACGAACTCCGCCATGGAGGACGTGATGGGCAGGCCGGAGAAGGACCTGCTCGGCCGCCGGGTGGGGGAGTCCGTCGACGGGAAGCGCCGGCTCCCCGGCTTCGAGGGGCTCGACTCCGCGGTGCGCCGCGTCCTGCGCACGGGCGAGCCGGTGCCGTACGAGGCCTGGCTGCACGCACCCGGCGAGGCCCGCGAGCACGCCTGGCTGGTGTCGCTCAGCCCGCTGAAGGACGACCTCGGCGCGGTGCGCGGCATGTGCCTGGTGGCGCTGGACAGCACCGAGCAGTTCCTGGCCCGCCGCCGGCTGACCATGGTCAACGAGTCCGGCGGCCGTATCGGATCCACCCTGGACGTGGCGCGCACCGCGGAGGAACTCGCGGAGGTGTGCACCGACTACTTCGCCGACTTCGTCATGGTGGACCTGCTCGACTCGGTGCTGGCCGGTGAGGAGGCACCCCTCCTGCCCGGCGCCGGCCCCCTGCTCTTCCGCCGCACCGCCCAGCGGTCCGTGCTGGAGGGCTGCCCCGAAGCCGTGATCCCGGTCGGCAGCCGCCACACCTACGACGAGAACTCACCGCCCGGCCGCGCCCTGACCAGCGGCCGGGCCCTGCTGTACGACGTCGACGACACCATCCGCCGGCTGTGGGCCGCGGACTCGCCCACCCGGGACCGCAGCATCGACGCCTACGGCATCCACTCGCTGATGGCGGTACCGCTGCGGGCCCGCGGCGTCACGCTCGGCCTGTCACTCCTCGCCCGCCACCGCACCCCGGACCCCTTCACCGAGGACGACCTGATGCTCGCCGAGGAGCTGGCCGCCCGCGCCGCCGTCTGCGTCGACAACGCCCGCCGCTACACCCGCGAGCACGCCATCGCGCTCGGACTCCAGCGCAGCCTGCTGCGCCACCACGCACCTCGGCAGGCCGCCGTAGAAATCGCCTCCCGCTACCAGCCGGCGAGTTCCCGCGCCGGGATCGGCGGCGACTGGTTCGACGTCATCCCGCTGTCCGGGGCGCGTGTGGCGCTCGTCGTCGGCGATGTCGTGGGCCACGGAGTGCAGGCCTCCGCGACCATGGGCCGGCTCCGGACCGCCGTACGCACCCTCGCCGACGTGGACCTCGCCCCGGACGAACTGCTCACCCAGCTCGACGACATCGTCCTGCGCCTGGACACCGAGACGATGCCGGACGGCGACGACGACGCCGACAGCCCCGGTGAGATCGGTGCCACCTGCCTGTACGCCGTCTACGACCCCGTCACACGCCGCTGCTCCATGGCCCGGGCCGGCCACCCGCCGCCCGCCCTGGTCGCCCCGGACGGCGAGGTGGAGTTCCTCGACCTGCCCACCGGGCCGCCGCTGGGGGTGGGCGGGTTGCCGTTCGAGACGGCGGAGGTCGACCTCGCCGAGGGCAGCGTGCTCGCCCTCTACACGGACGGCCTCGTCCACGCCGCCGGACACGACATGGACGACGGGCTCGGTCTGCTGCGCGAGGCCCTGCACGGCAAGAACCGGCCCCTGGAGGAGACCTGCGACGGCGTCCTGCGCGGCCTGCTGACGGAGCGCCCCGCCGACGACGTCGCCCTGCTCCTGGCCCGCACCCACGGACTGGCCGCCGACCAGGTCAGCACCTGGGACGTCCCCGCCGACCCCACATTCGTCGCCCGGGCCCGCAAACTGGTCTGCGACCAGCTCGTGGCCTGGCAGCTGGACGATCTCTCCTTCGTCACCGAGCTGATCGTCAGCGAACTGGTCACCAACGCCATCCGCTACGGCGACGCCCCCGTGCAGCTGCGGCTGATCCGCGACACCACCCTCATCTGCGAGGTGTCCGACTCCAGCAGCACCGCGCCGCACATGCGCCGGGCGCGCGCCTTCGACGAGGGCGGACGCGGCCTCCTCCTCGTCGCCCAGCTCAGCCGGCGCTGGGGCAGCCGCCACACCCGCACGGGCAAGACCATCTGGGCCGAACAGACACTGCCGGACGAGACGGGGGCCCCTTGAGAGGTCCTTTCACCATGCCCGCCCGACCGGTTTCGCCGACAGGCCGCCCGGTGGGGCGGTGGAACGACCAGGAGCTCTCCGCAGCGTGCGCCGAAGTCGCTACGACAGCCGGCGAAGGAGCCGCCGCCATGGCCGCCGTCGACATCAGCGACGCCAGTGGGTTCCACTCCAGCGACATCGCCCACCGCGACAAGGAGGGCTTCCGCTACATCGTCGACCGGCTCAAGGACATGATCATCAGCGGTGGCGAGAACAAACTACCCGGCCGAGGTCGGGCGGGCCTCGCCGCCTGCCCCGGCGTACTGGAGGCGGCCGGCCTGGCCCCCCGGACCACCCGTGGGGCGAGACCGTCGTCCGGGCGTTCCCCGGCCGTCACCTCGCCGACAAACTTTCCACCCGGCTCCTGCCCCTCGACCGCCTGCCGCGCAACGCCGGCGGCAAGCGCGGCAAGGCCGAACCGCGCCGCCTGGCCGAGTCCCGGCCCGCCCTGGACACCCTTTGACGAGGCGCTCGGCAAGCAGGCCGGACTCGGCGGACCATGTGCGCCCGGAGCCCGCTCCCGTGGGTCCCTCGGTGGCCGGAGCAAGGCGTGCCGACGCTCGGTAAGGTGGCCTAAGTGGACAATCGTCCACTATCGGCGAGTGTGATGGATGGCTGTCCGGAGCGGGCGGGGCCCGCAGCGGTGCGGGAAGGAGGGTGGATGGAGTCGAGAGACGGTGTGCCTCAGCGGACGGACGCGCAGCGCAATCGCGAGCGCATCCTGGAGGTGGCGCTGGTCGAACTGGCGCGCTCCGCGGACGTCCCGCTGAGCGTCATCGCCAAGAAGGCGGGTGTCGGGCAGGGCACCTTCTACCGCAACTTCCCCGACCGTGAGTCGCTCGTCCTGGAGGTGCACCGGCACGAGGTGTGTCAACTGGCCGACAGCGCGGCCCGGTTGCTGGAGACCCGGAAGCCCGACCAGGCGCTGCGGGAGTGGATGGACCGCCTCGCCCGGTACGCCATCGCCAAGGCCGGGCTGGCCGACGCGCTGCGGCAGGCGGCCCGTGCGGCGGGAGGTCCGGCCAAGCCGGGGTACGCGTCGGTGGTCTCCGCGGTCGAACTCCTGCTCAAGGCCAACCGTGAGGCCGACACCATCCGGCCGGGCCTGACCGCGGACGACTTCGCCCTGGCCATCGCGGGCATCTGGCAGATCGACCTCCACGGGGACTGGCAGGCCCAGACCGCCCGGCTACTCGATCTGATCATGGACGGCCTTTGTGCGGGCGCTCCCGGCGCCGGCGGCTGAGGCGACAACCGTCCCGTTAACCGGACAGTTGTCCGGTTCCTTCTCGGTATCGGAAAGCTGTCCGCTTGTGTTCCCGGTCGCCTCATCGCGCCGTTCCCCCCGAGGGCCTCTGTCAATGAAACTGCTCATCCTCGGTGCGACCGGTCGCACCGGCCGCATCATGTCGTCGACGCGGCTCTGCCCTCCGGCGACTCGGTCACCGCTTTCGTGCGCAACCCGGTGGCCCTCGGCGGCCTGGCCCGGCAGGTCACCGTAGCCACCGGCGACGCCACCTCGTACCGCGATGTCTCCGCCGCCGCGGCCGGGCAGGACACGGTCGTGTCGGCGCTGGGCAGGGGCACGTCGATTCGGGCCGACGGTCTCTTCACGCGGGCGGCGGCGGCCGTTGTCCGGGCGGCCGAGGAGCAAGGGGTGTCCCGACCGGTGTGGCTGTCGATGGGTGGCGCTCGACCAGTCGAAGGTGTGCCCCACGCCTGAAACTGCTCATCCTCGGTGCGACCGGTCGCACCGGCCGCATCATGTCGTCGACGCGGCTCTGCCCTCCGGCGACTCGGTCACCGCTTTCGTGCGCAACCCGGTGGCCCTCGGCGACCTGGCCCGGCAGGTCACCGTAGCCACCGGCGACGCCACCTCGTACCGCGATGTCTCCGCCGCCGCGGCCGGGCAGGACACGGTCGTGTCGGCGCTGGGCAGGGGCACGAGTCGATTCGGGCCGACGGTCTCTTCACGCGGGCGGCGGCGGCCGTTGTCCGGGCGGCCGAGGAGCAAGGGGTGTCCCGACCGGTGTGGCTGTCGTCGTTCGGCGTGGGGCACACCTTCGACTGGTCGAGCGCCACCCAGAAGGCGATCTACCGCACGCTGCTCCGGTCGGTCTACGCCGACAAGGCCACCGCGGACGATCACATCCGCTCCGGCGGGCTCGACTGGACGATCGTCCTGCCGACGCGGCTGACCGACGGCCCGGCGCGGGGCGCGTTCGTCGCGGGGGACCGGCTGCCCACGAAGGGCAACCCGACGATCAGCCGGGCCGATGCCGCGGCCTTCAAGTACGAGGTGGCGCAGGGCGGCGGGTGGGCTCGCGCCGGCCCTGTCATCACCGACTGACGACGCGGGGGAGCCGGGCGTAACGGATATTGTCGGGAACACTCGACATTTCTGGCTAAACGGGCGCATAGGTGCTCCCCGTGCGGATACGCGTGGGCGCATGGTGCGGACACTGAAACGGCTCAGAAGGCATGGCGACCACCACGCGCACGAG
This sequence comes from Streptomyces sp. NPDC030814, assembly GCF_055572155.1. Lineage (NCBI taxonomy): Bacteria > Bacillati > Actinomycetota > Actinomycetes > Kitasatosporales > Streptomycetaceae > Streptomyces > Streptomyces sp. NPDC030814. The sequence continues at coordinate 127,151 of NZ_JBVIDX010000014.1, forward strand.
GGCGAGGCCGACGCCGTGGAGGAAAGGGTGGACCGGAGGGAGCCGGAGGAGCAGTCCCTCGACCGTGAGGACCGGGTTGGGCGAGCGCCCGAGGAGCGGCCCCTCGGACCGGACGAGCAGGTGGAGCGGCGAGCGCCGGACCAACCCACGCAGGTGCTCAAACGCTCCTGGTCGGCCGTGCTCAAGGGGACGCTCAAGGAGTTCAAGGACGACGAACTGGCCGACCGGGCCGCGGCTCTGACCTACTACGGCATCCTCTCGCTCTTCCCGGCGCTGCTGGTGCTCGTCTCCCTCCTCGGGATCACCGGCCGGTCGGCAACCCGGCAGGTGCTGGACAACATCCAGAGCCTGGCGCCGGGCTCCGCGCGGGAGATCCTCCAGGACGCGGTGCGGCAACTCCAGGGCAACGCGGGGATCGGCTCCGTCATGGCGATCGTCGGTCTGGTGCTGGCGGTGTGGTCCACCTCCGGCTACGTCGCCGCGTTCATCCGCACCGCCAACGCCGTCTATGACATCCCCGAGGGCCGCCCCGTCTGGAAGGTGCTGCCGATCCGGGTCGCCGTGACGGTCGTCCTGCTGGTCCTCGTGGTGATCAGCGCGCTGATCGTCGTGTTCACTGGGGCCCTGGCTCGCGAGGCCGGTTCGGCCCTCGGCATGGGCGACACGGCCCTGACCGTGTGGTCGATCGCCAAGTGGCCGGTGCTCGTGGCCCTGGTCACCGTCATGATCGCGCTGTTGTACTGGGCGACTCCCAACGCCAAGGTGCGTGGCTTCCGCTGGGTGACTCCCGGCAGTCTCCTGGCACTGCTGATCTGGATGGTCGCCTCGGCCGGGTTCGCGGTGTACGTGGCGAACTTCGGCTCGTACAACAAGACGTACGGCACCCTCGCCGGTGTGATCGTCTTCCTGGTGTGGCTGTGGATCACGAATCTGGCGATTCTGCTCGGCCTGGAGTTCGACGCGGAGCTGGCCCGTCAGCGAGCCGTCGCGGGAGGTCATCCGGTCGAGGAGGAACCGTACGTCCAGCCACGTGACACCCGGAAGTGGACCGACGAGGACCGACGGCGACTGCGCACCTGAGCGAGCGCTCGTGAGAGTCGGTTCGCCGCCCCCGGCGGCGCGGACGGGAGAACGCTGCCGATGAAACTGATGGCGCGGCTGCGCGCGAACGACCGGAGGCTGGCCCGCAGGCTGATCGACTGCGGGCCCTCCTGGGCACGGCGGGTGCTGCCCATGGTGGAGGAGTCGGCCGAGCACACCAAGGTGTGGTGGGCCGTGGCCGTGACGCTGGCCGCCACGGGAGGGCGCGGCCGGGTGGCCGCGATCGCCGGTGTGACGGGCATGTGGACGGCACAGCTCCTGTCCAACATGGTCGCCAAACAGGTCTACCGGCGCCGCCGCCCGCCCCCGGAGTGGGTCCCGCCGGACGAACTGCAGGACCGTCCCGAGAGTTCCTCCTTCCCCTCCGGTCACACGGCCGCCGCCTTCGCCTTCGCGGGCGCCGTCGGATCGGTGTGGCCGCCCCTCGGCGCGACCTGCGGGGTGCTGGCGGTGCCGGTGGCCGTCGAACGCGTGCACAGCGGCGCGCACTATCCCTCCGACGTGGCCGCCGGCGCCGCGATCGGCCTGGCCTCGGCGGCCCTCGTCCGGGCCGCCCCCCGGCTGCTGTGGCGCCGGATGCTCTGACCGGGCACGGTGGATCCGGATCCCCCCGGTGTCATGTGCGGGAGTGCCGATGAGTCCGACGTCCGCCGAGACCCCGCCCCCCGAGCGGGCGGCCGACCACGATGGCGACGCCGCCGGGAACGGCCCCGTCGTCTCCCGGCAGGAGTTCGACCGGATCTTCGAGGCCGTCCGCACCTGGGGCCGCTGGCACCCCGCCGACCGGGGCGCGTGGAACCGTGTGACCGAGGAGCATGTGCAGAGGGCCGCCGCGCACGTGCGGTCGGGGCAGGTCGTCCCGATGGCGCTGCCGTGGAACACTCGGCCGGGCCCGGACAACCGCAAGCCCGCCCTGCACCACATGACCGACCTCGGCGACGTGGAGAGCCCGGAACCCACGACCTACAAGGACTTCCTCGCCGCGGACTACCACGGCAAGGGCGTCACCCATCTGGACGCGCTGTGCCACATCGCCTACGGAGGGCGGCTCTACGACGGCAGGGCGGCCCGCGAGTCCGTCGACACGGCCGGCGCCCGCTTCGGTGCGGTGGCCGCGCTCGGCCCCCTCGTCACGAGGGGTGTGCTGCTCGACCTCCCCGCCGTGCTCGGGGTCCGCTGGCTGGAGCCGGGTCGAGCCGTGCACGCGAGGGACGTCCTCGCCGCGGAGAAGGCGCTCGGGGTCACGATCGGCGAGGGCGATGCCGTACTGCTGCGCTCCGGCCATGTCCGCCGCCGCGGGGAACGCGGCGCCTGGGACCCCGACACCGCGAGCGCAGGGTTCCATGTGGACGCCGTACCGCTGCTGGCCGAACGGGGGATCTCCCTGCTAGGCGGCGACGGCGACAACGACGTACGGCCCTCGCCCGTGCCGGGGGTGCACTCGCCGGTCCACGCCCTGGCCGTGACCGCGATGGGGGTGCCCCTGCTGGACAACCTCGATCTGGAGGCGCTCGCCACGGCCACCGCGGAGGCAGGGCGGTATGCGTTCCTCCTCGTCGTCGCCCCGCTGAACGTCCCCGGAGGGACCGGCTCACCCGTCAACCCGGTCGCGGTCCTGTGACCGAACGGCCCCCTCGTCTCCATGCCAGTCCCTTGCCGACCGTGACTCGTGTTGCCGATGCCCGTATCCTCGGCAATGCCGGATACTTCCGAAAAGCTGGTTATCGAAGGCGCGTGCGAGGCGAGCGTGGTCCGTTCCGACGGCGAGCCGATTCTCACGGGGCGTGCGACACAAGGCACGGGACCCGCCCGTTTCCGTGAGCTGTTTCTCCAGGGTGAACCGGTCGAGACCGGTGTCCGGACATCGATCCTGCACTCCTGGCGGCGCTCCCGGTCCCTGGGACTGTCGCCCAACCAGTCCGAGCTGCCCTTCAACGACGACTTCGACCCCGACAGCCGTATCGTCCGCGCGGCCACACCGGTGCTCGACCGGCTGCAGTCCCGGTTCGCCGGCAGCGCCATGAACATCTCCCTCGCCGACGGGAACGGGACAGTGCTGATGCGCCGTTTCGGCCGGGCGTCGATGGCCCGGAGTCTCCCGGCGATCCAGACCGTGCCGGGCTTCGTCTTCGCCGAGCGGTTCGCCGGCACCAACGGCATCGGCCTCGCCCTGGCGGAGCGGCGGCTCATCGGGGTCTACGGCGCGGAGCACTTCGCCGAACGCTCCCAGGCCAGCGCCTGCCGGGCCCTTCCCGTCCGAGACCCGCTGAGCGGCCGTATCGAGGGCGTCCTGTGCTTCGGCTACCCCCGCAGCGCCGAGGACCCGGCGCTGACGCCCGTGATCCGCAAGGCGGCCGCGGCCATCGAACGCCGGCTGCTGGCACAGAGTTCCACCCGCGAGCGCTCCCTGCTCCAGGCGTACACGGTGGCCGAGGCGAAGGCCGGCGGCGGCCTGCACCACAGCGTCCACATGAACGCCCTGGCCCTCGAACTCGGCCCCGGCGACCGGGCGATCCTCGTGGAGAAGGCCGCCGAGCTGATCTCCCGCGCCCAGCGGGCGGCTGTCGACGTGCACCTGCCGGACGGCCGGCGGATCACACTCGTCAGCCGTCCCATGACGAGCGCCTCCGGAGTCGAGGGCGTCGCCATCGAGGCCGTCCTCCCGGGCCCCTCCCGCCCGCTCCCCGACATCCCGCGCCAGGTCGAGGAACTCGTCCAGCCCGCCGCGCCCACCACCCTCCCGCCGCTGAACGGTCTCCCCCTGGTCGGTGCCTCCGCCGGACCCGTCAGCGCCGGAACCCTCGGTCCGCCCGGTCAGGTCCCCGGCACCGCCGGCCCCGCGACCGGTCCCCCGGCCACCCCCACCGTCGTGCACGTCGACGTCGACGGCGCCCCGGGCGACGACCCGGGTCCCGCAGCACCCCATGCCCGAGGGCTGCTGATGGTGGGGGAGCCGCACGTCGGGACGTACGCCCTGGCCGCACGACGCCGCATGGAGCTGCTGTCGGAGAGCGGCGCCCGCATCGGCACCACCCTCGACGTGCGCCGTACCGCCCAGGAACTCGCCGAGACGATCGTCCCGCGCCTGGCCGACCACGTCACCGTCGACCTGGCCGAACCCGTCCTGCGCGGCGAGGAGGCCACGGACCCCCGCGCCGACCTGCGCCGCATGGTGGTCCACGGCGTCGGCGACGACCTCCCCTTCAGCCCCGTGGGCAAACAGGCCGAGTACGGACCGACCGCGCCCCAGCTGCGCTGTCTGACCGCCGGGGAAGCGGTCCTGGAACCCGATCTGGCGGGCGCCGCCGACTGGCTGGCCCAGGACCCCGAGCACACCGAACGGCTGCTGCGGCACGTCCGCTCCCTCATCGCGGTGCCCCTGGTCGCACGCGGTGTCGCCCTCGGTGTGGCCACCTTCTACCGGGCCCACGACTCCGCGCCCTTCGACGACGACGACCGCCGGCTGGCCCAGGAACTCGCCCACCGTGCCGCCCTGTCCCTGGACAACGCCCGGCGCTACACCCGCGAACGCACCATGGTCCTGGCCCTCCAGCGCAGCCTCCTCCCGCACGGTGTGCCCGACCAGGACGCCGTCGAGGTGGCCCACCGCTATCTGCCCGCCGAATCCGACGTGGGCGGCGACTGGTACGACGTCATCCCGCTCTCCGGCGCGCGCATCGGCCTCCTCGTGGGCGACGTCGTCGGCCACGGCATGTTCTCCGCCGCCACCATGGGCCGGCTGCGCACGGCCGCCCGCAGCTTCGCCGAACTCGACTTCCCGCCGGACGAGGTCCTCACCCACCTCGACAACCTCGTGGGCCGACTGGACCGCGAGGACCCCGTCTCCTACGGGGCCGGCATCATCGGCGCGACCTGCCTCTACGCCGTCTACGACCCGACCACGCAGCAGTGCACCATGGCCCGCGCCGGCCACCCGCCGCCCGCGCTGGTCCACCCCGACGGCACCGTCTCGTTCCCCGACCCGCCCGCCGGGCCCCCGCTCGGCCTGGGCGGCCTGCCCTTCGAGGCCCTGGAGGTCCACCTTCCCGAAGGCAGTGAACTGGTCCTCTACACCGACGGGCTCATCGAGGACCGCACCCGCGACGTCGACGTGGTCCTCGACCAGTTGAGCACCGCCCTCTCCCAGGCCGAGCGCACACCGGAGGAGACCTGCCGGGCGGTCCTGGACACCGTGGCACCGGCCCACCCGGCCGACGACATCGCCGTGGTCGTGGCCCGGACCCACGCCTTCGACGCCAGCCGCATCGCCACCTGGGAGCTGCCCGCCGATCCGGCCCGCGTCAGCGAGGTCCGCGCCTCGGCCATGCGCACGCTCGCCGACTGGGGCCTCGACGAGGCCGCCTTCGCCGCGGAGCTGATGCTCAGCGAGCTGGTCACCAACGCCATCATCCACGGCAGCGGACCCATCCGGGTCCGGCTGCTGCGCGACCGCTGCCTGATCTGCGAGGTCTCCGACACCAGCAACACCGCCCCGCACCTGCGCCGGGCGGCCAGCACCGACGAGGGCGGCCGCGGTCTGTTCCTCGTCGCTCAGCTGGCACAGAGCTGGGGCACGCGCTACACACCGGAGGGCAAGGTCATCTGGGCCGCCTGCAACCTCGAAGGCGTCTGAGACGTCAGGTCCCTCCGGAGCAGCCCCGCTGATCCGTCGTGGCAACACCGAGCGGGGAAATGCCTGAATTATTGTGATACGTACGGCTACTATCGCTGACGCGAGTCATGAAGAACTCGCCAGGCCGACCCCCGGAGCTGTCCGTGCACGACGTTCACGACACCTCTGCGCAGGAGGTCCCCGCCGACGGGGCGGAACCCCTGGTCCGCATCCGCGGGCTCGCCAAACGGTTCGGCGGGACCCTCGCGCTGGCCGGGGTCGACCTGGATGTCCACGCCGGCACCGCCCTCGCCCTCCTCGGCCCCAACGGGGCCGGCAAGTCCACCCTCATCAAGGTGCTCGCGGGCGTCCACCACGCCGACGCCGGACGCGTCACGGTCGACGGACATCCGCTCGGCAGCCAGGCCGCCTCCCACCGCATGTCCTTCATCCACCAGGACCTCGGCCTGGTGGAGTGGATGACGGTCGCCGAGAACATCGCCCTGAGCACCGGGTACGCCCGCCGGGCCGGGCTGATCTCCTGGCGCCGGACCCGGGAGCGCTGCACCGAGGCCCTGCGGAGCGTCGCCGGACACCTCGACCCCGACACCACCGTGTCCCGGCTCGCACCGGCCGAGCGCTCCCTGGTCGCCGTCGCCCGGGCCCTCGCGGCACGGGCGAAACTCATCATCCTCGACGAGCCGACCGCCCGCCTCCCCGCCGCGGACTGCGCCCGGCTCTTCCACGTCCTGCACACCCTGCGCGACCGGGGCCACGGCATCCTCTACGTCACCCACCGCCTGGACGAGGTGTACGAGGTCGCCGACTCCTTCGCCGTCCTGCGCGACGGCCGCCTCGTCCGTCACGGCCCCCTGGCGGGCCACAGCCCCGCCCGCCTCGTCGGCGACATCACCGGCGAGGAGCCGACCGGCCACCACCCGGCCCCGGCCCGCACCGACGGCCCGCCCGTACTGCTGCTCGAAGGCGTTCGGACCGCCGGAACCGGACCGGTCGACCTGGAACTGAGGGCCGGGGAGGCCGTGGGCCTGGTCGGGCTCTCGGGCGCCGGGCACCTGGACCTCGGCCGGGCTCTCGCGGGCTCCCGGCCCCTCCTCGGCGGACGGGCGCTGCTCGCGGGGCGCCCCTACCACCCCCGTACGGTCGCCGAGGCGGTCGCACGCGGAGTCGCCTTCGTGCCCGGCGACCGACAGCGGGAGGGCTGCCTCACCGAGCTGACCGTGCGGGAGAACCTCCTGGCCAACCCGGCCGCGGCGGGCCCGGCGGCGCCGCGCTGGATCCGGCCCCGCCGGGAACGCGCCGACGCCGTCGCCCTGATCGACCGGTTCTCCGTCCGGCCCCGGGACAGCGAGGCCGTCATCGCCACGCTGTCCGGCGGCAACCAGCAGAAGGTCATGCTCGGCCGCTGGCTCCGCACCGCGCCCGACCTGCTGATCCTGGAGGAGCCCACGGCGAGCGTCGACGTCGGGGCCAAGGCCGCGATCCACCGGCTGCTCGACGAGGCGCTCGCCCGTGGCCTCGCCGTCCTGCTGCTGTCCACCGACTTCGAGGAGGTCGCGGGGGTCTGCGGCCGCGCCCTGGTCTTCGTCCGCGGAACCGTGACGACCGAACTGAGCGGCCCCGCCCTCACCGTCCCGGCACTCACCCGGGCAGCCTCGGCCCTGCCCCCCTCCCGAACCGCCGGGAACCCATGACGGCCCCGCCCTCCCCGCCACCGGCCGGACGGCGCCGACGGAACCCGCTGACCCGGTCGGGCCGACCCGGCCGCCCGGCCCACCGCGGGGGACACCTCGTCGGCGCCTACGGACTCCTGGTCCTCACCGGCCTGCTCTACCTGGTCTTCTCCCTCGCCCTGCCCCGCACCTTCCCCACCCTGGACACCCTCGACTCGATCCTGTCCACGCAGTCCATCCCGGCCGTCCTCGCACTGGCCGCCATGGTCCCCATCGTCACCGGCGCGTTCGACCTCTCCCTCGGATACGGCCTCGGGCTGGCCCACGTCATGGTGCTGCACCTCATCGTCGACGCGGGCTGGCCCTGGCCGCTCGCCTGCCTCACCGTGATCACCGGGGGAGTGACGGTGGGCGTCCTCAACGGCGTCATCGTCGAGTTCGGCCGGATCGACTCCTTCATCGCGACCCTGGGCACCGGCAGCATGATGTACGCCGTGACCGGCTGGATCACCGACGGCGGCCGGATCGTCCCCGGCCCGGAAGGACTGCCGGCCGGCTTCACCGACCTCTACGACTCCACCTTCCTGGGCCTTCCGGTCCCGGCCTTCTACGTCCTCGCCCTCACGGTCGCCCTCTGGGTGGTACTGGAGCGGCTGCCGCTCGGCCGGTACCTGTACGTAGTGGGCTCCAACCCGCGCGCCGCCGATCTCGTCGGCATCCCCGTCCGCAAGTACACCGTCTGCGCCTTCGCCACCTCGGGGATGATCGTCGGCTGCGCGGGCGTCCTGCTCGCCGCCCAGCAGCAGATCGGCAATCCGAGCGTCGGCCTCGACTACCTGCTGCCGGCCTTCGTCGGCGCCCTCCTCGGCGCAACCGCGATCAGACCCGGCCGCCCCAACCCCCTCGGCACCCTCGTCGCGGTCGCCGTCCTCGCCGTCGGCCTGACCGGTATCGCACAGATGGGCGCCGAGTTCTGGACGGTACCCCTGTTCCACGGCGGCACCCTGCTGCTGGCCGTCGGCCTGGCGGGCTACTCCGCGCGCCGCCGACTGCGTACCGGCGCCGCCACCACCCCGGACGCCGTGGCCGCGGCCCCCCAGGACGGCAGCCCATGACCCGTACCGCGCACACCACCACCGAGTCCCGGACCCCTCCGCGAGGAGCCCTCGTGCACCATCACCGCACCACCACCCACGGCACCCGCACGGCCCGGTCCGCCGCCACCCTCCTGCTGGCGGCGGCCGCGGTCCTGACCGGCTGTGAACGCGGCTCGTCGAGCGGCTCGGGGGACTCCCCCTCCACCGCGAACGGCTGTCCGGCGGCCCACGCCAGGGCCCAGGACGCCGTCAGCCGGGCGGAGCGGACCGACGTCCCCTGGAACGGGCCGGCCAACGGTCCCGCCGCGGTACCGGACAGGACCATCGTCTACGTCGCCCAGACCATGACCAACCCCGGAGTGGCCGGCGCCGCCGAAGGCGTACGGGAGGCCGCGCGGGTCATCGGCTGGAACGTCCGGGTGATCGACGGCGGCGGCACCCCGGCGGGCATCCAGGCGGCGATGAGCGAGGCCCTGGCCCTCAGGCCCTCCGGCATCGTCATCGGCGGCTTCGACCCCAACTCGACCTCGCAGCAGGTAGCCCGGGCGAACGCGGCGGACATCCCGCTCGTCGGCTGGCACGCGGTCCCCTCCCCGGGCCCCAGCAGGCAGCCCCCGCTCTTCACCAACGTCACCACCCAGGTCGAGGCCGTGGCCAGGATCAGCGCCCAGTGGGTCATCGCGGACTCCGACGGGAACGCCGGGGCCGTCGTCTTCACCGACGCCTCCATCCCCTTCGCCAAGAACAAGTCCGAGCTGATCAGGAAGGAGCTGGCCACCTGCCCGGGTGTCCGGCTGCTCGCCTACGAGAACATCCCCATCCCGGACGCGAGCAGCCGTACGCCGCGTGAGGTCTCCTCGCTGCTCTCCCGCTTCCAGGACCGGTGGACCCACTCGGTGGCCATCAACGACCTCTACTTCGCCGATGCCGCCCCGGCGTTCCGCGCGGCCGGGCGGAAGGGCTCGGGACCGCCCTTCAACATCGGTGCGGGAGACGGCGACCCCTCCGCGTTCCAGCGCATCAACAACCGCCAGTACCAGGCGGCCACCGTGCCCGAGCCGCTGTCCCTCCAGGGCTGGCAGATCGTCGACGAGTTCAACCGGGCCTTCTCCGGCAGACCCGCCAGCGGATACGTGGCTCCCGTGCACATCACGACCGCCGACAACAGCGAGGACGCCACGACCTGGAACCCGTCCGGCTACCAGGAGGCGTACCGGAAGATCTGGGGCAGGTGACGGCTTCCGGCGGTGGCGCGCGTGGCCCCGCCCCGGACCTGCCCGCGGGGGTGTGGCTCAGGTGCCGATCCTGGCGGCGACGATCGGCGCGAGACGGTCGGCGATGACCCGGTGGCCCCGGTCGTCGGGGTGGACCGAGTCGGTGAGGTCACCGGAGCCCAGCCGGCCCGTGGTGTCCACGAAGGAGACCCGCGAGTCGCCGCCCGCGACCGCCGCGCGGACGGCCGCCTCGGTCTGCGGCACGTACCGACCGCGGAAGGTCTCCAGCGCGAAGATCCAGGCCTGGTTGCGGATACGCGGCGCGTACCGTGCGCAACAGACTCATGTACGCCGACTGGAACTGCGTCGAACTCACGCCGTGGCCCACGTCGTTGGCGCCGAGGAGATGACGACCGCGTCGGCCCGGTACCGGGAGGGGACCCGGTCGGGAGTGGCCGCGTTGCCGCACAGCCTCTCCCCCGAAGCAGTGAACGATTCATGGTCAGGGCCCTCGCAGCGGACACGACCTAGCGGTCCAGGCCGTCGACCGCGGCGGTGGCGGCACGGGCGATCAGGGCGTCGCGGCGTTCCGCGTTCTGCTGGTCGCGGCTGGTCATGACTGCCAGCACGACGGGGTTCCCGCCGTCCTCGGGCCAGAGCACGGCGATGTCGTTGCGGCCCCCGTAACCGGCGGTGCCGCTCTTGTCGGCCACGGTCCAACTGTCCGGGACACCGGCCCGGACGAGTGTGCCGCCGGTCCGGTTCGTCTCCATCCAGGTGCGCAGGAGCGTGCGCTCATTCCGCTTCAGGGCGTCGCCGAGGAGGAACGCCCGCAGGCTTCCGGCCATCGCCCGCGGAGTGCTCGTGTCGCGGATGTCGCCGGGCCTGCCCTCGCTCAGGTCCGGCTCGGTCCGGTCCATCTCGGTGACGTCGTCGCCGAGTTCCTCGAGGACCCTCTCCAGCCCGTCGGGACCGCCGAGTTCGTCGAGGAGCAGGTTGGCGGCCGTGTTGTCGCTGTACCAGAGGGTGGCGGCGCACAGTCCGCTCAGGCTCATCCCGGTCTCGACGAAGTTCTCCGTCACGGGCGAGTTCTCGATGATGTCGTCGCGCTCGTAGGTGACGACCTTGTCCATGCCGTCCTCGCCGTACTTCCGGAGCACGGCGCCCGCCGCCAGCGCCTTGAACGTGGAGGCGTATGCGAACCGTTGGTCGGCCCGGTAGACCACCGAACGGCCCGTGCCGGTGTCCACGGCGTAGACGCCCAGCCGCGCGTCGAACTCGCGCTCCAGCTTCCGGAACGCGGAATCGGTGGCCCGCGCGGCCACCGGTGCCGCGGCCCGACCGGAACCCGTGGCCGGGCCGGCCGCGGACCCCTTCTCCTGACCGCAGGCCGGCAGCGCCGCAAGTGCGAGCAAGCAGGCCGCCGCACCCGCGATGCGGTGGCGTCGGCGAGGCGGGAACGGCATGGAGCGAGTCATGGAACGAACCTCCGAGTAGTCGTCGAAAGAGCAGACGGAGAGCTGGACTCCCGGGGGAGATGCCCCCGTTGGGCATCACTGTGCGGGGCGCTCCGTCGCGCGGTCCAAGACGGCGACGCTCGTATCCATGCCGATTTGGCATAGTGGGGATCGTGGATCTTGTAGCGGCGTGCCGGGCGTTCGTCCATGTGAGCGAACACGGCAGTTTCACGGTGGGCGCGGCGGCGGCCCGTACGGCTCAGTCCGTCGTGAGCCGCCGCGTCGCCGCGCTGGAGGAGCGGCTGGGCGACCGGCTGTTGGAGCGTTCCTCGCGCGCGGTGGCGCTGACCCCGTTCGGCCGGGACATGCTTCCCCTGGCGCGCCGGCTCGTCGAACTCGCCGACCGGCTCGACCACGAGGCGGAGGCCGCACGGCGCAGACCGCTGCGGCTGGCCGTCCCCGCCGACTGCTCCACCGGGGACCTCGCCCGCCTCATCGCCGAGGCGCGAGAGCAGGGAGTCCCGCTCGACCCGCGTCCCGCCGGACCGGCGGAACGGGCCGACCTCGTCACATCCCGGCAGGTCCGTGCGGCGCTGCTGGCGGTGGCTCCGGCGGGGGCGGACTGGACGGTGCGGCTGGGTCTCGCGGTCGGCGACGCCTCGCACGGCGGTCCCATCTACCTCGACACCCTGCGCCCCGGCCGCGCCGACCGCGACCGGCGGGCCCGTCGGGTCTGGCTCCCGCCGGAGGACGACGTACCCCACATCAGGGACCGTCTGACCCGGCTCGGTGACGCCGTCGGACTGCTTCCGGCGCAGCTGGCCGTCGCCCCGTCCCTCGCCGTCGCCGCGGCGGACGTACTGAGCCGGGGCGACGCGGTGCTCTGCTCGGCCGCGCAGGCCCGTGAACTCGACCTGCACTGGCGCCCCGTCGGCGAACTCGACGCGGGCTTCGCCCGGGGTTTCTCCCTGGCTCTCGCGGACCCGGCGGACACCGAAGCCGGCCGTGTGCGGCAGGTGTGTGCCCGGGGCATCGCCCGGTGCCTCGGTGCCACCGGACACGCCGAGGCGGTCGCGTGACCACGGGCACCGAACGGCTCCTGGGAGACCTGCGCCGGACCCTCCGCGACGGCGGTCTGTACGGGTCGTTCCTCGTACGGGACCTGGAGACGGGCGAGGAGATCGGGATCGACCCGGACGTGCCGTTCCCCGTCGCCTCCCTGGTGAAGGTGCCCCTCGCCCTGGCGACGCTGGAACGCATACGGCGCGGGGAACTCGACGGCGCCGACGTCATCGAGGTGCCGCCCGGCCGGATCACCACTCCGGGGCCCACCGGCCTGTGCCGGTTCCGCCACCCTGCCCGGATCGCCGTGGACGACCTGCTCTACCTCAGCACCAGCATGAGCGACAGCAACGCCGCCGACGCACTCTTCGCACTCACCCCGCCGTCCCGCGTCGAGGCGTTCCTCAGGCAGTGGCGGCTGGACGGCCTCTCCGTACGGCACACCATGCGGGAACTGATGGAGACCCCGATGGAGCGGTTCGACACGGCCGACACGCATCTCGCGTATGCTCTCGCGATCGACGCCGGTACGCCCGGGCGCGGTCACCGGGTGCCGCAGCTCGACGTCTCCCGCGCCAACTCCGGCACGGCACGGGCCTGTGTGGACCTCCTCCAGGCGGTGTGGGAGTCGCGGCCGGACCCCGCCGGCGCCGAGACGCCCGTGATCCACCCCGAGGTCGCGGCCGGGGTACGCGGTCTCATGGCCGACAACGTCGTACGCCACCGTCTCGCCCCGGACTTCGCCACCGACGCCTCCCACTGGTCGTCGAAGACCGGCACCCTGCTCCATCTGCGCCACGAGGCGGGTGTCGTCGAGCACGCCGACGGCCGCAGGTACGCCGTGGCCGCCCTCACCGAGTCCCGGGTGGCCGCCCGCATGCAGCCGGGCGCCGATGCCCTCATGGGCCAGGTCGCCCGCCGTCTGCGCGACGAACTGCGTGCCCGCTGGGCCTCGCACGGCTGACCGGCCACCCCGGCCCGGTGGCGGGGCATGGGATCCCCTGACGACGGGAGGGCACGGGCGCTCACACCAGGGGGGTGAGCCGAGTTGGGCGCCCGTCCGTATGTCTCCAGGGATAGAGTCCTGGAGTTCGGTGATCACAAGTGCCGGGCGTGGAGCATCAGTCGACCGGCCGGATGCGGCCGAGGCGGGGGGAACGCCGGTGGTGGGTACGGGAAGGCGGCGCGCCGGGACCGGGGGCGGGGGAATGCGGCTCACGAGGCGGGGCAGGATCGTGGGCTGGGTCGCGGGCGTGTCCGCGGTGGTTGTGCTCGGCGTCGCGGGGGTCGGCGCCTGGGTGTACAAGGACCTCGACGACAACATCACCTCTGCCGACGTCGACGACAAGCTCGGCGGGAACCGTCCGGTGAACCTCAGCCCCGGATCCAAGAACATCATGGTGGTCGGCTCGGACAGCCGTGACGGCAAGAACGCCAAGTACGGCAGGAACCTGACCACCATGCAGTCGGACACGCTGATGGTGCTGCACATCCCCGCGAACCGGGAGTGGGCGACCGTGGTGTCGTTCCCCCGGGACTCGTGGGTCGAGATATCGGCGTGCGAGAAGGGCGGCGGCGGCACCTCGGGCGCGCATCGGGCGAAGATCAACGAGGCGTTCGCGATCGGCGGCTCCGCCGGTGAGGTCGCCGGGGCCGCCGCCTGCTCGATCCGGACGGTCGAGGCGAACACCGGGCTGCGCATCGACCACTTCATGTCCGTCGACTTCTCGGGCTTCAAGGGGATGGTCGACGCCCTGGAGGGCATAGAGGTCTGCCCTGAGCAGGCCATCCACGACGAGAACGCCCTCCTCGACATGGAGCCCGGCTGTCAGACGGTCAAGGGCGAGACGGCCCTCGGATACGTGCGCACCCGCTACGCCGTCGGCGACGGCTCGGACATCGGACGCATCGGGCGCCAGCAGGAGTTCATGGAGGCCCTCGCCGCCAAGGCGAAGTCCAAGCTGACCAGCCCCGGCGCGCTGTACGACTTCATGCAGTCCGCCACCAAGTCCCTGACCACGGACGAGGATCTCGCCGGCATCGACCCGCTCTACGACCTCGCCTCCGAACTCAAGGGCATCCCCAGCGACCGGCTGACCTTCCTGACCGTCCCCAACTACCCCCGAGAGGCGGACGTCCCCAGCGACCGGGCCAACGTCGTCTGGCAGTACCCGCACGCGGCCGACCTGTTCACCTCACTGGCCAAGGACCAGGAGGTCGACAAGAAGGAGCTCCAGACCCGGGCCAAGGACGAGCTGGTCTACGCCTCGAACGTGCGGGTGCAGGTCCTCAACGGCACCGGGGTGACAGGGCGCGCCGCCGCGGTCGCCGAGAAGCTGCGCGCGGCCGGTATCACCGTCGCAGGCACGGGCAACGCCCCTGAGACCAGCGCGAAGACAACGGTCAGTTACCCGCCGGGCCTGGCGAAGCAGGCGAAGGTCCTCACCTCACGCCTGCCCGACGCCCGTGCCGCCGAGGACGCGGGCTCCGCGCAGGGCGTGGTCACCCTCGTCGTCGGAACGGACCTCGATCCCGTCACCCTGCGGTGACCGGCCCTGGAAAGGGGCGAGCGGTCATTCAGGCTGTGCCGCAGGTACCGGCCGTTGCGGCTGATCACCCGCAACCGGTCGGCCGCCGGGTCGAAGCCCGGAAGGCGGCGAGTTGTCAGGCATCACGTCGGTGCGTGGCCCACCAACCGGCCAGGAGCGCGGCTGCCGCACACAGCGCCGTCACGAGCGTGCCGCGCTGCTCGGGGGCGAGGCTCGGGCGGGACGGCACGGCGACCACTGGCTGCTGTCCGTCGAGCTGCCGCTGTAGTTGATCCAGCGCCCCAGCCGTGGACCGTGGACTCGGCCGCGGCATGTGCCCAGGGCCTGCGCCCGCTGCCCGACCCGACGCGCCGGAACCGGACGAGGAGGGACGACCACACCTTGAACTGACAGGCCCGGCCGGCCCTGTCAGGGGATCGACCGGCGTCCGCCCCGACGAGCGGGACGACGAACGACACGATCGCCGCCCGATCCTCAGCGAGGGGAGACGAAGCCTGACTCGTATGCCGCGATGACCGCTTGGGTGCGGTCCCGTACGCCGGGTTTCGCCAGTACGGAGCTGACGTGCGACTTGACGGTCTCGGTCCCCACCACCAGGCGCTCGGCGATCTCCGCGTTCGACAGGCCTCGCGCCATGAGACGCAACACCTCCTCCTCGCGCTCGGTCAGTGCGGCACGCTCCATGGCGGCCTGAGCCGCGGCATTCCCGTGGTCCAGGCCGTAGGAGGAAGCCATCTGCCGCACCGCCGCCGGGAACAGCAGGGAGTCGCCCTCGGCCACCCGCCGGACGGCGTGCACGATCTCCGCCGGCCGTGCCCGCTTGAGCAGGAAGCCGTCGGCTCCCGCGCGCAGCGCCCCGTACACGTAATCGTCGTTCTCGAAGGTCGTCACGGCCACGATCTTCGGTGGGTCCACCACGGTGCGCAGTACCGTACGCGTGGCCTCGATGCCGTCCATCAGCGGCATGCGTACGTCCATGACGACGACATCGGGGCGCAGTTGCCGTACCAAGGGGATCACGGCCGCCCCGTCGGCGGCCTCGCCCGCCACTTCGATGTCCGGCTGATCTAGATCGTCATGCCTGGCTCGGGACTGTCTGCCACCGGCGGAAAACCAGGTGGCCTCAGCGCGCGATCTGGTTAGAGTCGGGCGATGTCCGAGCTGAAACGGCTGCATGCCTGCCACGCCCCGGCGGTCCTTGCCTTCGAGCTGGCGAACCGCAGCTACTTCGCGGCCTCGATCCCCGACCGCGGCGACGACTTCTTCGACCAGTTCACCGACCGGTTCAACGCCTTGCTGGCCGAGCAGGAGGCCGGCATCTGCGCCTTCTACGTGCTCGTCGCCGAGGACGGCTCGGTACTCGGTAGGTTCAACCTGTACGACGTGGAGGACGGCACTGCCATACTCGGCTACCGGGTCGCGGAGCGGGTCGCCGGCCGCGGCGTGGCCACCGCGACCGTCCGGGAGCTGTGCCGGACAGCGACAGCGACGCACAGCCTGCGCATCCTGCGGGCGGCCACGTCCCACGACAACGCCGCGTCCAGAAAGGTCCTGAGCAAGGCCGGCTTCGTCCCGGTCGGCCCTGCCACCCCGGCCGATCTCGGCGGCAAGTCAGGCACCTGGTACCAGCGCGACCTCCAGCCGTAGAGCTTGATCTTGCTCGTGGGGCTCATGGTCACCTCACCTTCGCGGGCGTCGGCCGTAGCCGCACGCCACTGCTTTCGGCGTTGCCGATCAGGAGTGGGGCTCCTCGCGCGGCCCATGGGGCCACGGAAGCCGCTACGGAATCAGGCTCTGCCTCCGACGAGCCAGCAGTGACAGAGAGACAGAGAGCCGTGAGATGAGTGACGAGGTAGGACGGGGTCAGGGAAGCGTCCCGGTTCAGTACCACCAGTTCGACATCAGTGAGGAGGACGGGCCGACCGGCCCCGATCTGGCCCGCAGGCACAACGGACTGGTGCGGGTAGTCGATGGCGTCACTGTTGTCCTGACCGGGATCCACACCGGCGACATCGACGTCACCGTCACCCTGTACCGGGCCGAGCCCGCGCCCGGCGACGGTGACTGGCAGGAGATCGTGGAGATCTCCGCACACTCTGCCTCCGGCGATCTCATGGTCCGCGGCTTGATGGATGACCTGGACGAGGAACTCCCCGTCCTGTCGTTCAACGGCCCCGGCAGCTACCGGCTGCGGGTGCATGCCCGCGGTCGGGACGCCGCCATCGATCTGGCCCCTGACGAAGTCACCGAGTGGTACCTCATCCAGGCCTGGCCGGCTCCGGCCCAGGAAGTGACAGTACTCCGCCAGACCGACAGCTATGGAGCCTCGGTCCGAGCCGGCTGAAGCCACCAAGGAAGCGCGATGCTGCCACGTCCGCCTTCACGGGGCGGGTGAGGCAACGCACGTCCAGGGGCGGCGCTGACAGGTCCTCCTCATGTCCACCTCAACGACCTCGATAGCGGTCGCATGATCGGCCGGACAGGCGCTAAAGATCCATTATCGCCCGAATTGGATATTTTCACGACTTGTGTAATAGTTATGCCGTGCGAGACCTCTACCCGAGGAGTACGGCCGCATGATCCACGGAGCCCACCCGAACGCTCCTGCCACTGCCCACCACGTGAACATCGCCCTCGCTCGCGACTGCGACAACTGTCGCGGCTGGGGAAGCGTCATCAACCAGGGACGGTTCGAGCTCTGCCCTGACTGCCAATGCCCGGCGCCGGACCTGTGAGGACGTCGCCCGGAGCGCCGATCCCGGCGAGCGCGACGAGGTCCGGAAGCAGCCCCGCTGGTTCATCCGGCAGCCTGTCCGCGGCCACCATGTCGGCAGCGGATGGTCGACGAAGCCCACCGCGTCCTTCGGCAGCGAGACCGCCGGCCCGGCCGACTTGACCATGCTCATCGGAAGGTCCGGCGCATCCATGCAGTGAATGGTCCTCGGCTGAGGCCGCTCTGTCCCCCTATCCCCCGAGAGCGTCAGTGAGCTGCTCTCAGGTGGCGCGGCGGTGGCCGAGGGTGGTCCTGGCAGTGTTGCGGATCCGCTTGGTACGGCCGGCCTCGGCAAGGATCTTGAGGGCCTCGGTGCTCGTCCCGGCGGCCACCTTGAGCTGGAGCCAGTCGGACGACGCAAGCAGGTCGTCCGGATGCCAGGGCAGCTTGAGCGTGACGGCGCGGAGGAGTGACCACTCCCGCAGGCGCCGAGCCAGGAAGGGGTGGTCGGTCGCTGCCTGGATCATCGCCTGCGCCCATTCCTGGTAGGACGAACCGGAGTGAAGGTCGGCGGCCCGGCGATCCACGTGCCGCAGCACTGCGGACTGGGCCATTGTCTTGTCCGGATCGGTGAGCACCCGGCCTACCAGGTCGATCTCGTCCGGGCCGGCAACGTGCCGCAGCTCTTCGAGGTAGGCCGCGAAACGGGCGTGCTCATCCGGGTCCTGCGGGATGCCATGGACGTTCACGCGGCTTGCTCCTCTCACTCGACCAGGACGACGTTCTTCCCCCGTGCGCCGGCGCGGACCAGCGACACCTGGGCGAACTCGTGCACGCAGCAGGTGATGCTGCCGGCATTGTGGACCCGGCACCTCTGTGGCCTGGCAGCGGGGGAGGAACGCCTGGGCGAGCGCACGTCGAAGGACCATGGCGCCGTCGCCGCTGACCAGCGCGGGGCCGCGCCCACCGCGTCGGCGGCAGTCGCGTGAGCGCGCCTGGCCGAGGCGGGCCGTCAGGCTCCCACCATCCGCCCACGCGCAGCCGTCGCCGACCCGGCTCGGCCCCGCAGGCGTCGGCCAACGCCCCCCGCGGGGGCGAGACGTACTCAGGCGAGATCCCGGAGTTCGCGATCCTGGACCACACCGGCGGGCCAGGGCCGGGATGTTGGACCACGCCGTGTGAATCCGTCGGCCCAACCGTCGAACCCTCCTCGGACAACGGTGAGTTGAGCGGTACCGATGTCCACTCCATCGCCTTCACGGGTGATGGAAGAACTCATGCGGATGATGAGCTGGTTCGCCCCGCCGGGAGAGCGGGGCACAAGCACCGCTCGGCAGGGATTCGTGACATGGTGCGGCCCCGTCCGGTGTACGTCGAGCAAAGGGATCCGCCGGCCCGGCGGGCGTGCGTACCCCACCCCCGAACAGGGCGATCGCGTTCCCGTCGGCGTCGCCGATGAGGCAGTCTGGGGCAGTGAGCAACTC
This sequence comes from Streptomyces sp. NPDC030814, assembly GCF_055572155.1. NCBI lineage: Bacteria > Bacillati > Actinomycetota > Actinomycetes > Kitasatosporales > Streptomycetaceae > Streptomyces > Streptomyces sp. NPDC030814. The sequence goes on from NZ_JBVIDX010000014.1 coordinate 146,131, forward strand.
CAGTGACTCCCTTTTCGTCAAGATCTGCGGTCTGCGGACCGAGCAGGACGTCGACACGGCTGTCGAGGCGGGCGCAGACGCCATCGGACTCGTCCTCACGGCCAGTCCGCGCCGCGTCGACGCGGCCACCGCCGCGCGGCTGTGCCGCCGGATCCCGGAACATGTCCTGACCGTCGGTGTCTTCCGCGGGGAAACCCTGGACGACGTACGGTCCCTGGCCGCCGACTCGGGCATCCGGGCCGTACAGCTGCACGGGTCGGAGGACCGCGGCTACTACGACGCCCTGGCGGCCGACGGCCGGACGCTGATCCGCGCCGCCGCGTTCGGCGAGTCGGTGCCGCGCTGTGGCGAGATGGGCGAGGACATGCTGCTGCTCGACGCGCCCGTACCGGGCTCCGGCATGGCCTGGGACTGGTCCCGGATGCCGTTGGCCGGCCCCGGCGAGAAGTGGCTTCTCGCCGGCGGTCTGACCCCCGAGAACGTACGGAACGCCGTCGACACCGCGCGGCCCTGGGGCGTCGACGTGTCGAGCGGCGTGGAACAGAGCCGAGGCGTCAAGGACCCCGCCCGGATCACCGCCTTCGTCCGGGCCGCCCGCGGCGGGAGGTGATCCGCCCGGCGCCGAGGTGCCGGGGACGGTCGCACGGCGTGAGTTGATCTGCGCGTTTCGCGGGCTCCGTACGCGCAACTCGGTGGGTGTACATGCGGAGGACCGTGCGGCGTCGTCGGGCGCGGTACGGACGGGACCCCCTTGGGAGGAAACATGGATCACTCGCGGGTGCCCGTGCTGGAGGCGCTGCAGGAGTTCCGCCGGCGCGGCGACATGGTGTTCGGGCCGCCCGGACACAAGCAGGGCCGCGGAGTGGACCCGCGGGTCGCGGAGATCGTCGGGCTCGATGTCTTCCGCTCCGACGTCCTCTCCCTCAACGGGCTGGACGACCGCCGTCAGTCGCAGGGGATCATCAGCCAGGCACAGGAGCTGATGGCCGACGCCGTCGGCGCCGAGCACGCCTTCTTCTCCACGTGTGGCAGCTCCCTGTCGGTGAAGACCGCCATGCTGTCCGTGGCCGGCCCCGGCGAGAAGATGCTGCTCTCCCGCAACGCACACAAGTCCGTGATCGCGGCCGTCGTCGTCAACGGGGTGGAACCGATCTGGGTCCACCCCAAGTTCGACGCCGAACGGCACCTCGCCCATCCGCCGGAGCCGGACGACGTACGCAGTCGCCTGGAGGAACACCCGGACGCCAAGGGCATGCTGCTGATCACGCCGACCGACTGGGGAACCTGTGCCGACGTCCGGGGTGTGGCCCGTGTGTGCCACGAGTACGACGTCCCCCTCATCGTCGACGAGGCCTGGGGCGCCCATCTGCCGTTCCACCCGGCGCTGCCCGCCTGGGGAATGGACGCCGAGGCGGACCTGGTGGTCACCAGCGTCCACAAGATGGGCGGCGCCGTCGAGCAGAGCTCCGTCTTCCACCTCCAGTACGACCGGGTCTCGCCGGAGGCCCTCAAGCAGCGCGAGGACCTGCTCGGCACCACCAGCGCCTCCTCGCTGGTGTTCGCCACCCTGGACGGCTGGCGCCGCCAGATGGTCCAGCACGGTCACGACCTGCTGGAGGCGGCGGTGCGCCGGGCGGAACGGATACGGACCACGGCCGGTGAGCTGCCGGGCCTGAGGCCGATGGGCCAGGAGGTCGTGGAGGAGGGGCTCGCCGCGGAGTTCGACCCGCTGAAGCTGGTCATCGACGTACGGGAGCTGGGCATCAGCGGGATGCAGGCCGCCGAGTGGCTGCGGACCCATCGGCATGTGGACGTCGGCGGATCCGACTCCTGCCGGATCAGCGCCTCGATCACCCACGCCGACGACGACGAGACCGAGAAGGTACTGCTCGACTCCCTGCGGGCCCTCGTCAACGCCGCCGACTCCATCGAACGGCAGCCGCCGGTCCGTCTGCCCGAGCCGTCGGCGCTGGAGCTGGAGCAGGCGATGCTGCCGCGCGACGCGTTCTTCGCCGAGGTCGACCACGTGCCCGCCGAGCGGGCGGCCGGCCGTATCGCCGCCGAGATGGTCAGCCCGTACCCGCCGGGCGTCCCCGTGATCGCCCCCGGCGAGGTGATCACCGACGAGGTCCTCGACTACCTGCGCAGCGGCGTCGAGCACGGCGTCCTCATCCCGGACGCGGCCGACCAGTCGGTCAGGACCCTGCGGGTGGTGGCACGGCACTGAGGACCCGCCACCGCGGGCCCGAACGCCCCCGGCGGCACCTTGGGCGCCCGGGACCTTTGACGGAGCGTGCCCCCTTTGTCGTGTCCGCGTCTGCGAATCCGGCCACCCGTCGTTCTCCGACGGGTTGGCCTGGGGTAAGGTCCCCACGGTTCCGGCTACCGGCTGAAGGTGTGCCGGTACGGGGAGTGTCGGAGGGGCGGCATGGTGGTGGAATTTCAGACGGGTGAGGGCGGGTCCGTGGACGCGGACGACAGGCGGTTGGAGGCGTTGGACCCCCAACCGCTGCTGACCCGGGACTACGAGATGCGCCCCTCGCTCGTGTACGAGCGGCTGCGGCAGCGGCACGGTGCGGTCGCGCCGGTCGATCTGCTGGGCGTCCCCGCCTGGCTGGTCCTCGGCTACAAGGAATCCCTGGAGGTGCTCCAGGACGACGACGGCTGGCCCAAGGGCCTGGAGAACTGGCGGGCCCGCTCGGAGGGCAGGGTGCCCGCCGACTGGCCGCTCGGACCCTCCCTGGAGGTCAATCACGTTCTGATCCAGGGCGGCTCGGGATACAAGCCGCTGCGGGCCGCGTGGGACACCGCGCTCCGCCCGTTCCAGGACCCGCGCCACGCCCAGGCCAAGCGGCTCAAGGCCGCCGTCACCGCCTGCGCCGACGACCTGATCACCCTGGTGGGCCAGGCCGGCGGCACGGGAATGGCCGACCTGTCCGCCCAGTTCTCCCGGCCGCTGCCGCTGATGGCGGCCAGTCACCTCCTCGGCTTCCCCGGCTCCCAGGGCGATGACGCGCTGATGGACATGTGGCGGGTGCTGGACGCCGGCCCGGACGCCGAGCCCGCGCTGGAGCGGCTGCTGGCGGCGCTCGCCGACCTGGCGGCGCAGAAGCTGAAGTCACCGGGCGACGACTTCCCCTCCTACCTCCTCGCCGCGCACCCCGGCCTCACACTCGACGAACTGGCCCGCGAGCTGTTCATGCTGCTGGGCATGACCTCCGACCACGTCGGCATCCTCATCTCCAACACAGTGGTCGAGGTCCTCTCGGGCGAGGGCAGCATCCGCGCCAGTCTGTCCGCCGGCATGGTCAGGGAGACCATGAACCGGGTGGTCATGCGCAAGCCGCCGCTGGTGAACTTCGTCCCGCGCTTCGCCGCCAAGGACACCCGGCTCGGCAGCTACATCATCCGCGCCGGCGACCCCGTCTGGGTCTCCTCCGCCGCCGCGCACGCCGACCCGGTCTTCGCCGACCACGCGGCGTCGAACACCACGGTCAGCACCCGCGCGCACCTCTCCTGGGGCGCGGGCCCCCGCCAGTGCCCCGCCCGCGAGCTGGCCTCCACGGTCGCGGCGGTCGGTGTGGGCCGCCTGTTCGAGCGGTTCACCGATCTGGAGCTCGCCCTGCCCGTCGACCAACTCCCTTGGCGTTCCTCGCCGTTCATGCGCGGCCTGCGCTCGCTGCCCGTGCGGTACGAACTGGCGCCGACGCCCGATCCGTCGTCGGCGGACCCCGCGGAGGCAGGGCCCGCGGGGGAGGCGGTGACGGGGGCGGAGGCGGCCGGGGCGGTGGCGCGGGATCGTTCCGCCCGGCAGCGCTCGTCGCTGTGGCGCTATCTGACGGGCCTGATCCGCACCGGCCGCTGACCTCGGTTCAGTCCCTGCCCGTGAGCAGGCGCCGGGGATTGGCGATACGGAAGGCATAGGCCGCCGCTCCGCCCAGGCCGAAGCCGGGATGGAGCGGCGGCTCCGCATAGGGCCGGTCGGAGCCCTGGACCACCGCGTCCACACCGAGGGCCCGCACGACGGAGTCCACGGCGGTGGGGCCGTACGACGACGTCTCCACGAAGACCCGCGCGTCCGTCCCGGCGAGGCCCGCGTCGCCGCGGGCGGCGAAGCGCTCCCCGTGCAACGGCGCCAGACCGGCCAGCAGGGCGAAGCAGACCCGCAGCCGGGGATGGCGGGGCCGGCCGAAGGCGCGGAAGGCGAACCAGGCGGCGTGCATCTGCTGGACGTACGGCACCATCGCGGGCCACCAGCCGGGCCCCTCGGCCCCCGCCCCGGAGCCGCCCACTGGTCCGGGGTGCACGAACAACGGGAGGTCGCGGTCCTCCAACAGGTCGAGCAGTGGGGCGCAGCGCGCGTAACCGGCCGCGTCGGCGAGGGCGTCGGCAGGGAGCTGGAGACCGACGAAGCCCCGGTCGAGATCCTCGGCGGCCGCGGCCGCGTCGATGTCCCGTACGCAGGCGGCGGCCCACGCCCCGAAGGGCTCAGGGAGGGCGGCCGCGCCTTCGTGGTAGGCGTCGAGCAGGGGCCGCGCCTGGCCCCCGGGCAGCCATTCGACACCGAGCGGGGAGGACAATGAGACGAGCGCCCGGCCGAGGCCGTCGGCCGCGGCCAGCTCCGCACGCCGGGCGATGTCATGGGCGGCGGGCGCGACCTCATAGGGCGGCTCACCGTCCAGGAACAGCGTCCAGCCGTCCATGAAGGGCGGCTCGCGGCGGGAGCGCAGAGCCGCCACCAGCGAGGGGGGCCACAGATGCTGGTGCACGTCGACGTTGGTCATGATGACTCCAGGAAAGCACGACGGCCGGGCGGACGGCCGTGGCACGCGCAAGCGAGGACAAGCCGCTGGATCCGTATGATCCGGACGCCCCGGAGCGACATCGTGTGAACGTAACGTGCCGTTCATGAAACTCCATTGACTGTCATTCAGTCACAGACAACTGTGCATGAGCATATGCAGTCGGTTGAGGGGCACTCTTGATCAGATTCGACGCGGTGAGCAAGAAGTATCCGAACGGCACGACAGCCGTGGACGATGTGACGGTGGAACTGGCCGAAGGCGCCATCACGGTCCTGGTCGGCCCCTCCGGCTGCGGCAAGACCACCACGCTGCGGATGATCAACCGCATGGTGGAGCCCACGGCCGGCACGGTCAGCCTGCGCGGCCGGGACATCCACGAGATCGACGCGCCCGAGCTGCGCCGGGGCATCGGCTACGTGATCCAGCACGCGGGGCTGTTCCCGCACCGTACGGTCCTCGACAACATCGCGACCGTGCCCCTGCTCCTCGGCTGGGGCAGGAAGAAGGCCCGCGCACGAGCCGCCGAGCTGCTCGAACTGGTGGGGCTGCCCGCCGAGATGGCGAAGCGCTATCCGAACCAGCTCTCCGGCGGGCAGCAGCAGCGCGTCGGCGTCGCCAGGGCGCTGGGGGCCGACCCGCCGGTGCTGCTGATGGACGAGCCGTTCAGCGCGGTCGACCCCATCGTGCGGGCGGAACTCCAGGCCGAGTTCGTCCGGCTCCAGAAGGAGCTGCACAAGACGATCGTGTTCGTCACCCATGACATCGACGAGGCGATCAAGCTGGGCGACCGCATAGCCGTGTTCCGCACCGGCGGCAGGCTCGCCCAGTTCGACACGCCCGAGCGGCTGCTCGCCGAACCCGTCGACGACTTCGTCGCCGGGTTCGTCGGCCAGGACCGGGGTATCCGTCGGCTGTCCTTCGTCCAGGCCGCCGGACTGCCGCTGCGTGACGGCCCGGTGCTGCCGGTCACCGCGTCGGTGGCGGTGGCCCGCGCCCTGGACGAGCCCTGGGTGCTCGTCGTCGACGACGCCCGCCGCCCCCTCGGCTGGACCCCGGTCGCCGGTCTGCCGGAGAGCGGCACCCTCGCGGACGCGACCCTGGTCCCGCTCGGTCACACCTTCAGCCTCGTCGGGGACTCGGCACGGGCCGCCCTCGACTCGGCGCTGCTGTCGCCCGCCCGGCTCGCGGTCGGCGTGGACGCCGAGGGCGCGGTGGCCGGCGTGGCCGACGCCCACGAACTGTCCGCCGGAGCGTCCTCCCCGAGTCGCCAGGAGGCGGCCGGGAGCCCGGTGGCCGCCGACAGTGCGGGCGGTGACCGATGAGCGACGGCGAACCGCTGGTGCGGTGGCAGTGGATAGCCGACCACACCGCCGAACTGGCCGACTACACCGCCCTCCATCTGCGACTCGGCCTGCTGCCGGTGCTGTTCGGGCTGATCGTCTCGGTCCCGCTGGGCATCCTCTGCCATCACCGGCGCCGGCTCTACCCGCCGGTGCTGACCGTGGCCAACATCCTGTACTCGATCCCGTCGCTGGCCCTGTTCATGGTCTTCGTCCGCTACACGGGGCTGACCGAACAGACGGTGATGATCCCGCTGACGCTGTACACCCTGTCGGTACTCGTGCCCAACGTCGTGGACGGCCTCGCCTCGGTCCCCGAACCGGTCCGGCTCGCCGCGACCGCCATGGGATTCGGCACCGTACGCCGGGTCGTCCAGGTCGAACTGCCCATCGCCGTGCCCGTCGTCATCGCAGGCGTCCGCGTGGCCGCGGTCTCCTCCATCAGTCTCGTCGCCGTGGGTCAGCTCATCGGGCAGGGCGGCCTCGGCTACTACATCACGCGCGGTCTCCAGCTCGACTTCCCGACGCCGATCGTCACCGCCATCGTGCTGATCATGCTGCTCGCGCTCGCCACCGACGCCCTTCTGGTCCTCACGCAGCGGCTGCTCACCCCGTGGTCCCGGAACAAGGTGACGACGGCATGAACGACTTCCTGAACCAGATGGAGCTGGTGGGGGACTGGCTGACGTCCCCGGCGCAGTGGCACGGCGACGAGGGGATCCCCGCGCGACTCCTCGAACACCTCACCTACAGCGGTCTGTCGCTGCTCGTCGCCGCGCTGATCGGGTTGTCGGCCGGACTGCTCGTCGGGCACACCGGCCGCGGGGCGTTCGCCGTGGCGAGCGTCGCGAACCTCGCGCGCGCGATCCCCACCTTCGGCCTGCTCGTCCTCGTCGTCACCCTCGCCGGGCTCAGCACCGCGCCGGTCCTGGCCGCCCTGATCGCGCTCGCGGTGCCGCCGATCCTCATCAACACCTTCGAGGGCGTACGGGGGGTGGACCCGGACACCAGGGACGCCGCGCGCGGCGTCGGTATGACCGAGTGGGAGGTCCTGGTGAAGGTGGAGGTGCCGATGGCGCTGCCCCTGATCCTGCTCGGCCTGCGGGTGGCCGCGATCCAGGTCGTGGCCACCGCGACCGTCGCCGCCTACCCGGGACTCGGCGGCCTGGGCCGCTTCATCGTCGACGGGCTCGCCCGCAACGACTACGAGCTGGTCATCGGCGGCTCCACGGTCGTCGTCGCCCTGGCCCTCGTCGTGCAGGCCGCCTTCACCGGGCTGCGGCGGGTCGTCGTCTCGCCGGGGCTGCGCGCCCCGGCCCTCAAATCCTGAACGCCGGTAGTTCTGCGCGCCCTTCGGGGCCATGAGAAGGGAAACACCCATGCGAGGCATGTACCGGGGCATCGCCCTCGGCCTGATCACCACCCTGTCACTCACCGCCTGCGGCGGCGGAGGCGACGGCGACGACAATCCGCTCACAGGGGACAGCGGTGGCGGCGGCTCGTCACTGGTCGTCGGCTCGGCCAACTTCCCCGAGAACCAGCTGCTCGCCGAGATCTACGCGCAGGCCCTGGAGGACAAGGGTCTCGAAGTGACCCGCAAGTTCGACATCGGGGCCCGCGAGGTCTACTACGACCAGGTCGTCAAGGGCGGTATCGACGTTTTCCCGGAGTACAACGGCGCCCTGCTGTCGGTGGCGGTCGACAAGAACAGCACCGCGACCGGCACCGAGGAGATCAACGCCGAACTGAAGGCGAAGCTCCCCAAGTCGGTGGAGATACTCGACTCCGCTGCGGCCGAGGACAAGGACTCGGTCACGGTGACCGCCGAGACGGCGAGGAAGTACGACCTGAGGACTCTCGCCGACCTCAAGCCCGTGGCGGGCGACCTGACCCTCGGGGCGGGTTCGGAGTTCAAGACCCGCACCCAGGGCGGGGTCGGTCTGAAGAAGGTCTACGGCGTGGAGTTCGGCAAGTTCCAGCCACTCGACGCTGGCGCCCAGACCACCCTGGTGAAGCTGCTCAAGGACGACAAGGTGCAGGCCGCCAACCTTTACACCACGGACCCCGCCATCGTCGAGGACAAGCTGGTCGTCCTGGAGGACCCGAAGAACCTCTTCTCCTCGCAGAACGTCACGCCCCTCGTCCACAAGGAGGCGGTCGACGACAAGGCCCGGGAGGCGCTCAACGCGGTCTCCGCGAAGCTCACCACCGAGGACCTGCTGGAGATGATGAAGAAGCTCGTCAACGACAAGGAGGACGCGAGCGCCGTCGCCGAGGAGTGGCTGACGAAGGCCGGCCTCACGAGCTGACGCCCGGCACCCCCGCACCCCGCGTGGGGGTGCGGGACCGTCACTCGGGGCTGCGCAACGCGGACCAGGTGTCATGGGCGACGACACCGTCCGCGTTCAGTCCCACGTCGCTCTGGAAGGCCTGGACGGCGGCCTCCGTCCCGCTGTCGAACTCGCCGTCCACGCCCACGCCGTATCCGCGCTCACTCAGCATGCACTGCACCTGGAGCACGCGTCTGCCGCTGTTGCCCAGGCGGGTGCGCCCGTTGCCCGAGTAGTAGGTGCAGTCCGACAGCCACGACGGTGTGCCGGAGTCGTCCTGCGGGTCGCTCGGAGTCGGTTCGGGCTCGGCCGGGATGTCGGGTTCGTCGCCGGGGGCGGAAGGGCCGGAGCCGACGGGCCGGTCGTCGTCGGCGGACACGGAGGCGCCGGGACGGGCCGAGGAACCGTCGACGGCGGCGCTGTCGCCCTTGCCGGACACCTCCGAGAGCGACGAGCCGCCGTCCGGGGCGGGTGCGCCCTTCGAGGTGCCGGGCGTCGACGGGGAGGCGGCCTTGCCGGGCGCGCTCTTCCCGGTCGACCAGGTGCCCGCCTCCGGTGAGGCGGTGCCGGAGGCGTCGTCCGGGCGGGTGAGGACGAAGACGCCCGCGGCGACCGCGCAGAGCGCGATGCCCGCACCGCCGACCGCCAGCACCCTTTTCCGCCTCATCCGGGTGCGGGCGGCCGCATCTAACGCCGCCTGTCCCTGGGCAGGGGCGGCAGGAGCCTTCTCCGGCGGTTCCGCGGAGTCGGGCGCGGCGGGCCGGGACGCCTCCTCGGCGGGCGCCGGTGCCTGCTCCGCCGGGGCGTGGGCGGCCGGGAAGACGGGGGCCTGCACGAGAGGCAACCGGCACAGCGCGTCGTACGCCTGCTGCCGGACGAGCACCATGCCGCCCAGCGGCTCCGGCCAGTCGAACGTGCCGGACGGCCCGGTGCGGGGGCCCGCCGCGCGGACCAGGTCCTGCGGCGTGGGCCGGCGCCCCGGCTCCTTGGCGAGGCAGGACCACAGCAGCGTGGCGAGCGCCTCGTCGGACCCCGCGAGCTCCCCGATCACCTTCGCGTTGGGCTCCTCGAAGGCGACCCGGTGCATCACGTCGACCCCGGTGCCGTCGCCGAACGGGGCGGTGCCCGTCGCCGCGTAGACCAGCGTGCAGGCCAGGGAGAACACGTCCGAGGCCGTGCCGCACTCACCGGTGCGCAGATACTCCGGCGACATGTACGCCGGAGTGCCCACCCGGTTGCCCGTCCCGGTGATCGCGCTCGCGTCGGCCGCCTTCGCGATGCCGAAGTCGATGACATACGCGCGCCGGGCGGACACCAGGACGTTGGAGGGCTTCAGGTCCCGGTGCACGATCCCCGCGTCCGAGAGGTCGGCGAGCGCCTGCCCGAGCTCCGCCACGAGCCGCCAGACGGCGGCCGTCCGCAGCGGGCCCTCCTCGTTCACGGCGTCCGCCAGATCGAGGCCCGGCAGGTACTCGGTGGCCATCCACAGCAGTTCGTCCTCGAACCCCGTCCCGCACAGCTTCGGCATGTGCGCGGTGCGGACCCGGCCGTGCACGGCCGCCTCGCGCTCGAACCGGCGCCGGAACCTTACGTCCTCCGCGTACTCCGGTCTGATCACCTTGACGGCGACGAGCTCGGGCCCGCCGTCCGCGGGGCGCCCCAGATAGACCCGGCCCATGCCGCCGCTGCCGAGCAGCCCCAGCGACACATACGGACCGATACGGCCCGGGTCGCCGGGGCGCAGGGGCAGGGCACCCGTTTTCCGCAGCACCGGAGCCTCGTCTGCCGTTGAGCGCGGTGGCACCGGCCGCTGGTCTGACACAACACCCCCGAGGTCACTTTCCGCATGCATCAGTTCGCTTTCGGAAGTTGAGGCTAGCTCAGCCGGGCGTCATGTACGCGGTTTCTGTCACTTCCGTATCACCGTCGTGCCGGAACCGACCGGTCACCGTCCATGAAGCGGCCGGCCGCGCACGGCGGTCGCCTCGCCGTCCCTGCCGAGGGCGGCGGCGCAGTGGGCGAGTGCCTCGAACGCCGCGTACGGGACTGGGCGCTGCTGCGCCACGAATACGCCACGGCGCCCCGGCGCAGAACTCCGGCACCTGCCAGCTGAAGCGCGGGCCGCGCCCGGCATGCGTCCCGAGGGCCTGCGGCAGCAGGTCGGCGAGCATCCCCGTCGGCGCCGGCGGCTTCCCCGGGACCGCGGCCCCGGCACCCCAGCCGGTCGCGGCGCCGGCCCCGGGCCCGGACAGGACGACGGAGGCGGCCACGGTGCCGCCGAGCTGGAGCAGTCTTCGCCGGGGAGATCCCGCGCCATGGAGCACCTCGGGGAGAGTCGGAGCAAGTCGATGAAAGGTTTCAATGCGATGCCTGGAGGTTGGGGTTCGGCGTCGAACCCGGTCAATGGTCGGAGCGGGGCGGATGCATGGCGGAGATGAAACGATGCAATGCCCAGGCCGGAGGCCGCGTCGGCGCCGTCACCACGCGATAATCGCCTCGCCCCGCTCGCCGGAACCACCGGAGGTCCGCTTGTCCCCGCTGCACGACTTCGCCACGTGGGAACCGCTGTTGAGGGTGCTGCGGGCCGACAACGAGCGGGCGGGGGCCGGCCACCAGGTGGCCGGACAGATCAGCCGGGGAGCCTGGAGCGTGCCCCTGAAGCGGCGCACGCCGAAGCCGGGCCGGGCCTCCCAGGTCGAGGACATGCAGGCCGAGTTCGACGCGGTGCGGCGCGTCCAGGACGCGCTCACCGACACCGGCGTCGACGGCGTCTCCTTCACCGCGAGGATCGCGCCCACTGGTGAGGCCGTGCTCCGTCTGCTCGGGCCCAGCCCCGCCGTGGAGTCCGGCGTCGGCAGCCCGCACCCCGGCTCGCTGCTCCTGGTCGAGGGCGCCCTCCCGGAGCCCTGGCGTCGCCGGCCCGAGCCGGTGCCGGGCGCGGCGCCGGCTCCGACCGTGGACCTGGAGTCGCTGGAGCGCGCGCTCCGCGAGCGGATGCCCGAAGCCGTCGGTGCCACGGACGAGGAGATGGCCGCCGCCGAGGAACGCCTCGGTGTCGCCCTGCCCGACGAACTCAAGGTGCTGTACCGGGTGACGCGGGCCCGCTGGCAGGACCACGGGGACGACTACGCGGCGGCGGAACGCGAGTACGACGCGGTCGGCTGCGAGCTGTTCTCGCTGGACGACCTGTACGTGGCCGACGTCGCCTCCCGGCCCTCCCTGTGGCGGTTCGCCGCGAAGGAGGCGGTCATCACCCCGCCCGACGCCGAAGTCCAGGGAGTGGTCGGCTCGCCCGGCTGGATCGCCTTCGGCGACAACGGAGGCGGCGACCGCCTCGCGGTCGATCTGACCCCCGGACCGGGCGGACACGTCGGGCAGATCATCATCCTGAGCCATGAGGAGAACATCGGCGCCGGCCTGGTCGCCGACTCCCTCACCGACCTGGTGCTGCGCGGGCCCCGGCAGAACCGCCGTCGTCGTGCCGAGGACGAGCCGCCCGTGGTGGCCCACGTCAACTTCCGGAGCCTGCCGGGCATCGGGGCCGCCGCCCACCCAGGACTGGAAGTCCTCAGCATCGGCGTCTGGGAGGACGAGCCGCTCAGCCTCGCCCCGGTCATCGGACTGCCCCGCCTGCGCACCCTCGCCGCCTACCCGGGCACGCTCGCCGACCCGCTGGAGATCAGCCGGCTGACCGGGCTGGAGTACCTCCAACTCTGCCCCGAGGACTGGCGCGTCCTCCTCGACGCCGACGCGGTCCCGCGCACCCTCCTCGCCGCCTCCGTCGAGGCCCGCCACGACGCCGACCCGCTGCCCGTCGTGGATCTGGCCAACGAGATCCTCGCCCTCTGGAACCGCCCGCCCATCATCCGTACCCGTGTGGAGGGGGACCTCGGCCCGGTGGGCTGACACTCTTCTCCGTGGGCCCGCGCCCGTCTGCCCGTAGCGGACAGGGCTCCTCGTCGCACGAGGCGGCGGCGGGCGGACCGTTCGTCCCGGTGTTTCCGGTCACGGCACGTGAGTCCGGCGCATCCTCGGGCGGACGTGCCGGCCGGGACGGGCGCGGGGGAGTGCGGCGGCGGCCCCTGCCGAAGGCCTTCGCCGGCTTCGGCGGAGTGCCCACTGGGTCGTCGGCATCCTCCCGCCGACTGCCCGAGTGGGACAAGGGGCTGCGTGTCATTCCGCTGTGTGGCCGCGGCGGTCTCGGAGGACGGCCAGAAGACGGGGAGCCAGTTCGCCCCACCGGGGTGACGGTAGCCGCGCACGGCATACGGGACCGGCCACCCGACCGGCCTCCAGTGGCACTGTGGGACAGGGATCGGGCGAGTCCCCTGCAGGGGTTTCGCTCCGTTCATCCGTATCAGTCCGAAAAACACTGGCACTCAGTGACACGCCTCTCATGGCATGTGGGCTACATTGCCGCGACCATGGTGTTCCTCATCGCAGGCCGAAGGGATCAGGGATGCTCCGCAAGGTACTGGTCGCCAACCGTGGCGAGATCGCGATCCGCGCATTCCGTGCCGGATACGAAGTGGGCGCGCGGACGGTCGCCGTCTTCCCCCACGAGGACCGCAACTCGCTGCACCGACTCAAGGCCGACGAGGCCTACGAGATCGGTGAGCCGGGCCATCCCGTGCGGGCGTATCTCTCCGTCGACGAGGTCATGCGCGCGGCCCGCCAGGCCGGCGCCGACGCCGTCTACCCGGGGTACGGCTTCCTGTCCGAGAACCCCGAACTGGCGCGGGCGTGCGAGGAGGCGGGCATCACGTTCGTCGGACCGAGCGCCCACATCCTGGAGCTGACGGGCAACAAGGCGCGTGCCGTCGCCGCCGCGCGCGCGGCCGGCGTACCGGTGCTGGGGTCCTCCGAGCCCTCCACCGACGTGGACGAACTGGTGCGGGCGGCCGACGAGATCGGCTTCCCGGTGTTCGTGAAGGCGGTCGCCGGTGGTGGCGGCCGCGGTATGCGCCGCGTCGAGGACCCCGCGGCGCTGCGCGAGGCCATCGAGGCGGCGTCCCGCGAGGCCGCGTCCGCGTTCGGCGACCCCACCGTCTTCCTGGAGAAGGCCGTCGTCGAGCCCCGCCACATCGAGGTGCAGATCCTCGCCGACGGCCAGGGCAACGTCATCCACCTGTTCGAGCGCGACTGTTCGGTGCAGCGCCGCCACCAGAAGGTCATCGAACTGGCGCCCGCCCCGAACCTCGACCCGGAGCTGCGGGAACGGATCTGCGCCGACGCCGTACGGTTCGCCCGGGAGATCGGCTACCGCAACGCGGGCACCGTCGAGTTCCTCCTCGACCGCGACGGCAACCACGTCTTCATCGAGATGAACCCCCGCATCCAGGTCGAGCACACGGTGACCGAGGAGGTCACCGACGTCGACCTCGTGCAGTCGCAGCTGCGCATCGCCGCCGGGGCGACCCTCGCCGACCTCGGGCTCTCCCAGGAGACGGTCACCCTGCGCGGCGCCGCCCTCCAGTGCCGTATCACCACCGAGGACCCCGCGAACGGTTTCCGCCCGGACACCGGCCGGATCAGCGCCTACCGCTCGCCCGGCGGTTCCGGCATCCGCCTCGACGGCGGTACGACCCACGCCGGTACGGAGATCAGCGCGCACTTCGACTCGATGCTGGTCAAGCTCACCTGCCGGGGCCGGGACTTCACCACCGCGGTCAACCGGGCCCGGCGCGCCGTCGCCGAGTTCCGCATCCGGGGCGTCGCCACGAACATCCCGTTCCTCCAGGCCGTCCTCGACGACCCGGACTTCCAGGCGGGCCGGGTCACCACGTCGTTCATCGAACAGCGCCCGCATCTGCTCACCTCACGCCACTCCGCCGACCGGGGCACCAAGCTCCTCACCTATCTGGCCGACGTGACGGTCAACAAGCCGCACGGCGAGCGGCCCGCGCTCATCGACCCCTCCGGCAAGATCCCGCCCACACCCGCCACGGAACCGCCCGCCGGCTCGAAGCAGAAGCTCGTCGAGCTGGGTCCGGAAGGTTTCGCCCGCTGGCTGCGCCAGTCGCCGACCATCGGCGTCACGGACACGACGTTCCGCGACGCCCACCAGTCGCTGCTCGCCACCCGCGTCCGCACCAAGGACATGCTCGCGGTCGCCCCCGCGGTGGCGCGGACGCTGCCGCAGCTGCTCTCCCTGGAGTGCTGGGGCGGCGCCACCTACGACGTCGCCCTGCGGTTCCTCGCCGAGGACCCGTGGGAGCGGCTGGCCGCCTTCCGCGAGGCCGTGCCGAACATCTGTCTCCAGATGCTGCTGCGCGGCCGCAACACCGTGGGCTACACCCCGTACCCGACGGAGGTGACCGACGCCTTCGTGGAGGAGGCCGCGCGGACCGGCATCGACATCTTCCGCATCTTCGACGCGCTCAACGACGTGAGCCAGATGCGGCCCGCCATCGACGCGGTACGGGCCACCGGTACGGCCGTCGCCGAGGTCGCCCTCTGCTACACCTCCGACCTGTCCGACCCGGCGGAGAAGCTCTACACCCTCGACTACTACCTCCGCCTCGCCGAGCAGATCGTCGCGGCCGGCGCCCATGTCCTGGCCGTCAAGGACATGGCGGGCCTGCTGCGCGCCCCGGCCGCCACCAAGCTGGTGTCCGCGCTGCGCCGCGAGTTCGACCTGCCGGTGCACATCCACACCCACGACACGGCGGGCGGTCAGCTCGCCACCTACCTCGCCGCGGTCCAGGCCGGCGCCGACGCCGTCGACGGAGCCGTGGCTTCCATGGCCGGGACGACCTCCCAGCCCTCCCTGTCGGCGATCGTCGCCGCCACCGACCACTCCGACCGGCCAACAGGACTCGACCTCAGGGCCGTCGGCGACCTGGAGCCCTACTGGGAGAGCGTCCGCAAGATCTACGCCCCGTTCGAGGCGGGCCTCGCCTCGCCGACCGGTCGCGTCTACGACCACGAGATCCCCGGCGGCCAGCTCTCCAACCTGCGCACCCAGGCCGTGGCCCTCGGCCTCGGCGACCGGTTCGAGGACATCGAGGCGATGTACACCGCCGCCGACCGCATCCTCGGCCACCTCGTGAAGGTCACCCCCTCGTCGAAGGTGGTCGGCGACCTCGCCCTGCACCTGGTCGGCGCCGGAGTGGCACCGGCGGACTTCGAGGCCACCCCCGACCGGTTCGACATCCCCGACTCCGTCATCGGTTTCCTGCGCGGTGAACTCGGCACCCCGCCCGGCGGGTGGCCCGAGCCGTTCCGCACCAAGGCCCTCCAGGGCCGCGGTGAGGCCAAGCCCGTGCAGGAGCTGGCCGCCGACGACCGCGAGGGCCTGGAGAAGGACCGGCGCGCCACACTCAACCGGCTGCTGTTCCCCGGCCCGACCCGAGAGTTCGAGACCCACCGGCAGACGTACGGCGACACCAGCGTCCTCGACAGCAAGGACTTCTTCTACGGGCTCGGCCCCGGCAAGGAGTACGCCGTCGACCTGGAACCCGGAGTGCGGCTCCTGATCGGTCTGGAGGCCGTGGGCGAGGCCGACGAGCGCGGAATGCGCACCGTGATGGCCACCCTCAACGGCCAGCTGCGGCCCATCCAGGTCCGTGATGTCGCCGCCTCCTCCGACATCCCCGTCACGGAGAAGGCCGACCGTTCCGACCCCGGCCATGTCGCCGCCCCGTTCGCCGGAGTGGTGACCCTCGCGGTCGCCGAGGGCGACGAGGTGGAGTCCGGCGCCACCGTCGCCACCATCGAAGCCATGAAGATGGAGGCCGCGATCACCGCCCCGAAGGCCGGCCGGGTGTCCCGGCTCGCCATCAACCGGATCCAGCAGGTGGAGGGCGGAGACCTCCTCGTCGAGATCCGCTGAACCGGAATCGCGGGCCCCGCCTCGCGGGTCCTCACCATGGCGGCCCGGTCCGACGCGTCCGAACCCTGACGCGTGTGCCGGGCCGCTGGGGGAGGACTTCGGCACCGACGGCGACGCCACCGTCAGGAGCCCGTGCCGGCCACGGGGCGGGTGGCGGTGGCCATGAGAGAGATGGTGAACGGGTGCCGGGGCGCTGTCAGGACGCGGTGGGCGGGACCCTGTTCGACGAGTTCCCCGGCGTCCAGGACGGCGATGCGGTGGGCGACGGACGCCGTGTCCAGGTCGTGGGTGATCAGGACCAGGGAGAGAGCGTCGCCGCCGTCGAGCAGTCCGGTGAGGACGTCGAGGAGGCTCCGCCGGGTGACGGTGTCGAGTCCGGAGGTGATCTCGTCGCAGACGAGGACGCGAGGGCGGACGAGGAGGGCGCGGGCCAGGGCGGCGCGCTGGAGTTCACCGCCGGACAGCCGGGCCGGGCGGCGGAGCACCAGCTCCGCCGAAAGACCGAGGCGCGCCAGCGTCCCGAACGCCTCGGCCTCCGCCGTGCCGGCGTCGACGCCACGCAGCCGCACCGCCGTACGGGCGATCTGGCGCAGGACCGGACGGTGCTCGTCGAAGGAGGCCCGGGCGTCCTGGAAAACGTACTGCACGGCCGCCAGTTGCTCCCGTCGCCGGTCCCGGATGCTGCGCGGCAGGGGAGCGCCGTCGAGGAGGACCTCGCCGTCGTGATCTCGGTGCAGCCCCGCCAGACAGCGGGCGAGAGTGGTCTTGCCGCTGCCCGAGCGGCCCACCACGGCCAGGCACTGCCCGGCGCGCAGGTCCAGTTCGGGCGCCCGTACGACCACGGTCGCGCCGCGTAGTGAGCCGTCCCGGTGGCGGGCGGTGAGGTTCCGTACGCGCAGCACGGGTGCCGCCGTTTCCTCCCGGCCGCCGGACTCCGCCTCGGGGAACGAGGGCTGCGGCCGCAGGAGCGCACGGGTCCACTCGTGCCGGGGCGCGAGCCACAGCCGCCGCGCCGGACCCGACTCCACGACCCGGCCGTCCCGCATGACGTGGATCTCGTCGGCGAGCGCGCGCATGACGTCGAGGTCATGGCTGAGCAGGACGACGGCGAACCCGCGGGCCGTGACCGCCGTCAGCTGGTCGACGACACGGCTCTTGGTCAGGGCGTCCTGGCCTGTCGTGGGCTCGTCGGCCACGATGACCCGGGCCCCGAGCAGCAGGGCCTGCGCCAGGACGACCCGCTGCTGCTGACCGCCGGAGAGCTGATGCGGATGGCGGCGCAACAGCGCCTGTGCGTCCGTCAGTTGAGCGTCGGTGAGAGCTCGCAGAACCCGCTCGCGGGCTGCCCTGCGGCGTTCGCCCCGCGGCAGGTGCCGCACCCGGGCGCGGGCGATGTCGGTCAGGAGCGCCGAGACCCGGCGGGCGGGGTTGAGGACGGCCGCCGGATGCTGCGGCACGTACCCCACCGGGCCGTCGGCCGCCACGCGGACGCGACCCGTGACCCGCGCACCCGCCGGGAACTCGCCGAGCAGGGCCAGCCCGGTGGTGGTCTTGCCGCTGCCCGAGGCACCCACCAGCGCGGTGACCCGGCCGGGCAGCACCCGCAGGCACACCCCGTCGACGATCGCCCGTCCGCCGACCTCGACCCGCAGGTCCTCGATCTCGGCCAGGGGTTCCCCGGCGGTCCGGCCGCCCCCGTCGTCGTACCGCTTCACGGCCGTCGTTCCTTCCGTGCCCGTCGCCCACCGGGTGTCTTCGGTGCGGGCTTCTCCAGTGCGGCGTCGAAGAGCAGGTTGGTGCCCGTGGTGAGCGCGACGATCAGCAGCGCGGGCACGACCACCGCCCACGGCTGCACGAACAGGCCCGTACGGTTCCGGTCGACCATCACCGCCCAGTCCGCGGCGTCGGGCTCCACCCCCACGCCGAGGAACGCGGCCGTGGCGACCAGGTACAGCACCCCGGTCAGGCGGGTCCCGGCGTCGGCGCCCAGGGTGCGCAGGATGCCGCGGCCGACACAACCGAAGGCGGTCCGCCACCAGCTTTCGCCCTGGAGCCGCAGCGCCTCGACCACCGGCCGGGCGGCGGCCTCGGTGGCAGCGGCGTGTACGAGACGGGCCGCGTCCGGCACATTGACCAGCGCCACCAGCAGGGCGAGCCCCACGGCTCCCGGCGTGAACACCGAGGCGACCAGCAGGATCAGCAGCAGCGACGGTACGGCGATCAGCACGTCCAAGGGCCGCATCAGCAGTTCCTCCAGCCACCGCCGATGGGTGAGCGCGGCGGCCAGACCGACCGGCAGAGCGACGAGGTAGGCCAGTGTGCCCGCGCCGAGCGCGGTCAGCACCACGGGTCGCCCGCCGTGCAGCACCTGCCGCCACACGTCCCGGCCCACGAAGTCCGTACCGAGCCAGTGCCCCTCGGCGAGCGTGAACGACACCGTTCGCGGGCCCGGTTCACCCGCGAACACCGGGCCCAGCAGGGCGAGAAGGAGAGGGACGGCGATGATCGCGACACCGAGCGCGAAGCGGCCCGTACGCCGCCCGGCACCCGCACGGGCCGTGCGCGGACCGACATCGGCGGTGGCGGGGGAGGCGGTGGTCACGCGGCCACCCCCGCGCGCGGAGCCAGCCGTCGCGCGACCACGTCGGCGCCCAGATTGAGGACGACCGTCAGCACGCCGAACACGACGGCGAGGCCCTGCACCACGGGCACATCGCGTTCGGCGACGGCGTTGAGGAGGACGGTGCCCAGCCCGGGGATCACGAAGAGGGCCTCCACGACGACAACGCCGCACAGCAGCCAGTCGATGGTGCGGGCCAGTTGCTGGGCGGCGGGAGCGAGCGCGTTCGGCAGCGCATGGGCGTAGCGGACCCGGGCGCTCGTGACGCCGTACCGTCGGGCATGGGTCACATACGGGGAGGCGAGGGCGTCGACCATGCCGGCGCGCACCAGCCGGACCATGGAGCACACCGGCCGGGACAGCAGCACGAGCACGGGCAGCACGAGCGCGGCCGGGTGGGCGACCAGATCGGTGCCGTAGCCGACGGCGGTCGGCGGCAGCCAGCCGAGGCGCAGCGCGAACACCGTCACCAGCAGCACCCCGAGGGCGAACTCGGGCACCGCGTACACGGCGAGCGTCAGCCCGCTGACGACACGGTCGACGAGTCCGCCCTCGTGCCGCGCGGCCAGCACGCCGAGGCCGAAGCCGATCGGCACGAGCAGGACCACGGTGAGCGCGGCCAGCAGCAGGGTGGGGCCGAAGCCGTCGGCGATGTACTGGCTCACCGGGCGTCCGGAGGCCAGGGAGGTGCCGAAATCACCGCGCGGCAGTCCGGCCGCCCAGTCCACCAGTCGTTCCGGCACAGGCCGGTCGAGGCGCATGGCCTCCCGGATGGCGGCGATGCGCTCCGGGTCGGGCTGGTCCCCGGCCAGGGCTACCGCCGCGTCGCCCGGCAGCGCCTCGGTGAGCGCGAAGACCAGCAGCACCACGGCCACGGTCTGCGCGGCGCCGAGGAGCAGTCGCCGGGCGACGAAGGAGCGCAGACCGCTTCCGCTCACGCGAGCCACACCTTGTCGAAGCGCGCCCAGTCGAGCGTGTTGGCGGGGGCCTTGGTCTCCACTCCCTTCACGTTCCTGGCCGTGCCGAGGATCCAGTCGGCGAACCCCCAGATGAGGAAGCCGCCCTCCGCGTACAGGCGGCGCTGCATCCGCTCGTAGACGGCGGACCGCTCGGCCTTGTCCCGGGTGGACTGCGCCTGCCGGTACAGCGCGTCGAAGTCCTTGTGCCGCCACTTGGTGGCGTTGGTGGTGGACCCGGTCAGCAGTCGCTGCGAGATGTGCGCCTCGATGGGCATCGCTCCGGAGCGGTAGCAGGCGAGGGTGCCGGAATCGAGGATGTCGCTCCAGTACGAGTCCTTGCTGCCCATCTTCACCTCGACGGTGACGCCCGCCTTCGCGGCCTGGTCGCGGAAGATGCCGGCTGCCTCGGTGAACCCGGCGGCGACGGCCGAGGTGTCCAGCCGTACCTTCAGCTTCTCGGCGCCGGCCTTCCTCAGCAGGGACTTGGCCCGGTCCAGGTCCTGCTCGCGCTGCGGGAGGTCGGCCGCGTAGTACTCGTAGCCCTTGCCGAACAGGTCGTTGCCGACCACGCCGGCCCCCGACAGGGCGCCGTCGACGAGTTCCTTCCGGTCGGCGATCAGGAAGAACGCCTCGCGGACCCGCTTGTCGTCGAAGGGCGCCCGGTCGGTCTTCATGCAGAACCCCTGCATGGCGCTGCCCTGGAGCCGGACGATCTCGATCTGCCCCTTGCCCTCGTGGGCGCGCGCGGTGGTGGGGTTCAGCTCGTGGGCGTACTCGACCTGGCCTGCGAGGAGCGCGTTGACACGGGCGGACTCCTCGTTGGCGACGACGAACTCCAGCTCGTCGAGGTGCGGGGCGCCCTCCCAGTAGTCGTCGTGGCGGCGGAAGACGGCCGAACGGCCGGGGGTGAACGACACGAAGCGGAAGGGCCCCGAGCCGATGGGCTTCCTGTCGAAGGCGTCGGCCTTCTCACCCGCGTTCTCGGGGACGATGTACGCTCCGAACGCGGCCAGCACGTTGGGGAACTCCGCGGTCGGCCGCTTGAGCACGAACTCGATGCCCCGCTCCCCGGTGGCCCGGCTCGCGTCGAGGTCGATGGGCTCCAGTGACGCCTTGGCGCGGTACGCCTTCTTCGGGTCGGCGATGCGGCGGTAGCTGTAGAGCACGTCCCTCGCCGTCACGGGCCTGCCGTCGTGGAAGATGGCCTTGCGCAGGGTGACCTGCCAGCGGTCCAGGGTCTTGTTGGCCTCCCACTTGGCGGCGAGCCGGGGCTGCGCGGACAGGTCGGCGCCGTAGTCGGCGAGCTTGTCGAACAGCGCCTTGGCCCGGGCGACGTCCGCGAACAGATTGGCCAGGTGCGGGTCCAGGGTCTCGCCGGCGCCGCCGCCGGCGAACGCGGCGCGCAGCCGTCCGCCGCGCTGGGGTGCACCGCCGCCGCTGTCTCCCGCCTCGGAGCCGGTGCCGCCCCCGCCGCACGCCGTCAGGGCGAGCGCGCCGAGCGTGGCGGCTCCGGTGGCGGCGAGGAAACCGCGGCGGCGCAGGCCGGGGAAACGTTCGTCGTGCATGCAGGTTCCTTGGGGTGTGGTGGTGGATGAGAGGGCGGTGGGGGGAGACGCGCGACGAGGGGCAGCGAAGGGAGGTGCGTCGCGCGGGTGAACTTCAGAGGCGAGCGGTGAGTCGTGCGACGAGGTGCAGCCGGTCCGCGTCCGTGGTGCTGCCGGGCAACTGCCCTTCCCGCCAGGGTGGTTCGGTGCGCGGGCCCGGCCCGTCGTGCAGTTCGAGCACCTCCAAGCCGTGCGCGGCCAGGACGTGGCGCAGTTCCAGCGGGAACAACAGCCGCCAGGCGGAGCGCTGTTCGAGGGGCGGTGTGCCGTCGTCCGAGGTCCAGAGGCGGGTACGGCGCAGGAGTTGGGCGGTGCGGTCCACGGTCAGGGTGGTGGTGGACCGGTAGGCGGTTCCCCGCCAGGTGAAGCCGTCGACGGTCGGGGTGTCGAGCAGATCGGTGCGGCCCAGGAAATAGGCGCCGTTGCGCATCTCCGCGACCAGCAGCCCGCCGGGGGTGAGCGCGTGGCGGCAGGAGCCGAAAAATCCGTCGAGCTGGTCGCCGGTGTGGCAGTACAGCAGGGAGCTGTCCAGGCACACGACGGCGTCGAAGGCGGCCCGGCCCAGGTCGAAGCCGTGCAGATCGGCCCGTACGTACGCGGGTCCGGGGTGGTGGACGCGGGCGTGGGCCAGCATCGCCTCGGAGAGGTCGGCGCCGGTCACCGTACGGCCGGCGTCGTGCAGACGCGCGGCGTCGCGGCCCGTGCCGCAGCCCATGTCCAGCACCCGCGGCCCCGCCCCGTGGCGACGCAGACAGTCCTCCGCCCAGCGCCCGGCGAGTCGCTCGGGGTCGGGGTAGCGGGCCTCGTACAACTCGGGGTTGTCGGTGAGGAGATTGCGGGTCGCCGCACTCTCGGCAGCCCGCCGCTCCCGTCGTGCCGTCATGCGCTGCTCCTTTCGCCGGCCGGGGCGGGGGAGACGGGCACCGGTGGCGAGGGCAGCGCGCCCAGCCGGTGCAGCCAGACGACCCCGCTCGCGGAGACCAGCCCGAACACGGCGCAGCACACCCAGGGCAGCCAGGCTTGACCGGCACGCTCACCGGCGTCCATGGCCCATCCGACGACGGCGTTGCCGACGGCCGCGGCCACACCGGAGACGACGTAGAAGATCCCGAAGTAGGTACCGGTCAGCTCCGGGCGCCCGAAGCGGGGGATCAGCTCCATCACGAACGGGGAGGCCACCATGATCCCGAGGTACAGCAGCAGCGCCCCGAGCAGCACCGGCACGGCGTCGAGCCACCCAGCGGCCCCGGCCCGCGCCGCCAGCGCGGGCGGCAGGAACGCCAGCCCCATCATGCCGAGCCCGACGGCGATCCAACGTCCGCGGCTGCCAAGCGACTTGAGGGCCGTGGTGATCCGCAACTGGAACCCGAGGTTGGCGAGGGTGCCGACGAGGAAGACGAGACCGGCCGCGCCGTCCCAGCCGGTGGCCTCCCGTGCCCCGGCGGGCAGCAGCAGATACAGCTGGTTCTCCAGGGTGAACATGCCGACCATGGCGAGCGCGAAGGCCAGGAAGGCCCCGTTGCCGAGGACCTCACGCCAGTCCCCGAGGACACCGCTGCCGCTCGCCTCGACCTTCCGCGCGGGCAGCACGAGGGCCTGCGCCACGGTGAGCACCGCGAAGATCCCGGCGGCGGTCAGCGCGGAGGTACGGAAGTCCACCAGCAGCAGCACGCCGCCCAGCAGGGGCCCGAGCAGCGCGCCCGTCGTCGCAAACACGTTGAACAGGGCGAACGCCTCCGCCTTGCGCTCCCCGGCCTCCTGCGTGAGATAGGCCCGCACGGCCGGGTTGAACAGCGCCCCGGCGAGGCCGCTCAGCACCGACGCGGCCAGCAGTACCGGCAGTCCGTCGCCGAGCGCGAACAGCCCGAACCCGAGAGTCCGCAGCGCGCACCCGGCGATGATGACGCCCCGCGCACCGAGCCGGTCGGAGGCGGAGCCGCCGATGACGAACAGCCCCTGCTGGCTGAGGTTCCGCACGCCGAGGACGACACCGACGAGGGCCGCCGACATACCCAGGTTCTCGGTGAGATGGGTCGCCAGATAGGGGATCAGGAGATAGAAGCCGGTGTTGACGCCGAGCTGGTTGACCAGCAGGAGGCGGACGGCGATCGGGAAGCGGCGCATCTCATGCCACGTACGCACCACCCACCTCCTCCCTGGGCCGAACTCCCAGCCCCGGCAGCTCACTTGCCCTGACGAACCCGTCGTGGCCGCCGATGCCGGTCCACGGGTCGTGGGCGAGCAGCAGGTGCCCGTCGAGGTCGGCCCAGCGGGCCCGGTCGGCGAGATGGACGGCCGGTGCGAGACCGAGGCTGCTGGCGGTGAGACAGCCGAGCATGAGGTCGGTGCCGCTGCCATCGACCGCCGCGGCGATTCCCAGGGCGCGGTGGACGCCACCGCACTTGGCCAGCTTGACGTTGACCCCGTGGACGCGCCCGGCGAGCCGCCGCACGTCCTCGGTGCTCACGGCGTCCTCGTCGGCGATCACCGGCAGCGGTGAGCGCTCGGCGAGGGCGGCCAGCGCCTCCGGGTCACCCGGCACGAGGGGCTGCTCGACGGCCTCCACGCCCAGTTCCGCGAAGCGCGGCAGCAGGGCCATCGCCCGGGCCGCCGTCCACGCGCCGTTGGGGTCCAGGAGCAGCCGCACGCCGGGCGCCGCGTCACGGACGGCGCGTACCCGTGCGAGGTCGTCCTCCGGGTCGGGTGCCCCGGCCTTGATCTTCACGGTCCCGAAGCCGCTCGCGGCGAGCCGGCGGGCCTCGACGGCGGCACGGTCCGGCGCGGTGATCCCGATGGTCCGGGCGGTGGCCGCGACCGGGGCGGACGGTGCGCCCAGCAACCGGTGCACGGGGCTGCCGGCCCGCTTCCCGACGAGGTCGAGCAGCGCGGCGTCCACGGCGGCGGTGACGGCCGGCGGAGTGTCGGCGCCCGTCAGTTCACCGGCCACCAGGGCCCCAAGTGCGCTCTCCGGATCGGGGAGGCGCGCCAGGTCGGCGGCGACCACCGTGAACAGCCGGCCGAGGGTGTCGGCGTCGAGGCCGTAGTACACGCTGGTGACGGCCTCGCCGTGGCCGTGCAGCCCGTCGTGCTCGACGGTCAGCCACACCGCCTCGCGGGCGGCCATGGTGGAGCGGGAGATGCGCAACGGCTCGGCGAGGTCGAGACGTACGCCGCGCTGGGTGACCTTCACAGGCTCTCTTCCGGAACGGACGCAACGGCGGGGCCCTCGGCCGGGTCGGCGAGGTCCGCGGAGGCGTAGGCGGTGGGCGTCGGGACGATGGGCACCCCCAGGGGGTCGCTGACCCGGCGGCACCGGACCCAGCCGACGGCCTCGGCCGCGCCCGGGTACGGGATCTCGACGGGCCGCACGGCCGCCGTGACCAGGTCGATGCCGTGCGCGGCGGCGAAGTCGTCGTCGTAGACACTGCCGAGGTAGCGGTGCGGCCCGTCGGGGAAGACGGTGGCGACGACGGCGCCCGGATGGACGCGGGCCGCCCAGGCGGCGACGAGCGCGACCGCCCCGGTGCTCCAGCCGCCGCTGACGAAGCTGCCGCCGGCGAGTCGCCGGCAGCTGTCCACCGCCTCCGCCGGGCCGACCCAGTGCACCTCGTCGAACGCCTCGTAGGCGACGTTGCGCGGATGGATGCTGCTGCCCAGACCGCGCATCAACCGCGGCCGGGCCGGCTGGCCGAAGATGGTGGATCCGATGGAGTCGACGCCGATCAGCCGCAGCGCGGGCCAGTGCCGCCGCAGCGGACCGATGATGCCCGCACTGTGCCCGCCGGTGCCGACACTGCACACCAGGATGTCCAGGTGGTCCAGCTGCACGGCCAGTTCGGCCGCGAGTGAGGCGTAACCTGCGGTGTTGTCGGGGTTGTTGTACTGGTCGGGCCAGTAGGCGCCGGGCAGGACGGCGAGCAGCTCCCGCAGCCGGGCGAGGCGCGCCGCCTGCCAGCCGCCGCGCGGCGCCGGGCGGTCCACCAGCTCCAGCCGTACCCCGTGGGAGCGCAGCAACTGCCGCATCGACGGCTCCAGTTCGCTGTCGCCGACCAGCACCACCGGATGCCCGAGCGCCTGACCGGCGAAGGCCAGGCCGATGCCCAGCGTGCCGGAGGTGGACTCCACCACCGGGGCGCCGGGGCGCAGTTCACCGCGCTCGCGGGCCCCCAGCAGCATGGACACGGCGGCCCGCGCCTTCATGCCGCCCGCCGAGAGCCCTTCGAGCTTGGCCCAGAAGCCGGGCTGCCGGCCCGGTAGATCGGCGGTGATCCACGCCAACGGCGTACGCCCGACGAGGGACAGCAGTTCCGGCCGGGCGACGGGACACAGGACGGTCGACGAGGTCACCGGCCACCTCCCGGGCCCGGACACTCCAGGCGGTAGCGGTGCAGGACACCGGGGCCCGCGTCCAGCCAGAAGAAGGGGTACGGCTCCGCGCACACCGCGCTCACCCCGTGCCCGAGGAAGCGGGGCAGCACCGCGCTGCCGGTCTGTGCGAACATCACCAACTGCTTGCCCTGCCGCAGCGCGTGGCGCCGCAGCGGCTCGAACGTGTCGTTGCCGAGCGTCATACCGGAGACGAGCAGCGCGTCACAGCGGTCGGCCGCGCCGAGCGCGTCGGTGACGACCTCCTCGCCCCACTCGGTCACCCCGCCCTTGAGGTCACACGGCACATGGCGGAGCCCACGCGAACGCAGCGCCTCCAGCAGGGAGTTGACGACCCCGACCACGAGGACCGCCGACCCCGCCGGCAGATCGAGCAGTTCGACGACGGCGTGGGCCCGTGCCCGGGACTTCTCCAGCGACGTGCCGGCCGGAAGGGGGAAGGGACGCGACCCGTTCTCAGGGGTGTGCGGGGTGACGTGCATCAGGTAGGCGTCGAGCGCCGCCACCCGCACCGGCGGCAGGGGATGGTCCAGCAGCCGGGCCACGTCGGCGCCCACACAGTCGTCGATCGCCGTGTCGGGCAGAGCGCCCGGCTCGACCGCGCAGGAGCCGACGGCACCGGCGAGGCGCAGGCTGAGCACCTCGTTGCGGTAGCCGGTGGCGCGCCCGTCGTGCCGCACGGCCTGCCGGGTCGTGAAGGCCACCGCAATCCGCAGCGTTCTCGGGTCCGGGCCGAGCTCTCCGGCCCTGACCCCCTCCAGCAACTCCACGTACGTGGCCGCGCGGGCCACGGTGGAGGCGGTCACCGGATCACCAGGCCGGCGTTCAACTCGCCGAGCAGGGCCTCCACCTGCTCGCGCGCACCCTGCCTGTGCGGATCGCCCACCATGACGTGCCCGAGGTACTCGTTGTTGCTGCCCGCCGACCTGACCTGCCGGCCCGGCTCGGCGAGCTGCGCCTCCAGCACACCTTCGGCGCCCTTCAACGGGGCGTCGTCCAGGGCCTCCAGCTTGCCCGACCTCTCGGGCACGAGGAAACCGACGGCGGCGCTGCGCAGCCCCGTCTCGCGGCGCCGCAGGTCGGGTGCACGGCCGAGGGCGACCTCGACGGCTGCCGCGGCGAGGTCGATCCCGGTGACATGCCGGATCAGCTCGGTGATGCGGTTCCCGGCGGGCCGGGGGTTGACCTCGACGACGCGGGGTCCGGCCGGGGTCAGCTTGATCTCGGTGTGCGCCACGACGCCGTCGGTCAGCCCGAGCGCCTTGAGCGCGCCGAGCGCCGTGTGTACGGCGGCGTCCGTGTCGGCCGATGTCAGGGCAGCGGGGAACATGTGCCCGGTCTCGATGAACGCCGGCGCGCCGCCGACGCTCTTGTCGGTCACCCCCACGACGTGCACCGATCCCGCGTGCGACACGGTCTCGACGCTCACCTCGGGACCGGTCAGCAGTTCTTCGAGGAGCACGGCGGGCACCCGCCGCTGCCCGCGCGCGTTCAGCGGGAAATCGGCCAACGCCCGCACGGTGGATGCCAGTTCGCTCTCGTTGTCGACTCGGCGCACATACATCCCCGCACACAGGTCGACCGGCTTCGCCACCAGCGGATAGCCGATCTCCCGTGCCGCCCGCGTGAGATCGGCCCACTCCTCGTGCACGGCGAAGCGCGGTCCCGGCACTCCCGCCTCGGTGAGGACGCGGCGGGTGGCGTCCTTGCGGCAGGCGTTCTCGACCGCCTCCGGTCCGGGGCCGGGCAGCCCGAGACGCGCGGCGATCCGGGCGACGGTCGGGAGGTAGTAGTCGCAGGAGGACATGACGCCGTCGAAGTCGAACACCGCGTGCAGCCGCTCGACCTCGGGCAGCAGGGTGTCGATGTCGTTGGTGTCGGCCGTGATCACGTTGCGCGCGCCGAGCAGGGGGTGTGCGGTGCCCTCCGGGACCGAGCGCAGGTAGTGGTGCAGGTCGCGGGTGAGGAACGTGAACTCGTGTCCGCCCTCCCGAACGGCCCGTGGCAGGAGTCTGCTCATCGATCCGACCCAGCTCTCGACCACCAACAGATGAGCCACGGCTCCCCTTTTCGTGCGGTGTGGTTCAGGCGTCAGGGCAGCCCGGCGTCACCTCGACAGAGAGGTGCCCGGGTTGACATGCTCACCTTATCGACAATCATTTTCATTGTCATCAGGTTGGTTGCCGGGCTCCTGTGGGGGCGTTGGCCGTGGCGGGCACCGCCGCGGCCGGCTCCGTCGTCGGACGCCCCCTAGCCGATCTCGACCACCCGCGCCCAGTCCGGCGGCGAGTCCGGCACGTAGTCGGGGTCGTCCTCGTCCCAGGAATGGCCCGCGCCGTGCCGGGGGAACAGCCCGACCACAGTCCGGCACGAGGGCCGACTCGACGGCCACGGGGTCTGCCCGTCCGTGAGGACGACCACGACGTCGGGGCGGGGCCGCGTCCGCAGCGCCCGGTCGAAGCCGCTCCGCAGATCCGTGCCCCCGCCGCCCACCAGGGGGATGCCCTCCGCCCGGCACAGCGGATGGGCGATCCGGGCCGCCGCGTCACAGGGCACCACGGCGACCAGGTCACGTCTCCCACCCACGGCGCGGGAGATCGCGGCCACCTCCAGCAGCGCGCTGCCCAGTTCGGCGTCGCTGACCGACCCGGACGTATCGATGATCACGGAGACCCGGGGCGGGGTCCGCCGCAGACTCGGCAGCACCGCCCCCGGCACCCCGGCCGACCGCCGGGAGGGCCGGCCATACGTGTAGTCGTCGCCCCCGCCCGCACCGGCGGCCGCCGCCCGGACCGCCGAGCCCAGCAACTCCCGCCATGGCTGCGGCGGATGGAACGCGTCCTCCGCCCACCGCCGCCATCCCTCCGGGGCGCTCCCCGGGCGCCCCTTGATGCCCTGGGCCACCCGGAACCGGACCGCGTCCTTCTCCTGCTCGCTCAGGCCGTGCGCCCCGTCCGGCCCGAGGTCCCACTCCCGCTCCAGCCCGTCGGCGCCGCTGCCGCAGTCCAACCACGCCAGATCGTTCATCATCGGCCCGAGCCGGAACAGCCGCAGGTACTCCTCCATGAGCAGCCCCTCGCGCAGCCGCAGTGTCGCCGGCTCGACGGCGCCCTCCGGCTTGACCAGCCCGTCGCCGAAGGCGTCGTCGTTGATCTCGCAGTCCGCGGCGATGTTCATACGAAGCCGCTCCCCGGGGCCGGTCAGCCCCAGTTCCCTGGCGACCCGGTCGCTGCGCCCGTGATGGTCGCGGAGCAGATGCGACACCTCGTGCACCCAGACGCCCGCCAGCTCCTCCACCGGCGTACGGTCCACGAACCCCGGGGAGACATAGCACCGCCAGTGCCGGTCGACGGCCATGGTGGGCACCTGCCGGGACACGACGGGATGCAGCGCGAACAGCGCCGTCGCCAGATAGGGCCGGGCCCGGGCCGCCTGGAGCCGGGCGGTGAAGAGCTTGTCGCGGTCCAGCGCCGCTTCGAGGCGCCTCCTTGTCGCGTCGGGGCGCGTCCTCGTCGCGTCGGCGCTCATCGGCCGGCCTTGGTCGCCGCCGCGGCCCGGCCCGCCGCCTCGTCCGCCCGCCGGGACAGCGACACCACGCCGGCGAGCTGTTCGATCGCCGCGGGTACGTCCCAGTCCGCCCGGCGCAGCGAGGCGAGCGTCGTCGCGGGGACGACCACCAGATCCGGGGCGCCCGTCTCCAGCGCCCGGACCAGCAGTGCCCACGCGGCGTCCCAGCGGGGCTTCTCCGGGCGCGCCCGCACGGCCGCCACGACCCCGTCGAGCACCGCCTGACGCAGATCCCCCCGGTCCGGCAGCACCGCACCCGCCGGGTCCGCCAGCAACTCCTCGGGATCCGGCAGGTCCATCCGGTCCAGACTCGCCAGCAGCTCCAGTCCCGGACCATCGCCCACCGTGCCCCTGACCAGCAGGGACAGCACATCGCGGGAGACCCCGGAGGCGGTCGCGAAAGCGATGAGCCGCAGGGTCATCTCCCAGCTCCGCGGCGACGGCCAGGGGCCGCCCCGTCGGCTCTCACTGTTCGGCAGCTGATGCACCAGTTTGGGGCGGGCGGCCAGCAGCCCGCACACCGCCCGGCGGGCATGGTCCACGGCGTCCCGCAGCCGCTCGGGGGCGAGCCGGGGCAGGGTGGCGCGGGGCCAGGTCCCGCCCAGACCCCGGACGACGACCTCGTGGTCGTGGGTCCACTGGAGGTGCACGAACCGGTTGGCGAGCGGCGGGCTCAGCTCCCAGCCGTCGGCCGCCGAGGACCGCGGGTTGGCGGCGGCCACGATCCGCACCTCGGGCGGCAGCTGGAGCGCGCCGATCCGCCGCTCCAGCACCAGCCGCAGCAGCGCGGCCTGCACGGCGGGCGGCGCGGTCGACAACTCGTCCAGGAACAGCAGACCCCGGCCGGCCC
The DNA here is from genome assembly GCF_055572155.1 of Streptomyces sp. NPDC030814. Classification (NCBI taxonomy): domain Bacteria; kingdom Bacillati; phylum Actinomycetota; class Actinomycetes; order Kitasatosporales; family Streptomycetaceae; genus Streptomyces; species Streptomyces sp. NPDC030814. Next base: position 176,426 of record NZ_JBVIDX010000014.1, read on the forward strand.
GCACCAGACGCACCGCCCAGTCCGGCGGCGCCATCGGCACACCCTGCTCGGCGGGGTCGTCGCCCACGATGGGCAGGCCCGAGAAGTCGGACGGCTCGTGCACGCTGGCGATCACCGTGGTCAACGGCAGGTCCAGCGCCGAGGCCAGCTGGGTCAGCGCCGCGGTCTTGCCGATCCCCGGCTCACCCCACAGCAGTACCGGCAGATCGGCGGCGACGGCCAGCGTCAGCGCCTCCAGCTGGGTGTCGGGCCGGGGCTCGGTGGTCGTGTCGCGCAACAGGGTCAGCAGGGCGTCGGCGACGTCGAGCTGGGAGGCGAAGGACACCTCCAGAGAGGAGGAAACAGGGCCAAAAGGTGCGTAAGTCGTCATGGCTGATCACCTTGGGTGGGTGTGGTGGGACTGGGTGTGGTGGGACTGGGTGAGGTCGGGAGGAAGGGGCCTCGAAGAGGATCAGTAGAAGAGCGCGTCCCGTGAGCGGCGGATACGGGTGGGGCGACGGCGGTCGTCCAGGCGGATGCGGTCCGGGCCCGGTCCGATCAGCCCCGACCGGTACAGCCCGTAGGTGATCCGTCGCCGGGCGGCCGCCTCCAGCTCGTCCCGCAGCGGGCCGTCGCGCAGCACCGCCTCGGGGCCGAGCAGACCTTCGACGACGGCCAGCGCACCGGCGGTGTCACCGTGGTCCAGCCGTTCGCGCACACCGGACAGACAGTCCGGGCGACGGTGCGCGCGGTCGATCGCCTGGAGGCAGGGCAAGGGAGTGCCGGTCAGCGCGACCAGCAGCTCCTCCCGCCGGATCTCGTCCGTATCGTGGTCCAGCGGCACCAGCACCCCGTCGACCAGGCCGATCCGGTGCCGCTCCCCCCGGCACTCCACGACACGCGGCTCGCCGGCGGCGTCCGCCGCCCGGGGCGGCCCCGCGGGAACATGGCCGGGTACCAGCGCCGAGGCGACCAGCGGATGCAGTCGGTCCGCGTCGATCGCCCCGGAGCGCAGCAACTCCAGGTCGGGCGGCACCCAGGTCGCCGCGTCGGGGAGCACCGGGAGGTGAAGGGCCGCCCCCTCCCCTTCGGACGCCGCCTCGATCCGCGGAGCGGACGAACCGGCGCCGTCCGGGCCGTCGTCGAGGTGCAGCAGCAGCCGACGCCGCGCCCCGAGCCGTATGAGGACGGGCCCGGCCGACCGTCCCTCGGCACGCAGCACGATCGCCGCCTCGTCCGCCCACCGCCCCACGGCACAGCCGTACTCGGGCGGTACGGCATCCGAAGGCGGTACGGCACCCGAAGGCGGTACGCCCACCGCAGCCGACAGGGCACCCGATGCCACCCCGTCCCCCACGACCGGGCCCTCGGCGCGCGGCTGCCCGGCCCCGGAACGGAGGCGCAGCTCAGGGGCCCTGCGGGAGTCCCACAGATGCCGGTGCAGATCGAGTCGGTAGCGGCGGCTGGGACGGGGGTGGGGGTGACGCGAGGCGTCCGGCGCGGAGCGGGATCCGGCGGACCCGTCCCACAGCGCGAGCCCGATCCGCTGACCGGCGTCCGCCCAGGCGGGCGGAGTCCGGACCACGAGGTGCACCTGGTGCGGGCCCGCCCGCCCCTCGGCGCCGTACCGGGCGAGCGTGAGGGTCAGCCCCGGCCGGAGCAGTCCGTCGGGGGCGATCCTCGGCAGATGCCAGCGCAACAGGTCCGGAGCCAGATGCCGCAGATCGGCCCGCAGCCGGGCGGCGACGTCCTGGCCGTGGCGCCGGGCCACGGTACGCGGATGGAGGTCGATGTCGATGCCCGCGGCGGCGCAGGCCCCCGCCCAGTCGCCCACCTCGCGGCGGGCGGTGGCGGTCTCGATCATCGACGGCGGCACGGCGAACTGGCGCACGCGCGACCAGAAGGAGAGTCGGGAATCCCCGTTCGCGATATGAGTGAGCATCAGCACTCACCTTGCGCGGACGGGACCCCCATTCTGTCAACGGAGTGAGTCGTCATCGCGGCGATCATAGCCATGACCGTCCGCACACCGGTACAGGTTTTCGGGCCCCTGTTTTTCCTCGGGGCGACGCGGGACCACGGTGCCGGGTGGCCGGAGAGGGCGCGCCGCGGCACCGGACGGGCGGGATCGGCGTTCGAGTGGTGACGGGGGTGGCGCGGGCGTACGGTCGAACAACGGACGCATGCGTGGACTCGACCGTCCGCCGATCAGTGCCGAGCGATACGCCATGAGCAGCGACCCTCAGCCGAGCTCCCCAGTAGAGACCGCCACCCGGGAATCAACAGGTGGTGGCGGCAGCGCGATGGCGTTGCTGGTCATCGCCTCCTGTCAGTTGATGGTCGTCCTCGACATCACGATCGTGAACATCGCGCTGCCGAACATCCAGCGCTCCCTGGACTTCTCCACCACCAGCCTGGCCTGGGTGGTGAACGCCTACACGCTCACCTTCGGGGGTCTGCTGCTGCTCGGCGGCAGGGCCGGTGACATCCTCGGCCGCCGCCGCGTCTTCGTCTTCGGCGTCCTGCTCTTCGTTCTGGCCTCCCTCCTGGGGGGCCTCGCCCAGAACGCCGGTCAACTCCTCGCCGCCCGCGCGCTCCAGGGTGTCGGCGGCGCCATCGCCTCGCCGACGTCCCTCTCTCTGATCAGCACGACCTTCCGCGAAGGGCCCGAACGGAACCGGGCGTTCGGGGTGTTCGCGGCGGTCTCCGCGGGCGGCGGCGCGATCGGGCTGCTCGCGGGCGGTGTCCTCGTGGAGTGGCTGAACTGGCGGTGGGTTCTGTTCGTCAACGTGCCGATCGGCCTGCTCATCGTGCTCGCCACCCCCCGCTGGATCCGGGAGTCCGAACGGCACCCCGGCCACTTCGACGTCACCGGCGCGCTGATCTCCACCGCGGGCATGGTGCTGTTGGTGTACGGGTTCATCCGCGCGGCCCAGGAGGGCTGGCGGGACGCCCTGACGCTGGCGTCGTTCGCCGGGGCCGTCGTCCTCCTCCTGGGATTCGTCCTGGTGGAGAAGCGTTCCCGGCAGCCGATCACACCGCTGCACATGTTCGCCGACCGCAACCGGGCGGGCACGTACGGCATCATGCTGTGCCTCGCCGCCGCCATCTTCGGCATGTTCTTCTTCCTCACGCTCTTCGTGCAGAACGTGCTGGACTTCAGCCCGTTGGCCACCGGTTTCGCGTTCCTGCCGGTCAGTGCGGTGATCGCGATCGGCGCCGGACTGGCCTCGCGGTTCCTGCCCGTGTACGGGCCCAAGCCGTTCATGGTGGTGGGCGCCATCCTCGCGGCGGCCGGCCTGGGCTGGCTGACCCTGACCGACGTCCACTCCACGTACGCCGGCAGCGTCCTCGGTCCGATGCTCGTCTTCAGCATGGGCATGGGCATGGAGTTCGTCTCCCTGACCCTGATGGCCCTCTCCGACGTCGCCACCCACGAGACCGGCGCGGCCTCCGGTCTCCTCAACGCCACGCAACAGGTCGGCGGTTCACTGGGCCTGTCCATCCTGGTCACCATGTACGGCACCGCCAGCAGCAACGAGGCCGAGGACCAGATCCCCCGCTTCCTCTCCCAGGCGACCCCCCTCGAACGCGTCCAGTTCGAACGCACCGGCCAACTCCCGCCGCCCTACGGCGACGAAGTCCTCACGGCCGGAGTCTCGGCCGCCTTCGTCATGGCCGCGATCTTCACCGTCATCGCCGCACTCATCGCCGTCCTCGCCATCCAGGTCCGCCCGTCCGACCTGGAGCGGCTGAAGGGGGACGGGATGGGGCCGGGGGGTGCGGCCTGAGCCGGCCGATCATGACTTAGGGGTCCTTTCACTATGCCCGCCCGGGTCGCGTGGTCCGGCACCGCACCTCGCCGCGTTGCCCAAAGGCCCTGGTAGCTCCGCTGACGAGGACCTTCCGGCGCCTTGCGATGCACGGCACCAGACCACGCGACCTGATCGGACGCTCATGGTGAAAGGACCCCTTAGGCGCCCACGACCATGCCGTCGAACCGCCGCCACGGCAGCGGACTCGCGTCACTTCTCGCCGGCCCTGCGGACCGCCCCCGAACTCGGCTCGCGGGCGCGGCTCATGGCCGCGCCGTCAGCCCCGGCGGACCGCCCCGAGCTGGGCCCGGTGCAGGTCCGGGGCGGTGAATCGCTGCGCCACCGTGCGCAGGACGCGGGCCATCGCCTGGGCGGGCGGGGTGGCCGGGCGTGCCGCGGCGCGTGCGAGGAGGATGCGGCGGGTGGGGGCCGGGACGTCGGAGGCGAACGGCAGGAGGCGGACGTCGCTGCGTCGGCTGGTGAGGGCCAGGCGGGGTGCGAGCGCGATGCCGAGACCCGCGGCGACCATGGCCTGCGCCTCCTGATAGTCGTGCGACGCGTAGGCGATGCGCGGCTCGAATCCCGCCTGGCGGCAGCTTCGGCGCAGGACGTCGGCGACGGGGTGGTTGTCGGCGCGGATGATCCACTCCTGGTCGGCGAGGTTGCCGAGGCGCACGGAGGGATGTGTGCGCAGGGGCGAGTCGGCGGGGACGACCAGCACGGTGGGGTCACTGTGCTTCACCGTCGCCGTCACGCCTTCGCCTCCTCCACCGCGATCCTCACGGCGATCATTCCCATCGCCGTACCGCTGCTGCTCTCCAGCCACCTCAGCTCCGCCGGGCTGATCGCCGCGCTCGCCGTCTCCACGACGATCGTCGACACCTCTCCCTTCTCGACCAATGGAGCACTCGTCCTCAGCAACGCCCGTGGAGTGGACACCCGCCGCTTCTACCGGCAGGTCATCGGCTACACCGGCGGAATCGTCGCCCTCGGCCCCATCGTCGCCTGGGGCGCCCTGGTTCTGCCCTGGTCATAGCGCAGGGACCGACGACGACACGGAGGGCGCCGAGCCGGACCACGCACGGCGCCCTCTGTTCGTTCTCGGTGCGGTCCTGTTCGCCGTGGTCTGGTCCCGCTCGCGCCCACCGCACGGCCCCGCGACCCGTACCGGATCGGCGCCCCCTGGGCCGCGGCGCCGGCATCACGCCGTCGTACAAACCGATCCGTTGAGCGTGAACGCCGTCGGACTCGGGTTCGTGCTCCCCTTGCTCGCGGTGAAGCCGACGGTGGCGGAGCCCGACGCCGGGATGTTCGCGGTGTACGGGGCGGAGGTGACGGCGACGTCGGCGCCGCTCTGGGCCACGGTGCCGCCCCACAGGTTGCTGACGCGCTGGCTGTCGGGGAACGTCCAGCGCAGGGTCCAGCCGTTGACCGCCGACCCGCCGGTGTTGCGGATGACGATCTCGCCCTGGAAGCCGCCGGGCCACTCGTTCGTCACCCGGTAGCCGACGGAGCAGGACGCCGTGGTGCCCCCGGAAGGCGTCGTGACGCTCACCGTGCCGGAGCGTGGTGAACGGTTGCCGGCCGCGTCCCGGGCGTAGACGGCGAACACGTACGACGTCGACGGCGCCAGCCCGGTCAGGGTGGTGGACGTGCCGGTCGTGGTCGTCACCGGTGTTTCCGTCGTGCCGTCGACGCGGACCACGTCGTAGCCGGTGACACCGGTCGCGTCGGTCGCGGCGGTCCAGGCCAGCCTGGCCGACGAGGGGGTCACCGACGAGGCGGTCGGGGTGCCGGGGGCGGTCGGGGGCGTGGTGTCGCCGCCGGAGGAGGCGTAGATCGCGGCCTCCTTCGAGGTGGCGGCGATGCCGTTCGCACCTTCGAAGAGTCGCCTGCCCCAGCTGGTCAGCTGGTTCGGGTCGAAGTTCGTGACCATGTCCAGGTACTCGACGCCACCGCCGTTGCCGCTCCACGACCAGCCCAGGTAGCCGAGGCCGAGCTGCTGGGCGGTGGCCAGGATGGTGTCCTCGTCGGGGTTGCCGTCCGAGTGGTCGTGCCCGAACTCGCCCACCACGAGGGGGAGCTTCGCGGCGACGAAGCGGCCCAGATAGTCGGTGATCTCAGCGGCCGTGTCGAAGACGCCGTACATGTGGATCGAGAACATCGTGTTGGCGTCCGGGTCGGCGGCGAAGACGGACGCCGCGTTGTCGCGCATCGTGAACGCCCAGTCCTGGCCCCAGTTGGGGGCGTCCACCATGATCGTGTGGTGGAAGCCGGCCGTGCGCAGCTTCTGGATCGCCGCCTTGGTGTCGGCGGTCCAGCCCGCGTAGTTGTTGTTGCCGTACGGCTCGTTGCCGATGTTGACGATGACGTAGTCCTCCTGACCGGTCAGCGCGTCCTGCACACTGATCCAGTAGTCGGCGGCCCGCGACAGCGTGACGGCCCCGCTCTGCTCGCCGTAGCCCGTGGTGTCGTGCACCTCCAGGACGCAGATGAGCCGGTTCTGCTTGCACTGCGCGACCACGTTCGCGACGTCGGCGGTGTCGTTGCGCGTCCACCGGTCACCGCTGGAGAGCACCACGCGCACCGTGTTGGCGCCCTTGGCCTTGATGTGGGACAGGGAGCTGGTCCGGTTGGCGTACCAGGTGTGGGCGTGGTTCACGCCCCGCATCACGAAGTCATTGCCGGAGCGCTCCAGCAGCCGGCCGTTCTGGATACGGAGACCGGTGGGCGCGGCCTGCGCGGGCGAGCCGATCACCAGCAGCGGCAGCAGCAGCCCGAGGAGGGCTGCGGCGACCGTGGCCGCACGGCGGACGGTGGGCGTACGGGATCTCATGGAGGCTCCAGGTGGGGGGTGGGATGGGAACAGCGGGGAGAGGAGGGCGAGCGGTGCTCGGCCGGGGATGTCCGAGGGGGGCCTGAGGGGTACGGCCGTCACCCGGCGGCCGAAGCCCGCCGCTCGGATGCCGGCCACGAGGGCGCGACCCGCCGTCACGAACCGGCGGCGGCCCGCGCCGTGCAGGTGACGGTCGCCGCCGGTGTCCCGGCCGTGGCCGGGGTGTCGGCGATGAAGCCGAAGGCGGTGCGGGCGCCGGGGGCGAGCGTGCCGTTCCAGTTGGTGTTGGTGACGGTGGCCGTCCCGTCGGCCGCCGTGCTCGACGTGCCGTTCCACACCTGGGCCAGCCGTGCCCCGCCGGCCGGTACGACGGTCACGGTCCAGCCCGAGACGGCGGAGGCCGACGTGTTGGTCACCGTCACCTCGCCCTGGTAGCCGCCCTGCCAGACGTTGACGGCGCGGAAGGCCGCGGTGCACGGCCCCTCACCCGGGTCACCGGGGTCTCCCGGGCCCCCGGAGCCGGGCTCCAGCAGCGCGCTCAGCGCCGGATACCACCGAGCGGCGATCTTGTTGTCCCCGGCCGCGTTCGGGTGCACACCGTCATATGTGTCGGCGGCCGTGTCGAAGCCCGTCCACTGGTCGACCACGGTCACCGGTGAACGGCTGGTGCTCGTCGCCTGCGCCCAGGCCGGGATCCGCGCGTTGAAGTCGACGACGCGCTGCGCGCAGCCCGTGCAGCTGCCGGGGTTCATGGGGATGATCTGCGCGACGAGTATCTTCATGTCGGGGTTGGCGGCCCGCATCTGCCCGACGAGCTTGGTGTAGGCGGCGAGGATGCGGTCGGGAGGGATGCTGCTCCACACATCGTTCGTGCCGAAATGCATGACAACGATGTCGGGAAGGGTCGCGGCGAGCCTGCCCGGCAGCAGGTTCCGGTCGGCCACATGGGTGACGAGTTCGCCGCCGTGGCCTTCGTTGTCGCCGTCGTGCGCCTGACCGCAGCCTTGGGGGCCGAGGGTGCCGACGAAGTCGATGTCCGTGTGGCCGGCGTTCTGCAGCCGGTTCCACAGCACGGCTCGCCAGCAGCCGGGCGAGCCGGTGATGGAGTCGCCGAGCGGCATGATGCGCACCGGATCGGCGGCCCTCCCCTTCGACGCGGCGGCCGGAGGTGCGAGGGCGATCGCGAAGGGGAGGAGCAAGGCGGCCAGCAGGCCGAGAAGCGGAAGGATCCGGATGGGGGAGTGGCGGGTGCTGCGCATGGTGTTCCCTTCCCTGGTGAGATGGGAGCGCTCCCATGGGAAGATGCCATCCTTGTCATTTACGCGTCAAGATGTATGCGTCGAGCGGTCTAATTCCCTTGAGATCAAAGGGAGTTGAGCCTCTTAGAAAACGATCACCCATTCGGTACTGTGACTCACCGTTCCTTCGTTCACATCTGCATCTTCTTCAACACCCCCCACTTCGAACGGAGTTCGCGTGACCAGACCACGTGTCCCGGCATGGACGGGCGGCGCCCTGGCGGCCCTTCTGCTCGTCACCACGCAGAGCGGGTTATCCACCGCGGCCACCCCCGCCACTCCCGCCACCCGCGCGGCCACCCCCGCATCCGCCCCGACGCCCACCCCCGTCTCCTCGGCGGCGGGCGGAATCGCCTCGCTGAAGGGGAAGCGGTTCACCCTCGTCACCGGCGACGTGGTGACGGTCGGAACCGAACGGGGCGAGCCCCAAGTCGACATCGAGCCCGGCAAGGGCCGCGAAGCCATCGGCTTCGTGCGGCGGGGCAGCGGCTCCGACCTGCAGGTCATTCCCATGGATGTGGCGCCGCTGGTCGCCACCGGCAAGGTCGACGACCAGCTCTTCGACCTCGGAGCCCTGCACCGCTTCGGCTACGACGACGGGGCCGACGGCGACCGGGGACTGCCCCTGATCGTCCGCCACCGCGGCCCGCGGCTGCCCGCCGCCACCCGGGCGGAGGCGCTGCCCGGGAACACGGTGGAGCTGGAGTCGATCGACGCCACCGCCGTGACCCTGCCCGAGGACGACGACGGCGCCCTGTGGCGGACGCTCATAACCTCCGAGGAGGGCGCCGATCCCGAACTCGCGCCCGGCGTCAAGAAGGTGTGGCTCGACACCCCGGTCGAGCTCACCGGCGAGACAGGCGCGGCCGACGAACCGGAGACCACCCCGGACGGTGATGTCGCGGTCTCCGACCTGGTGGGGCAGATCAACGCCAAGGGCCTCAGGGAGCGCGGCCTCGACGGCAGCGGCGTCAAGGTCGCCGTGATCGACACCGGCGTGCGCGTCACCCACCGCGACCTCAGGGAACGGGTCTCCAAGGCGGAGAACTTCATCAGCTGGGACGACGAGAAGAGCGACGTGGACGGCCACGGCACCCACGTCGCCGGGATCATCGCCGGGACCGGCGCCGCGTCCGGCGGCAGGTACGCCGGTGTCGCGCCCGGCGCCGAGGTCCTGAGCGCCCGGGTGCTGTCCGGCCCGGTCGGCTCCGTCTCCCACGTCATCGACGGCATGGAGTGGGCGGCCGACGAGGGTGTCGACATCGTCAACATGTCCCTCGGAGCACGGGCGTTGAGCGACGGCACCGACCCCTGGTCGCTGGCCACCGAGGCCCTGCTGGAGCGGGGTGTGCTGCCCGTGGTGGCGGCCGGCAACGACGGTCCCCGCTCCTACACGGTCTCCCCGCCTGCGGCAGCCGAGGGCGCGCTCGCCGTGGGCGCGGCCGGCGGTGACGACGCCGTAGCGAGCTTCTCCAGCCGCGGCCCCCTCTTCGGCGACCACAGCGTCAAGCCCAACATCAAGGCCCCCGGCGTCGCCGTGACGGCGGCCCGCGCCAAGGACACCCCCATCGGCGACGTCGACCCGGCCGGCCCCGAGGGCCCGGTCGACGACGACTACACCCGCCTGTCGGGTACGTCCATGGCGTCACCCGCCGTCGCGGGAGCCGCCGCCCTCGTGATGCAGGCCCACCCCGGCTGGACGCCCCGCCAGGTGGCCCAGGCCCTGGTCTCGAGCGCCCGGCCCAGTGCCGGCGAGAGCGTCTACGACCAGGGCTCAGGAGTGGTCGACGTCGAACGGGCGGTTGACCAGCGGGTCATGGCCACGTCGTCCGCCCTGGACTTCGGCCGGCTGTCCTGGCCGCGCTCCTCGGAGGACACCCGGCGCAAGGTGGCCTTCGCCAACGACAGCACCGAGGACATCACCCTGGACCTCACCCTCGACGTGAAGTCCACCCGCGGGAACCTGCCCACCGGTCTGCTCGCCCTGGCCCAGGACGAGGTGACCGTCCCGGCCCACGGCACGGCCTCCGTGGCCGTCGAGTTCCATGACAACGGCATCCGCACGGGCGGCGCCCTCTCGGCCCTCCTGACCGCCGAGTCCGGCTCCACGGCCGTCCGCGTCCCGGTCGGCCTGAGTCTCGAACCCGAGAGCCACGAGCTCACCCTCAACCTCCGCGACCAGCTGGGAGAGGGCGCCGACGGCATCTCCGTCGTGGACATCCTGCCGCTGGACCGGCCCCTGGAGCCGTTCGAGGAGCCGCAACTCGCCACGGTCACCTCGAAGATCACGGTTCGGGTCCCCGCGGGCACCTATGGTGTCTCGGCGTTCATCGGCCGGCACGAGGACGACTCGTACTGGTTCGACAGCGACATCATCCTCGCCGGCGAGCCCCGCGTCCGGGTCGACAAGGCCACCGAACTGACCCTCGGCGGCACGGCGGCGCGCAGGCTCGCCCACAAGGTCGACAACCGCGAGGCCGAGAACATCTACCGCCAGGTCGGCGTCGCCCAGCGGCAGGCGAAGGCCCCCGCGGGGGAGCGCGGCCCGCTCTCCCTCCACACGGACGTGCAGTTCAGGCACCGGGCGCCGGACTACTGGGCGGTGCCGTCCAGGACCCGCGCCAAGGGCGACCGGTACACGGCGTACTTCCGCGAGGACCTCGCCCAGGGCTACGTCTACGGAAAGGCCCCCGACGGCGCCCCCGGCGACGGCGAGTACTCGTACCCGACGGCCACCGGACCGGTGTACTACCTCGCCGCCTTCCGCGAGGGCCGTATCCCGGCCGGTCTCACCGGACGGGTCAGGGACTCCCGACTCGCGCGAACCAAGGCGCGTTACCACGCCGCCGAGCAGACCGGCGCCTTCGACCAGCCCTTCCCGCTGAAGTCGAAGCTGGCCACGGCGACCGTGAGAGGCGTCCCGGTCGGCGGACGCCGTGTCAACGTCCCCTCGCCCGGAACCCGTACCGAGTTCTTCACCGCGTCCAAGAACATCGCCTGGTCCCAGGAGCTGCGCTGGAGCTGGCAGAACACGGACAGCTTCGACCCGCTGGAGCACCGCGCGCTGTTCACCCGGCCCGAGGTCTTCCGGCCCGGCCCCCGCACCGAGCACTGGAACCGTCCGGCGGCTGCCCCCGCCCTCGCGCCCGACGGACGCCAGTTCACGCGCACCGGGGACACCGTCACCGTGGACCTGCCGCTGGGCGGCGACTCCGACCCGCGGCACCTGTTCACCAGCGACGACCTGTACGCCACGTACTCCTACACCCTCAGCCGCGGCGGCGAGCAGCTCGCCAGGAGCCGGGACGGTGCCGAGGAGTCACCACGGAACACCGCGCTCGCCGCCTGGGAGGTCCCGGCGGACACCGGCACATACACCCTCAGGGCCAACGCCGACCGCACCCAGTGGAACGGCGTGAGCACCGAGGTCGAGGGAGTGTGGACGTTCCGCTCGGGCCGGGCCGCCGAGGGCAGCACAGCCGTGCTGCCCCTGACCGGCGTGCGGTTCGCGCCGCCGGTCGACAAGTGGTCCCGGGTCGCGGACGGCCGTACGGTCGCCGTGCCGTTCACGATCCAGCGGACGGGTGACCGGGCGCGCGGCAAGGTGCGCTCGCTGACCGTCGAGGCGTCCTTCGACGGCGGTTCGACGTGGCGGCGGGTGCCGGTGGTCAAGAACCGGGCGCTGATAGCGCATCCGGCGCTCGCCACGCTGCCCGCCGAGCACCTCGACCGCAACGGGCACGGCTCCGTCAGCCTCAGGGTCAAGGGCGCCGACCGGGCGTCCACCTTCGAGATCACCGTGAAGAAGGCGTACAAGCTCAAGAAGTCCTGACCGGTCGACCGCCGGAGGGCTGCCGCGCAGACGGGCGGCCGGTTCTCCGGCGGTTTCTCACCTCTTCGGCGCGCCCGTGCGCAGGGCGTCCATGACGAGGTCCATGAGGCGGGTGGCCCGGGCCTGCCAGTCCTCGCTCGGGCCGATCTGCCAGAGCCCGGCGATGGCGAGGAAGAAGTCGTCCGCGCTCACACCGGGCCGGATGGTGCCGGCCTCCTCGGCCGCGCGCAGCAGCACGTCGGCGGCCGCGAGTACCGGGGCGGGGCCCGGCCTGCCGGGGCTGCCCGGAGCGCCCGCCGCCTGCCGGATCGCGTCCGCAAGACCGACCTTAGTGAGGGCGAACCCGGCCAGATGGTCCATCCACTCCCGCAGCGCCCGGTCCGGCGCGTGGATCGCGAGCAGCTCGGCCGCGCTGTCGGCGACCTGCTGCATCTCATGCCGGTAGATTTCGAGGACCAGGGCCTCGCGGTTCGGGAAGTGGCGGTAGAACGTGCCCTGCCCGACTCCCGCCTTCTTCGCGATCGCGCTCAGGGGCACGTCCGCGGCCCGGGTGAGTTCCTCCAGCGCGACGGCCAGGATGCGCTCGCGGTTGCGCCGGGCGTCGGAGCGCAGAGGCGCGTCCTTCTCCTCTGCCACGCGTCCTCCTCGCCGGCCCGTCGTGGCCGGAATCCGTGCTTGCCGATCCGGACAGCTGTCCGTTACGTTGTCCGGGGAGACGGACACGTGTCCGGTTGGCCCATCCTAGCGCCGCCACGAGCCGCGCCCTCACTCGACCGTCATGTCCTTGCCCATCTCTGCCTGCCGGAGCCTCTTTCGGACGCTCCGGATACGCGAAAGAAGGCTGTTCATGTCCTCAGCCCCCTCCTCGACGTACAGCGCCGTCACCCTGACCGTCAACGGCGAGAAGCGCACGCTCACCGTCGACCACCGCACCACCCTGCTCGACGCCCTGCGCGAGCGCCTCGACCTGACCGGTACCAAGAAGGGCTGCGACCAGGGCCAGTGCGGTGCCTGCACCGTCCTTGTCGACGGGCGCAGGAACGTCTCCTGTCTTCAGCTGGCGGTGGCGGCCGAGGGACGTGAGATCACCACCATCGAAGGCGTGGCCGACGGCGACCGGCTGCACCCGGTGCAGGAGGCCTTCCTCGAACTGGACGGCTACCAGTGCGGTTACTGCACCCCCGGCCAGATCTGTTCCGCGATCGCGGTGATCGAGGAGCACGCGGCGGGCTGGCCCAGCGCCGCCACCGACGACGTACGGCCCGAGGCCGGGCCACCACCCCTGACACCGGAGGAGATCCGGGAGCGCATGAGCGGCAACCTCTGCCGCTGCGGCGCGTACGTGGCCGTCGTGGAGGCAGTCGCCCGCGCCGCCGCCGACCGCACGGCCGCCAAGGAGGTCGTCGCGTGAAGGAGTTCGACTACCGGCGCGCGCACGACGTCCCCGGCGCCCTGGCCCTGCTCGACGCAGATCCCGAGGCACGCTTCCTCGGCGGCGGCACCAACCTCGTCGACCTGATGAAGACCGGCGTGGAACGGCCCGTTCGGCTCGTCGACGTCCGTGAACTCCCGCTGGACCGGATCGAGTCCACCGCCGACGGCGGGCTGCGGATCGGCGCCACCGTCACCAACAGCGACCTCGCCGCCCACCCCGAGGTCCGCCGCCGCTACCCGGCACTGACCCAGGCGGTCCTCGCCGGCGCCTCCGGACAGCTGCGCAACATGGCCACCGTCGGCGGCAACCTGCTGCAGCGGACCCGCTGCGGCTACTTCGCCGACATCACCAAGCCCTGCAACAAACGCGTCCCCGGCAGCGGTTGCCCCGCCGTCACCGGTGAGCACCACAACCACGCCATCCTCGGCGCGACCGAGCACTGTGTGGCCACCCATCCGTCGGACATGGGCGTGGCCCTGACGGCCTTCGACGCCGCCGTGTCCTACGAGACCCCGGACGGGCCGGGTGAGCTGCCGCTCGCCGACTTCTACCTGCCGGTCGGCGACACCCCGCACCGGGAGACGGCGCTGCCGCAGGGCGCGCTGATCACCGGCGTCACCCTGCCGCCCTCGCCCGTCGCCGCCCGCTCCCGCTACCGCAAGGTGCGCGAACGCGCCTCGTACGCCTTCGCCATCGGCTCGATCGCCGCCGCCCTCGACGTCCGGGACGGCGTCGTGCACGACGTGCGCCTCGCGTTCGGGGCCGTCGCCTCCCGGCCCTGGCGGGCCCGCGCCGCCGAAGGCTTCCTGCTCGGCGCGACCGCTGACGCCGAGGCCTTCGCCGCCGCCGCGGACGCCGAACTCGCCGACGCCCGGCCGCTGCCGCACAACGTCTACAAGGTGACCCTGATGCGCAACCTCGTCGTGGCCGAACTGACCCGACTCACCGAGGAGGCCGCCCGATGACCACCGCCCCCACCGCGCGCCAGGGCGCCGTCGGCACCGTGCACACCCGGGTCGAGGGCCGGGACAAGGTCACCGGAGCCGCCCGCTACGCGGCCGAGATCCCCTTCGCGGGGCTCGCCCACGGCTGGCTCGCGCTCTCCACCGTCGCCCGCGGCCGCGTCCGCTCGATCGACACCGCGCCCGTGCTGGCGATGCCGGGAGTCCTCACCGTCCTGCACCACGGCAACGCCCCGCGCGTCGAGACCGACTACGCCGGCCTCATGGGAAGCAAGCCGGATCCCACCGCCGCCGTCTTCCAGCACGACCGGGTGCCCCACCTGGGCTGGCCGGTGGCGCTGGTCGTCGCCGAGACCTCCGAGCAGGCCAGGGAGGCCGCCGAGGCACTCGTCGTGCACTACGACCAGGAGGCGCACGACATCGCGTTCGCCGCCGGCCACCCGGAGGCGTACCCCGCGGACGGCTTCGGTCCGGCGGTCACGGAGAAGGGCGACCTGGAGGCCGAACTCGCCGCGTCCGCCGCCGTCGTGGACGCCGAGTACACCACCCCCGAGGAGCACCACAACCCGATGGAGCCCCACGCGGCGACAGCCCGCTGGGAGGACGGCCGGCTGGAGGTCGTCGACTCCAACCAGGGCACCACATGGGTCGCCGGAGAGCTCGCGAACCTCTTCTCGCTCGACCCGTCCGCCGTGCGGGTCCGCTCGGAACACGTCGGCGGCGGCTTCGGCAGCAAGGGGGTCCGCGCCCACCAGGTGGCCGCCGTGATGGCCGCGACGGTCCTCCAATGCCCGGTCCGGGTCGTCATGACCCGCCGTCAGATGTTCTCCCTCGCCGGCTACCGCAGCCCCACCATCCAGCGGATCAGGCTCGGCGCCGACGCGGACGGACGGCTGCGCGCCCTGGAGCACCGCTCCCTGAGCCTCACCTCGACCGTGCACGAGTTCGTCGAGTCCGGCAGCGCTCCCTCGCGCGTGATGTACGACGCCGACGCCCACCACACCGTCAACCGCGTCGTACGCCTCGACGTGGGCACCCCGACCTGGATGCGCGCGCCGGGTGAGGCGCCGGGCTCGTTCGCGCTGGAGTCGGCGTTCGACGAACTCGCCGAGAAGCTGGGCGTCGACCCGATCGACCTGCGCCTGCGCAACGAGCCCGAGCGGGGCCCCGTGTCGGGCCTGCCCTTCGGCAGCCGCAATCTGTCCGCCTGCTTCCGCGAGGGCGCCCGCCGGTTCGGCTGGGCCGACCGCGACCCGCGTCCCGGCATCCGCCGCGACGGGCGCTGGCTGCTCGGCACCGGCACGGCCGCGGCCTCCTTCGGCGCGGGCGCCGGGCCCTCCACGGCGGCCGTGACGGCCGAGGCGGACGGCTCCTTCACCGTGCGGATCAACGCGGCGGACATCGGCACCGGCGCCCGTACCGCACTCACCCTGGTCGCCGCCGACGCGCTGGAGGTCGCACCGGACCGCGTCCGGGTGCGGATCGGCGACAGCGACTTCGGGCCGGCCATGATCGCCGGCGGCTCCATGGGCACCCGCTCCTGGTCCTGGACGATCAACCTCGCCGCCGCCGAACTGCGGGAGCGGCTGGACCTCGGGGGCACCGTCCCGCCCGAGGGCATCACCGTCCGCTCGGACACCACCGCGGCCCTCGGCGCCCTCGCCCGGAAGGAACGGCATTCCTACGGCGCCCAGTTCGCCGAGGTCGCCGTCGACCCAGCCACCGGCGAGGTACGCGTACGCCGTATGCTCGGCGTCTTCGCGGCCGGGCGGATCGTCAACCCGCTCACCGCGCGCGGCCAGTTCACCGGTGGCATGATCTGGGGCATCTCCATGGCCCTGCACGAGGAGGCGGTACGGGACGTGGCCACGGGCGGCCACTACGGCGCCGATCTCGCCGCGTACCACGTGGCCGCGCACGCCGACGTGCCCGCCGTGGAGGCGCACTGGGTGGACGACCCCGACCCGGACGACCCCGTCGGGATCAAGGGCATCGGGGAGATCGGCATCGTCGGCGCCGCCGCGGCCGTCGCCAACGCGGTCTGGCACGCGACCGGCGTACGCCACCGCCACCTGCCCATCCGGCCCGACCGGGTCCTCCTCGCGGGGGCCCCGCGTGCTTGACCTCGCCGACGAGCTGCACCGCTGGGCCGAGGAGGGACGGGAGTTCGCCGTCGCCACCGTCGTCTCCGTGGGCGGCAGCGCCCCTCGCGGTCCGGGTGCCGCCCTCGCCGTCGACGGCGAGGGCACGGCCATCGGCTCGGTCTCCGGCGGATGCGTGGAGGGCGCGGTGTACGAGCTGTGCCGGCGGGCCCTGGCGGACGGCGAGACGATCCTTGAGCGCTTCGGGTACAGCGACGAGGACGCCTTCGCCGTCGGTCTGACCTGCGGCGGGGTGATCGACATCCTGGTCACCCCGGTCACTGCGGACGCCCCCGTGTTCCGTTCGGCGCTCTCGGCCGTCGTCGGGGGCGGACCGGCGGCCTTCGTCCGGGTCGCCCGGGGCCCGGCCGAACTCCTCGGCGAGGGCCTGCTCGTACGGCCCGACGGCGTGCACGAGGGCGGGCTGGGCGGCCACCCCGAGCTGGACCGGACGGCCGTGGCCGAGGCCCGGGCCATGCTGGACACCGGCCGTACCGGCACCGTCGAGCTGTCACCGGACGGATCACGCTGCCCCGGCGGGCTGACACTGCTCGTGGAGTCGTCCGTCCCGCCGCCCCGGATGATCGTGTTCGGTGCGATCGACTTCGCCGCCGCGCTGGTGCGCGCGGGCAAGTTCCTCGGCTACCACGTGACCGTGTGCGACGCACGCCCCGTCTTCGCCACCAGGGCCCGTTTCCCGGACGCCGACGAGATCGTGGTGGACTGGCCGCACCGCTACCTCGGGCGCACGGAGACCGACGCGCGGACCGTCCTGTGCGTGCTCACGCACGACGCCAGGTTCGACGTGCCTCTGCTGAGGACGGCCCTGCGGCTGCCGGTCGCGTACGTCGGGGCCATGGGCTCCCGCCGCACGCACGCCGACCGCGAGCGCAGGTTGCGTGAAGTGGGCCTGACGGGGAAGGAGTTGGCGCGTCTCAGGTCTCCGATCGGGCTCGATCTGGGAGCCCGTACGCCCGAGGAGACCGCCCTGTCCATCGCCGCCGAGATCGTCGCCACCCGACGCGGCGGCACGGGCGTCCCGCTGACCGGGTCGGGCACACCGATCCACAGGCCGGCGGAGGAGCGGGGAGCCGTGGCGGCGGCCTGAGTCGAGCGGCCACCGGCACTCCGACCGGGCGGTGTGCCCATGCGGCACTGAGTACCCGGTGCGCGGCGAATGAGTACGCGGTCAGGTGCCCGGCCGTCGCCGCCGCTGGTGCACTGTCGTCATGAACACGCACACCTCGCGTCCGCGCCCCCTCCGGAACGTCACCGCCACGGCCACCGCGACCGGTTCGGCCCTCGCTGTGGTGCTGATTCCCCTCGTGGTCGGGGCGTTGGTGGCGCGGCAGGTCGGCGGCGACCCGATGGCCTCCGTCAACGCCCTGATCGCGGGTGGCGGCGAGCGGGCCAGGCTCGCGCCGGGCCAGTTGCCCGTCCTGCGGACCATCCGGACGGCACCCCGCAGGACGGTCTGCCGGCTGGCCCGGCGGCAGCGGCTCCTGCCCCGCGGCGGGGGCGGCAATCGGACGGGCCGTCGCCTTGGCGACTGTCGAACGTAGTTGGCTGCTTTGCGACTTCTCCTGAGAGTTCTCGTTCGAGTTTCAAGCAAGTCTTGAGGATTTCGTGTAGAAGACTGTCGGAACTCTGGAAAACCCGTTCGGAGAGAGATCGCGCGTGAGTGAACCGACAGGCCCTGTCTGCCCCCAGTGCGGTACGCCCCGGGCGGTGGACGGCACCCCGGCCTGTTCCTGCGCCGAGGAGGCGTCGGAGGCTCACCGCGACTCCCGAACGGCACAGGCGGCGGCCGCGGAGGACTTCGACCCCGTACGGATTCGGCCGTTCGTGAAGGTCGGCGACGACACCACCGAGCCCCACGACGGCCCCGCCACCGGGACGGACCAGGCCGACGGCTCCGCGTACGCGCCGGACGATTCCACGCGGGAGTTGCCGCCCTACGCCGAGGATCCGGGTCCGCCGAGTGCCCTGGGTGAGCGACTTCGCGCCGATGTCGGAGACCACGACGGCGGGCCGCGACGCCGGAAGATGCTCGCGGCCGGTGCCGGAGCCGCCGTGTTGGCCGCGCTGGTGGCGGCGGGTTTCGTCAGCGGACTCCTCTCGTACGACGCCCCCTCACGGGACGGCTCCCTGCCGGACGACGTCCGTGCCCGGCTGCCGGAGGCGGCGTCCCAGGAGGACACGACCTCGACTCCGCCCCCGTCCGGCACGGCCGCACCGAGCCGGACGCCGGGTACCCCGACCGCCTCCCCGGACGCGACCCCCAGCGAGAGCCCGGCCACCCCGACCGGCTCCGCCGACCCGACCCGGACCCCGTCCAACAGCGGTGCCACGCGCACGACGGACCCGCTGCCGACGGGGAGCGCCGAGCAGAACCCCGTTCTCGGCTTGGGCGACCGGGGCCCCGAGGTCACCGAACTCCAGCGACGTCTGCGCCAGGTCGGTCTCTACAACGGGGACATCGACGGCGAGTACGACCGCGAGGTGGAGAGCGCCGTCCGTGGCTATCAGCTCACCCGCGTCGTGCTGGACGACGAGTCGGGCGTCTACGGCAGGCCGACCCGCACCGCGCTGGAATCCGAGACCTCACAGCCGTGACCCACGCGGCCGGCCGCCCGCCCGCCCGCCGCGGTTCCGCGGGTCAGACGCGGTCGGCCACGATCAGCAGATACTGGAAACTGCCGTTCCCGTAGGCGGTGATGAAGGTGTCCTCGATGCCGGTGGCCAGATGGTCGGCCCGCTTGCGCAGTTCCCAGTAGGGCAGGGCGGCGGCCGTGAGGTCCTGCACGTGGACGGGCACCAGACGGTTGCGGGACAGCGCGCGGAAGTACGCGGAACGCGGGTGGACGTCGCAGATGTAGTGGGCGTTGATGAGCGACACCTCGCGGGAGGCGCGCCCGTAGGTGTCGTTGTAGCAGCCGGTGATCGTCACATAGCGTCCGCCGCGGCGCAGCAGCCGGGCGTGCTCGGCGAACAGCAGGTCCAACTCGACGTACATCGTGGACTCGTTGTTCCAGGACGCGGCGAACTCCCCGGAGGGCAGCCCCGTGTCGAGCATGTCGCGGTGGTGGTAGCGGACCCGGCCGTCGATGCCGCGCCTGCGGGCCTGGTCATTGGCGAAGTCGGCCTGCTTCTGCGAGATCGTGACGCCGTCGGCGTGACAGCCGTAGCGCAGATGCGCCACCACGCTGCCGCCGCCGCGCCCGCACCCGGCGTCGAAGACGCGGTCGGTGGGGGAGAGCGGGCCCAGCTGGTGGGCCAGCAGTTCCGCCTGGGCCTGTTCCAGGCGGTGCAGTTCGGCGGTGACCCGCTCCCGGCGGCGCGCGGGGTCGGGGTCCTCGTCGAGGACCGACCAGTCGGCCTCCCCGACCCCGTAGTGGTGGTGGTACAGGTCGTCGATCCTGCCGAGTTCGAGGTTGACCGGGTTCTCCTCGGCGTTCCAGTAGTCGGCGACGCGCCGCTGGTAGGTGGATGGGGCCGGGGAGGGGACCTGTGACCGGTCCGGCACGGGTGCGGCGGGCGGGGTGACGGCGTCGGTGAGGGTCAACGGTGGCTCCTTCGCTGCGATCGGACGGCGGCCGTGCGGTGCGTCACCAGTAGTCGGGGAGGCGGTAGCGGTCGGTGTGGGTGGCGTGCCACTCATGGCTGCCGGCCATCCAGGCGGCGAGAGCGGTGGCATAGCGCTCGATCGGCGGGGAGGTGGCGGACAGCGCCGCGGACTCCTCCTCGAACGCCTCCATGACCTGGTTGTGGATGTCGACGGCCTTCAGATAGGCGGCCTTCAGTCCGCACCGCTCGTTGGCGGCGATCACCACGGGCAGATTCAGATGGCCCGGATCATCGGCCATCTCCTTCATGAAGGAGTACAGGTCGTTGACGATCGTGGCCGCGTTGCCCGCGAGGGCGGTGATCCGCTGGACCTCGGGCCGCGCGTAGAGGGCCTCCGGCAGCTCCCAGCCGTCCACGGCGTCGACCACCGCCAGACAGGGCCGGAAGTTGTTGAACTGCCGCATCACCAGGTACTCCCACACCCGCGGCATGTGCTCGGTCTCGGCCCAGGCGGCCTCGCCGAGATAGCCCAGGTGCAGCCGGGCCAGGTCGTGGACCAGCCGGTTGGTCTGGCTGGGCGTGGCGAACACCGCGTAATCCCGCAGCGCGAAGCGGTACGAGCGCAACGGACCGTCGGCCCGTACGCCCTGCTGCCACCGCTCCTCGCACTCGGGGGTCCCGTGGAACGGGTCGAGCGCCGACTGGGCCATGAGCAGCCGCCCGCCGAGGCCGCGTGGCGAACCGCCCTTGCCCTCGTCCACCTCGCAGTACACGTTGTCGACGAGATGCTCCGCGAGGAGCAGCTTCCCGGCGGCGGTGAGATGGTCGAGTCCGGCCGCGCCGGGGTGCGAGAGCACGACCGCCCGCCCGAGACCGAACCGTTCGAACTGCCCCCGCCACTCCTTGGGGACCAGGCCGAGGCGGTCGGCCCACGCCACGAGCCTGCGGTCGACCTCCGCGACCCTCGCGGGGTCGGCGGGCACGGGCGGCCGGTGCCGCAGCCCGGGAATCGCGCCCCCGCCCCGGGCGCGTCCGGATCGGGTGAGGCCGGGCGGCCCCGGCAGCCGGGTCGCCCTCGTGGCGGCGGAAGCCGAGGGTTCGCTCATTCCGGCATCCACCCGATCTGCACGTTCTCCAGGATCCCGGCCGCGTCGGGCACCAGCACGGCCATCGAGTAGTAGGCCGTGACCAGATAACTCATGATCGCGGTGGTGTCGATGCCCATGAACCGCACGTTCAGCGACGGCTCGTACTCCTCGGGGATGCCGGTCTGGCGCAGGCCGATGACACCCTGGTCCTTCTCGCCGGTGCGCAGCGCGATGATGCTGGTCGTGTGCTGCGGACTGATCGGGATCTTGCCGCACGGCAGGAGCGGAACCCCGCGCCAGGCCGGTACCTCGTGCCCGCCGAGGGTGACCGTGCCGGGCATCAGTCCGCGCCGGTTGCACTGCCGGAAGAAGGCCGCGATCGCCTTCGGATGGGCGAGGTACATCCGGGTCTTGCGGCGCATCGACAGCAGTTCGTCCATGTCGTCCGGGGTCGGCGGCCCGGAGAAGGTACTGATGCGCTGGCCGTAGTCGACGTTGTGCAGCAGCCCGAACTCGCGGTTGTTGACGAGTTCCCACTCCTGGCGCTCACGGATCTCCTCGATGGTCAGGCGGAGTTGCTGCTCCGTCTGGTCCATCGGATGGTTGTAGAGATCCGCGACCCGCGTGTGCACGCGCAACACGGTCTGGGTGAGGGACAGTTCGTACTCGCGGGGCGCGAGGTCGTAGTCCACGAAGCCGCCGGGGAGCGTCTGCTCGCCCACATGCCCGGCCTCCAGGGGGACATCGGCCTCGCCCTTGCGGTTCATCGGCTTGCTCTGCCGGTCGGCGAAGGCGTCGAACTGGGCCCGCAGCGACGGTGTGCGGTCCACGAACGCCATCAGGGTGTCCCAGTTGAGCGCCAGCACCACTGCCGCCGTCTCGGCCCGCACGGAGCTGAGCCACAGCGGGTCGGCCCGGCCGATCGCCTCGTCGCCCATCCCGTCGCCGTCGGCGATGACACCGAGGACCTCCTCCTCGCCGTACTTGCCGGTGGTGTAGCGGGTGAACCGGCCGTGCACCACGAGGAACGCCTCGGTCACCGGTTGCCCGGCGTCGACCAGCACCTGGCCGGCCCGCACCTCACGGACCCGGAAGCGCTGAGAGATCTCCCTGAGCGCAGCGAGGTCCGAGTAGCCGCGCAGCGCGGGCAGTTCGGTGAGCGTCTCGGGGATCACCTTGACGTCGTCGGCGCCGTTCTGGTCGAACTGCACCCTGCCACGGCCGACGCGTAGCTGGAGGCGCCGGTTGACCCGGTAGGTGCCGCCCTTCACGTCCACCCACGGCAGCATCCTGAGCAGCCATCGGGAGGTGATCGCCTGCATCTGCGGTTCGGACTTGGTGGTCGTCGCGAGCTGACGCGCGGCCCGGGTGCTCAGACTGGTGCAGTGGGGTCCGTCGGCGGGATCCGGGGCGCTTTCGGAGGAACTCACGGGGGCGGTCACTTTCCCTCCCGAAGGGTGAGCGGACGTACGCGGATGTGCCTGGACGCGCGGGAACCCGGGCGGACACCGGGAGACCGGTCGACGGCGGTACCGGGAACCGGGGCGGACACGGGAGACCGGTCGACGGCGGTACGGGAACTCGGGTGGCGCGCGTACGACGTTGGCGTGGGCGGATTCCGAGGTGATGGACGCCGGAGCGGCGGCGGTGAGGCGGCGCGTACGGTTGTCGCGGCACGCGTCGCAGGGAAAGCCAAGCAGACGGGGTGGCCGGCCGGGCACCGCGTGAAGGGGGCGACTTCACGTCCTCGGGATGCGGAAACCACCTGCTGAGGCAGAGGCGGGGCCGCTTCGCGCACTCGCGCCCCTCGCCCGCCGCGGCCCCCGGCGCGGAGGGCGCACAACACCTGCCACGCGCGAGGGGCCGCCCGCGGGCGGCCCCGTGTGTCCAGACACGGACGGGAGATGTCGCCGGGGGCGCACCCGGCCCGTACGGTTTCTGAGAACGCGGGGCGACAGGGATCCGGAGGGGGTTTTCGTGACCGAAGACGACACACCTGGCGACCTGGCCGCACGGCTCACCGGCTGCCCGGCCGCCGGGGAACGCCGGCTCTCCGGCGCCCTCACCGAGGTCACCCTCGACGACGGCCGGGTGGTGATCGTCAAGCGGGGCGACGGACCGGGCGCGGCACGGGCGGAGGCGGCCGGACTGCGCTGGCTGGCCCAGGCGGAGACGGTTCTCGTCCCGGCGGTGTACGGCTACGAGGGGGACCGCCTGGTGATCGACCGGGTCCGGCAGGGCTCGCCCGGCACCGCGGCGGCGGTCCGCTTCGGGGAGACCCTGGCGGCACTGCACTCCGCGGGAGCGCCCGCCTTCGGCGCCGCACCGCCCGGCGGCCCGGACCACGCGTACATCGGGCGTGCCCCCATGCGCAACGTCCCGGGCGGCGACTGGCCCGGCTGGTACGCCGAGCACCGCGTGCTGCCGTATCTGCGGCGCGCGATCGACGACGGCACGATCCACCGGGCCGAGGCCGTCCTGATCGAGGACGTCTGCGAGCGGCTGCCCGATCTGGCGGGACCCGCCGAGCCGCCCGCCCGGCTGCACGGCGACCTGTGGAACGGCAATGTCCTCTGGGGCGCCGACGGCCGGGCCTGGCTCATCGACCCCGCCGCGCACGGCGGCCACCGCGAGACGGACCTCGCGATGCTCGCCCTCTTCGGCTGCCCCCATCTCGACCGGGTGCTCGACGGCTATCAGCGGGTGGCGCCCCTCGCCGCCGGCTGGCGGGACCGAGTCGGCCTCCACCAGCTCTTCCCCCTGCTGGTCCACGCGGTGCTCTTCGGCCGCGGCTACGCGGAACAGGCCCTCGACACGGCTCGGGCGGCGCTCGCGCACTGAACGCGGGCGCCGCCCGGGGCGACGTGAACGGCGAGGAGAGCGACGGGACTCGTCATTGAAGCCGCTGTCACGGCGGTGAGAAGGAAGCCCCCTCATGGCCTCGCCACGGCCACGGTAACAGTCGCTCGGGACGGCGGTCGCGCGGGTTTTCCCGGAGCGGCACGAAGAACCGGGGGGGCGCCGTGCGGCGCCCCCCGGTTCGAGGTCGAGGGCGAGGAGAGCGAAGGGACTCGTTTCAGGAAAGGAATGGAGAAGGAAGCCCCTTCATGGCCTCGCCGTCGGCAACGCTAGCACTCAGCCCGGGATCAAGTCGCGCAGGTTTTCGAGGGTGATGACCCGGGAGTCCGGATGCAGCCCCTCGGGGCGTTCGAGACCGATGTACGTGACCGGCTCGTCCGGGACGGACGTCCCGTCCCAGGACTCCACGCCTGTCGCCCCGTCCGCGTCCGTCATCAGGCCGACGAGGTACCGCACGGTGAGCTGCTCCCGCTCCATGACGGCCTTCACCACCTTCGACACCGACGCCTGGTTCTCCTCGACCCGGTTCGCCGACGAGATGCCATTGAGGTACAGGTGCAGCCACTTCGCCCGCCACTCGCCGTCCCGCTCGCGCTTGAAGGCCAGCGGCAGCGCCACCCGGCCCGGTCCCCGAAGCTCCGACTTCATCCGCACCGTGCGCGGTTCGAACGGACGGCCCTTCTGTTCCCCGTCCCGCAGCATGAACCCGAAGAACGACTCCTCGACCTCCTCGAACCCCTCACCGGCGTAGATGTTCACCTGCGGAACGATGAAGGTGGCCCGCACGCGGTCCAGCCGCAGGTTGATGAACTCCGAGGCCCCCTCCGGCGCCTCCGTGATGTCACCGGAGTGCTCGCCCCCGACCGTCTTGAGCGAGGTGTACGACAGCCAGGCGTCGGTGCCGTAGTCGGCGTGCAGCAGCAGCGCCGACAGGTCGTAGTCGGTCCGGTGCCGGCTCTCCTTCCAGTACACGAAGAAGCGCAGCAGCTCGCCGTCGACCGCCGACACGGAGCCCCGCGGCAGCACACCGAACCCGGCGGTGGTCGCCCGGCCGCTGAGCGGCAGCGCCACGTCCAGGACGTCCGGGTCGACCAGCAGCCGGCCCGGCGCCGGGAGCCGGCGCCGCAGCTCCGCGTCGAGGGCGGCGATCAGGCGCTCGCGGTCGGGCGCCGGCACGGACGGCCGCATGTCGGCGGCCACCCACGCCCGGCCCCGGCGGTTGACGAACACCCGGCGCTCCCCGGACTCCCGCTCCCGGTTGAGCAGATGCTCGCGCACCGCCAGCACGACCCGGCCCGACACCTGCGGGGCGACCTCCACGGCGGCGGCCACCACCGCGTCCCGCCCGTCCTGGTCGGGTGCGGTGCGCAGAAGATGGTCGAGCGCCCGGAACAGCTTGCCGGGAGCGGACTTCAGCAGGCCGACGGCGCCGAGGACGTCGTCCTCACCGAGCAGTTGCTGCGCTCGGCTGTCGAAGGACCGCGCCTCCTTCTCTCCCCGGGCGACGGCGAACACGTCGGCGGCGTGCGGCCACTGCGGGTACTCGTGAGGGTGGAGACGCTCACCGAGCCGCTTGAAGGGCTCGCGGTACGCGTGCACGTCGCACAGCTTCGCGGGGTTCGCCGCGACCACGGCGTCCAGACCCGCGAGCAGTGCCCGGCGGACCGGGCGCGGCACCGTCCGGAAACGGGTCGGCTCCCGCAGCGTCACATCACCTCCCGACAGCGCGCAGGCCAGCCGCAGCACATCGGTGACGGTGTCCAGGAGCAGGTCGGCGCCCACACCGAGGCGGGCCTCGTTGACAACCGCGCGGTTCTCCCGGACCGGGATCGCCTCCGGCTGCGGCCCGGCAGCGCACCGGCCCGCGAGGAGCCTCAGGTCGGCCAGGTGCTCCTCGCCCAGCGGCGTGCTGCTGCCCGCGAGCGCCAGGTACAGGGCGGTGACCTCGTCGTCCAGGTCTCCGCCGAGGTGCAGGACGGTCAGCCGGTCGCCCGCCGAGGCGATCAGCTCGTCCTGCACCGCGAGCATCTCCTCGTAGGTGTGCTGGTAGCGGCCGTACGACGGCAGGCTGAGCAGGTTCAGCACACCGCGTGCCAGCTGGGAGAGCACGCTGTCGCGCGCCTTGCGGTCACGGAGCGCCTCGGCGACGCACCGTGTCCAGAACTCCTCGGTGTCCGGCACGTTCACGGGGAAGTCGATGAAGTACGCGTTGTGCGCGACATGGTCGCCCACCATCTCGCGCACCGTGCGCAGTGTGCGGGTGGCGGTGTGCACCACCGCGGCCCGCGACAGCCCCGACAGATGCCCCAGCAGTTCCGCCGACAGCTTGAACCCCACGGACAGCAACGCGGCGTCGAACTGCCGCGCCGCGGCGGCACCGTCCCCCGCGGACCCCTCGGGGGCGGGCAGGCGGTGGGTGTGCCGGAGAACCACTGATGCGAGACGGTTGACCATTCCGGGATGATCGCAGAGGTGTGCGAACCGCCGCACAGGAGTTTTTCCCGCGCCGGGGCCGCCCGCGTCCCGGTGGTCAGCCCGCCGGTGTGCCGAGCCGCAGCCGGTTCCCGTCCGGGTCGCGCGGTTCGATCCCGCGTACCCCCGGAGCCTCCTCCACCGGCACGCCGAACGCGGCGGCGAGCGCCTCGACGTCGCGGACGCGGAGGCACACGAGCGTGTCGGGGCGGGCGTCGCCCTCGTGCTCCGACAGGAACAGCCGTATCCCGCCCCGGGCGACCTCGACGAACGCGGGGAGCCCCGGCTCGAAGCGGTGCTCCCACTGCTGGGCGAAGCCCAGTCGCTCGTACCGGGCGATCGCCGCTGCGGCGTCCGCGACACGGAGAACGGGGATGACGTCCTCGTCCATGGGGCCCATCGTGGCAGCCTCCCGGACAACGCGACCGACGCCCGCCGGCATCAGCGCCCCGCGTGCGTGTCCCGTCTGCGGCGCGCGTGGTCCAGGAAGCCCTCGAGGGCCAGTTCGAAGGCGGCGTCCGCGCGGTGGTCGCCGACCGCGTCGAGGGCCTCCGTGAGGCGCGGCGTGGCCGTCTCGTCGACGACCTCCCACATGGCGGCCGGTGCTGCGAGGTCGAGGGCGGAACCGAGGACGACGTTCTCCAGCGCGACCAGCACAGGCATCACATCGGGCAGCGGGAAGCCCGCGTCCAGCAGCAGAGTGACGGCACGCTCGTACTGTTCGAGGACGCGCGGGGCCCGTACCGGGGACGTCATCAGCAGCGGAATGGCCCGGGGGTGGGCGGCGAAGGCGGCGCGGTAGGAGCGGGCCCAGGCCGCGAGGGCCTCGTCCCAGGGGCGCAGCTCCAGCGCGGAGACGTCGATGCCCTCGGTGACCCGCTCACGCAGCAGTTCCACGATGCCGTCCCGGCCGTCCACATGGTGGTACACCGAGCCGGTCTGCACCCCGAGCCGCCTGGCGATCTGCGGGACGCTGAAATCGCCCTGCGCGTCGACGAGTTCCAGTGCGGTGGTGGTGATGCGCTCCCGGTCCAGCAAGGGCGTGCGCGGCCGTCCCATGGTGTCCGTCCTCTTCGGGGTCTTCCCAGCGGTCGTGTCGAAGGCTACATTGCCCAAACCGAAAGCCTTTAGGTTTACCGGCCCGGGCCACCCCGCCCACCCGGTGGCCTCGTCCCCGCAAGCAGCCAGAAGGGCTTTCCCCATGACCGTCACCCCCTCCGCACCCCGCGCGGACCTGGCCGAGAACGACGCGCCCAGCACGTTCTCGCTCCGCTCGGGGTCGCTCGGCACCACGGACATCGCCTTCTTCGTCGTCTCCGCCGCGGCCCCGCTCACCGTGATGGCAGGCGTCGCCCCGCTCGCGATCCTGATGGGCGGCATCGGCGCCCCCGTCGGCTATCTGCTCGCCGGTCTCACCCTCGCCGTCTTCGCCATCGGCTTCACCACCATGAGCCGCCACGTCCGCAGCGCCGGCGCCTTCTACGCGTTCATCACCCGAGGCCTCGGCCGCCGGGCCGGCATCGGCGCCGCGCTCCTCGCGCTGATCGGCTACAACGGCATGGAGATCGGCGTCTACGGCCTCCTCGGCACCGCCACCCGCGACACCGCCCGCTCCCTGTTCGGCGCCGACATCCCCTGGCTGCCCGTCTCCCTCCTCGGTCTGCTGCTCATCGGCTACGGCGGCTACCGGTCCATCGACTTCGGCGCCAAGGTCCTCGGTGTCCTCCTCGTCGCCGAGACCGGCATCCTCGTCCTGCTCGCGGGCGGAGTCCTGCTCGAGGGCGGCGCCGACGGCCTGTCCCTCGCCTCCTTCGCGCCCGGCAACGTCATGGTCCCCGGCATGATCGCCGTGCTCGCCTTCGCGTTCGCCGCCTTCACCGGCTTCGAGTCCACCGTGATCTACCGCCGGGAGGCCCGAGACCCGGCCCGCACCGTGCCGCGCGCCACCTATCTCGCGGTCGCCTTCCTCGGCCTGTTCTACGCGTTCATCGTGTGGACGGTGATCCAGGCGTTCGGCGACGCGAAGGTCATCGCCACGGCCGGCTCGAACCCCGCGGACCTCTTCTTCTCCGCCATCACGGTCTACGTCGGGCCCTGGGCTGCGGACCTGATGCACATCCTCATCGTCACCAGCGTCCTCGCCTCGCTGCTGGCCTTCCACAACGCCATCAACCGCTACGGGCTCGCCCTCGCCGAGGAGGGCATCCTCCCCAGGGCCCTGGCCCGCGTCCACCACCGCCACCGCTCCCCGTACGTCGCGGGCCTCGCCCAGACCGTCCTCGGTGCGGTGGTCGTCCTCGCCTTCGCCGCGGCCGGCGCCGACCCGTACATGCAGCTGCTGCTGTGGGTGAACACGCCCGGCATGCTCGCCCTGATGGTGCTGCAACTGCTCGCCGCGATCGCGGTGCCGCTCTACTTCCGTCGCCTCACCCATGGCGAGGGCGCCCTGCGCACGGTCGTCGCGCCCGTCGCGGCGGCGGTGCTCCTGACCGGCGCCATCACCCTGGTCGTCACCCACCTCGACCAGTTCACCGGCGCCTCCACCACCGTCAACACCGTCCTCGCGGCCATCGTCCCGGCCGTCCTCGTCATCGGCATCGCCCTCGGGTGGTGGCTGCGCCGGTCCAGGCCCGACGTCTACGCGGGCTTCGCCGCCGAGCCACCGGCCGAAGCCGCCGAGTGAACCGCCCCACCTGTCGCCCCACCTGTCGCCCCACCCCGCAGAGGAGACGCCTCCCCATGCCCACCGCCGATCTCGTCATCACCGGCGCCCACATCCGCACCCTCGACCCGCACCGGCCGTACGCCTCCGCGGTCGCCGTACGCGACGGGCTGATCGCCGCGGTGGGTGACGAGGCCGACGTCCGGGACTGGCGCGGACCGGGCACCGAGGCGGTGGACCTGGGCGGCGGCCGGCTGGTGCCCGGCCTGGTGGACAGTCACAGCCACCCCGTATGGGGCCTGGACCTGGCCACCGGGCTCGACCTCACCGCCGTACGCGACCTCGACGGTCTGCGCTGCGCGCTCGTCTCCGCGCCGCGCACCGACGGCTGGGTCATCGGCTACGGCCTCGACCACAACGCCTTCGAGGGCCGCCCCGTCGACCGCGCCCTCATCGAGGACGTCCTGGACGGCGCACCCGCCTTCCTCCGCCTCTACGACGGCCACTCCGCCCTCGCCACCGAGGCCGCGCTGACGTCCGCCGGCATCACCGGGCCCCGTGCGTTCACCCAGCGCTCCCACATCGTCGTCGACGCCGACGGACGACTGACCGGACACCTCGTCGAACACGCCGCCATGGAGCTCGTCACGGCGGTCATGCCCCGCCCGTCGTACGACGAACGCCGCGCCCGGCTGGTCGAGCTGCTGAACGCCATGGCGGCCACCGGACTCACCGGAGCCCATGTCATGGACCTGGGCGACCTCGACCTGATGAGCGCCGTGGCGGAGGAGACGGTCCTGCCGCTGCGG
This sequence comes from Streptomyces sp. NPDC030814, assembly GCF_055572155.1. Classification (NCBI taxonomy): domain Bacteria; kingdom Bacillati; phylum Actinomycetota; class Actinomycetes; order Kitasatosporales; family Streptomycetaceae; genus Streptomyces; species Streptomyces sp. NPDC030814. The sequence goes on from NZ_JBVIDX010000014.1 coordinate 206,181, forward strand.
CTGCGCTTCGCGCCGTGGTGCATGCCCGGCGCCGACGGGGACGACCTCGCGGAACTGATCGCCCTCCAGGGCCGGGGCGGCCGGCACTGGCAGGTGGGCGGGGTGAAGTTCTTCATGGACGGCACCGTCGAGGGCGGCACCGCCTGGCTCGACCACCCCGACTGCCATGGGCAGGGCACCGACGCGTTCTGGCCCGACCCGGCCGCGTACAGCGACGCCGTACGCGTGCTGCACCGCGCCGGAGTCCGCACGGCGACCCACGCGATCGGGGACGCCGCCGTACGCCATGTGCTCTCCACCGTCGAGTCGCTCGGGCCCGGCGGGCGGCACGTCCACCGGGTCGAACACATCGAGTCGGTGCCCGACGACGTCGTGGCACGGTTCGCCGAGGTCGGGGTCATCGCCTCCATGCAGCCCCCGCACACCGACTACACCCGGGCCGATCTCTCCGACGAGTGGTCGGCGCGGCTCGGCGAGGAGCGCGCCTCACGGGCCTGGCGGCTGCGGGATCTGCGGGACGCGGGCGCGGTCGTCGCGCTCGGCTCGGACTGGCCGATCGCCCACCATGACGCCCGCGGGGTCCTGGCCACGGCCCGGGCGCCGCGCGGGGCCGCGTCGTCCCGGGCCGGGCTGAGCGGGCTCCAGGCGCTGGAGGGTTGCACCACCCACGCGGCGCTCGCGGCGGGGGAGGAGGCCGTGGCCGGCCGGATCGCGGAGGGATACCGGGCGGATCTGACGGCGCTGGGGCTCGACCCCGTCGACGCCCCCGCCGACGAGGTCGCCGAGGCGCCGGTCCTGCTCACGGTGACGGGCGGGCGGGTGGTGTATCGGGGGAGCGAGCGGTAGCACCGTGGGGGCCGGGCCGGGCCGGGCCGGGCCGGGGCCGGGGCCGGGGCCGGGAGGCCGGGGGCTGAGGGTCGGCCACCGTGATCACCGGCCCTCGGCCCTCGGCGTCCAGCCCCCGGATCACGGTTCGCGCAGATCCCGCACTCGCTTCAGCTTGCCCACCGAACGCTCCAGGCTCTCCGGTTCGACGACCTCCACCTCCACCGTCACGCCCACCGCGTCCTTGACGCTCCCCGTGATCAGGTCGGCCGCCCTCTCCCGCCGCTCGGGTGAGGCGCCCGGGCGGGCCTCCACCAGGACCGTCATGTGGTCCATACGGCCCCGGCGGGTCAGCCGGATCTGGAAGTGCGGGGCCACGCCGGGCGTGCGCAGCACGATCTCCTCGATCTGGCTGGGGAAGACGTTCACGCCGCGCAGGATGATCATGTCGTCGCAGCGGCCGGTGACCTTCTCCATGCGACGGAAGGCGGGGCGGGCGGTGCCGGGCAGCAGCCGGGTCAGATCGCGGGTGCGGTAGCGGATCACCGGCAGCGCCTCCTTCGTGAGGGAGGTGAAGACGATCTCGCCGCGCTCGCCGTCGCCGAGGACCTCGTCCGTGAGCGGGTCCACCACCTCCGGCAGGAAGTGGTCCTCCCACACATGCAGCCCGTCCTTGGTCTCCACGCACTCCTGGGCCACGCCCGGGCCGATCACCTCGGACAGTCCGTATATGTCGACGGCATGGAGGTCCGCCCGGTCCTCGATCTCCCGGCGCATCTCCTCCGTCCAGGGCTCCGCCCCGAAGATGCCCACCTCCAGGGAGGTGGAGCGCGGGTCGACGCCCTGTTTCTCGAACTCGTCGAGGAGGGTCAGCATGTAGGACGGGGTGACCATGATGATCTCGGGGCGGAAGTCCAGGATGAGCTGCACCTGGCGCGCGGTCATGCCGCCGGAGGCCGGGATCACCGTGCACCCGGCGCGCTCGGCCCCGTAGTGCGCGCCGAGGCCGCCGGTGAACAACCCGTAGCCGTAGGAGATGTGGACCTTGTGGCCCGGGCGCCCGCCCGCGGCCCGGATGGAGCGGGCCACCACGTCCGCCCACACCGACAGGTCCCGCTCCGTGTAGCCGACCACCGTGGGGCGCCCGGTGGTGCCGCTGGAGGCGTGGACGCGCCGTATCTCGGACATCGGCACGGCGAACATGCCGAACGGATACGTGTCCCGCAGATCGGCCTTGGTGGTGAAGGGGAAGCGGGCCAGATCCGCGAGGGAACGGCAGTCGTCGGGGCCGACGCCCGCCGCGTCGAACTTCTTCCGGTACAGCTCCACGTGGTCGTACGCGTGCCGCAGGGTCGTCCGCAGCCGGTCGAGCTGGAGTGCGGCCAGCTCCTCCCGGGACAGGCGCTCGCCGTCGTCCAGCAGGTCGTGGGGGAGCGGTTCGCCCGGGCTGCTCATCGCGACTCCTTCGTCCACCACGCCCTACCGGGCCGACCGAACATTCGGTCACCGTGCGTCACGGTCACGGTATCCACGGGTGCCGTCGCACTGTCAAGGGCTCGTCGCGGCGCTGCGGAGACGCGGATGGGTCTTGCCCGACCGCTCGAATCACGTCACACTGATACCGAACGAATGGTCGGTTGGGAAGCTGGTATCGATGACGACGACGGATTCCGCCGGGGCGCCGCCCGAGGACGCGCTCCAGGAGCACTTCGAGGCGACGATCGCGCGGGACCAGCGGATCGAGCCGCGGGACTGGATGCCGGAGGGCTACCGCAGGACGCTGGTGCGGCAGATCGCGCAGCACGCGCACTCGGAGATCATCGGCATGCAGCCGGAGGGCGAGTGGATCACGCGGGCGCCGTCCCTGCGCCGCAAGGCGATCCTGTTCGC
>NZ_JBVIDX010000015.1:0-207500 GCF_055572155.1 Streptomyces sp. NPDC030814
CTGTTGAGTTCTCAAGGAACGGACGCTTCCTTTGTACTCACCCGAGTATCTTCTCGGGCTTTCCTCCGGGCGCTTCCCTTCGGTCTTGCGTTTCCAACCTTACCAGATCCGTTTTCCGTTCCGTTTCCGGTCGGATTTCATTTCCGGTAGCCGTTGGAGGGCTTTGCCTATTCGTTTGCCTTGCGGCTCCCTTTCGGCGAGTCCGACTTTATCAGAAGTTTTTGACCGGCCTTACCGGCCGCTCTCTCTGAATCATCGGGGTGGGCTCGCTCGTGGATCTTGTCCTCGAGGAACCGATAGATTCTCACTGCCGCCCGGGGCATGTCCACCTCTGGGCAACTGTTGAAATCTACCTCCCCGCGAGCTCCGTGTCAACGGCTCTTGCGGGAACGAGGACGACACTAACAGCCCGAGCGGGGTGGATGCACATCAGGCTGCCGTGGGCACCGTGGCGCTGCGTTCGTGCTCCTCGACGTCACCGGTTTCGCCGGCTCGCGCGGCGCGTCCGCCCAGGACATAGACGTAGGCGAGGAAGGCGACCTCGACGAGGACGCCGATGCTGATGCGGGCCCAGGTCGGGAGGCCGGAGGGGGTGACGAAGCCTTCGATGGCTCCTGAGATGAACAGGACCAGCGCCAGCCCTATCGCCATGCCCACGGCCGCTCGCCCCTCCTCGGCCAGCGCCGAGCGGCGGGTGCGGGGGCCTGGGTCGACGAGGGTCCAGCCGAGGCGCAGGCCCGTACCGGCGGCGACGAAGACCGCGGTCAGTTCCAGGAGGCCGTGTGGCAGGACAAGCCCCAGGAAGACGTCCAGTCTGCCCGCTGAGGACATCAGGCCGATGCCCACGCCCAGGTTGAGCATGTTCAGGAGAAGGATCCAGAGGACCGGCAGGCCCAGGAAGATGCCGAGGACCAGGCACATCGCGGCGGCCTGGGCGTTGTTCGTCCACACCTGGGCGGCGAAGGAGGCCGCGGGATGGCTGGAGTAGTACGTCTCGTACTGACCACCGGGGCGGGTCATCTCGCGCAGTGCGTCGGGGGCCGCGATCGACGCCTGGACTTCCGGATGGGTACCGATCCACCAGCCCAGGAGAGCCGCGACGAGGGTGGAGAGAAGCGCGGTGGGGACCCACCAGTGGCGTGAGCGGTAGACCGCCGCGGGGAAACCGTGGGTCAGGAAGCGGGTGACATCACGCCATGAGGAGCGGCGGGCACCTGTGACCGCACTGCGCGCGCGTGCCACGAGTTGGCTGAGACGGCCGGTGAGCTGGGGGTCCGGGGCGCTGGACTGGATCAGGGAGAGGTGGGTCGCCGTGCGCTGGTAGAGGGCGACGAGTTCGTCGACCTCGGCACCGTTGAGGCGGCGCTGGCGGCGGAGCAGTGCGTCGAGGCGGTCCCACTCGGCGCGATGGGCGGACACGAAGACATCGAGGTCCATCGGGTTGGCTGCTCCTCGTCCCTCTCGTACGGCGTGTCAGCTTGTCGTACAGGTCTTACTGCGGCGCGATGTGCCATCAGCTTGGCAGACTGGCCAGTCCCTGGGCGGGTCAGGGGATCGAACCGGAAGGACGACGGGTGTGAGTGAGCTAGTGACGGGCGAGGCGGTGGCGCTGGAACTGCGTCCCGCGAAGCTGCCGAGCCGGGCGCTGGCCGTGCTGCTCGACCTGGTCGTGGCGCTGGTCGTCTACCTCGTGGTGACCCTGCTCCTGGCCCTCGCCACGGCCGGTCTCGATGAGGCAGCCCAGATGGCGATAGGCATCGCGAGCTTTCTGCTCCTCCTGGTGGGTGTACCGATCGCGGTGGAAACATTGAGTCATGGGCGTTCGCTGGGGAAGCTGGCCTTCGGGCTGCGGGTGGTGCGGGACGACGGTGGGCCGATCCGGTTCCGGCACGCCCTGGTGCGCGGTGCCGTCGGGGTCGTGGAGATCTTGATGACCCTCGGGGTCATCGCGTGTATCGCTTCGTTGGTGTCTGCGCGAGGGCGGCGGCTGGGCGATGTGTTCGCGGGGACGTTGGTCGTACGGGAGCGGGTGCCGGCGGGGAAGTCGTCGTTCGTGCCTCCGCCGCCGCCCTGGCTGGCCGGGCAGTTCTCCGGTCTCGACCTGTCCGCCGTTCCGGATCCGCTGTGGCTGGCGATCCGCCAGTACCTGACGCGGGTGGGACAGCTGGATCCGCATGTCGGTGCGGCGATGGCGGAGCGTCTCGCCTCGGATCTCGCGGCGCGTACGGGGACCCCCGCGCCGTACGGGGTGCCGCCGGGCGCCTATCTCGCGGCCGTGGTGCATGAGCGACAGGCTCGGGAGGCTCGCCGGGCGTTCGGCGGCCCCGTGAGGCCCGGGTATGCGCCGCCTACCGGTGGCTTCGCGCCCGCGACCGGAGCGGTTGCGCCCGGGGCACCGGCGCCCGGTCCTGCTCCCGCCGCCCCGCCCACGCCTCCTGCTCCCGCTCCTGCCTCACCGACTGCTCCTGGGGCTTCCGCTCCCCTCGACGCGCCGCAGCAGCCGCCGACCGAGCGGCCGAGCACCGGGTTCGCGCCCCCCGCGTAGGCACGTCCGACGGACCGGCCGTCGATCCCCTCAGCCGATGCCCGTCAGTCGAACGTCGACGGCGGTGATTCCAGGTGTTCCAGCTCGATCCCGGGCGCCGCGAGGACCACGTCGCCGGCGATGTGAACGGTGTGCCGCTCCCCCGTGTCCAGGGCTGTGACCTGGTATTCGTCCACGGTGAGGGGGCCGTTGTCAGTGGCGTGTGCTTCTCTTGCGATCAAGGCCCAGGACTGGTCCAGAGTGCGCGGGGCGAGGACCGGGTCGGTGAAGGCGACGAGGCGTACGCGGGTGGCGGGCTCGGAAGGGGTGAGGCGCAGGAGACGGGCGGTGGCGACGAGGAAGGCCGGGGACGTGCCGGTGAAGGCGTGGGCGCGCACATTGCCTTCGGTGGCATGCGTACCGGTGGGGTCGGTGCGGACCCAGGTGACGCCGTCGAGGGCGGCGCCGCGGACCTGCCAGCTCGCGGCGTGCAGTTCGAGGCGGATGGGGCGGCCGAGTTCGTCGAGGGCGAGGTCGACGGAGCCGGCGTGGTCGCCGGACGGAGTGATCAGTTGGGAGACATAGCGCCAGCCGGAGGGACCCGGCGCGCAATGGAAGTGTTCTTCGGCGAGGAGGGTGTGGTCGTGCGGATCGTGCAGCGAATACCGGCCGCGGGGCATGGGCGTCCTGGGTCTTGACGGGCTGAGCCGGCCGACGGGCGGGCCACGGGACGAACGGGCAGGCCCCCGGCACGGGGGTGCGGGGGCCTGCCTGTGAGCTGCCGCGGCAGTGCGTCAGCGTGGTGCGTGATCAGTAGCGGTAGTGGTCCGGCTTGTACGGGCCCTCGACCTCTACGCCGATGTACGCGGCCTGCTCGGGGCGGAGCGTCGTGAGCTTCACGCCGAGCGCGTCCAGGTGGAGGCGGGCGACCTTCTCGTCGAGGTGCTTGGGCAGCGTGTAGACGCCGATCGGGTACGCGTCGGGCTTGGTGAACAGCTCGATCTGGGCCAGGGTCTGGTCCGCGAACGAGTTGGACATCACGAACGACGGGTGGCCGGTGGCGTTGCCCAGGTTCAGCAGACGGCCCTCGGACAGGATGATGATCACCTTGCCGTCGGGGAAGGTCCAGGTGTGGACCTGCGGCTTGACCTCGTCCTTGACGATGCCGGGGACCTTGGCGAGGCCGGCCATGTCGATCTCGTTGTCGAAGTGGCCGATGTTGCCGACGATGGCCTGGTGCTTCATCTTGGCCATGTCGCCGGCCATGATGATGTCCTTGTTGCCGGTCGTGGTGATGAAGATGTCGGCCTTGTCGACGACCTCGTCGAGGGTCGTGACCTGGTAGCCGTCCATGGCGGCCTGGAGGGCGCAGATCGGGTCGATCTCGGTGACGATGACGCGGGCGCCCTGTCCGCGCAGGGACTCCGCGCAGCCCTTGCCCACGTCTCCGTAGCCGCAGACGACGGCGGTCTTGCCGCCGATGAGGACGTCGGTGGCGCGGTTGATGCCGTCGATCAGGGAGTGGCGGCAGCCGTACTTGTTGTCGAACTTCGACTTGGTGACGGCGTCGTTCACGTTGATCGCCGGGAAGAGGAGGACGCCGTCGCGCTGCATCTCGTACAGGCGGTGGACGCCGGTGGTGGTCTCCTCGGTGACACCGCGGATCTCCGAGGCGAGCTGGGTCCACTTCTGGGAGCCCTCGGTGATGGTGCGGTGGAGGAGCTCCAGGATGACGCGGTGCTCGTCGTTCTCGGCGGTGTCGACGGAGGGGACCTCGCCGGCCTTCTCGTACTCGACGCCCTTGTGGACGAGGAGGGTGGCGTCACCACCGTCGTCGAGGATCATGTTGGGGCCGCCGGTGGGGCTGTCCGGCCAGGTCAGCGCCTGCTCGGTGCACCACCAGTACTCCTCCAGGGTCTCGCCCTTCCAGGCGAAGACCGGGACGCCCTGCGGGTTGTCCACGGTGCCCTTCGGGCCGACGGCGATGGCCGCGGCGGCGTGGTCCTGCGTGGAGAAGATGTTGCAGGAGGCCCAGCGGACCTGGGCGCCGAGGGCGACCAGGGTCTCGATGAGGACGGCGGTCTGCACGGTCATGTGCAGGGAGCCGGTGACGCGGGCACCGGCGAGGGGCTGGGCCTCCGCGTACTCCTTGCGGATCGCCATCAGGCCGGGCATCTCGTGCTCGGCGAGGGTGATCTCCTTGCGGCCGAACTCGGCCAGGGAGAGGTCGGCGACCTTGAAGTCCTGTCGGTTCTCGACAGTCGTCATGACGAGCTGCTCCTCGGTGTCGGATCGAGGGTGGGTAGGGCTGGTCTGCGCGGCGGCGGACACAGGGGTGCCCGAAGAGGACACAGGCATGCCCGCGTGCGCGCAGCGCAGTCCGTCGGAGGCCCTCTCTCCCTCGGGTCGGTCCTCCTGGGACCGCCCGACCGCCATCAGCAGCGACGTCTGGCTCCGTCCCAAGCTACACCGGTCGACCCTCGCGACCCCAGTCCGCCTGAGTACGGATCAAGCCGTTGCGTGCGGCTGCCGGGGGTTTCGTGGCTGTGGCCAGGGGCGTCGGTCGTGCGGCCGGGCGGGTGCGGGACCGGAAAGGGCAAAGGCCCGCCGTGTGATGCGGCGGGCCCGGTCCTGTGGGGCGGGGGGGTCAGTGGTCGGCGGTCGGCGCGGGGCCGCCGGGGGTGGCGTCGGCGTCGGGGCCCTTGGCGGCCTCGGCCTCGCTGTAGATGTCGGGCTCGAGGTAGATGACGCGGGCGATCGGGACGGCTTCGCGGATGCGGGCCTCGGCGGCGTTGATCGCGTGGGCCACCTCGGCGGCCGTGTCGTCGTGCTGGACGGCGATCTTGGCGGCGACGAGGAGCTCCTCGGGGCCGAGGTGGAGGGTGCGCATATGGATGACGCGGGTGACGGTGTCGCCGTCGACGACGGCCGCCGCGATCTTCTCGACCTCTTCGGCGCCGGCGGACTCACCGAGGAGGAGGGACTTGGTCTCCGCGGCGAGGACGACCGCGATCAGGATGAGCAGGGCTCCGATGCAGAGGGTGCCGATGCCGTCCCAGACGCCGTCGCCGGTGAGCAGGGCGAGGCCGACGCCACCGAGGGCGAGGACCAGGCCGACGAGCGCGCCGAGGTCCTCCAGGAGGACGACGGGCAGCTCGGGTGCCTTGGCGTGGCGGACGAAGTCCGTCCAGGACTTCTTGCCGCGCAGGACGTTGGACTCCTTGATGGCGGTCCGGAAGGAGAACGACTCGGCGATGATCGCGAAGACGAGGACGCCGACCGGCCAGTACCAGGCCTCGATCTCGTGCGGGTGCTTGATCTTCTCGTAGCCCTCGTAGAGGGCGAACATGCCGCCGACGGAGAAGAGGACGATCGAGACGAGGAAGGCGTAGATGTAGCGCTCACGGCCGTACCCGAAGGGGTGCTGCGGGGTGGCCTCGCGCTGGGCCTTCTTGCCGCCGAGGAGGAGCAGGGCCTGGTTGCCGGAGTCGGCGAGGGAGTGCACGGACTCGGCGAGCATCGAGGACGAGTGGCTGAAGAGGAACGCCACGAACTTCGCTGCCGCGATGGCGAGGTTGGCGCCGAGTGCCGCCACGATCGCCTTGGTGCCGCCTGACGCGCTCATCTGTCCGGGGTGTCCCTTCGCCTACGCATGTGTGTGCATGGGCATGGGTACCCACGCTTCCGTCCGTCACCGGCCGGGCTTTGCCCGCCTTTTGCAGGGGGCATTGTTGCAGCCCGGTCCGGTGTCGGTGCGCCGGGCTCTGGATCAGGGAGGGGTCATGGCGTTCAGGCGACCACCGTCGCGCGGAACAGTGTGCCCGGTCCGGACACCTCGGCCTTCTCGTGCGCGGGCACGAAGACGGACTGGCCGGGGGCGAGGGTGTGTTCGCCCGCTCGTACGGAACCGGCCGTGCAGAGCAGGATCTGCGGGGTGGGGAGGGTCAGGTCGTGCGGGGCGGTGGCCTCGGGGAGGACGTAGCGGGAGAGCCGGAACTCGTCGATGGGGGTCTCGTAGACCTCCTCGCCGTCGGGGGCCGCCTCGGGGCGCAGGACGCCGGGGTCGGTCGCCTGGAAGCGGACGACGCGCAGGAGTTCGGGGACGTCGACGTGCTTGGGGGTGAGGCCGCAGCGCAGGACGTTGTCCGAGTTGGCCATGATCTCGACGCCGAGGCCGTTGAGGTAGGCGTGCGGGATGCCGGCGCCGAGGAAGAGGGCCTCGCCGGGCTGCAGGCGTACGTGGTTGAGCAGCATGGCCGCGATGACGCCGGGGTCGCCCGGGTAGTGGTGGGCGATGTCGGCGTACGGGGCGTAGTCGCCGCCGAGGCGGCCGCAGGCGGCTGTGGCCTCGGTGACCGTCTCGGCCGTCGCCTCGGGGTCGGCGCTCAGTACAGCGGTCAACACCTCGCGCAGCGCGGCCTCTTCGGGGTGGGCGTGCAGGAGGTCGACGTACGGCTTGAGGGAGTCGACGTCGAGGGCGGCGAGCAGGTCGGCGGACCGCAGCGGTTCTCGGAAGCCGCAGAGGCCGTCGAACTCGGTGAGGGCGCAGATCAGTTCGGGCTTGTGGTTGGCGTCCTTGTAGTTGCGGTGACCCGCGCCGATCGGGATGCCGCGGTGCTCCTCGTCCTCGTAGCCCTCCCTGGCCTGTTCGAGATCCGGGTGGACCTGGAGGGAGAGGGGGGCGCCGGCGGCGAGGATCTTGAGCAGGAACGGCAGGCGGGGGCCGAACTTGGCGACCGTGCGCGCCCCCAGTTCGCGGCCCGGTGCCTCGTCGATCACCTCGGTGAGGGGTCCGCGCGCGGTGCGCGAGGGGGCGCCGGGGTGGGCGCCCATCCACATCTCCGCCTGCGGTTCACCGGTGGGGGCCACGCCGAGGAGGTGCGGGATGGCGGTGGTCGAGCCCCAGGCGTAGGGGCGGATGGTGTTGTCGAGGCGGTCCATGGTGTCTGTTCTTCTCCGTACGCCGTTCGGGGGTGTGCCGGGAGGGCCGGGTAAAGATCAGGCTCCCGAAGCGAGCGACAGGTAAACGGCGGCGAAATCCGTGATGGCGATCAGTTCCGCGAGGGTCTCCAGGTCGCTGCCCTCCTCGGGTTCCAGCTCGCTGACCGCGGTCTCGTGGCCGAGGGCCAGCTCGCGGGCGGCCGAGGCGGCGCTCAGTCCGCCGGTGGGCCGGTCGCGCAGGAGGAGCACGCGCGCGTGAAGGGCGGGCGGCTCCTCGACGCGGTCGCGGAAGAACGCCTCGGGGTCGGCGCTCGCGGCCAGGGGGCCGGACAGCACCACCGCGTGCGAGGCGAGGGCCTCGGGGAGCTGGGCGGCGAGGGTGGGGCGACCCGCGAGTTCGGCGAGCGCGGAGGCGAAGCGGCGGCCCACGGGGCCCGCGGCCTGGCCCTCGGTCCAGATCAGCGGGAGTGCGTCGGCGAACTCGGCGGCGAGCGTCTTGGCGGGATTGCTGTACGTGGCGATGGCGGGGCCGCAGCGCTCGGCGACGTGGTCGAGGCGGTCGGCGACCTTCGCCAGGGCGTCCGGGTCGGCGGCGACGAGGCCCATGCGGTCGAGGAGCGCGAGCATCGGGGTGAGCAGGGCCCACAGGATGCCGGGGGCGGCGGCCCCGAGGGGCACTTCCAGCTCGTACGGGGCGGTCGCCATCGGTACGAAGAGGCCGTGGGCGCCTGCCACCGCGTCGGCGACGGGCGTACGGGCCGGGGCGACGGCCACGACGGTGCAGCCGCGACGGTAGGCCTGGTCGACCAGGAGCGACAGGCCGGGTTCGGTGCCGTCGGCGGTGGCGATCAGGAGGAGGTCGACGGATCCGGCCCAGCCGGGGAGTTCCCAGCGGAGGGCGCCCGCGGCGGGAGCCACACCAGTGGGGTGGATCCGGGTGATCGGGCAACTGGCGCCGGCGAGGGCGCCGAGCAGGTCGGCGACGCCCGCGGAGGCCATGCCCGGGCCCGCGATCATGAGGGCCCGGGGTCGGCCGTCGGGTTTCAGGTCGGCGATGCCGGCCTCGGTGCCGAGGCGGATGGCCGTGCGGACCCGGGCGCCGGCCTCGGCGGCCCCTCGGAGCAGGCCGCCCTGGTCGGCCTGCGCCAGGGCGTCGGGGGTGTCTAGCAGCGATTCGTCGAGCATGGGCGGCAGCCTCCGATTCGCCGGGTGCCCTTTTTCGCCATTTCGCCGGGTTTCCCTACCCGAGCGGGATTACGCCTTGCGGTGCGCCGTGAGCCGGGCTCGGGCGTGGGGTCACGCCGGGCGGCGGGCCTCGTCGACGAGGAGGACGGGGATGCCGTCGCGGATGGGGTAGGCGAGGCCGCAGTCCTGGCCGGTGCAGGTCAGCTCGGTGTCCTGCTCGGTGAGGGGGGCGTGGCACGCCGGGCAGGCGAGGATCTCCAGGAGGCCGGCTTCGAGCGGCATGTCGGGGTCCCTTCGGGGGCGGGGTCTGTTGTGCGGGGTCGTGCGGTGCGGCCTGGTCAGAGTACCGCCGGGCGGGGGTCGGCGCCGGGGTTGGGCGGGAGGTCGGGTGCCGCCCGGGGGAGGGACCTCCCCTGGTTGGGCGTCCGGCGCCGGGCGGGTTTCGCCTGCCCGGCGCGTGGCCGCCCGCTCACCCTCTGATGATCGCCAGGACCTCGTCGCGGAGCTTGGCCATCGTCGCTTCGTCTCGGGCCTCTGCGTTCAGGCGGAGGAGGGGTTCCGTGTTGGAGGGGCGGACGTTGAACCACCAGTTCGGGGAGGAGATGGTGAGGCCGTCGAGCTCGTCCAGGGTCAGGCCCTCCCGGCCCTCGTACGCGGCCCGGACGGCGGCGAGGCGGGCGGCCTGGTCGTCGACGGTGGAGTTGATCTCACCGGAGCCCGCGTAGCGGTCGTACTGGGCGACGAGGCCGGAGAGGGGGCCGTCCTGGCCGCCGAGGGCCGCGAGGACGTGGAGGGCGGCCAGCATGCCGGTGTCGGCGTTCCAGAAGTCGGCGAAGTAGTAGTGGGCGGAGTGCTCGCCGCCGAAGACCGCGCCGCTGCGGGCCATCTCGGCCTTGATGAAGGAGTGGCCCACGCGGGTGCGTACGGGGGTGCCGCCGCACTCCTCGACCACCTCGGGGACGGACCAGGACGTGATCAGGTTGTGGATGATCGTGCCCCGGCCGCCGCGCTTGGCGAGCTCGCGGGAGGCGACGAGCGCGGTGATCGCGGAGGGTGAGACGGGGTTGCCGCGCTCGTCGACGACGAAGCAGCGGTCGGCGTCGCCGTCGAAGGCGATGCCGAGGTCGGCACCCTCCGCGCGGACGCGCCGCTGCAGGTCGACGATGTTCGCCGGGTCCAGGGGGTTGGCCTCGTGGTTCGGGAACGTGCCGTCGAGCTCGAAGTACATGGGCACGAGGTCGAGCGGCAGGCCGGCGAAGACAGTGGGGACGGTGTGGCCGCCCATGCCGTTGCCTGCGTCGACGACGACCTTCAGGGGGCGGATCGACGTGAGGTCGACCAGGCCGCGGAGGTAGGCCGCGTAGTCCGCGAGTGTGTCGCGCTGGGTGATTGTTCCCGGTGTCACGGCAGGCTCCGGCGCTCCGGACTCGCTCCAGGTCTCGGCCAGGGCGCGGATCTCGGCGAGGCCCGTGTCCTGGCCGACGGGGGCGGCGCCCGCGCGGCACATCTTGATGCCGTTGTACTGGGCGGGGTTGTGGGAGGCGGTGAACATCGCGCCGGGCAGGTTCAGCGCGCCCGACGCGTAGTACAGCTGGTCGGTCGAGCACAGGCCGATCTCCGTCACGTGCACGCCGCGTGCCGCCGCGCCGCGCGCGAAGGCGCGGGAGAGGCCGGGTGAGGAGGGCCGCATGTCGTGGCCGATGACGATGGCGTCCGCGTCGGTGACCTGGGCGAAGGCAGCTCCGAAGAGTTCGGCCAGGGGCTCGTCCCACTGGTCCGGGACAACACCGCGTACGTCGTACGCCTTCACGATCGTCGACAGATCAGCAGCCACGGCCAAACCCTTCTGAAGTCCTCACCGGATCGCCCCAAACTACCGCCCGGTGGTGCGGCCGACCGTGTGACTTCCGGGGATGTGGACGACTTCCGGGAGCCGCCGCCGCTCGGAGTCGCCCAAGGAGCCGACGAGTCGGAGAGCTCGACCCCGAACCGGCCGGGCCCGGCGGCAACGCCACCGGGCGGGGCGTCAGTTGTCGGGTGAGCGCAGGACGCGGAGGTGACCCCGGCGGGCGACCTCCATCGGGTCGGCCGTACGTGCGCCGCCACCGGCCTCGGCGGCACGCTGCTGCGGGCGGGCCGCCTCGCGCACGGCGTTGGCGAGCGCCTCCAGGTCGTCACCGCTGGGGCGGGCGGGGGCCGAGGCGTCCAGCAGGCGTACGACCTCCCAGCCGCGCGGGGCGGTGAGGCGCTCGGAGTGCTCGGCGCACAGGTCGTAGCAGTGGGGTTCGGCGTAGGTGGCGAGCGGGCCGAGGACCGCGGTCGAGTCGGCGTAGACGTACGTCAGCGTCGCGACGGCGGGACGGCCGCAAGCGGTGCGCGAACAGCGACGTACAGGGCTCACGACGTTGGACGGTACCGCACTCTTGAGCGGGCCGCGACGACTCCCCACCAGGTCACTCCACCGTGTCGTACTGTGAGACGCCCCACACGCCTCCGCGAACCCACCTCCCTGACCTGCGAGTAACCCCTCGTCCGGGATGCCGAACGGCTCGAAAGTCGATCAATTTCCGGTACAAATCAGGCCATTTGCTCTGAGCTTGCCGGTCTGGGAGAGAACGGAATCGAGCCCAACCTTGGCCGGAATGGTCATCCGGCGACAGGCCCGGCGGTTGTCCCGGGGCGCCCCCGTTCGGCGCGCCGGTTGGACGTACCAGGTCAGCGGCGTGGGGCCGGTGGTGCGGGCCGCGGTGTGGAGCCGGGCGCGCGGACCTCGTGGGGACTACGCTTCGCAGGTGATGGAGAACCTCGTACCGCCCCCCGCCGCCTCCGCACCCCGGCCCCGCCGTCGAGATCGGCACGGCAGGGGGATGCGCGGCCCCATCGCGCCGCCGCAGGTGCCGCTCGCGGCGAGTCGCGCGGAGGTCTTCGCGGACCTCGTGCAGGACTCCGTGGAGCGGCTGGAGCGGCGGTGGCCGCAGCTGGCCGACATCGACTTCCTCGTCCTCGAGGTGCCGCGGCTGGACGGCCCGGGGGACGGGGTGTGGAACGACGAGGCGGTGCCGCTCGGGGGGATCGTGCCGGCGCGGGAGGGGCGGGTCGCGCGGGTCGTCGTGTACCGGCGGCCGGTGGAGATCCGGACGAAGGGGCGGGACGAGCGGGCGGCCCTGGTGCACGAGGTGGTCGTGGAGCAGGTCGCCGAGTTGCTGGGGCTGAATCCGGAGACCGTGGATCCCCGGTACGGGGAGGACTGACCCGCCGAGGGGGCGCCCGGTGTGGTTCGCCCCCGCCGCCCCGTCCCGGTCTCCGAGGCCGAGGGCTGCCGCCCCTTCGACCCCGCCTCCTCCCGGCCCGTCGTTTGATCACACCTGGGCCGCGGAGCCTGGCACGCACATCGACGTCGGCGTGATCCAAACGGCAGACCCTAGTCCTGCAGTACCGCCACGTCCTGGCGGGCCCGGGGGACCGCTACCGTGCCGCGGTCGTCGGGGAGGGTCTGGATGGTGAAGGCCGGGATGGCGTCGACCTTGGATTCGAGGGTGCGCGAGGCGTAGACGGGGGTGTCGGTGAGGGGTTCCACGGTGAGGGCGTAGGAGCCCTTCAGGCCGGGCGGCGCCGGGAACTCCACGTTCTGGGTGGTGCCCGCCTTGATGGTGAAGGTCTTGGTCGTGGGCTCGCCCGTGGTGCTGCCCGCGGACGCGGTGACCTTGACCCTCGCGGTGCGGCTGGGGGCGGTGAGGGCGAGGGTCGTGCCCTTGGCGCGGTTGTCGGCGACCGTGGCGCGCTCGCCGACGGGCCGGGTGGCCGGGATGAACGCCGTTTCCTGGTTGTCGCCCTTGCCGCGCACGACACGGAGGGCGGCCACCACCGGGATCGGCTCGTCGGTGGGGCTCAGCAGGAGTGATCCGGCCTCGCCGCGGGTGATGGCACCGAGATCGGCCGTAGCGGTCATACCCGCCTTGACGTGCAGGGTCTCGTTGCCGGCCGGGGTGATCGCCCCGGCGGGCGAGGCGAGCCGGAGCTTCAGGTCGGCGTCGATGTCGCCGGGCGTGAAGGCGATCAGCTGGACGGACGTGGCGTCCTTCGGGATGCCGGGGAGGACCGCGCTGCCGGCCGGGTCGGTCGCGGCGGCGATCCAGTCACCGCCCTGTTTGTCGTCGAGGGCCTGCACGGCGGCGGCGACACGGCCGCTGCGGACACTGATGTGGACCGTGAGGTCGGCCTGCTTCTCCGTGGCGAGTGTCGACAGCAGCACGGGTTCGGTGGAGCGGGGCCGGACGGTGATTCCCTCCCCCACCGTCGACTTGAGGGCGCCGTCCTTTCCGTAGAGCTCGATGTCGACGACGGCGGCCGCGTCGTCCGGGTTGGTCAGGTGGACGTAGTCCGTGCGGCCGGCGGCGGTGCTCACCCCCGGGAACCAGAACTGAGTGTCCGGAGCGGTGCAGTTGACCCCGAGCAGGCCCCGGCCGGTGCCGGCGGCGACCTCGGTGGTCTCCTGGACGGTCCAGCCGGGCGCGAACTTCCCCTCGGCCGTGCCGATCAGCGCGGGCGCATCGCCGCCGTCGGTGCTTCCGGTGGCGGGCTTGCCGGGCTCCTTCGGCTCCAGGACGGGCTTGCCGGCCTTGCCCTTCTTTCCGGTGTCCGCCGACTCCTGTCCCCCGGAGGTCAGTTGGGCGCCGCCCTTGCCCGAGGTGCCCTTGGTGACGGGAGTGAAGGACGTGTACGCGGTCTCGGCGATGTCCGAGGCGCTCGGCTGGGGGCAGAGCAGACTCGTGCGCTCGACGGGGAGTTGCGCGGCCGCCTCGACGGTGGTGGTGTCGCCGCCGGAGGCGTCCGGCGCGCTGAGCACGGCGAACCCGGTGACGGCGGCGAGGGCGGTCGTGCCGGCGATCAGGGACAGGGTCGTGCGGTTCACTGCTGGCTCCCGTCGGGGCGCTCGGGGTCGGCGCCGGTGCCGTGCGACGGGTCGTACGTCGCGTCGTAGCCCTGGTTGTACGTCTGGTCGTAGGAGGACGCGTCGCCCCCGTAGGAGGCGTACGGGTCGTACTGGCCGCCCTGGTAGGGGTCCGCCTGGTAGTGCTGCTGGTCGTACGTGCCCGCCGGGTACTGCTGGGCGGCCTGGTACTGCTGGTCGTACTGGCCGTAGTCGGCGCCCGCGTAACTCGGTGTCTCCCACTCGCCGTACGACTGCTGCTGCGGGACGGGTGCGGGGGCCGGGGCCTCCTCGGCGGGGGGAGACGGGGTGGCGTCGGCCAACTGGTCGGCCTCCGCCTGGGCGCGCAGACGGCGGGCGCGGCGGCCGTCGCCGGTGATGTCCTGGGCGGGCACGGCGACCGGCTCGTCGGGCAGGTCGTCGTCGACGTCGCGGCGGCGGCCGGGCAGGGCGAGGACCACGAGGACGACGGCGAGCGAGCCCTGCGCCCACAGCCAGCCGGTGTGGCTCACGGGCTCGTCGAAGGTGACGTCCAGCCTGCCGCCCTCGGCGGGGAGCTGGAAGCCCTGGGCCCAGCCGTCGACCGTGGTCGGGGTGAGCGGCTTGCCGTCGAGAGTGGCGGTCCAGGACTCGTCGGCGGTGTCGGCGAGGCGCAGCACGCGTCCCGAGCCGCCGGCCGGGAGGGTGGTGTGCACGTCGACGGGGCCGGCCGCGACGGACTTCGGCTCGCCGGAGGCCGCCTCGACGGTGACCCGGGCCACCTCTCGGTCCACGCGCCACAGGGCGCTGCCGTCCTGCTGGCTGAGCCGGCTCAGCCCGGGCGTGGCGTCGAGGACGCGGCTCATCTCGCGGGGAGCGCCCCGGCGGACGAGGACGTAGCGCACGGCGAAACCGCCGAGTTCGTCGGCCTGGTCGGCGCCGGAGCCGGCGACGAGGTTGGCGACGACCTTGTCGAGCTGCTCGTTCTCGCCGACGGCGGCCGTGAGTTCGGCGTCGCCGAGGCGGACGCCCGAGCCGCGGACCAGGGTGTAGGAGACCTCGGCGGTCGAGTCGCTGTCGAGGACGAGGGTGCGGGCCTGGTCGCGGGTACCGCTCTCCTCGGCGACGAAGGCGGGGACCTGGACGGGGTCGCGGCGCTCCAGGGGACCGTCGGCGCCGCCGATCATCCAGCCGGCGGCGGCCAGGAGCGGGCCGACGGCGGCGGCGAGCGCGATCAGCGCGGCCACCGGCTGGCGCCAGCCGAAGCTCTGCTCGGCCACCCGCGCGCGTGCCCCGTCGGCGCCCAGCGTCGCGGCGGCGAGGAGGGCGATCCCGTAGACCAGGGTCGCGGGGCCCGCCCAGGTGGAGCCGTTGGACAGGACGGCGAAGACGAGGCCCGCCAGGGCGGCCGTCCAGGCGGTCCCGATCGCCGGTCGGCGTTCCGAGCGCAGCAGGGCGGCCAGCGCGGCGAGGACGACACCGATGAGCGTGAGGCCGCCGACCGTGCCGGGGCCGCCGGGGCTGATGCCGAGCAGATCGGTCGGGGAGGCCGCGCTCGCCCCGTACTCCAGGCCGGCCTCCTGGAAGAAACCGAACGGCAGCAGGGTCAGCGACCAGGGGGCCAGGATCAGCAGCGGAGTGCCCAGCTGGGCGAGGAAGCGCGGGCCGTAGGCAGTGATCTCGCGGCGGCGCACGACGAGCACGGCCACGCCGAGGAGCAGCGCCATGGGCCACACGATGGGGGTGAACGCGGTGGTGATCGTGAGCAGCAGCGCGTACGCCCAGGTGGCGCGCCAACTGCCGCGCGCCCCCGTGCTGTTCGTGAGCCCGGCCGCGGCGGCGCCCGCGCGGGCGATCAGGGGCAGCAGGATCGCGAGGACGGCGGTGCCGATGCGCCCCCCGGCGAGGGCGCCGGTGACGGCGGGCAGGAAGGCGTACACGACGGCCGCCCAGGCGCGCAGCAGCCGGGACTCGACGAGGGGGCGCGAGGCGAAGTACGCGGTGCAGCCGGCCAGCGGCACGGAGGCCACGAGGAGCACGGTGACCGCGAGCCCGGTCGAGCCGAACAGCAGGGAGGCGAGCATCGCGACGATCGCCAGGTAGGGCGGCGCGGCCTCGGCGCCGCCGGCGCCGATGGGGTGCCACGCGTCCAGGTAGCGCGACCACAGCTCGGCGGAGTCGGCGGGCGCGGGGAGGAGGGCGCCGCCCGCGAGCGCGCCGCCGCCGAGGAGCGCGCGGCAGGCGACGAGCGAGGCGAGCAGCAGCACGAGGAAGAGCAGCGGGCCCGGCTTGCGCGCGACGCGCTTGAGCCGGGCGAACTGCTCGACCTCCAGGAAGTCGGCGTCGTCGTCGCCGGGCCCGGACTCGACGGCCCCGCCGTGCCGTCCGGCAGAGGAGGTCTCGGTGTCGGAGCGGCCGAACAGATCACCGGCGGCCTGCTCGACAGTGGCGCGGACGGTCGCGCCGGGCGGCGGGAACAGCGCACGCAGCTCGCCCTTGTCGACCTGTGCCCCGCCTCTCCTGCGGCGCCCGGCGATGATTCGCTCGGGTCGCAGCAGCACGCTCAGCAGACCGCGGATCTCGTCGACGGCCTGCCCGGGGACCTTGCCCACGAGGTAGGCGACGGTCCGCAGCAGGGTGCCGAGCACGATGCGGAACAGCAGCCAGGGGAGCTGTGCGGTGCGGGAGTTGACGAGCAGGGTGTAGACGGCGCCCGCCTTGTCCACCATGTGCGGGGAGGCGGCGGAGCGGCCCACGCAGTCGACGGTGCGGCGCTCGCGGGCGGACGCCTCCGCGTGCCGTACGACCGCCTCGGGGGCGACGAGGACGCGGTGTCCGGCGGCGGAGACGCGCCAGCACAGGTCGACGTCGTCCCGCATGAGGGGCAGTCGGCGGTCGAAGCCGCCGAGCTCCTCGAAGACGTCGCGACGGATCAGCATGCCGGCGGTGGAGACGGCGAGGCTGGGCTTGACGTGGTCGTGCTGGCCCTGGTCCTGCTCGCGGCGGTCCAGGCCGGTCCAGCGGCGGCCGGAGGCCGCGATGGTGACGCCGACCTCCAGGAGCTGACGGCGGTCGTACCAGCCGCGGAGCTTGGGGCCGACGACGGCGACGTCGTCCCGGCCGAGCTCGCGTTCGTTCTCCACGACGCGCAGCAGCTGGGCGAGGGCGTCGGGCTCGGGGGCGCAGTCGTCGTGCAGCAGCCACAGCCATTGGACCGGCTCTCCGTGCGGGAGCTCGGGCATGTCGTACGCGTCGTCGCGCCATGTGCGGGTGACCGGGTCCCAGCCGCTGGGGCGGCGGAGGTAGGCCAGGTCGTCCTGGGTGAGCACGCCCGCGGTGCGGTTGGCCTCCTCGACGGCCTGGCCGAAGCCGGTGCGCCGGGCGAGGTGCAGGACACGGTCGGGGCCGAGGGCGTCGGCGAGGAGCTGGGCGGAGTCGTCCGCGCTGCCGGTGTCGGCCGCCATGGCGCTCTGCACGGGGCGCTCCTGGCCGAGCAGTCCGGCGAGCGCTTCGGGCAGCCATCGGGCGCCGTCGTGCGCGACGAGGACCGCGGTCACCACATGACGTGGGAACTCAGGGGTGGCAGCGTCGTGAGCTGCGGTGTGGCTGTGCACGGACATCGAGGTACGGGCCCCGGTTCGATGGACTGCGGTGGACGTCTGTGTCCGGCGGGGACAGCGGGACGTCTTGGACGAGGGCCCACACTAACGGCAATGAAACAGGGGCGGCGCGGAGCGCCTGGGTGAGGGGTGGTGGTCGGGAGACGGGCGGCACGGCGGCCCGCCGCCTGTGGACAAGCCACCTGCGACGGGCCGTTGGTCACCCGGTTCCGCTGGGACGTGCTTCGGACTGCCGGCTTCCTGAGTGGTGTCGTGCGTGGGCGTGCGTTCAGCGAGGGCTGCGCGCGCTCAGACGGCGGCCTTCTTCAGGCGGCGCCGTTCACGCTCGGACAGGCCGCCCCAGATGCCGAAGCGCTCGTCGTTGGCGAGGGCGTATTCGAGGCACTCGGAGCGGACTTCACAGGCGAGACAGACCTTCTTGGCCTCTCGGGTCGAGCCGCCCTTCTCGGGGAAGAAGGACTCGGGGTCGGTCTGAGCGCACAGTGCGCGCTCCTGCCAGCCGAGTTCCTCGTCCGCGTCGTCGACCAGCAGTTGCTGCACGAGCTCGGTCATGTGCGCCCCTCGTCCGTCTTTCGCGTCCCCGTCGTGCGGCCGTTACCGATTCCGGCTGAACGACACGAGTGAAATTACAAGTGTGCTGCTACGGGCGAGTCAAGCCGAGATCTGCTATTGGGCCCCTTATTCACTCTGCGGAACCAAGGCTATGCGGAAAGTGTTCAAATCGGCATAAACCTGACAGCAGCCTGGCGGTGGGCGGAAGTCCCGTACGGTCTCCCCTCCTTACGAGGGAAGACGTCCAGGAGTTCGATCTCGTTCCGGTCCGTTCGCGCTCACCCGTAGCGGGTTGTGCGCCATGTGTCCCCGACTTCCCCTGCACAAACCTTTCACCGGGGTGATGCACCGGAAGAGGTGAAGGGGCATCCACATAACGGACGTGAAGTTGACAGCAGAGGTGTGAACCGCTGTCCTAGTGGGCATGCTCGCGAACTCGGCACTCACCCCGACCCGCTCCGCCGGGTCCCTCGGTGCTGCCCGCGCTCGCTGTAGCTGTTGCTGTCCCAGCTGTTGAGCCCAACGCGCTCCGGCTGCCACTGAGCCCATCGCGGCTCGGCTGCTGTTCCCCTCCGCCCGCACCCGGGCATCCGCCCCGCCCGTGACCCGGGCCGACGGCACACGACACCCAGCCATCCCCCGCACTCCCCGCCGAGGACCACCTCACCCCATGAACAGCGACAGCGACCTCCAGATCGCCGGCGACATCCTCGAAGTCCCGCACCTGCTCCGGGCTCCGCGCCCGCACCCGGTCACCGTGGCCGAGTTCGCCGGACTGGCCCGTTCCATCGCCGAGGACCGCGCCCAGTGGGAGCACCTCGTCGAGTACGACGCGACGACGCGCTGGTACCACCGGCTGCGCACCGGCCCCGGGTACGAGGTGTGGCTGCTGTCCTGGGTGCCGGGCCAGGGCAGCGGGCTGCACGACCACGGAGGCTCATCGGGCGTGCTCACCGTCCTGGACGGCACGCTGACCGAGCGCACCGACAGCGGGACGCGGGCGCTGGACGCCGGCGCGCAGCGGGTGTTCGCGCCGGGCTATGTGCACGAGGTCGTCAACGACACGCTGGAACCGGCCATAAGCCTGCATGTCTACTACCCGGGCCTGACGGACATGCCGATGCACACCAGGGCCTGCGTCACGGACACGGCGGCCGTCACGGCCTGACGCCGGGACGCGGTGGCCGCCGGGCCGATGCGTTCCCCCTGACGCCGGGCCCCGGTCACGTCGGCCGAAACCGTTCGTGGTCGGGGGCGGGCGGGCGGCCCGTTGTCGTACCCGCCTGCGAGACTGGCTCCCATGCGCATTGTGGTTCTGGCGGGTGGCATCGGCGGTGCCCGGTTCCTGCGTGGCCTGAAGCGGGCCGCGCCGGAGGCCGACATCACGGTCATCGGCAACACCGGGGACGACATCCACCTCTTCGGCCTGAAGGTCTGCCCGGACCTCGACACGGTGATGTACACGCTCGGCGGCGGCATCAACGAGGAGCAGGGCTGGGGCCGGGCCGACGAGACCTTCCATCTGAAGGAGGAGCTCGCGGCGTACGGCGTCGGACCGGAGTGGTTCGGCCTCGGCGACCGGGACTTCGCCACGCACATCGTGCGGACGCAGATGATCGGCGCCGGATACCCGCTGAGCGCGGTCACCGAGGCGCTGTGCGACCGGTGGAAGCCGGGTGTACGGCTCATCCCCATGACCGACGACCGGGTCGAGACGCATGTAGCCGTCGACCTCGACGGCGAGCGCAAGGCCGTCCACTTCCAGGAGTACTGGGTGCGGCTGCGTGCCTCCGTGCCGGCCGAGGCGATCGTGCCGGTCGGCGCCGAGCAGGCGAAGCCCGCGCCCGGGGTGCTGGAGGCCATCGCGGAGGCGGACGTGATCCTCTTCCCGCCGTCCAACCCCGTCGTCTCCGTCGGCACCATCCTCGCCGTGCCCGGCATCAGGGAGGCGATCGCCGAGGCCGGGGTGCCCGTCGTCGGGCTCTCCCCCATCGTCGGCGACGCACCCGTACGGGGCATGGCCGACAAGGTCCTCGCCGCCGTCGGAGTCGAGTCCACCGCCGCCGCCGTCGCCGAGCACTACGGCTCCGGGCTGCTCGACGGCTGGCTCGTCGACACCGTCGACGCGGGCACCGTCGAGCGCGTCGAGGCCGCGGGCATCCGCTGCCGGGCGGTGCCCCTGATGATGACCGACCTGGACGCCACCGCGGCCATGGCCGGTGCGGCGCTGGCGCTCGCGCAGGAGGTGCGGGGCGCGTGAGCGAGGAGACCGCGAGAGAGGTGTCGTCGGCCGCCGGGTACCGGGTGTGGGCCGTGGCCGGCATTCCCGAGGTACAGCAGGGGGACGACCTCGCCAAGCTGATCGCCGCGGCCGAGCCGGGGCTGCGCGACGGGGACGTGCTGCTCGTCACCTCGAAGATCGTGTCCAAGGCCGAGGGGCGGAGGATCGAGGCGGCCGACCGGGAGGCCGCGATCGACGCCGAGACCGTCCGGGTCGTGGCCCGGCGCGGTGCCCTGCGGATCGTGGAGAACCGACAGGGCCTGGTGATGGCCGCCGCCGGGGTCGACGCCTCCAACACACCCGCCGGGACCGTACTGCTGCTGCCCGAGGACCCCGACGCCTCCGCGCGTGCCGTGCGGGAGGGGCTCAGGGACGCGCTCGGGGTCGACGTCGGGGTCGTGGTCACCGACACCTTCGGCCGGCCCTGGCGCAGCGGACTCACCGACGTCGCCATCGGCGCGGCCGGGGTGCGGGTCCTCGACGACCTGCGCGGCGGCACGGACGCGCACGGCAATGCGCTCGGTGCGACCGTCGTCGCCACCGCCGACGAGCTGGCCGCCGCCGGTGACCTGGTGAAGGGCAAGGCCGCCGGGCTGCCGGTGGCCATCGTGCGGGGCCTCGCGCATATCGTCGCCGAGGATGGCGGCGAGGGCACGAAGGCCCTGGTCAGGGGCGCCCGCGACGACATGTTCCGGCTGGGGACGTCCGAGGCCGTACGGCTCGCGGTGACCCAGCGGCGTACCGTACGGGCGTTCACCGACGAGCCGGTCGACCCCGGTGCGGTACGGCGTGCCGTGGCCGCCGCCGTCACCGCGCCGGCACCGCACCACACGACTCCGTGGCGGTTCGTGCTGCTGGAGTCCGAGGAGTCGCGGGTGCGGCTGCTCGACGCGATGCGGGACGCGTGGATCGCGGATCTGCGGCGGGACGGCAAGAGCGAGGAGTCCATCGCGAAGCGGGTGCGGCGGGGGAATGTGCTGCGCAACGCGCCGTACCTGGTCGTGCCGTGTCTGGTGACGGACGGCTCGCACACCTACGGGGACGAACGGCGCGACGGCGCCGAGCGGGAGATGTTCGTCGTCGCCGCCGGAGCCGGGGTGCAGAACTTGCTGGTCGCGCTGGCCGGGGAGCGGCTCGGGTCCGCATGGGTGTCCTCGACGATGTTCTGCCGGGATGTCGTACGGGAGGTGCTGGGGCTGCCCGGGGGATGGGACCCGATGGGGGCCGTGGCCGTCGGGCACCCGGCGGCGGAGCCGCCGGCTCGGGCGGAGCGGGACGCGGGGGCGTTCATCGAGGTGCGGTGACCCGGAGAACCTTGGCCTCCTATGCTCGTAGGGCTCCCCATAGCTTCCTAGGACCTCATCGTGGCTGGACGTTTCTCCCCCCGGCCCACTCGTACGACTGTGCGGGGTGGGCATGTCGTGGTGCCCGGTGGGGTGCCCCGGCCGGCGACCGCGCCAGGGCTTCGGCGGACCTGGACGCCTGAGGGGCCGTTCGATCTGGGGCTGGTGCTCGGGCCGCTCAAACGGGGGCCCGGCGATCCGGCGTTCCGGGCGACCGCCGACGGGGCCGTGTGGCGGGTCTGCCGTACGCCGGCCGGGGCCGGGACCCTGCGGGTCGCCGTGCGCGGCGGGGTCGTCGAGGCGGAGGCCTGGGGCCCCGGGCGCGAGTGGCTGCTCGACCGGCTGCCGCCGCTGCTGGGGGCGTTGGACGAGCCCGACGCGTTCGTGCCCCGGCATCGGATCGTGGCGGCGACCTGGCGGCGGCGCGCGGGGCTGCGGCTGACACGGACCGGGCTGGTGATGGAGTCGCTGATCCCGTCGATCCTGGAGCAGAAGGTCACGACGGACGAGGCGTACCGGGCGTGGCGGCTGCTCGTGCGGAAGTACGGGGAGCCGGCCCCGGGGCCCGCTCCGGCGGGCATGGCCGTGATGCCGACGGCCCGGGAGTGGGCGTTGATCCCGTCCTGGGAGTGGCATCGCGCCGGGGTCGACAACAAGCGGGCGTCGACGATTCTGCGGGCGGTCCGGGTGGCGGGGCGGCTGGAGGAGGCCGTCGGGATGTCGCCGGAGGACGCGCGGGCGCGGTTGGAGCTGGTGCCGGGGATCGGACCGTGGACTTCGGCGGAGACGGTGCAGCGCAGCCACGGGGCGGCGGACGCGGTGACCACGGGGGATCTGCATCTGCCGGGGATCGTGGGGTACGCGCTGGCGGGGGACCGGGACGCGGACGATTCCGTGATGCTGTCGCTGCTGGAGCCGTATGCGGGGCAACGGCACCGGGCGGCTCGGTTCATTCTGCTGTCGGGGCGGGTGCCGGGGCGGCGGACGCCGAAGATGCCTCGGTGGGACATCGGGCGCCTGTGAGGTCGGGGGTGCGGGTGCGTACGGCGGGTGCGGGTGGGTGGGGGTTGTTCGCGCCCACGCGGCGGAGCCGCATGTGTCACCGCCCCGCGCCCCTGAAAAGCGGTCGGGGCTGTGCCCCGTGCTTTTCAGGATGAAGGGCGGGCCGCAGGCCCGACCCCTTCAGGGGCGCGGGGAACTGCGCGAGGAACCACGACGGACCCGCACCCGCCAGAACCACCCGCACCCCCGAGGCATGAGGCGCCCTACTCGTCCGGTGAGAAGCGGAGCGCCCCCGTGGGGATCCGGGCGTCGCACCAGACCCGCACCCCCGTGCGGAGTTCGTTGTCCGCGCCGATGACCGCGCCGTCGCCGACGACCGTGCCCGTCAGGACGGAGCGTTCGCCTATGCGGGCGCGGGCGCCGATCAGGGAGTCGGTGATGACAGCGCCGGGTTCGACGACGGCGCCGGCGAGAACCGTGCTGCCGGAGACCCGCGCGCCCTCGCCCACGAACGCGCCCTCGCCGACGACGGTGCCGCCGGTGAGCTTGGCGTCGCCGGCCACCCGGGCGGTGGGGAGCACGAGACGGTCGCCGCAGCGGCCGGGCACCGCGGGGGACGGTGCGCGTCCGAGGACGAGGTCCGCCGAGCCCCGGACGAAGGCCGCGGGGGTGCCGAGGTCCAGCCAGTAGGTGGAGTCGACCATGCCCTGGAGGTGGGCACCCGCCGCCAGCAGGTCCGGGAACGTCTCCCGCTCCACCGAGACCGGGCGGCCCGCCGGGATCGTGTCGATGACCGAGCGGCGGAAGACGTACGCGCCCGCGTTGATCTGGTCGGTGATGATCTCCTCGGGCGTCTGTGGCTTCTCCAGGAAGGCGAGGACGCGGCCCGTTTCGTCGGTGGGGACCAGGCCGTAGGCGCGCGGGTCGGTCACCTGGGTCAGATGGAGCGAGATGTCCGCGCCGGTCGTCCGGTGGGTGCTGACCAGGCGGCGGATGTCCAGGCCGGTGAGGATGTCGCCGTTGAAGACGAGGACGGGGTCCTCGGGGGCGGAGTGGAGGTGCGCGGCCGCGTTGCGGATGGCGCCGCCCGTGCCGAGAGGCTCCTCCTCGGTGACGTACTCGAGGTGGAGGCCGAGGGCGGAGCCGTCGCCGAAGTGGGGTTCGAAGACCTCGGCCAGATACGAGGTGGCGAGGACGATGTGGTCGACGCCCGCCGCTCTCGCCCGCGCCAATTGGTGTGTGAGGAAGGGGACTCCGGCCGCCGGGAGCATGGGCTTCGGAGTGTGCACCGTGAGCGGACGCAGTCGGGTGCCTCTGCCGCCGACCAGGAGGATCGCTTCTGTCACCTGTCGTCTCTGCTTCCTGCCGGGACCGGCCGAACTGTCTTTCGGCCGGCCAGTGTATGCAGACCGTTCGATGGCGCCTTCGTGGTCGTGCGCAACCCCGCCTCGCTGCCGCTTCGCAGCTCGGCGGGGCCGTTGGGCCGAGGGCACGGTGGGTGTGCCCTCGGCCTTGCTGTGGTGCCGTGCGGTGGCCCCGGCCGGCTCCCCGGTTTCCGGCCCGGGGGTGTTCCATCCCCGGGTTCCCCCTTCAACCTGCCGCCGTGCTACCGCCCTTGGTAGCGGGCCGCCTGCGACCGGACCGAACCGAGCTTTCCGTAAAGGCGCCCCCCCGGGCAGTCGGTCGCGAACCCGTCACGGTGGCCGGAGATCACATGCAGTCGTACCTTCTTACCTTTTGCGTAGAGATTGCCACCTCCGGACGTGAGGTGTGTCGTGCCCTTGGGGTTCGCCCGGTAAAGACCGAGTTTCCACGCGGTGAGTTGCGCGATCCCCTTCACCGCCGCTCCGGGCGGGTAGGTGGAGCCGAAACTGCCGATGACCGCGATCCCCATGCTGTTCGTGTTGAATCCGAGGGTGTGGGCGCCCATGACGGGCTTCGCGACGCCACCCGCGCGCCCCTCGTAGATGTTTCCGCACTTGTCGACGAGGAAGTTGTAGCCGATGTCCCGCCAGCCGCTGCTCACCACGTGGTAGCGGTAGATACTGCGAATGACGGAAGCCGCCTCGTTGCAGCTGTAGTTGTTGCCCGAGGCCGTGTGGTGCACGAACGCCGCCTTGACGCGCTTGGTGTAGAGGAAGTCGCGCTCGCGAAGCTTCTCGTCGGCGCCCCAGCCGCGGCGCGTGACGATGCGCGGACGCGGCCCGATGTAGGGCTTCGTACCAGGCTCCAGGGAGGCCAGTCCGGCCTCCGTCGCCCTGCGCGACAACGCCGGGATCACGGTGGCGCCCAAAGGTGTGAGATCGGCGTTGACGGCGGAGGAGGCGGCCGACTCGACGGTCAGCGTGCCGAGCCGCGCGGTGTCCATGCCGACGGGCGGGGGGGCGGCGGGAGGTCCGGCCGCGGGGACGGCCCCCTGCGCCGTCATGGCCTCCGGGACACCGGGGCCGGGGTCGACCAGTTCCAGACGTAGCCCGTCCGGGAGCATCTGGACGCCCGGCACGGCCGTACGACCGCTGGCCTCGGCCCGTACGCGGACCTCGATCCCGTCCGATTCGCCCACCCACAGCGGGGCGGTGGAGCCGCGCACCCGGCTGGAGGTGCGCTCGGCGGTGTCCGGGTCGGCGGCGTGCTCGTGGTTGTGCGTCTCGACGTCCTGCCAGCCGGACCACCGGGCGGTGCCCCGTGCCCGCGTACGGACCTGGACGCGGCCCTGCAGTTCGGTGTCCGGGTCGTCCCATACGACGCCGACCAGGGAGAACGATCGTACGTCCCGTCGCCGGAGGCCCTGTTCGGCGGCGTTCGCGCCGAAGCCGCGGTCCCTCGCGCGCGGAACCAGGGGGAGCGACTGGGTGGTGCCGGACGGCGATGCGGTCGCCGGGTCGACGGCCGGGGTCCCGACCGAGGCGGCTCGTGCGGAGGTCGCGGACATGTCGGAGGCGGACGGGCTGTCGAGGGCCGGGGTCGCGGCGGCCGCCGGCAGTGCGGCCGGGAGGGCGAGGACCGCAGCGCAGGTGACGCCGATCGAGGAAGCGAGAAAACGAGAGCTACGCATGCGTCCGATCTTGGACATAGTCATACATATCTGTCCATCGCGGAACTGACGGACCGTCGGCTCCGCTCCGCCGAACCGGTGGGTGGCGCTGCGCCGAACCGGTGGCCCCTCCGGTTCGCCCCGGACTCGCCCGGCGCCCGGCCCCGCGTACGCTTACGCGCGTGAACGCCACCGACCGCACCCCTGCCGACCTGCTGCGATCCGCGCTCGCCGCGGACCCCGCGCGCCCCCTGGTGACCTTCTACGACGACGCCACGGGCGAACGCGTCGAATTGTCCGTGGCCACCTTCGCCAATTGGGTGGCCAAGACGGCGAATCTGCTCCAGGGCGACCTGGCCGCGCAGCCGGGTGACCGGCTCGCACTGCTGCTGCCGGCGCACTGGCAGACGGCGGTGTGGCTGCTGGCGTGTTCGTCGGTGGGGGTCGTCGCCGATGTCGCCGGGGAGCCGGGTGAGGCCGACCTCGTGGTGAGCGGGCCGGACACGCTGGAGAAGGCCCGGGCGTGCTCCGGGGAGCGGGTCGCTCTCGCGCTGCGGCCGCTCGGCGGGCGGTTCCCGCAGACCCCGGCGGGGTTCGTGGACTACGCCGTGGAGGTGCCGTCGCAGGGGGACCGGTTCGCGCCGTTCGTCCCGGTGGACCCCGAGGAGCCGGCGCTGATCGTGGCCGGGCGGGAGTTCAGCGGGGCGGAGGTCGTGGAGCGGGCACGGGCCGAGGCGGGCGGCATCGGGCTCACCGGGCCGGGATCCCGGCTGCTGTCCGGAGCGGGATACGACACCTGGGAGGGACTGCTGGCGGGGTTGTACGGACCGCTGGCGACCGGGGGGTCCGTGGTGCTGTGCCGGCATCTGGAGCGGTTGGGGGAGGACGCGCTGGCCAAGCGGATCGAGAGTGAGCGGGTGTCTGCCGTCTCGCGCTAGGGGGGTGTGGTGAAAGTCCAGTGCGGTGCCCGCGGTGTCCGGTGCGTGGCCTCGGCGTGCCGGACGAAGGCCCTCGTAGCGGCGCTACGTGGGTCTTTAACCGGTGCGGCGAGGGTGCGTGCCGGACACCGCGGGTGCTGTGCGGGACTTTCACCACACCCCTTAGTGCTGGGCGCCGCGGCGCGGGCGGGACTTCGCGGACACGACCTGGCAGTACCGTCCCGTCCGGCTGAGGGCCCTGGCGCGGCCGAGGGTCGCCCGTGGTCGCTCGCGCCACACGCGGCTCAGCCGCGTACGCCGCGGTCCCGCGCCCCTTCGGGCGCGGCTGCCCACCGCCCCGCAGGACGGCTCCCCACCCACACACGCCCCGCGGGAAGGCGCCGCACGCCCACCCGCCGCGCGGAACCGCGCCCTGCCTCTGACGGCCCTCGACCCCCGTCCCCCATTCGGCCTACCCCCGGCCGCCCCCTCCCCCGTCCCGCGCCATCGTCGTAGGAGCACGACTCGCTCGTACCTCGTACGCCGTGAGGGGTGGCCGGAAGTGAACGACGTCGGAGGCAGGACGGGGGCGCTCGGGCCCGGTGCGGGCGGTTCCGCCACCGGGGGCGGGCTTCTGCGCCGTCGCCGGCGACGCTGGCTGCGGTGGACGGCGGCGGGGGCGGCGGCGGTCGTGGTCGGGGGCGTGGCGGTGGGGTGGGCCGCCTACCGGAAGCTCGACGGGAACATCACCTCGGACACGAGGGCGGCGGACGAGCTGGCCCGGTTCGAGAAGGAGCGGCCGACGTCCCTGGTGCGGGACGCGCAGAACATCCTGCTGATCGGCTCGGACTCGCGCTCCGGGAGCGACAACGGCAGATACGGGCGGGACTCCGGCACCGAGAGGTCGGACACGACCATCCTGTTGCATCTGGCGGCCGACCGGAGCAGCGCGACGGCGGTGTCGCTGCCGAGGGACCTGATGGTGGACGTGCCCGGGTGCCGGAGGGCGGACGGCACCCGGACGAAGCCGACGTTCGCGATGTTCAACTACGCCTTCCAGGTGGGCGGTTCGGCCTGCACCATCCGGACCGTCGAGAAGATGACCGACATCCGCATCGACCATCACGTCGTCGTGGACTTCAGTGGCTTCAAGGCGATGGTCGACGCCGTGGACGGGGTCGAGGTGTGCATCGAGGCCCCCATCCGCGACAAGGCAGCAAAGCTCCGGCTGCCCGCGGGCCGGGTGAAACTCAACGGCGAGCAGGCACTGGGCTACGTGCGGGCCCGCAAGTCGCTCGGCGACGGCAGCGACACCGAACGGATGGACCGGCAGCAGCGGTTCCTGGCGGCACTGGCCGCGAAGGTGCGCAGCAACGGCGTCCTGCTGAATCCGGTGAAGCTCTATCCGGTGCTGGACGCGGCCACCTCGTCGCTCACCACCGATCCCGGCCTGGCGAGTCTGCGCGGTCTCTACGACCTCGTCCGCGGTATGCGCACCATTCCCGTGGAAAAGGTGCAATTCCTGACTGTTCCGAGGAAGTCGTATGCCCAGAACGCCAATCGTGACGAACTCGTCGAGCCGGCCGCGCACCGGCTTTTCGCCCGGTTGCGTTCCGACGCACCCGTGGCCGTGGCCCGGGAACTCCCGGAAGGAGCTCCCGAAGGCCATGCGGAAGAGACGTCGGGCGGGTCTTCTCCCACCCCGGATCCGATGCCCACATTCCGCGGTCGCACGGCCGCCGAAGAGGCCTGCGAGTGACCGGATCGGACCCCCGCAGGTAAAACGCACGTCAACACGAGGAACAAATGCTCTAGGAAATGGGCAGATTGCCCGCTTGTAGGGGCGTGCAATTTGTCACCGCCGTCGCTCAGCGCCTGATCGGGCGGCTAGTGTGAGCGATCCGGTGTGTCAGGCCTTCCCGGTCACGCACCACTTGCAGCGAGACCCGAGCGTCTTTTGAGGGGGAAGACGCCGCGTGGCCCCGACGGAGGAATCAGACAACCGTGGACGCGCAAGGCCGTGGGCGGGCGGAAGACATCGATCCCGCAGACCAGTGGGTACTCAACCCGAGCACCGGTGAATACGAACTGCGACTGACCCCTTCCGCACCGCAGTCAGGCGTACCCAGGCCCCGCCGGGCCACGCCCGCGGGGGTGGGGACCAGAGCGGCCCGCACCACCGCACGATCGGCGGCTCCGGACACCCGGGAGATTCCCGAGGTGGTCCCGGGGCCGCGGCGTCGACGGGGCGCGCCGGAGGAGGAGCCGCTGCCCGGCCGTCGCGGCGGCCGGAGCAAGACGAAGCCCAAGAAGTCCACGGGCAAGCGGATATTGGTGTGGACGGGCGGCACCCTCGCCTTCCTGCTGGTCGGCGTGAGCTCCGCGGCCTACCTGTACTACCAGCACCTGAACGACAACATCACCTCCATCTCCGACGACGGCGCCGGCACCGGCGGCTTCAGCAAGGACCGGGCGATCAACCTGCTGGTGATCGGCACGGACAAGCGCACCGGCAAGGGCAACGGGTCGTACGGCGACAAGGAGAGCGTCGGCCACGCCGACACCACGATCCTGCTGCACGTCTCCAAGGACCGGACGAACGCGACCGCGATGAGCATTCCGCGGGACATGATCGTGGACATCCCGGACTGCGAGACGACGCAGGAGGACGGCTCCAAGGAGATCATCCGCGGTACCTCCGACGTCCGGTTCAACACGAGCCTCGGCCAGGACGGCCGGACCCCGAGCTGCACGATGCGGACCGTGACGGAACTCACCGGGATCGTTCCCGACCACTTCATGGTCGCCGACTTCAACGCGGTGAAGACGCTCTCCACGGCGATCGGCGGCGTCGAGGTCTGCCTCGCCAAGCCCATCAAGGACTCCAAGTCCAAGCTGGACCTCTCCGAGGGCAAGCACACCATCCAGGGCGAGCAGGCACTGTCGTTCCTGCGCACCCGCTACAGCGTGGGCTTCGGCAGCGACCTGGACCGGATCAAGCTCCAGCAGCAGTTCCTCAGCTCGATGATCCGCCAGATGAAGTCCGAGGACACCCTCACCGACCCGGGCAAGGTCATCGACCTGGCGGAGGCGGCCACCAAGGCCCTCTCCGTCGACGACAAGATCGCCGACATCAAGAAGCTGGCCTCGCTCGGCCAGGAGGTCGGCAAGGTGAACACGAAGAACATCACCTTCACCACGGTCCCGGTGGTCGACAACACCGACCGCGCGACCGTGCTGCCCATGCCCGGCAAGGCGGAGCAGCTGTTCGAGACCATCCGCGACGACGTCTCGCTCAGCGACGTGAAGAAGAAGGAGAAGGAGAAGCAGGCCGCGAAGCTCAAGGGCAAGCGCGCCGATGCCTCCGAGGTCCGGGTCAACGTCTACAACGGCGGTGCCGAGGCCGGCAGCGCACAGGCCACTCTCAACTGGCTGCAGAACGATGTCGGTGTGACGAAGTCCAGCCAACTCGGCAACGCGGGCAAGACGTTGTCGAAGACGACCCTCGAGTACGACCCGGACCAGGCCGACCAGGCGCGCAAGCTGGCCGACCTCATGGGTCTGTCCGCGTCCGCGCTCAAGCCCGGCGAGGGCAACAGCGAGACCAACTCCCAGGGGCTGCCTGCGATGGTGCTGACCCTGGGCAAGGACTTCAAGGGCGCCGGGGTGAAGATCAGCGGTTCGACGTCGGCGGCGGACCTCGACGTCGAGAAGAACACGGCGGACAAGGAAAAGTGCGCCGGCTGATGACCTGACGGGGTCTTCTCGCGTCTATCAGGACGCAACACGAAGTACAGACGCCGGGCGGGCGCGAGGGTGCGCCCGCCCGGTGGGCTCCGGTGGTCATGCGGCGGCACCCGCCGCCGTAGCGACCCATGTGCGCGTCCACGTCCGATGTTCGACCGGGCGCACAGACGCGGTAACGGTCGTACTCACGGGTGGCCGATGTCATCCGGGCAGGGCGCAGTACGCGTTCAGGAGAGCATGCGTACATCCCAGTTGGGGTCTCGGAAGTCCAACAGGAGGCGGGGTCGGCCCCGTCGGCACAGCAGGGTGGGGAGGGGCAGGGAGATGGTACGGAGCGACGTGCGCGGGGACGGGGGGCAGCCGCGCGTCGAGGAACCCGGCGAGCGGGGCGGTGGCCTCGGATCGCCGGACGGCTCGTCCGGCGACGACGGGAGCGCCAGAGTCCCGGAACAGCGCGGACACGGCGGCGGCCGTCGGGGCGGCGCCGCAGGGCGCAGGCGGGCCGACGCTGCCGCGCCACGCCGGCGCAGACGGGTACTGCGCTGGTCGGCGACGGTGCTGACGGTGGTGATACTCGGCACCTCAGGGGCCGGCTACCTCTACTACCGGCATCTGAACAGCAACATCAAGAAGGAGAAGCTGAACCTCGGCGACACGAAGATCGCCGAGCCCACCCCCAACGCGGCCGGCCAGACCCCGCTGAACATCCTGCTCATCGGCTCCGACGCGCGGGACACCGAGGAGAACCAGAAGCTCGGCGGCGCCCGGGAGACCTTCGGCGGCACTCCGCTCGCCGACGTCCAGATGCTGCTGCACCTGTCCGCCGACCGCAGCAACATGTCGGTCATCAGCATGCCCCGCGACACCCTCCTCGACATCCCCAAGTGCACCGACCCGGACGACGGCAAGGTGTACGGGGCGACCAGCCGGACGATGACCAACGAGTCCCTGGGCCGCGGCGGCCCCGGTTGCACGGTCGCGACCTGGCAGGAGCTGACCGGCATCCACATCGACCACTTCATGATGGTCGACTTCGCCGGTGTGGTCTCCATGGCCGACGCGATCGGCGGCGTGCCGGTGTGCGTCACCGACAACATCGAGTCCCGGGACGGACAGGGGCACGGCTCCGGCCTGAAGCTGGAGAAGGGCACCACGTACATCCAGGGCAAGCAGGCCCTGCAGTGGCTGCGCACCCGGTACGGCTTCGAGGACGGCAGCGACATCGCGCGCGCCAAGGCGCAGCACATGTACATGAACTCGATGGTCCGCGAGCTGCGCGAGAACGCCACGATCACCAACCCGAACAAGCTGCGCAGGCTCGCCGAGGAGGCCACGGAGGCGCTCACCGTGGACGAGGGCCTCGGCGACGTGGCGAAGCTCTACGACCTCAGCAAGGAACTGCGCAAGGTCGAGCCGGCCCGGATCACCATGACGACGATGCCCTTCACCTACGTCGGCGCGCGCGTCGTGCCCAAGGAGGGCGACGCGGAGAAGCTGTTCCGGCTGGTGCGCGAGGACATCGCCCTCGACGGCAAGGACGCGAAGAAGGCCACCACCGAGGACCTGACCTCCGACGACCCGGCGGCGCCGGACGACGAGATCGGTGTGCTGGTGCAGAACGGCACCTTGACCTCAGCCCTCGGGGCGGCCCCCGGCCGCGCCCACACCGTGTCCCAGCTCCTCGTCCGGGAGGGCTTCGACAAGGCGTCGGCCGACTCGACCACCGCCACCACCGAGGACAAGACGGTCGTGCGCTATCCGAGCGCCGAGCTGGAGGGCGACGCCCAGGCGGTCGCCAAGGCGCTCGGCATCCCGCTGAGCCAGGTGGAGAAGTCCACGAACGTCAGCGGTGTCACGCTCGTCGTCGGCGCCGACTGGCGCGAGGGCGACGCGTACCAGGCCGAGAAGGAGGACGACAAGACCCCGAAGTCGGCGGACGCGCTGAACGGCGCGGACGACAAGGCCTGCATGAAGGTCAACCCGAACTTCACCTGGTAGTCCTCCTCACCTGATGGCCCGGCTGCGCCGGCTGATCCGGTGCACGTGCGTGGGGCCCCTCCCGAACCTCGGGAAGGGCCCCACGCATACGCGTGATCCGGTTCAGCTCTCGGTGAGCACGGCCGGGCGACGGGACGCGATGACCTTCTTCGCCAGCGACTTCGGACTGGTCAGGAAGCCGAAGCCCCACGACATGTGCATCGTGGCGAGGGCGAGGGGGATCTGCAGCCGCGCCTTCAGCGGCAGGCCCTTGC
Source organism: Streptomyces sp. NPDC030814 (assembly GCF_055572155.1). Classification (NCBI taxonomy): domain Bacteria; kingdom Bacillati; phylum Actinomycetota; class Actinomycetes; order Kitasatosporales; family Streptomycetaceae; genus Streptomyces; species Streptomyces sp. NPDC030814. The sequence goes on from NZ_JBVIDX010000015.1 coordinate 32,308, forward strand.
CCGCCGGGACCGAGCCCGCGACGATCGCCGCGAGATAACCGCCGGGGACGACGAATCCGAGCGGCGTGAGCAGCCCGCCCACCAGCAGACCGGCCGCTATCGCGCACACGGCGGTCGGCGGGGCGAGGTAGCGCAGGTTGATGGAGCCCTGGTGGTAGCGGGCCACGACATGGCGCCAGCGTCCGTAGTCCTTGTACTGCTTGGCCAGCGCCTTCACGCTGGGCCGGGGCCGGTAGGACACCTTCAGCTCCGGCGAGAACCAGATGAGGCCGCCGGCCTCCCTGATCCGGAAGTTCAGCTCCCAGTCCTGGGCGCGGATGAACTCCACGTTGTAACCGCCCTGCCGCTCCAGGGCCTCGCGCCGGAAGACACCCAGATAGACCGTCTCGGCCGGACCGGCCTGCCCGCCCGTGTGGAAGGCGGCGTTGCCCACGCCGATCTTCGAGGTCATGGCGGCGGCGACGGCGCGCTCCCAGTCGTTCTCGCCCTCGGCGTGCATGATGCCGCCGACGTTCTGCGCGCCGGTCTCCTCCAGGAGCCGTACGGCGGTGGCGATGTAGTTCGGCGAGAGCATGCCGTGGCCGTCGACGCGGACCACGATCGGGTGGCGGGATGCCTTGATCGCGGCGTTCAGCGCGGCGGGCGTACGGCCGGTGGGGTTCGGCACGGTGTGCACACGCGGGTCTTCGGCCACGAGCTGGGCCGCGATCTCGTCCGTACGGTCCGTGGACGGACCGAGGGCGATCACGACCTCCATCTCGCCGGCGTACTCCTGCGCGAGGATCGCTTGGACGGCTCCGCGCAGATGCCGCTCCTCGTTGAGGACGGGCATGATCACAGACACGGCGGGGAGCCGCACGTCGGGCTTGGCGTTCATAGGGGGCTCACGTTACCGCGAACGGGGGACAGCGACGCGCGCCGCCCGGTCGCCGATACGGGCCGCGGAGCGACTGCGCCTACGGTGCACAGCGTTCCCATGTCTCCCCCGACCGGTCACGCGGAGGTGTCCCCCGTGCCCACACCGCCCCGCCGCCCCGCACGGCCGCAGCGAGCCAGGCCCGCGGTCCGCCCCAGGAAACGGAGCTGGGCCATGCGGGCGGTGACCACGCTGTCGGTGGTGGTGCTGGCCGCCGCGGGCATCGGGCACGCGGTGGTCACCAGCCTCGACGAGAGGATCGCCCGCGTCGACCCCTTCAAGGACATGAAGAACCGCCCCGAGGCGGGCCACGGCATGAACGTCCTGCTGGTCGGCACCGACGGCCGCGACCGCATCACCGAGGAGGAGCGGCGCGCCTACCGGCTCGGCGGCGCCCCCTGCCACTGCACGGACACCATGATGATCGTCCACATCTCGGAGGACCGGGAGCGGGCCAGCGTCGTGAGCCTGCCGCGTGACTCCTACGCCGAGGCGCCCGCGCACACCGACCACACCACCGGCAAGCGCCGGCCCACCCACCCGATCAAGCTGAACGCCGCGTACGCGGAGGGCGGCCCCCAGCTCACCGTCCGCACGGTCGAGCGCATGACCAGGGTGAAGATCGACCACTACGTCGAGGTCGACTTCGCCAGCTTCATGCGGACCGTGGACGTCCTCGGCGGCGTCCGGATCTGCACCGCCCGCCCCCTGAAGGACTCCTACACCGGCCTCGACCTGCCCGCCGGCACCCACGACCTCGACGGCGGCCAGGCCCTGCAGTACGTGCGCTCCCGCCACGCCGACGGCTCCTCAGACCTGGGCCGTATGAAGCGCCAGCAGCGCTTCATGGCCGCCCTCATGGCTCAGGCGACGTCCTCCGGGGTGCTCCTCAACCCGATGAAGTTCCGCGACATCACCCGGGCCGTCCTCGGCTCGGTCCGCGCCGACAAGGAGTTCGGCACCGGCGAGCTGATCGACCTCGGCCGGGCCATGCGCGGCCTCACCCCCGCCTCCGCCGAGTTCACCACCGTCCCCATCGGCCGCATGGGCCACGTCGTCAAGGGCATCGGCTCGACCCTCCTGTGGGACGCCGCCAAGTCGCGCCGCCTCTTCAAGGCCCTCCGCGACGACCGCCCCCTCGCCCCCTACCGGGCCCGGGGCACGCGCGTCCTGGTCGAGGTGGCCCCGCAGCAGATCCGCGTCCAGGTCGAGAACGGCACGGCCGTCGCCGGCCTCGGCCGCGAGGTCGACCGCCAACTGGCCGCCACCGGCTTCCGCACCACCCGCAGTCCCCTGAACGCCCGGCGCACCGACGTCCGCCGGACGATCGTCCTCCACGACCCGCGCTGGGACCGCTCGGCCAGGTCCCTGGCGACCGCCCTGCCGGGCGCGGAGCTGCGGGAGGCCCCGGGCCAGGGACCCGTCCTGAAGGTGATCGCCGGAGCGGACTTCAAGAAGGTCCGCCGGGTACGGGCCGAGAACCCCGACCAGGGGGAGTCCGGAGTGGTGAGGGGCGACGAGGTGACCTGCCCCTGAAGGGTCCCGGCCAAGGCCCACGGGACCGTCGGCCGGGGACGCCTCAGTCCCCCAGCCCCTCCGCGATCCGCTTCTCCCGCAGCTCCAGGATCGCCTTGCGCCGGGCCAGCCGGTGCGTCCGCCGGATCTGCGCCTCCTGGTAGCGCCGCCGGTCCCGCTCCGTCTCCGGGAGCACCGGCGGCACCCGGCGCGGCTTGCCGTCGGCGTCGACCGCCGCGAACACCAGATACGCCGACCCCACCTGCTGCGGCGGCGTCGACTCGTTCCACCGCTCCGCGAGCACCCGGACACCGATCTCCATCGAGGTCCGCCCCGTCCAGTTCACCTGGGCCTTCACATGGACCAGGTCGCCCACGCGGACGGGTTCCAGGAAAGCCATCTCGTCCATGGAGGCGGTGACGGCGGGCCCACCGGAATGACGCCCTGCCACCGCGCCCGCCGCGTCGTCGACCAGCTTCATGATGACGCCGCCGTGCACCGTCCCCAGAAGGTTGGTGTCGTTGTGGGTCATGATGTGGCTCAGGGTGGTCCGGGACGCCGAGGTCGGCTTGCCGGGTATATCGGATTCCGCTGCGGGGGCCTGCTCTGTCATGGCGTCCACCTTAGGGGTCCTTTCACTATGCCCGCCCGGGCCGCATGGTCTGGCACCGCACCTCGCCGCGTTGCCGAAACGCCCACGTGGCTCCGCCACGAGGGCGCTCCGGCGCCTTGCGATGCACGGCACCGGACCACACGACCTGATCGGGCGCTCATAGTGAAAGGACCCCTTATGCGTGACCTCGTAAGGTCCGCTTTGCATCAGCTTGGCAACAGCCCCGCTGCGAAATTCCCAGGACCCTTGTACGGCCCACAGGGGGGCCCTGCACACTGGGGCCCATGAACGATTGGCCCGAGGGATGGTCCGACAGCAACCGCGGCGGCGGGTACGGACAAGGAAGCGCCAGCGCACAGCCTGACGGGCCGCGCGTGATGCGCCAGGTCCGTCGCGGCCCGTCGGCACCCCCTCAGGGCGGCGTGCCACAGCAGCCGTCGTACGGCGACGCGTACGACAACTACGGCGGCGGCCCCGACCAGTACGGCAACGCGTACGACAGCGGCTACAACACCGGCCAGGTGTACGGCGGCGGCGGTCCGGGCGGTCCCGGCGGCTACGACGACCGGGGCGAGCGTCCCGCGCCGAACTGGCGGCGCCGGATCAAGTGGACGGCGATCACCGTCACCGTCGTCCTGCTGGGCACGACGATCGGCACCTACTTCTGGGCCGACTCCAAGCTGAACCGCGAGGTCGACCTGTCGAAGGTCATCGAGCGGCCGGAGGAGGGCGAGGGCACCAACTACCTGATCGTCGGCTCCGACAGCCGCGAGGGCCTGTCCGACGCGCAGAAGAAGGAACTGCACACCGGGTCCGCCGACGGCAAGCGCACCGACTCGATGATGATCCTGCACACCGGTTCCAACGGCCCGACGCTGATCTCGCTGCCCCGCGACTCCAACGTGGAGATCCCGAGCTTCGTCGGCTCCGAGTCCGGCAAGACGTACAAGGGCACCGGCCGCCAGGTGAAGCTGAACGCCGCGTACGCCGAGGACGGGCCGGAACTGCTGGTGAGGACCGTCGAGGCCAACACGGGACTGCGCATCGACCACTACGTCGAGATCGGCTTCGCCGGCTTCGCGAACATCGTCGACGCGGTCGGCGGCGTGGAGATCGACATCCCGAAGGGCGGCCTGAAGGACACCAAGTCCGGCGCGAACTTCGAGGCGGGCAAGCAGACCCTGAACGGCGAGCAGTCCCTCGCCTTCGTCCGCACCCGCTACGCCCTCGCGCGCAGCGATCTCGACCGCACGAAGAACCAGCAGAAGTTCCTCGCGGCCCTCGCCAGCCAGACGGCGACGCCGAGCACGGTCCTGAACCCCTTCAAGCTGTATCCGACGATGAGCGCCGGCCTCGACACGCTGATCGTCGACAAGGACATGAGCCTGTTCGACCTGGCCGACATGTTCTGGGCGATGAAGGGCGTCACGGGCGGCGACGGCAAGTCCATGAACATGCCGATCTCGGGCAACGCCGGCAACGGCAACCTGCAGTGGGACACCGCGAAGGTGAAGAAGCTGGTGGAGGAGCTGAAGAACGACGAGACGGTGACCGTGTCGGACGGCTGACCCGCCGTCGTACGACGCGACCTGGCCGAGGGGCACCCCGTAAGAGGTGCCCCTCGGTCGTACGGCGGACCGCTGCGGCTCAGGCCGTCGCGCCCGACATCGCCCGGCACATCTCGGAACAGCGGCGACACGCCTCGGCGCAGCGCATCATCTGCGGATCGTCCGGCATGGACATACACGCCTCGGCGCACATGTCACAGGCGCGGGCACACATCGCGCACATCTCGGCGCTCATCGGGGAGCGGCGCATCATCATGTCCGCGCACATACGCGTCATCTCGGCGCAGTCCATCAGCGCGCGCATGATCTGCATCTGGGCCTGACCGCCGGCCTGCATGCAGGAGCTCATGGTCTCCTCGCACACGGTGTGGCACGTCATGCACGCGTTGACGCAGTCCTGCATCTCCCTGCTCATCGCGGTCATGCTTCCGGTTTCCTGCATGGCTCCTCCAGGGGGTGGGAGCGGGGTCCGGGGCGGACCCCGTGCTCTTCCGTCCTACGCCTCCCGGCCCCCACCCGCCATCGGGCGGGAGCAAACAATCCGCACCATTGACCCCACATGTCAACGGCCCCCGGCAGGGCTGCCGGGGGCCGTCGAGAGTTGCGCCGAAGAGGTTACGGCAGGTTGCGGGCCATCACGATCCGCTGAACTTGGTTCGTGCCTTCGTAGATCTGCGTGATCTTGGCGTCGCGCATCATGCGCTCCACCGGGTAGTCACGGGTGTAGCCGTAGCCGCCGAGGAGCTGGACGGCGTCGGTGGTGACCTCCATGGCGACGTCGGAGGCGAAGCACTTGGCGGCGGCGCCCTGGAAGGTGAGGTCGCTGTCGCCGCGCTCGGAGGCGGCGGCGGCCTGGTAGGTCAGGGCGCGGGCGGCGGCGATCTTCATGGCCATGTCGGCGAGCATGAACTGGATGCCCTGGAAGTCGGCGATGGGCTTGCCGAACTGCTTGCGCTCCTGGACGTAGCCCTTGGCGTAGTCGAGGGCGCCCTGGGCGACGCCGAGGGCCTGGGCGGCGATGGTGATGCGGGTGTGGTCCAGGGTCTTCATCGCCGTGGCGAAGCCGGTGCCCTCCTCGCCGATCATGCGGTCGGCGGGGATGCGGACGTTGTCGAGGTAGACCTCGCGGGTCGGGGAGCCCTTGATGCCGAGCTTCTTCTCGGGGGCCCCGAAGGAGACGCCCTCGTCGGACTTCTCGACGACGAACGCGGAGATGCCCTTGGAGCGCTTGTCGGGGTCCGTGACGGCCATGACCGTGTAGTACTCGGACTCGCCGGCGTTGGTGATCCAGCGCTTCACGCCGTTGAGGATCCAGTGGTCGCCGTCGCGGACCGCCTTGGTCTTCATGCCGGCGGCGTCGGAGCCGGCGTCCGGCTCGGAGAGGCAGTACGAGAACATCGCGTCGCCCTTGGCGAGCGGGCCCAGGTACTTCTTCTTCAGCTCCTCCGAGCCGGAGAGGATCACCGGGAGCGAGCCGAGCTTGTTGACGGCCGGGATGAGGGAGGAGGAGACGCAGACACGGGCGACCTCCTCGATCACGATGACCGTGGCGAGCGCGTCGGCGCCGGCGCCGCCGTACTCCTCGGGCACGTGCACGGCGTGCAGGTCGTTGGCGACGAGCGCTTCGAGCGCCTCGCGGGGGAAGCGGGCCTCCTCGTCGACCGCGGCAGCGTAGGGCGCGATCTTCGCCTCGGCGAGGGAACGGATCGCGTCGCGGAGCATGTCGTGCTCCTCGGACGGGCGGTACAGGTCGAAATCAGCCGATCCGGCCAAGGTCTCTCACGCTCCCGATGCTAACTACCGTTAAGTAACTCAATTTTAAAGGGCTTGCCCACGCCAGAGATACGTGAGCTTGGCGACAGGTCCGAGGGACGGGCGCGACGCCGGGGGGAATCTGCCCGGTGAGGGGCCCGCACACGCCCCGACTATGCTCAGGCAGCGCACTTGCCGTGCACTTTGCAGCGCACCTACGGCCGTACATCCCAGGAGCATCCATGGCCCTCAAGATCACCGTGATCGGCACCGGCTATCTCGGCGCCACCCACGCCGCGGCCATGGCCGAGCTGGGTTTCGAGGTGCTCGGGCTCGATGTCGTCGAAGAGAAGATCGACATGCTGCGCCGGGGCGAGGTCCCGATGTACGAGCCGGGCCTGGAGGAACTGCTGCGCAAGCACGTCGCCGGGATCGAGGGCTCCACCGGGCGGCTGCGCTTCACCACCGACTACGCCGAGGTCGCGGCCTTCGGCGACGTCCACTTCGTGTGCGTGAACACCCCGCAGCGGCACGGCGAGTACGCCTGTGACATGTCGTACGTCGACGCGGCCTTCGCCTCGCTCGCCCCGCATCTGACGGGCCCGGCCCTGGTCGTGGGCAAGTCGACCGTGCCCGTGGGCTCCGCCGACCGGCTGGCCGCGTATCTCGCCGAGCACGCCCCCGCCGGGGCGGACGCCGAGCTGGCCTGGAACCCGGAGTTCCTGCGCGAGGGCTTCGCCGTGAACGACACGCTGCACCCGGACCGGATCGTGGTGGGCGTCCGCGGCGAGAAGGCCGAGAAGCTGCTGCGCGAGGTGTACGCGACGCCGGTCGAGGAAGGCACCCCGTTCGTCGTCACCGACTTCCCGACCGCCGAGCTGGTGAAGACCTCAGCGAACTCCTTCCTCGCCACCAAGATCTCCTTCATCAACGCCATGGCCGAGGTGTGCGAGGCCGCCGGGGGCGATGTCGCCAAGCTGGCGGAGGCCATCGGGTACGACGACCGGATCGGGCGGAAGTTCCTGCGGGCGGGTATCGGCTTCGGCGGCGGGTGCCTGCCGAAGGACATCCGGGCGTTCATGGCACGGGCGGGCGAGCTGGGCGCGGACCAGGCGCTGACGTTCCTGCGGGAGATCGACTCGATCAACATGCGGCAGCGCGGCCAGATGGTCGAGCTGGCCCGGCAGGCGCTGGGCGGGGGCCCGTTCCTGGGCAGGCGGGTCGCCGTGCTGGGCGCGACCTTCAAGCCGGACTCCGACGACGTACGGGACTCCCCCGCGCTCAATGTGGCCGGACAGATCCACCTCCAGGGCGGACAGGTCACGGTGTACGACCCGAAGGGCATGGACAACGCGCGCAGGCTGTTCCCGACGCTCGGGTACGCCGACTGCGCGCTGGAGGCCGTGCGGGGCGCCGACATCGTGCTGCACCTGACGGAGTGGCGTGAGTTCCGGGAGCTGGACCCGCAGGCGCTGGGTGAGGTGGCGTCCCGTCGGCTGGTGCTGGACGGGCGCAACGCGCTGGACCCGGAGCTGTGGCGGCGGGCCGGCTGGACCTACCGGGCGATGGGGCGGCCGACGGCCTGACCCAGGGACCCACCGGTGGCCCCTTGACGGCGTCACCGCCGCCGTCGCCCCGCCGTCACCGCCGCCGTCGCCCCGCCGTCACCGCCGCCGTCGCCCCGCCGTCGTCCCGGTGCAGGCGGGTCGCGTCGGCGGGTCGGCATCGGCCGAGCGGTCGGCCTCTCCGGGCCGGGTCGTTCCGTGCGGTGAATTCCGTGCGGTGAATGCGCCGGACCGTGAGCGGGTCCAACCGAGGTGGGTCGGACCGGGCCGGGGCGGGCCGGGCCGGGACGGGCCGGGGTAGGCCGGGACGGGCCGGGGTAGGCCGGGACGGGCCGGGACGGGCCGGGGTAGGCCGGGCCGGGCCGGGACGGGCCGGGACGGGACGGGGTAGGCCGACCGGGACGGGCCGGGCCGGGCCCGGATGGGGCCGGGCCGAGAACGAGCCCGACCGGGGGCCGGGTCGTGAACGGGCGACGCCGTTCCGGCCGAGGCTCAGTCGGCCGGAACGGCGTCTGTTCTCATTCTCCACCGTCCGGGCCGCCCATGGGTGCGAAGCGCTTACTTCGCCGGTGACTCGTGAGGTGATGTCCGGCTCATCGGCCTCACTTGGCACGGTAGCGGCGCATCTTCGCGCGGGCTCCGCACAGTTGCATGGAGCACCAGCGGCCGCGTCCGGCGGGGCTGCGGTCGTAGTACGCCCAGTGGCAGTCGGCGGCCTCGCAGGCCTTGAGGCGCTGCCAGGTGCCCGCCGTGAGGGCCTCGGCGACGGCCGCGGCCACGCGGGCGGTCAGGGGCGCGGGGTCGGCGGCGGGGCGCAGGGTCGCCGAGCCGTCGGTGGCGCGGACGTCGACGAGGAGCGGAGCCGCGGCCAGCAGGTCGCCGAGCGGGGTCACGGCGCGGTGCGGCGGGTGTCCCGCGTGTGCGAGGCATACGGCCCGGAGGGACTCGCGCAGCTCCCGGACGTCCGCCAGGTCCTCGGCCGCCGTCAGGGCGAGGCGTGCCCTGCCCTCCGGGGTGTCGAGGGCGTCGGCGCCCGACTCCAGGTCCAGCGTGTTCACCAGGCTCTCGATGAGGGCCAGGCCGCCGGGGGCGGGCGCTCTCTCATTCATGCTTGCGACGTTACCTCCAATGGGGAAGCATGCAGTAACCGTTACTGGTTACCCGCCTCTACAGGTAACCGGATCACAAGCGAAGGAGAGCGGTCATGGCCATCGCCAAGCTGGATGTCGTCGTCGTGGACTGTCCGGACCCGGAGGCGCTCGCCGGGTTCTACGCCGAGCTGGTCGGAGGGGAGGTCTCCGGTGCGGGCGACTGGGTGGATCTGACGGTGCCGGACGGGGGTGTCCGGCTGGCGTTCCAGAAGGCGCCGGGCTTCGTGCCGCCGCAGTGGCCGTCGCCCTCGCGTTCGCAGCAGTTCCATCTCGACGTGAACGTGGAGGACATGGACGCGGCGGAGAAGGAGGTGCTGGCACTCGGGGCGAAGCCGCTGGACGTGGCGGACCGGGAGCGGGGGTTCCGGGTGTATGCCGATCCGGCGGGGCATCCGTTCTGTCTGTGCCGGGCCTGAGCCCGGCGGTCGGCCGGGGGCCCCGGGTCAGCCGTCCAGGTCGGTGATCCTCGCCGCGGAGGCCCCGCGGCGGTGCCGGGCCGCCCTCGCCGTGAAGTCGGCGCTGCGGAGGACGCGTTGGACGTTGCCCCAGGTGAGCAGGGCGAGGTCGTCGGCGGACCAGCCGCGGCGGAGGAGTTCGGCGACGAGGTGGGGGTAGCCGGAGGCGTCGGTGAGGTCCTCGGGGTGGGCGGCGCCGCAGTCGTAGGTGCCGGAGAGGCCGACGCACTCGGGGCCGGCGATCGCGCGCACGTGGTCGAGGTGGTCGGCGACGTCTCGGACGGACGGGCCGGTCTGCTCGGCGGCGAGCGGCACCATGCACAGGCCGTGGGCGTCGCCCAGCGCGGCCAGCAGGTCGTCGGGGAGGTTCGCGGGGTGGGGACGCAGGGCGTGGGCCGCCGAGCGGGTGCACAGGACCGGGGCGCGGGAGACCGCGAGGGTCCGGCGGATCGTCTGCTCGGAGGCGCCGGAGAGGTCGGCGAGGACGCCCACGCGGTTCATCTCGCGGACCACCTCCTCGCCGAACCTGCTGAGCCCGGCCTCGCTCGCCCAGGAGGTGCCGGCGAGGGTGAGGGTGGTCAGGCCGAGCGCGTGCAGGGCGCGCAGGATGCCGAGGGAGTCGCCGAGGGCGGGGGCGCCGGCGGGGCCGAGGAGGATGGCGACGCGGCCGCAGAGGCGGGCGTCGGTGACCTCGCCCGCCGTGCGGACCAGCCGCAGGCCCTCGGGGTGTGCGTGGACGGCCTCCTGGGCCAGGTCCAGCTGTTCCAGGGTGGCGCCGACGGCCCGGTCGCCGGTCAGCGGCTCGGGCAGGTGCAGCGACCAGAACAGGGCGCCGATGTGTCCCCTGCGCATGCGTGGCACGTCGGTGTCGACGCCGCCCTCGCCGAGTTCCAGGTCGTACCAGGAGAGGTGGCGCAACACCGACGGCAGCCCGCTGTAGCCGTCCGCCACGGGGTGCCGGGCGAGGAGGGCGTGCGCCTGCGCGAGTTCGTCCGGTTCCTCGGGTCCCGCGGGGTCCGTGAGCCGCACGGGGGCCTCAGAAACCTCCGCGAGGCCGGCCGTGTCGTACTCGGTCGTGCCGTCCGGCGGGGTTATGGGTTCCGCCACCCGGAGCCGGCGACTCGGCTTCGGCCTCCGCTTCGTGGGAGCGGCGGGCCGCCCGTCGAGCCGCCCCACCTCAGCTGTCGCTTGCAGTTCGTCCTGCAGGTCTGCCATGGCGGACCTCCGTAGCCGGTCGGTGAAGGCAGTACCGTCACCGTGCCACGGGGGCCGATCGGATTCCTGGTGGGTGGGGCGTTCGGGGGTACGGGCCGCCCCGCCCGCGCCGGGCGGGCGCCGTACCGCCGGCCGGGTGTCACCCGTCCAGCTGCTCCAGGGTCGCGTTCGACGGGCCCGTACGGGCCTTCAGGTCGCGGGCGACGTCCTCCGCGGCGCCCAGGACGCGTACCACGTTCTGCCAGGTGAGCTTGGCGAGGTCGGTCCGGGACCAGCCGCGGTCGAGGAGTTCGGCGATCAGGTTCGGGTAGCCGGAGACGTCGTTCAGGCCGTCCGGGGTGAAGGCGGTGCCGTCGTAGTCGCCGCCGATGCCGAGGTGGTCGATGCCGGCGACCTCGCGCATGTGGTCGAGGTGGTCCGCGACCGTGGCGACCGTGGCGACGGGGCGCGGGTTGCGCTCCTCGAACGCGCGGTGGACCCGCATGGCCTCGGGAGTGGTGTCGAGGTGGTGGAGGCCGTGGGCGCGCATGTTCTCGTCGGCGGCGGCGGTCCAGTCGACGGCGGCCTGGAGCACGAACTTCGGCACGAAGGTCACCATCGCCACTCCCCCGTTGGCGGGGAGGCGTTGGAGGACGTCGTCCGGGATGTTGCGGGGGTGGTCGCAGACGGCCCGGGACGAGGAGTGGGAGAAGATCACCGGTGCGGCCGAGGTGTCGAGCGCGTCGCGCATCGTGGTCGCGGCCACATGGGAGAGGTCGACGAGCATGCCCTCGCGGTTCATCTCCCGGACGACGGCGCGGCCGAACGCGGACAGTCCGCCGACCGCCGGTTCGTCGGTGGCGGAGTCGGCCCAGGCGATGTTGTCGTTGTGGGTGAGCGTCATGTAGCGGACGCCGAGCGCGTACAACGCGCGTAGCGTCGCGAGGGAGTTGTCGATGGAATGGCCGCCCTCGGCACCCATCAGGGAGGCGACGCGGCCCTCGGTGCGGGCCGCCTCCATGTCGGCGGCGGTCAGCGCGGACCGCAGGTGTGCCGGGTAACGGTCGATCAGCTGCCGTACGCAGTCGATCTGTTCGAGGGTTGCGGGGACGGCGCCCGGGAGGGACGCGGGGTCCGAGGGCACGTACACCGACCAGAACTGGGCCCCGACGCCGCCGGCGCGCAGCCGGGCCAGGTCGGTGTGCAGGTAGGCGCTCTGGTCGGTGGCGATGTCCCGGGCGTCCAGGTCGTAGCGGACCTGTTCGCGCAGCGCCCACGGCAGGTCGTTGTGGCCGTCGGCGACCGGGAACTCGCGCAGTAGTTCCCGGGCCTCCTCCAGCGAAGTCGTCCCCGTCATCCCGGTCACTTCCTCTTCCCCCGTCGTCCCCGTCACTTGCCGTGCTCCCCCGTCCTCCCGGTCGCCCGGGTCGTCGCGGCTCTCGCGGTCAGTCGTGCGTCACTTGCCGAAGCCGAAGCCGTTGCCCGCTCCCTCGACCTTGGTGCGCAGGCGCTTGCCCTTCTCGGTGGCCTGGTCGTTCAGCTCCTGCTGGAACTCCCGCATACGGACCAGGAGTTCCTCGTCCTGGGTGGCGAGGATGCGGGCGGCGAGCAGTCCGGCGTTGCGCGCGCCGGCCACGGACACGGTCGCGACGGGCACACCGGCCGGCATCTGCACGATCGACAGCAGCGAGTCCATGCCGTCGAGGTACTTCAGCGGTACGGGCACGCCGATGACGGGCAGCGGGGTCACCGACGCGAGCATGCCGGGCAGATGGGCGGCGCCGCCCGCGCCGGCGATGATCACCTTGAGGCCCCGGTCCGCGGCCTCCTCGCCGTAGGCGACCATCTCGCGCGGCATGCGGTGCGCGGAGACCACGTCGACCTCGTAGTCGATCTCGAACTCGTCGAGGGCCTGCGCGGCGGCCTCCATGACGGGCCAGTCGGAGTCCGACCCCATGACAATGCCTACGACCGGGCTCATTCGGTGATCGTGCCTCTCAGGTATCCGGCGGCGTGACGGGCGCGCTCCAGCACGTCGTCGAGGTCGTCGCCGTAGGTGTTCACGTGACCGACCTTGCGGCCGGGCTTCACGTCCTTGCCGTACATGTGGATCTTGAGCTGGGGGTCGCGGGCCATGCAGTGCAGATACGCGGAGTACATGTCGGGGTAGTCGCCGCCGAGGACGTTGACCATGACGGTCCACTTCGCGCGGGGGCGCGGGTCGCCGAGCGGGAGGTCGAGGACGGCCCGTACGTGGTTGGCGAACTGCGAGGTCACGGCGCCGTCCTGGCTCCAGTGGCCGGAGTTGTGGGGGCGCATGGCCAGCTCGTTCACCAGGATGCGGCCGTCGCGGGTCTGGAACAGCTCGACGGCGAGGTGGCCGACGACGTCCAGTTCCTTGGCGATGCGCAGGGCCATCTCCTCCGCCTGGAGGGCGAGGGCCGGGGCGAGGCCGGGCGCCGGGGCGATCACGGTGTCGCAGACCCCGTCGACCTGCTGCGACTCCACGACCGGGTACGCGACGGCCTGGCCGTGCGGCGACCGTACGACGTTGGCGGCGAGCTCCCGTACGAAGTCGACCTTCTCCTCGGCGAGGACCGGGACTCCGGCGCGGAACGGCTCGGCGGCGTCCTCGACGGAGCGGACGACCCACACGCCCTTGCCGTCGTAGCCGCCGCGGACGGTCTTGAGGATGACCGGAAAACCGTCGCCCTCGGCCGCGAACGCCGCCACGTCCGCCGGGTCGGCGACGATGCGGTGTCTCGGGCAGGGCACGCCGATCGCGTCGAGCTTCGCCCGCATCACACCCTTGTCCTGGGCGTGCACGAGGGCGTCCGGGCCCGGGCGCACGGGGATGCCGTCCGCCTCCAGCGCCCGTAGGTGCTCGGTGGGTACGTGTTCGTGATCGAAGGTGATCACGTCGCAGCCCTGCGCGAACGCGCGCAGCGTCTCCAGATCGCGGTAGTCGCCTACGACGACATCACCGACGACCTGGGCCGCGGAGTCCTGAGGGGTGTCACTGAGGAGCTTGAACCTGATGCCGAGAGGGATGCCCGCCTCGTGTGTCATACGAGCGAGCTGACCCCCGCCGACCATGCCGACTACCGGGAACGTCACCCCCCCAGAGTATCGGCCACGGAATCGGCCACTTCTTCCCGTGTCCGGTTTCTGTGTCCTTCGCCCGCCCTGGCCGCGCCGGAGAGGTGCTGCACAGGCGATGCCCGGGGGCGCTGGTTAGCATGGCGGAACCAGTTGGTTTCGATCGAAGATCAACTGTTTTGGGACCGACAGCACCGACCTGGTATCGACCGAGGTACGAACAGACCACCGAGCGACGGGGGCCGGCAGACGATGGGAAGTACCACCTCGGGGCCTCGCCCGAAGCCCCGCGGCGCCCTGCGCCGACGGATCGACCTCCTCGTCCGCGAGGTCGCCAAGTTCGGTGCGGTGGGCGGTGCTGGACTGCTGGTGAACCTCGCCGTGTTCAACCTCGTGCGGAACACCACCGAGCTCCAGGTCGTCCGGGCCAGTGTGATCGCCACGGTCGTCGCCATCGCCTTCAACTACGTGGGGTTCCGCTACTTCACCTACCGGGACCGGGACAAGAGCGGCCGGACGAAGGAGCTGAGCCTCTTCCTGCTGTTCAGCGTGGTCGGCCTGGTCGTCGAGAACGGCGTCCTGTACACCGCGACCTACGGTTTCGGCTGGGACAGCCCCCTGCAGAGCAACATCTTCAAGTTCCTCGGCATCGGCGTCGCGACCCTCTTCCGCTTCTGGTCGTACCGCACCTGGGTGTTCCGCGCACTGCCCGCCCGGGAGGCGGTGGCGAGCGCGGAATCGTTCCTGGAGGCGGGTGCCGCCCATCCGCCCGCGCTGACCGGCGGCCCGGCCAAGCGACCGAACGGCCGGCGTTAGAACCTGCGGCGCCCTCGCGAACCGGCTCCCCTACCGCACGGGCCGGTCGTCACCGGTCGGCGTCCGCACCGGCGTCCGCGACAGGAACAGCCCGAACACCGGCGGCTGCGCCTGGAGCATCTCCAGGCGCCCGCCGTCCGCCTCCGCGAGGTCCCGCGCGACGGCCAGCCCGATCCCCGTGGAGTTCCGCCCGCTGATCGCCCGCTCGAAGATCCGCGCCCCGAGGTCGGCGGGGACGCCGGGCCCCTCGTCGGTGACCTCGATGACCGCCTGGTTGCCGGTCACGCGCGTCCGCAGTGCCACCGTTCCGCCGCCGTGCATCAGCGAGTTCTCGATCAGCGCGGCCAGCACCTGCGCGACCGCCCCCGGCGTGCCCACGGCCTGCAGATGCCGTTTGCCGGAGCTGACGATGGCGCGGCCGGCGCTGCGGTAGGCGGGGCGCCACTCCTCCAGCTGCTGCTTGATGACCTCGTCCAGCTCGAACGCGACGGCGGAGCCGTTGCGGGGGTCGCGGGAGTTCGTCAGGAGCCGCTCCACGACGTCCGTCAGCCGTTCGACCTGGGCGAGCGCGATGTGCGCCTCCTCCTTCACGGTCGCCGGGTCGTCCGTGAGCGTGATCTCCTCCAGCCGCATCGACAGCGCGGTCAACGGCGTACGCAGCTGGTGGGACGCGTCCGCGGCGAGGCGCCGCTCGGCGGTCAGCATGCGGCCGATGCGCTCGGCGGAGGCGTCCAGCACATCCGCTACCCGGTCCAGCTCCGGGACGCCGTACCGCTTGTGCCGGGGGCGGGGGTCGCCGGAGCCGAGCCGTTCCGCGGTCTCGGCGAGATCGGTGAGCGGGGAGGCGAGGCGGTTGGCCTGCCGGACCGCGAGGAGGACCGCGGCGATGACGGCGAGCAGGGCGACCGCCGCGATGATCAGCAGCGTACGGCCGACCTCGCGGCTGACCGCCGAGCGCGACTCCTCGACGGTGACGACCTCGTCCTTCTCGCCCCTGGCCTCGTGGCGGATGACGTCGCCGACGGGCTTCACGCCGATCTCGATCGTGCGCTGGCCGGGGATCTGGATCCGGGCGTAGCGGTCGTCGCCGACCTGGTCCTCCAGGACCTCGGCGGTGATCCGCTCGTCGCCGATGATGCGGCTGTCCACGATGCTCGTCAGCTGGACCGCCTCGGACTCCACGCGTTCCTGGGCGCTGTTGCTGATCGTCCGGGTCTCGACGATGACGAGGGAGACGCCGAAGACCGCGATGACCACGAGGACCACGGCGAGGGTGGACTGGATGAGACGGCGACGCACGGCTGCCCTCCGGGCGGGGCGGGTGTTCTGGGACCTTCGATTGTGCGGCACCCGGCGCCGGGGGCGGAGCGGGGGCTGGAAACGCTCACCCGGGCCGCAGGCCGCCGGGGCGCCGGCCCGTGCCGTCCCGCGAGCGCCGGGCGGGGCAGGCACGGGGAACCGCGCGACCAGCCCGCTACGGCCCGCGTCCGCCCGGCCACCCGACCTCTGAGCCCGTGGGCGCCCGGCTCGCCCGGCCCCTCAGTTCTTCTCGAACCGGAACCCGACGCCTCGCACCGTCGCGATGTACCGGGGGTTCGCCGCGTCGTCGCCCAGCTTCTTGCGCAGCCAGGAGATGTGCATGTCGAGCGTCTTGGTGGAGGACCACCAGGTGGTGTCCCACACCTCGCGCATCAGCTGGTCCCGCGTGACGACCCGACCCGCGTCCCGCACCAGCACCCGCAGCAGGTCGAACTCCTTCGCCGTCAGCTGGAGTTCCTCCTCGCCCATCCACGCCCGGTGGGACTCGACGTCGATCCGGACGCCGTGCGTGGCGGGCGGCTGCTGCGGCTCGGCCGCCCCGCGCCGGAGCAGCGCCCGCACCCGGGCGAGCAGCTCGGCGAGCCGGAACGGCTTGGTGACGTAGTCGTCGGCGCCCGCGTCGAGGCCTACGACGGTGTCCACCTCGTCGGCCCGCGCGGTCAGGATCAGGATCGGCACGGTGTGGCCCTCGGCACGCAGCCGGCGGGCCACCTCGAGACCGTCCATGCCGGGCAGCCCCAGGTCGAGGACGACCAGGTCGACGCCGCCCTGCATGCCGGCGTCCAACGCGGTGGGTCCGTCCTCGCGCACCTCCACCTCGTACCCCTCCCGGCGCAGTGCGCGGGCCAGCGGCTCCGAGATGGACGCGTCGTCCTCGGCGAGCAGTACACGGGTCATGGGCTGATGGTAGTCCGCCGAGAACCGCAGGTGGAGGGTGATCGGCAAGCCTGATTCACACCGTTGTCCACCGGAATTCTTACCCCCACCAGCCATGATCGAGGGCGACGGGCCCGCCGCCGGATTCCGGTGAAGATCCAGGTGTGGCCCGTCGAAGAGCTGTGGAGATCAGGGGCGGTCCGTGGAGATGGCCCGCGCGCTGACGCGCCTCGGATGCCGCACCCTGCGCCCAGGGATGCATTTCCCGGACACACCTTCGAATGCGCAACCGATATCGCATTCTTACCTGTGATCCGCCTCTCAATCGCTTCCATTCCCTTGTCTATTGTGGCGTATGGTGATGGAACGCCTGTAGCGGCACATGGGGACCTTTGGCGGCATATCTGCGCTGAAGGTCTCTTTTGTGCCCGGAGCCGGGTTCTCCGGCTCCGCGGGAATGACCTGTGGCCGGCCCCGCGCCGACGGAAACCCCCTGTCGTCGACGCGCGTAGAGGACGTGGATCCCCGGTGGTGCCGGCCGCCCCTCCGACCGGGCGCGGCACCACTTGCGTGCGGCGTCCCGAAGCGCAAGGAACGACCATGGCGTCCAGCCTGACGAAGGACTCGGCCGACCGGGGGACCCCCGGCGGCGAGCGCACCTTCTTCGGCCACCCCCGAGGACTGGCCACTCTCTTCATGACCGAGATGTGGGAGAGGTTCTCCTACTACGGCATGAAGGCCCTTCTGCCGCTCTACCTGGTCGCGCCGAACGGCCTGGACCTCGGTGCGGCGGCGACGATCACCATCACCGCGGTGTACGGGTCGATGGTGTACCTGCTCACCCTCCCCGGCGGGTGGATCGCGGACCGCTTCCTCGGCCCGCGCAGAACGGTCGCCGTCGCGGGCGTCGTCATCATGCTCGGCCATCTGACCCTGGCCCTGCCGTCGGCCGGTGTCTTCTACCTGGGCCTCGCCCTCGTCGCCATCGGCTCGGGCCTGCTGAAGGCCAACATCTCGACCATGGTCGGCCACCTCTACGACGGCCCGAACGACCCGCGCCGCGACGGTGGCTTCACCGTCTTCTACATCGGCATCAACGCGGGCGCCTTCGCCGCGCCGCTGGCCATCGGCACGGTCGGCGAGAAGGTGAACTGGCACCTCGGCTTCGGGATGGCCGCGCTCGGCATGGCGCTGGGCCTCGTGCAGTTCCTGCTGGGCAGCCGTCACCTGAGCGAGCGCAGCGACATCGTCCCGACGCCGATGCCCGCCGCACAGCGGTCGGCCGTCCTGCGCAAGGCCCTGCTGTGGCTGGCCGTCCCCGTCGTCTTCTACGGCGTCCTCGGTCTGTCCGGTCACTACACCGTCAATTGGGCGGTGATCCCGGTCACTCTCATCGGTCTGATCGTCCCGATCTGGGTGATCGCCCGGATCAAGCGGGACCGTGACCTGGACGCCGCCGAGCAGTCGAAGATGTCGGCGTTCGTCTGGTTCTTCGTCGCCGCGGCGATCTTCTGGATGATCTACGACCAGGGCGCCTCGACTCTGGCCGTCTTCGCCAGCGAGTCGGCCGACAACAGCGTGTTGGGCTGGGAGTTCCCGGTCTCCTGGTACCAGTCCCTCAACCCGCTGATGATCATGGCGGCGGCGCCCGTCTTCGCCTGGCTGTGGGTGTGGCTGAACCGGCGGGGCAAGGAGCCGAGCACCATCGTCAAGTTCTCGGCCGCCCTACTGCTGATCGGCGCGTCCTTCTTCCTCTTCCTCGCCCCGCTGGCGATCGCCGGGGACGGCGAGAAGGCCGCCGCGCTGTGGATCGCCGGGATCTACTTCGTGCAGACCCTCGGCGAGCTGACGCTCTCCCCGGTGGGTCTGTCCGTCACGACGAAGATGGCGCCCGTGAAGTACGCCTCCCAGATGATGGGCGTCTGGTTCCTCGCGGTCAGCGCGGGCGACTCCGTCACCGCCCTGCTGTCCAACGAGGCCGTCGGCGGCGTCAACCTCGACCGGGCGGGCTTCGTCGCCGTCGAGGCCACGCTGGCCGCCCTCGCCGGTGTAGCGCTGTACATGTACCGCAACAAGGTCAAGCGGCTCATGGGCGACGTGCACTGAGCCCAGGACCGGCCCGGCTCCGCGTGGGGCCGCCGCATCTCCGGGTGCGGCGGCCCCACCGGCTTCTCCGGACTTGTCTGCCGGGCGCGGGGCTCAGCGCAGATACCGGCGCGGCATGAACGTGAAGACCGCGCCGCCGAGCAGGGCCGTCGTGCCGGCGACGAGGGCCAGCGCCTTGAGCGTGCCGTGACCGCCGTCCGCGCCCGTGTCGGCGAGACCGCCGCCCGGGGCTCCGCCGGAGGCCGTGCCCGAGCCGGACGCGGAGCCGCCCGCGGAACCGGACGACGAGGAGCCGCCGGCCGCGCCGCCGGGCTGTTCCTCCGTGTCGAGGGTGAGCGAGACCAGCGACTCGGCCGGGGTGCACGTCGTGGTCGTACCGAGCGCCTTGATCGTCAGCACGCCCGGGGCCAGCGTGGACTCACCGCTCGCGCCCGGCTTGTAGGTGCCGGTGAGGTCGGGGATCTCCATGGGGTCGCCCGCCTTGATCGGCTCAGAGTTCGTCGGTCCCTCGACGTGGACGGAGCCCTTGTCGGCCCCGCCGAGGACGATCTCCATGGCCGGTTTCACCGAGTCCGCGGGGATGTCGGCGGGGCTGTCCATCACGGACTTCTTGAACCGCACGGTGAGGTCGAAGCTCCCACCGTCCTTCGTGGCGTCGATCTGCACCGGCGAGACCACGCTCCGGTCGCCGATGGGCGTCCTGCAGTCGTAGGGAACCCGGACCTCCTTGCCGGGGAAGTCGGTCTGCCCGCCACCGCCGCCGCCCGTGGCGGAGCCGCCGCCGTCCGAACCGCCGCTGGTCGTACCTCCGTTGGTCGTGCCGCCGTTGGTCGTGCCGCCGGAGGTCGTGCCCGAGGTGGTCGTACCACCCGAGGTGGTGCCCGAGGTCGTCGTACCGCCGGCCGTCCCGCCGGCGGTGTTGCCGCCCGACGACGCGCTCCCGGTGGTGCCGCTCGTACCGGTGCCGCCCGAGGTTCCGCCGCCACCGGTGACGTCGATGGTCGCCCCGGCCGTCACCGGTGCGGTCGGCGCGCACCTGGTCTGGGTCGAGAAGACGTCGATGGCGTACGCGTCGGGGGTGAGGGTCACCGCGCCGGGTGCCGTCAGTTTCAGGGTGCCCTTCATGGTGGAGAGGACCATGGCGCCGCCCTTGGGGATGGCGGGGTTCTCGCGCGGTCCCTTCATGACGACGTCGGTGGTCTGCGCCCCGGCGGCCTTGAGGATGCCGCTCGGCTGGACGGTGTTGGCGGGCAGGTCGATGAGGTCGGGGTTCTTGGAGGCGGCCTGGACGAACTTCCACACCACCTCGACCTCGTCCCCGACCTTCGCCGTCCGCGGGGCGGTGATCTCCACCTTGGTCGTGCCCTCGACGGGCGGCAGCCCGGAGACCGGCGGCGGCACGCACTTCGTCGCGTACGCCACCTCGCCCGCGTACGCCGGCACGGCCGCCGCCCCCAGCAGGGCACCGGCCCCGCCGAGCATCAGGGCGACCCCGAGTGCACTCGCTCTTCGCTGCGCTCTCACGCGCTTCCCTCTCTGGTCGGAGATGTGGGGCTGTCTTCCCTCGGTGCGGAGAGCGCCCCGGTCGCCGTAGTCCCCGGATCGGTGTCCGGTGTGAACCACGGCAGGACCGGGGTCGTACGAGAAGTCGTGCGGGCCCCGGACGACGACGGGCGGGGTCCGGCGTGCGCGCCCGTCGACGCGCCCCGCCAGGGGAGCCGGCGGGTGAGTCCGGGGAGCAGAGCCGGTCGGCCGGACACCCTGCCGCGCGGCCGGGTCCGGTCCACCACCGCCAGTCCGACGCGGAACAGCGCGGCCGGGACGACGAGGCAGAGCAGCAGCCAGAAGAGGGTGACGCCCCAGGGGCGTCCCACACCCCAGGGGTGTTCGGCGAGAACCTTGCCCCCGTAGGTGAGGGAGACGGTGTAGTCACCATGGGCCCCGGCGGCGAGTTCCACGGGCAGGGAGATACGCGCCTTCCTCCCCGGCTCGATCGTGCCGCGCCACTGGTGGTCCTCCCACTGCGGCGCGTACACCCCGTGCGACGTGCCGACCTTGAAGACGGGGTCCTTGACCGGGGAACCGCCCACATTGCCGACGGTGAAGGCGAGTTCGCGGGTGGCCGGTGCCCCGAACCAGGTCAGCAGCCCGCTCGTCCCTCTCAACTCCGTGTCGGTCAGCACGGACAGCCGCCCGCCGGTGGCCTCCGGGGGCAGCGGCTCGACCGAGTGCCCGGCGACCTGGAACGCCGCGAAGGCCTCCGCCTTCTCCCCCGTGATGGTGGCGACGCGTACGACGCACGGGCAGGGCACCGGTGGCTCCGCGACCGGCACCTTCCGGCTGAAGTCGCCCTTGCCGTCGGCGGTCACGGCCCGGCCGTCGGCGTTGGCGCAGGAGTCGGTACCGCCCGGCACACCCCGCGAGGGTGCGGACTGCCCGCAGATCAGGATCATCAGCAGCGCCTTCGACCGCCATCCGCTGCCGGTGACGGTGAGGGAACCGCCGGTTCCCGCCTGCGACTTGGACAGCGTGACGGTCGGCCCGTCCGCCGCCACGGCCGGCCCGGCGCCACCGCCGAGCGGCGCGCCGAGCGCGAACGCCAGCGCGAGCACGACCGCCGGCACGCGGAACCGCCCATTCCTCACCTCGCCGCTCCCCTCAGCGGCGTACGGTCTGATTCCTGCGCGTCACCCACAGCACCCCCGCGGCGCCCGCGAGCAGCACGGTGCCGCCGAGCGTGCCGAGGGCGACCGTCGAGTCCAGGGGGCCGGTCCGGGGCAGCTCACCGCCCGAACCGCCGGCGCCGTTCGTGCCGCCGGAGGCCGAGCCGCCCGACCCGCCCCCGCCCGCCGCGGTGACGTCCAGCGTCAGCGACGGCCCCGGGTCGTTGCCCGGTGTGCAGGTGGTGACCGTCCCGAGGGCCTTGATGGTGAGCACACCGGCGGTGAAGTCGACCTTGCCGGTCTTCTTCGGGGTGTACGTCCCGCTCAGATCGTTGATCTTGATGGGGGTGTTGGCCGGAAGGGCCTCCTGGTTGGCCGGCCCCGTCACGGTGAGCGTCCCGCTCTCGGCCCCGCTCAGCCTGATCGTGGCGCTCGGGCTCATCGCCCCCTTGCCCAGCTCCACCGGGCTGGACGAGACGCCCTTCTGCCACGACATGGTGATCCGGTAGCCGCTGCCGCTCTTCACGCCCTTGATGTCGATGGGCGAGACCGCGGACTTGTCCCCGATCGGCGTCTTGCAGTTGTACGTGACGTCCACGACCTCGGCATGGGCCACCGGAGCGGCCATCAGCACCGCAGAGCCGGCCAGGGCCACGAGGGACGTGAGCGCGGCGGTTCGTTTCTGGTACGTCCGGTACGACACCTCGGCACCCCACATTCTGACGGAACATCAGATCGGCCGCTCAAGGTACGCCGGGGGTCTTGAGGAGGGAAGACACACGCAAGTGTCGGATGTGTGTCGACGCAAACGGGCCCGCGAGGTTCTACGAGACTCCTGCCGCGCTCAGGCCGGGGCGCCCAGTTCCGCCCACACGGTCTTGCCGGAGGCTCCCGGGGTACGCACGACACCCCAGTCCAGGCACAGCCGCTGCACGATGAACATCCCGTGTCCCCCGGGCCGCCCCGCCCGGTGCGGTGTACGGGGGGCCGGGTTCCCGGTCCCCCGGTCGGCCACCTCGATCCGCAGCACCTTGTTGTCGCAGCTGATCCACAGCTCGGCCGGTCCCCCGGCGTGCAGGCACGCGTTCGTGACCAGCTCGGACACCACCAGCAGCACGTCCTCGGCGGCGGCCCGCTGGTCCGCGGTGGCGGCCGGCAGCCACCCCCACTCGTACAGCGCCTGGCGGGTGAAGTCACGGGCGAGCGGGACCACGCCGCTCTCGCCGTCGAAGCTCAGCCGGTGGGACCGGCGACCGGCGGCCGACGCCGCGGGCGGGGTCCCTCCGGGCGCCCCGGAAGCGCCGCCGACGCCCGGTTCCGGGCCGCGGTCGCCCGGCGAGACGGGCCGGGTGGTGCTCATCAGCGCTTCACCTCACCGATTCACCAGTTCACGTATCAGGACTCAAGAGTGCGGTACCGGGGCCCGCTGCACATGCTTTTTCCTGCCGTCATCCGTCATGCCATCCGTTTTTCCGTCGTCGCCGTCGAGCCGCGGGCCGGGGCTTGCGACCCGTCCAGGATGTCTCCTGCCCGAGCGAACCGTCAGAACACCCACGTTTTCGGCACGAAACCTGTGACGCCAGTAACCCATCGGTCACTGTGTGGCACCGGGGCAGGACTCCGCACGGTCCCGTCCGCCCACCCCCCGGGGGGCAGGCGGGACCGTGCGGACACGACCTAGGCGGACAGGGCCGCCTCGACGGTGTCATGGACGGTGAAGACGGCCTCGGCACCGGTGATCTCGAAGACCCTGGCGACCGCCGGCAGCATCCCCGCCAGATGGACCCCGCCACCCGCGGCCTCCGCCCGGAGGCGGACGCCCAGCAGGACGTTGAGTCCGGTGGAGTCACAGAACTCCAGCTGTGTGCAGTCCACCACAAGGCGGACGAAACCCTTGTCCAGGCAGCCCTCGAGTGGCTCACGCAACAGCTCGGCGGTGTGGTGATCGAGCTCACCCGCCGGCGTCACGACGGCGCTGGCGCCCTCTTCCCGCACCTCGACCCGTAGCCGGCCCGACTGTGCGCTGCCGACCGTCCCACGGTCCATGCCGTCATCTCTCCCGACCGTCGTGGCTGCTGACTCGCCCTCGAACACTACGCCTTCTCCACACTCCCCGACAGCCGAACAATCACCTACAACTGGACATTTCGCCACAGTAGGCACTTGCGACGGTGTCCCGGAACCGGGTAGGCCTAGTAGTGACACCAATCGACACGGCCGGCTTCGGAGGCGCCGCACACCGCAGTGCACGTATTGGCATCGGCGGCCATATGCCGAGAACGATGGAGGACATCATGTCACCCCGGCTCGACGAATCGCATACCCAGAGGGCGACGTCGACACCCTCTCTGGAAGACGGTCTCGACGACCTCGCCCACCAAGCGGGCGACACGCTCGCGGATCTTCCGGAGATCCCCCCGTACGACGAGGTGGGGCCGGTGGACGCACGGGCCCTGTCCAAGACCCTCTTCGAGCGGCTGGAATCGCTCGAGGAAGGCACGCACGAGTATTCGTACGTCCGCAACACCCTGGTGGAGCTGAACCTCGCACTGGTGAAGTTCGCCGCCTCCCGCTTCCGCTCGCGCAGCGAGCCCATGGAGGACATCATCCAGGTCGGGACGATCGGCCTGATCAAGGCCATCGACCGCTTCGAGCTCAGCCGAGGCGTCGAGTTCCCCACCTTCGCGATGCCGACGATCGTCGGCGAGATCAAGCGTTTTTTCCGCGACACGAGCTGGTCCGTGCGGGTTCCGCGCAGACTTCAGGAGCTCCGGCTCGACCTGGCCAAGGCCGGTGACGAACTCGCCCAGAAGCTCGATCGCGCTCCGACAGTGGGAGAGTTGGCGGAGCGCCTCGGCCTCACGAACGACGAGGTCGTCGAGGGCATGGCGGCGTCGAACGCGTACACGGCCTCGTCACTGGACGCCCAGCCCGAGGAGGACGACTCCGAGGGCGCGCTGGCCGACCGCATCGGCTACGAGGACCACGGGCTGGAGGGCATCGAGTACGTCGAGTCCCTGAAGCCGCTGATCGCGGAGCTGGCACCGCGCGATCGGAAGATCCTTTCCCTCAGGTTCGTCGCCAACATGACGCAGTCCGAAATCGGGGACGAGCTGGGCATCTCGCAGATGCACGTCTCCCGGTTGCTGTCCCGCACGCTGGTCCGCCTGCGCAAGGGACTGACCCTCGACGAGTAGCACGCGTCAGCCACGACGAAACATTTCGGCCGGGTGCGGCAGGAGTCATGCTCCTCCGCACCCGGCCGAACTGTGTCCGGGTCCCGGCCGTTCTCGGCCCGTCCCGTCCGGCGGTCGCCGGCTCACACCACGCGTACGCCCCTGCGCCATACGCCCGTGACCAGGGGGACGCCCGGCCGGTAGGCGAGATGGACGTGGCTGGGCGCGTCCAGCAGGACCAGGTCGGCGTAGGCGCCCGGAGCGAGGTGGCCGATGTCGTCCCGGCGCAGCGCCCGCGCGCCCCCGGCCGTGGCCGACCAGACCGCCTCGTCCGGCGTCATCCGCATGTCCCGCACGGCGAGCGCGATGCAGAAGGGCATGGACGAGGTGAAGGACGAGCCCGGGTTGCAGTCGGTCGACAGGGCGACGGTGACGCCCGCGTCGAGCAGGCGGCGCGCGTCCGGCCACTCGGCGCGGGTGGAGAACTCGGCGCCGGGCAGCAGCGTGGCGACCGTACGGCTGTGGGCGAGGGCGTCCACGTCGGCGTCGGTCAGATGGGTGCAGTGGTCGGCGCTCGCCGCGTCCAGTTCGACGGCGAGCTGGACGCCGGGGCCGTGGGAGAGCTGGTTGGCGTGGACGCGGGGGTGCAGGCCCCTGGCCTTGCCGGCGGTGAGGATCGCGCGGGCCTGGTCGCCGTCGAAGGCGCCCTTCTCGCAGAAGACGTCGATCCAACGGGCGTACGGGGCGCAGGCGTCGAGCATCTCGCCGGTGACGAGGGCCACGTACGCGGCGGGGTCCTCGGCGTGCTCCGGGGACACGATATGGGCTCCGAGGTACGTCACCTCGTCCGTGTGGCGGGCGGCGATGCGCAGTGCCCGCGCCTCGTCCTCGACGGTCAGGCCGTAGCCCGACTTCGTCTCGAAGGTGGTCGTGCCCTGGCGGAGGGCCTCGCGGAGGTAGCGGGTGAGGTTCGCCTCCAGTTCGTCGTCGGAGGCGGCGCGGGTGGCGGCGACGGTGGTGCGGATGCCGCCCGCGCTGTAGGCCCGGCCGGACATCCGGGCGTTGAACTCCGCGGTCCGGTCGCCCGCGAAGACGAGGTGCGAGTGGGAGTCCACGAAGCCCGGCAGCACCGCCCGGCCACCGGCGTCGACCCGATTGTCAGTGGCGGGTGCTTTGCTCTGTTCACCGGTCCACGCGATGCGTTCACCGTCGATGACGAGTGCCGCGTCCCGGATCAGACCGAGAGGGGGGCCTTCCCCGTTCTCGGAGGTGCTCGACGAGCGGGGGGACCCCCGTCCGAGGGAGGGGTCGTTGGTGACCAGGGCGGCGATGTTGGTGATGAGCGTGCTTGCGGTGCTCGCGGAGTGGGCGGGGCTGACGGTCGTCGGGCTGCTCATGGCGTCCTTGGTGGCCTGGTCGGCGGTGGGGTCGGGTTCGGACTCGGCGGGTGCGCGGGCGGGCCTCATCCGCGCAGCGCTGCGACGGCCTCGGCGAGGGCCTTCGGCACATCAGGTACGAGGGCGTGCGCCCCGTCCCGTACGACATGCCGACCGCCCACGACCGTGTGCGACACGTCTGCTGCCGACGCGGCGAATACAGCCGTCTCCGCACCCAGCCGTGGAAGCGGGCCTGCCGTCCTGACCGAGTCGAGCGCGATCGTCGTGAAGTCGGCGAGCGCTCCGGGCTCCAGGGAGCCCGCCTCGTCCCAGCCGAGCGCCGCGTGGCCGTCGGCCGAGGCCGCCCGCAGGAGGGCCGCCGCCGTCCAGTGGCCGCGGGTACGGCTGCGCAGCCGCTCGTTCAGCTCCATCGCGCGCGCCTCTTCGAACAGGTCGATGACGGCGTGGCTGTCGGAGCCGAGGCAGAGCGGGGAGCCGGCCCGTTGGAGGGCGACGGCCGGTCCGATGCCGTCGGCGAGGTCACGCTCGGTGGTGGGGCACATGCAGGTGCCGGTGCCGCTGCCGCCGATCAGCGCGATGTCGGTGTCGGTGAGGTGGGTGTTGTGGACGCCGGTGGTGCGGGGCCCCAGCACCCCGTGGTCGGCGAGGAGTTGGGTGGGGGTGCGGCCGTGCGCCTCGTGGCAGGCGTCGTTCTCGGCCGTCTGCTCCGAGAGGTGGATGTGCAGCGGGGTCCGCCGCTCCTCGGCCCAGCGCGCCACGGTCGCCAGCTGTCCGGCGGGCACGGCCCGTACGGAGTGGATGGCCGCCCCGATCCGCGCGTGATCCCGCTCCTTGAGAACAGAACAGCGTTCTGCCCAGGCGTCCGCGGTGCCGTCGGAGAAGCGGAGCTGGTGTTGGTCGGGTGCCTGGCCGAAGCCGGAGGAGAGATAGGCGGTGTCGAGGAGGGTGATCCGGATCCCGGCGTCGGAGGCGGCCGCGATCAGTGCCTCGCCCATGGCGTTCGGGTCGGCGTAGGGGGTGCCGCCGGGCGCGTGGTGCACATAGTGGAACTCGCCGACGGCGGTGATGCCGGCGAGCGCCATCTCCGCGTACACGGCCCGGGCGAGTGCGTGGTAGCTGTCGGGGGTCAGCCGGTGCGCCACCTGGTACATGACCTCGCGCCAGGTCCAGAAGGTGCCCGAGCCGACCTGCACGGTGGCCCGCAGGGCCCGGTGGAAGGCGTGACTGTGGGCGTTGGCGAGTCCTGGGAGGGTGAGTCCCCTCAGGGGTTCGGCGCCGGGGGGCGGGGCGGGGATGCCGGTGCGGACGGCGGTGATGCGGCCCGCCCGGGGGCTGCCCGGCCCGGCCACGGTCAGGGTCACGCCCGGCTCGACATCGCTGCCGAGCCAGGCGTGTTCGAGCCAGTAGGTCGTCTCCGTCACCTGCGGGCCAGCCCTTCCAGTACGTCGGCGAGCGCGGTCACCCCGGCCAGGCAGTCGTCCTCGGCTGCGTGCTCGGCCGGGGAGTGCGAGACGCCCGTGGGGTTGCGTACGAACAGCATGGCGGTCGGGACGTGCCCGGAGAGGATCCCGGCGTCGTGTCCGGCGCCGGTCCCGAGCACCGGCACCTTCAGCTCGGCGGCGCCCCGGCCGAGGATGCGGGCGAGTTCGTCGCGCAGGGCGTGCTCGAACTCGACGACCGGGGTGAAGGACTCGCGGACGACGTCCAGTTCGACCCCGTGGAGCTGGGCGTAGTCGCGGGCCGCCTCCTGGATCGCGCCGACGACCGTGTCCAGCGTCTCCTGGTCCTCGGCGCGGGAGTCGAGCCAGCCGCGGACGAGGGAGGGGATGGCGTTCACCCCGTTGGGTTCGACGGTGATCTTGCCGAAGGTGGCGACGGCGCCGGCGAGCCGTGCCTCGCGGCGGGCGGCGAGCACGGTCTCCGCGTACGACAGCATCGGGTCGCGGCGGTCGACGAGCCGGGTCGTGCCCGCGTGGTTGGCCTCGCCCCGGAAGTCGAAGCGCCACCGTCCGTGCGGCCAGATGGCGCTGGCGATCCCGACGGCGTCACCGGACAGGTCCAGTGCCCGTCCCTGTTCGACGTGGAGTTCGACGAACGCGCCGATCCGGGCGAGCCGCTCGGGGTCGGCGCCGATGCCCTCCGGGTCGTAGCCGGCGGCCTCCATCGCCTGTGGCAGGGTCACCCCGTCGCCGTCGGTGAGCCGGTGCGCCTGCTCGACGGTCAGCTGCCCCGAGCTGAGCCGGGAGCCCACACAGGCGAGACCGAACCGCGCGCCCTCCTCGTCGCCGAAGTTCACGATCCCGACCGGCTTGTCGAACCGGGCTCCCCGGGCACGCAGTTCGTCGAGCGCGGCGAAGGAGGACACGACACCGAGGGGTCCGTCGAAGGCGCCGCCGTCCGGCACGGAGTCGAGGTGGGACCCGGTGACGACGGCGTCCCCCTGCCGGGGGTCGCCCAGCCAGGCCCACTGGTTGCCGTTGCGGTCGACCTCGTAGTCCAGCCCCCGGTCCCGGGCCTGCTCCTCGAACCAGGCCCGGCACTCGGCGTCCGCCCCGCTCCAGGCGAACCGCCGGTATCCACCGGAGTCGGGGTGGCGCCCGATGGGGAGCAGCTCACGCCACATCTCGTGGAAGGAGGCGCCGCCCGGCCCGGCCGGGCCCGCGGGTGCCGGTGGGGCGGCGGCCCCCGCCGGGGAGCCGCCGTCGTGCCCGCGCTGGCTCGGGGTCACGCGTCCTCACCCTCGCCGGTCGCGGCCTCGCCGCCTTCGCGCATCGGCACCCGTACGCCCCGCTCGTCGGCGACCGACTCGGCGATGTCGTAGCCGGCGTCGACGTGGCGGATCACGCCCATGCCGGGGTCGTTGGTGAGGACGCGGCGGATCTTCTCGCCGCCCAGCTTCGTGCCGTCGGCGACCGTGACCTGGCCGGCGTGGATGGAACGGCCCATGCCGACGCCGCCGCCGTGGTGGAGGGAGACCCAGGACGCCCCGGACGCCACGTTCACCATGGCGTTGAGCAGCGGCCAGTCGGCGATCGCGTCCGAGCCGTCGAGCATGGCCTCGGTCTCGCGGTAGGGCGAGGCGACGGAGCCGCAGTCGAGGTGGTCGCGGCCGATCGCGAGCGGCGCGGCCAGTTCCCCGCTCGCCACCATGTCGTTGAACCGCTCGCCCGCCTTGTCCCGCTCGCCGTAGCCGAGCCAGCAGATGCGGGCCGGGAGCCCCTGGAAGTGCACGCGCTCGCCGGCCATCTTGATCCAGCGGGCGAGGGACTCGTTCTCGGGGAAGAGATCGAGGATCGCCTTGTCCGTCTTCGCGATGTCGGCGGGGTCG
Organism: Streptomyces sp. NPDC030814; assembly: GCF_055572155.1. Lineage (NCBI taxonomy): Bacteria > Bacillati > Actinomycetota > Actinomycetes > Kitasatosporales > Streptomycetaceae > Streptomyces > Streptomyces sp. NPDC030814. The sequence goes on from NZ_JBVIDX010000015.1 coordinate 61,818, forward strand.
CCGGAGAGCGCCGCCCACCGGAAGGGGCCCTTGCCCTCGCAGAACAGCGGCCGGATGTACGCGGGGACGAAGCCGGGGAAGGCGAACGCCCGCTCGTAACCGGCGAGTTGGGCTTCGCCGCGGATGGAGTTGCCGTAGTCGAAGACCTCGGCGCCGGCGTCCTGGAAACCGACCATGGCCTCGACGTGCCGGGCCATGGACTCGCGGGCGCGGGTGGTGAAGCCGGCCGGGTCCTTGGCGGCGTAGGCGGCCATGTCGTCGAAGTCGACGCCCACGGGGAGGTACGCCAGCGGGTCGTGGGCCGAGGTCTGGTCCGTGACGATGTCGATCGGGGCGCCCATGGTGAGGAGCTGCGGGACCAGGTCGGCGGCGTTACCGAGGACGCCGATGGAGAGCGGCCTGCGCTGGTCGCGGGCCTCGACGGCCAGCTGGAGCGCGTGGTCCAGGGAGTCGGCCTTCACGTCCAGATAGCGGTGCTCGATGCGGCGTTCGATGGCGCGCGGGTCGCAGTCGATGCAGAGCGCGACGCCGTCGTTCATGGTGACGGCGAGCGGCTGGGCGCCGCCCATGCCACCGAGGCCGGCGGTGAGGGTGATCGTCCCGGCGAGGCTGCCGCCGAACTTCTTGGCGGCGACTGCGGCGAAGGTCTCGTAGGTGCCCTGGAGGATGCCCTGGGTGCCGATGTAGATCCAGGAACCGGCGGTCATCTGGCCGTACATGGTCAGGCCGAGCTGTTCCAGGCGGCGGAACTCCTCCCAGTTCGCCCAGTCGCCGACGAGGTTGGAGTTGGCGATGAGGACGCGCGGGGCCCACTCGTGGGTCTGCATGACCCCGACGGGGCGGCCGGACTGGACGAGCATCGTCTCGTCCTGCTTGAGGGTCCTCAGCGTGCGGACCATGGCGTCGAAGGAGCGCCAGTCGCGGGCGGCCTTGCCCGTGCCGCCGTAGACGACGAGCTTGTCGGGGTGCTCGGCGACCTCGGGGTCGAGGTTGTTCTGCAGCATGCGAAGGGCGGCTTCCTGCTGCCAGCCCAGGGTGCTCAGTTCCGTACCGCGCGGGGCTCGAACAGGACCGGGGGGCGGCCCGTAGGGCCTCGGTTGAGGGCGGTGGTGGGAGACGGGCGGGCGGGGTCCTGACACGGGTCTGCCTCCTCGATTTACAGCAACTATTCACATCCTGACCCGATGAATAGAGCTAGTCAATACGCCCGTACGCCAGCGACGGCGCGCCGCGGATGTTTGGCTGGACACACTGGGTGCATGGGCCCGGGAACGACACCACCGCGGGGGGACGAGATGGGAGACGCGACGCACGGGGCCGACGGGACGAGGTCCGCCGCCCGGCGGGACGAGGGCGTCGAGACGGACGCCGAGCACACGCTCCGCCTGTTCGAGACGGATGACGAGCGCGCGGCCCGGCGGGACGACGCCGTACGGGCGGCCGTGGAGCAGGGGCTGCTCGGTCCGGGCACGCCGCTGCTCGGGCTGCTGGACGTCACCGGGATACGGGCCTCGGCGGCGGCGCTGCGGCGGGCGTTCGACGAGGTGACGGCGCCCGGCACGCCGGTACTGCACGCGTTCGCGGTGAAGGCGACGCCGCTGGTTGCGGTACTGCGGCTGCTGCGCGAGGCGGGGATCGGCGCGGAGGTCGCGAGCGCCGGCGAGCTGGCCCTGGCGCGGGCCGCCGGGATGTCGCCCCGGCAGACCGTGCTGGACTCCCCCGCCAAGACCCCGGCGGAGCTGCGGGAGGCGCTGGCACTGGGCATCGCCGTCAACGCGGACAATCCGCAGGAGCTGGACCGCCTCGACGCGCTCGTCCGCTCGGCCACCACCCGCTCCCCCCTCGGCATCCGGGTGAACCCGCAGGTGGGCGGCGGTGCGATCGACGCGCTGTCCACAGCGACGGCCACCTCGAAGTTCGGGGTGCCGCTCCGGGACGAGGGCGCCCGGGAATGGGTCGTACGGGCGTATCTGGAGCGGCCCTGGCTGAGCCGGCTCCACGCGCACTCCGGGTCACAGGGCATGCCGCTCTCGCTGATGACCCGGGGGATCGCGGAGACCTACGAACTGGCCGAGGAGATCAACCGGCGGCTCGGGCGGCAGCAGATCGACACGATCGACATCGGCGGCGGGCTGCCCGTGAACTTCGCGTCGGAGGCGGCGACACCGACGCACGCGCAGTACGCACGGCTGCTGGCGGAGGCGGTGCCGGGACTGTTCGACGGACGCTACGGACTGGTCACCGAGTTCGGGCGGTCACTGCTCGCGAAGCACGGGACCGTGCTCGCGCGAGTGGAGTACACCAAGAGCGCGGGCGGGCGGGCCGTCGCGGTCACCCACGCGGGAGTGCAGGTGGCGGCGCGGACGGTGTACGAGCCGGGGGCGTGGCCGCTGCGGATCGCCGTGTACGACGGCAAGGGCCGCGTGAAGGACGGGCCGGCGGTCGTGCAGGACGTGGCCGGACCGGCCTGCTTCGCGGGCGATCTGCTCGCCCGGGGGCGCTCGCTGCCGCGTCTCGAACCGGGGGACTACGCGGCGGCGCTGGACACCGGGGCGTACTACTTCGCCCACCACTACGGCTACAACTCGCTGCCCCGGCCCGCGATCTACGGCTATGCGCCCGGCGAGGGCGGAGTGCGCTTCGCGGTGGTCCGGCGGGCGCAGACGACGGAGGAGATCGTCGGAGAAGCGGGCGGCGGGGAGCGGTCGGGGCTTCTGGGGCTCTGACTCCCGCCTTTCCCGTCGGGTGAACGCCGTGCGGCGGACGCGGACTGTCCGCGGTGGGTCGCGGCTCCGCGCCTCCGGCAGCGCGGGGGGCGCCCGGGATATCGAATGCTTCTCCTTGTGCGCCCCTCGATCCCCCCATCATGGTCGATGCCGGACGGCCCGCCCAGGGGCGGTATGCGAGTCGACCGCATACCCCCACCTCAGGGCACCGGCCGCCCTCGCGGACCTCAACGGCGAGGAAAATGAGGTAAGTCGACCCACCTTAGTCGCCTCTCCGCATGTTCCGCTGGAAAATGCCGGATCGCTCACCCCTCGCGCACACGTTGCGTAGCGTCTGCGTCACTCAGCCGAACCGCAGGCAGGAGGGGAGCCACGGTGCCCGGAATCGACGAGTGTCTGGTGGAGGCCATGAGGCTGCCCGGTGCCCTGGGCGCCGCGGTGGTCGACTGGACCAGCGGGCTGGCGCTGGGCACGGTCGGGGAGGCCCCCGGCGGTGACCACGAGACGACGGCGGCGGAGGCGGCGGAACTGGCCCGGCTGGCGGCGGAGCACCGGGCCTTCGCCCCGGAGGAGGGTTCGGACTGGTCCGGGGCCGATCTTCCGGTCGAGGACCTGATCGTCAGCAACCGGGACACGTACCACGTACTGCGCTTCGTGCGGACGACGTTCGACAGCAGTGTCTTCCTGCATCTGTGGCTGGCCAGGTCGGACGGCAATCTCGCCCTGGCCCGGATCCGGCTGGGCGAGATGGCCGGGCGGCTGGTGCTGGCATGAGCGTGATCACCAGGTCGGCGCCCCCGCTGCCGGTGCGCGGCGAGCACACCCGGCACGCCGTCTCCCCCATGCTGCACCGGCTCGCCGCCGAGCGCGCCACCGGCGTTCTGCTGCGCGAGTCCGGCTCGCTCTATCTGTCCGAGGGCGAGGTCGTGCACGCCGAGAGCCCCCGGTCACCCGGGCTCGACGTACTGCTCAGGGCCGGCGGCGTCCTGGACGGCGACGGCTGGCGGGAGGCCGTCGACACGGCGGGGGCGGGGCTGCGCGTCGGGCGGTTCCTCGTCGACAGCGGACGGGTCGCGAAGGGCGCGCTGGAGCTGTGCCACGCGGGCGCGATGTTCGACGCGGCGTACTTCGTGCTGGGTCCGAGCAGCGCGCCGGCCCGCTTCCGTTACGGGGCCGCGCACTGGCTGGGACCGATACGCCCGGTGCCGGTGGCCACGGTCACGCGGGAGGCGTTGCGCCGCCGGGATCTGCTGCACCGCATCTGGCCCGACCCGGCGACGGACGACGCCCCGCTGATGCGGGCGGTCGGCCTCTCCTCCCCCTCGGTCCCGGTGCGCCAGGAGGCGGTGCTCGACCAGATCAACGGCTTCCGCACGGCCGCCGACATCTCCCTGACCCTCGGCCGCCCCACCTTCCACACCCTGGTGGCCGTCCGCCGCCTGGCCGCGGCGGGCCTGATCTCCCCGGCACCACCCCGCCCGCCCAGGATCCCACCGGCGCCGCACACCCCACCGGTCCACTCCGGGCCGGCACCGGCCGCCGCCCCGGACGGCACTCCGGCTCCGGCGGTGACGACCGCCGCCCCCGGCCGCACCGTGCCGACGCCGGCCGCGGGCCAGGGCCACGCCCCGCCGCACCCCGAGTCCGTCCCCGACGCCGTCCCCGTCCCACCGTGGCCGCCCGTCACCACCGACCCCGACATCGCCCTACTGCAAAGGCTCAGGGATGCGCTGGAGGCCCTTTGAGCGGCAGCGGGAGCGTCCCGCCGAGAGGAGATCACCCATGGCCGCCGAGGCCGAAGTCCTCGACGAACTGCACCGGTTGCGGGCCCGCGTGCCCCAGCTGACCGGGGCGCTCGCGGCCAGTGTGGACGGGCTGGTGCTGGCCCATGACACCCCCGGCGTGGAGCCGGAGGGCCTGGCCGCACTCACCGCCGCCGCACTGGGCGTCGCCGTACGCATCACCGACGCGGGCGGCAGGGGCGACCTCCGCGAACTGCTGCTGCGCGGCGAGCAGGGCTATGTGGCGACCTACGCGGCGGGCGCCTCCGCCGTGCTCACACTGCTCGCCCAGGACCGGGTCAACGTGGGGCGGCTGCACCTGGAGGGCCGGCGGACCGGCACCCGTATCGGCGAACTGGTGGACGCCTCGCCCCGCCGAGCGGCCGACCCGGCCGGCACCAGGGCCGCCATCAGGCCCCCGGCCGGCACCGGCCGGAGCCCGGCCCGGTCGCTCGCCCAGACCACGACCCCGAGCACCGACCCGACCCCGTCGCGGACGCCGTCCGGGGCCACGGTCAGGTCGGCCATGCCCCGCCGGACGCCCGGCGCCACGACCCCCCGATCCACCCCCCGAACCGCTCCCAACGCACCGACCACGTCAGAGAGTTGAAAGGACCGCACACCATGGCCAACACCGAGACCGCACTCAAAGAGGCCCTTGCGTCGATCGAGGGCGCGACCGGCGCCGCCCTCGTCGACTACACCAGCGGCATGGCACTGGGAACGATCGGAGGCAGCAAGGGTTTCGACCTCACCGTCGCCGCCGCCGGCAACACGGATGTCGTCCGCGCCAAGTTGCGCACCATGGAACATCTCGGTCTCAAGGGCGAGATCGAGGACATCCTGATCACCCTTTCCGACGCCTACCACTTGATCCGGCTGCTCACCGGCCGCGGCGGCAACGGCCTCTTCCTGTACCTGGTGCTCGACGCCAAGCGGGCCAACCTGGCGATGGCCAGGCACCAGTTGAAGAGGATCGAGGCGGAACTGGAGGTCTGACGCGACCTTCTCCGCCGACAGCCCAGCCACGAGGCGGCGCACCCCGACCGGGGCGCGCCGCCCAGGCGTGTCCCGCCCTTCCCTGGACAACCGCCCACCCTCGCACCCGCACCCGCACCCGCACACCCGCGCGAAGGGCACGCCGCCCCTCGGCTACCGTGTCCGCCTCGGGTCGAGAGGAGAAGGTGACGGTGCGAAGAGCGGTACGGGGGGCGGCGCTCGCCCAGGTGGCGGTGCTTGCGGGTCTGTTGGCGGGGTGCTCGGAACCGGCGGAGGGCAATCGGACGAAGCCGTCGGCCGTGGCCGGCGGGGCGGCGGAGTCCGCCGGCTCGGGCAAGGGGGACGACACCGCCGTGAGCGGCGGCTCGGTCGGCACGGCCGGTTCCGCCTGCGAGTTGCCGGTCGCCTTCGACACGGCGGAGAAGTGGAAGGCGGAGGCCGTCGACGCCGGGGCCGCCGAGGGCGGGGACGAGGTCGCCGCCGAACTGGCCGAGGCACTGCTGCACCAGGGCCCCTTCACCGCCGCCTGCGAGATCGACGCCAAGCCCGCCGGGAACATCGGCTTCATCCGGGTGTGGACCGGCGAGGCGGGCGCGAAGACCGGGGACGCGCAGGCGCTGCTGAAGGAGTTCGTGAAGGCCGAGGGCGACACGAGCAAGGCGAAGTACAGCGACTTCTCCTCGGACTCCGACGTCTCCGGCGCCGAGGTCGAGTACCTCCACACCAGTGAGGCCCTGGAGGAGACGAAGAAGGAGCGGGCCTTCCTCACCGTGACCCCCGAGGGCCCGGTCGTCGTCCACCTCGGTGGCTTCGACACCCAGGAACACGAGGAGATGCTCCCGGCGTACGAGCTGGCCAAGCGGACACTGCGCGCCACCTGAGCCCGCACCTCCGTCCCCCGCCGCCGCACACCGGTCGTGGGCATCGTCTTCGTCACCGTCCTGGCGATCGGCCTGGTGTCCACCGGCGAGATCGAGGGTCTCGGCGACACCACCGCCTTCCTGCTCCTCTGCGTCTTCGCCACCGTCAACGTCGCGGTGCTGGTCCTGCGCCGCGACCGGGTGGAGCACGCCCACTTCCGCACCCGACGGTCCCCCCGGTCCTCGGCGCCCTCGGCGCCCTCACCGCCCTCGTCCTCGCCGGCCCGCCGGCCGACCGCCCGGCCGAGGTCCACATCCGCGCGGGCGTCCGGCTGGCCATCGGCATCGGCCTGTGGGCGGTGAACAAGCTGGTGCTCCGCGTACGCGGAGAGGCCTGACCGCGCGTCAGCGGCGTCCGGCCGGACGCCGCCCCGTCCCTCCAGCAGCGGCAAGGAGCGGTCTACACGCGCCCCGCCGCCGTCGCCCTCATGGTCCGCCTGCCGCCGCCGGGGCCCGCGTCGCCCGCGCCGGCGCCCGTCGAGCGGTAGCCGGTCACGCGCTTGCCGGCGGGGGCGCCGCCGCGGGACGACAACCAGTCCACGCGGACCCAGAGGAGGTGTCCGTCGGCGCGTTCACGGCGACCGAGGCGGCCGGCCTTCAGCCACAGGCCGGTGCCGACGCCGGCCAGGAGCATGCCGCCCGCCGCGGGGACGACGAACGACGAGGCGACCGCCGCCGCGAAGGCGAGCAGCAGCCACCAGCGGTGTCCGCGCCGCCAGTTCCGCAGGGTCACCGCGCGGTCCTGGAGCACATCGTGCCTGCCCGCCCGCGCGGCCCCGCGCGCCAGTTCCGCGTACCGCCCCCGTCTCAGCACCGCGACGGCCACCGCCGCGACGATGAACAACGCCGCCCCGCCGAACACCCCGATCCGCCGTCCGGTCACCCCCGACGGCACCAGTCCGACACCCGCCGCGATCACTCCGAGCCACCACAACGGTGCCGCCCCGGCCCGCACCACGACGGCCACCCGAGCCAGCCCCTGTCCTCCGCGCGCCACTCTCCCGCCTCCCGTGTCCAGGTTCGGTTTCCCTGTTGGTACGTCAGTCGCCAGGCACGCCGACCGGCGAAGGTGAGACGTGCCTAAGAAAGCGAAATACCACGGGCCCGGCCGGAACCCAAGAGGTGCTACTCCACGAACAGCCCCCGAGCGGCGGCCTTCGCGTCGAACTCCTCCAGCCGCGCCTGCGCCTGGGGCAGGTCGTCGCACATGGCCTCCAGGAGCACCCGCCCGAGCAGCATCGGCGCGCAGGCGGTGTCGAAGGCCAGGCCCGTCCCGACGGCGGCGGGGAGCAGCAGGTCGGAGACCTTGGCGACGGGCGCGAAGGCGGAGTCGGCGACCGTGACGACCGTCAGCCCGGCCTCCTTGGCGTACGTGAGGATGTCGACGACCTCGCGGGGATGCCGGGGCAGCGCGAAGCACAGCAGCGTGGTCGCCCCGGCCCGTACCGCCGCGTCGATCCGGTCGTGGAGCATGCTGCCGCCCTCGTGCAGCAGCCGTACGTCGGGGTGGACCTTCGCGGCGAAGTACGAGAAGCCGTACGCCTGGGAGGCGGCGGCCCGCAGCCCGAGGACCGGCAGCGGCCTGGACGCGGCGAGCAGCCGGCCGGCCCGCGTCACCGGGGAGGGGTCGGCGAGCACCTCGGCCAGATGCCGCAGGTTCTCGATCTCGGCCTCGACGGCCTGCTGGTACTCGTTGAGGGCGGCGGCCGAGGCCGGCTCGGCGGGGGCGACCTCGCGCAGGTGCCGGCGCAGCGCCGGGTAGCCGTCGAAGCCGAGCGCCACCGCGAACCGGGTCACCGACGGCTGGCTCACCCCGGCGAGTTCCGCGAGCTCCACGCTCGACAGGAACGGCACGTCCGCGGCCCGCCGCACCATGCTGTGAGCGATCCGCCGCTGGGTGGGCGTCAGCCGGTGTCCCTCGAACAGCGTCTGGAGGCGCGCGGCGGGGCTGTCCGCACCGCCCGCCGCCCCCGTGCCGCCGGTGTTCCGCTCGGCGCTCATGACGCGCTCCCCCTCTGCGTTCCTGCCCGACCCTGCGTCCGGGCGTCCGCCGCGTCGAGGACAGGACCAGCGGGGCCCGCCCGCGGCGTCCCTCGACGGGCACACCACCCAGCCTATTCAGACACCGAGAACTCTGCATGACCCTATGCAGCCGGGGCAAGGAGCGTCCCGTTCCGGGGCGGGACGGCGGGTGGTTCCCAGGGCGAACACGGGGGCTGTCCCCAGTGCCGGGCGCATCGCGGCTCCCTACCGTGAGAGGCATGACCGGAATGGAAGCCCGTGACGCGCAGCTCGGGGACACCGAGCTCAAGAAGGAACTCGCCGCCACCCTGCACGCGCGCGGGGAGCTGGGCGAGGAGTACGAGTCCGCGCTTGTGGAGTCGTTCCTGGAGAAGGTGGACCAGCGCATCGACGGCGCGGTCGACCGCCGGGTCCGGCGGTCGGTCGCGGAGCAGCAGACGGTGCTGGCCCGCGAGTCCCGTTCCCCCAAGTCCACCGACTCCTGGGGCGAGCGCTACGGCTTCGGCGTCGTCTCCCTCGTCGTCGCCATCCCGCTCTCCGGCATCGGCGGCGGTGTGGCCGACTTCCGCGGTCTCTTCGTCACCTGGGCGGGCATCGTCGGTGTGAATCTCGCCTGGGCCCTGCGCACGTCGCCGCGCCTGGGCAGGCGGAAGGACGACCGGTCCGGTGACGCGGACCGGCCGGGATAGGAACAGGCGGGCCCCGACAGCGATATGCGCGGGGACCGCCGCACCCCCGTGTGACGGGGGGCGGGACGACGGCGGTCCCCGCGGGGACGCGGGCCGGGTCAGGCCGGGCTACGCGTCCGTGGCGTCCATGGAGGTCCGGGAGCCGCTCCGGAGGTCCGTGACGCCGTTTCGGTTGCCGGCCGGAGCGGGGAGCCTCCCCCACCGCCCTGCCGACATCCACCACTGTGCCGGACCCGTGTTAAGCGGGTGCTGCGCGGACGTGACGCGCTCGTACCACTTCTGCGAAGTCGAACGCGATTCCCGCTCAATTCTTCGCCCGCGCAGGCCGCTTGGAGCGTTTCCTCCCGGTGCGGGCCGAAGCCCCTCCCGGTCGCCCTACTGCCTGACCCCGTCCTTGGCGAGGAACGAGAGCAGGTCCTGCCGGCTGACGACGCCCTTCGGCTTGCCCTCGACGAGCACGATCGCCGCGTCGGCCCGGCCGAGCACGGACATCAGGTCAGCGACCGGCTCACCGGAACCGACCTGCGGCAGCGGCGCCGACATGTGCTTCTCCAGCGGGTCGTCGAGCGAGGCCCGCTGGGTGAACAGCGCGTCGAGCAGCTCGCGTTCCACGACGGACCCCACGACCTCGGCGGCCATGACGTCCGGGTGCCCGGCGCCCGGCTTCACGATCGGCATCTGGGAGACGCCGTACTCGCGCAGCACCTCGATCGCCTGACCGACCGTCTCGTCCGGGTGCATGTGGACGAGCGAGGGGATGGAGCCGCCCTCCTTGTGGTTGAGGACGTCGGCGACGCGGGCGCTCGGGCCCTCGTCCTCCAGGAAGCCGTAGTCGGCCATCCACTCGTCGTTGAAGATCTTGCTGAGGTAGCCGCGTCCGCTGTCCGGGAGCAGGACCACCACGACGTCGTCCTTCCCGAGCCGCTCGGCGACACGCAGCGCGGCGACGACCGCCATGCCGCAGGAGCCGCCCACCAGCAGCCCCTCCTCCTTGGCCAGCCGCCGGGTCATCTGGAAGGAGTCCTTGTCGGACACGGCCACGATCTCGTCGGCGACGGTCCGGTCGTACGCCGTCGGCCAGAAGTCCTCACCCACGCCCTCGACCAGGTACGGCCGCCCGGACCCGCCGGAGTACACGGACCCCTCGGGGTCGGCGCCGACGACCTGGACACGGCCGTCGCTCACGTCCTTGAGGTAGCGCCCGGTGCCGGAGATGGTCCCCCCGGTGCCGACGCCCGCCACGAAGTGGGTGATCCGCCCCTCCGTCTGCTCCCACAGCTCAGGGCCGGTCGAGTGGTAGTGGGACTCCGGGTTGTTGGGGTTGGAGTACTGGTCCGGCTTCCAGGCTCCGGGCGTCTCGCGCACCAGCCGGTCGGAGACGTTGTAGTACGAGTCGGGGTGCTCGGGGGCGACGGCCGTGGGGCAGACGACGACCTCGGCGCCGTACGCCCGCAGCACGTTGATCTTGTCGGTGCTCACCTTGTCGGGGCACACGAAGATGCACTTGTACCCCTTCTGCTGTGCGACGATCGCGAGCCCGACGCCCGTGTTGCCGCTGGTCGGCTCGACGATCGTGCCGCCGGGCTTCAGCTCCCCGCTCTTCTCCGCCGCCTCGATCATGCGCAGGGCGATGCGGTCCTTCACGGAACCGCCGGGATTGAAGTACTCAACCTTGGCCAGGACGGTCGCCTGGATGCCCTCGGTCACGCTGTTGAGCCTCACGAGCGGGGTGTTGCCGACGAGGCTGATCATCGAGTCGTGGAATTGCACCGTTGTCTCCGGAGCCGCAAAAGTGATGGTCGTGATGTCACGCCAGCCTAAGCCCCGCCCCTCTTGATCCCCTCACTGTTCACTCTGCCCAGGGATTGGCCGAGGGCCGCTACGGGGCAATGAGTGGTTGTACGGCGACGAGGAGGTGGCGGCGACGCATGTCGAGCATGTCCAGAGCGAGGGTGGCCCGGCGCATCGCGGCGGGCGCGGCGTACGGCGGCGGTGGCATCGGACTGGTCGGTGCGGCGGCCGTCGGCGTGCTGCTGACCGAGGTGCGGATGGCCAAGCGGGTCGTGGGCAACGGCAACAGCCCGTATCCACCGAGCGCCGAAGGCCTCTACGGCCGCTCCTACGGCAGTCGGTACGGCCGCCCGTTCGGCCCGCTCGCCCCGCACGACACCTCCGACGACCCCCCGCTGCGTCTGGTCATGCTCGGCGACTCCACCGCCGCGGGCCAGGGTGTCCACCGGGCCCGGCAGACACCGGGCGCCCTTCTCGCCTCTGGGCTCGCGGCGGTGGCCGAGCACCCCGTGGAGCTGCGGAACGTCGCGCTGCCGGGCGCCCAGTCGGACGATCTGGACCGCCAGGTCGCGCTGGTCCTGGAGGACTCGGACCGGGTTCCCGACGTCTGCGTGATCATGATCGGCGCGAACGACGTGACCCACCGCATGCCCCCGACCCGCTCGGTGCGGCACCTGTCGGCCGCCGTACGCCGACTGCGCACGGCCGGCGCGGAGGTCGTCGTCGGCACCTGCCCCGACCTCGGCACGATCGAGCCCGTGCAGCAGCCCCTGCGCTGGCTCGCCAGACGGGCCTCGCGGCAGCTGGCGGCCGCCCAGACGATCGGTGTCGTCGAACAGGGCGGCCGCACGGTGTCCCTGGGTGACCTGCTGGGCCCCGAGTTCGCGGCGAACCCCCGCGAGCTGTTCGGCCCCGACAACTACCACCCCTCCGCGGAGGGCTACGCGACGGCGGCAATGGCCGTCCTCCCCACCGTGTGCGCGGCGCTCAACCTGTGGCCCGCGGAGGAGGAGCGCCCCGACGTCTCCCGCCGCGAGGGCTTCCTGCCGGTCGCCCGGGCAGCCGCCGAGGCCGCGTCCGAGGCCGGCACGGAGGTGACGGCCGCGATGCCGACGGGGCCGCGGGGGCCGTGGGCCCTCCTGAAGCGACGCCGGCGGCGCCGGGTGCCGGCGACGGACCCGGCCCCCACGACGGCGGCCGAGCCGTCTGCGTGACGCCGGGCGCCCAGCGACTCGGGGGTACGTGTGGTTTGCGGGTGCGTGGATGGGCCGGTGCGGGTGGATGGGCCGGTGCGGGTGGATGGGGGCTGGTCGCGCAGTTCCCCGCGCGCCTGGAGGAACGGGCCTGCGGCCCGCCCTTCATTCGCAAAGCACGGGGCGCAGCCCCGGTCGCTTTTCAGGGGCGCGGGGAACGGCGCGTCACCCGGCCAAAAAGCAAGCGCTTAGAAAAGTGCGGTCGGAGTCACACCCTTATGGCCGTGACCTCGCCCCTACGTACGGGTAACTTCCCCCACAGCCCTGCCCCTGTCCGACCGGGGGGCACCGTACGCCCGCCCGTCGCCCGACCACCGCCCCTCAACGGGGCGCTACGCGCCACACCTTCTTGATTATGGAGCCGTGATGCCCGAAGCCGTGATCGTCTCAGCCGCCCGCTCCCCCATCGGCCGCGCCTTCAAGGGCTCGCTCAAGGACCTGCGCCCCGACGACCTGACCGCCACGATCATCAAGGCGGCCCTGGACAAGGTCCCGGCGCTGGACCCGAAGGACATCGACGACCTGATGCTCGGCTGTGGCCTCCCCGGCGGCGAGCAGGGTCACAACCTCGGCCGGATCGTCGCCGTGCAGATGGGCATGGACCACCTGCCGGGCTGCACCATCACCCGTTACTGCTCCTCCTCGCTGCAGACCTCCCGCATGGCCCTGCACGCCATCAAGGCCGGCGAGGGCGACGTCTTCATCTCGGCCGGCGTCGAGATGGTGTCCCGCAGCGTGAAGGGCACCAGCGACGGCATGCCGGACACCCACAACCCCCTTTTCGCCGAGGCGGAGGCCCGCACGGAGGCCGTGTCGAAGTCGGTGGGCGCCTCCTGGCACGACCCGCGCGAGGACGGCGTGCTGCCCGACCCGTACATCTCCATGGGCCAGACCGCGGAGAACCTGGCCCGCTCCTGGGGTGTGACCCGGCAGGAGATGGACGAGTTCGGCGTCCGTTCGCAGAACCTCGCCGAGGAAGCCATCAAGAAGGGCTTCTGGGAGCGCGAGATCACCCCGGTGACGCTGCCCGACGGCACCGTGGTCAGCAAGGACGACGGTCCCCGCGCCGGCGTCACCCTGGAGGCCGTACAGGGCCTCAAGCCGGTCTTCCGCGAGGACGGCCTGGTCACGGCCGGCAACTGCTGCCCGCTGAACGACGGCGCCGCCGCGCTCGTGATCATGTCCGACACCAAGGCCCGCGAGCTCGGCCTGACCCCACTGGCGCGGATCGTCTCGACCGGTGTCTCCGGCCTGTCCCCCGAGATCATGGGCTACGGCCCGGTGGAGGCGTCGAAGCAGGCCCTCTCCCGCGCCGGGCTGACCATCGACGACATCGACCTCGTCGAGATCAACGAGGCCTTCGCCGCCCAGGTGATCCCCTCGTACCGCGACCTGAACATCCCGCTGGAGAAGCTGAACGTGAACGGCGGCGCCATCGCCGTCGGCCACCCCTTCGGCATGACCGGCGCCCGCATCACCGGCACGCTGATCAACTCCCTCCAGTTCCACGACAAGCAGTTCGGCCTGGAGACGATGTGCGTCGGCGGCGGCCAGGGCATGGCGATGGTCATCGAGCGCCTGAGCTGACCGCTCCGCCGTAGCCGCACGGGAACCGACCGTGATGCTGTGGCCCGGGGTCCCGGAATCACCGGGGCTCCGGGCCGTTTTGTGATCCAATCTCCCCCAGGATGTGACCTATCTCCCGCCGGAGAGCGATTTACGCAGGTCAGAGCCATTTCACCACGAAACAGCCAGGCAAAGTCCTGCCCCTTTCGTGACGTTACGCACTGACAGCTGGTTAGTCCGCCCTTCAAGCTGATGTAGGAAGTCGGGGGTCGACTTTGAACCGGGAGTACGTCAGTGAGCGCCATGCCGATCGCCCTGCTGCTCACCACGGCGGCCACCGCCGCCGTGGGCGTGGCCGTCCTGCGCAGCCTCACGGGGCTGCGCCGTCAGGTCGCCGCTCTGCGCGACGAGCTGGCCGAGAGCCGTCTCGCCGGTGTGCGTGCCGTCGTGCCCGCCGCCCGTACGGCCGCCGACACGGAGGAGATACGCGCCGCGGTGGCCGAGGCGCTCGCCGAGGAGCGGGAGCGCGAGCTGGCCGAGGCGCGGGCGTTCTGGGCCGCCCAGGAGGCCCGTGACGCCTCCGACGCGCCCTCCCTGCTGGGTCTGCCCGACAGTGAGCTGTTCCTGCCCCGGCAGTCCGATTTCGCGGGTCTGGAGCACCTGGAACCGGTGACCGAGCCGAGCCTCGAGGGCGACGAGTTCGCCGGGGAGTCCGCGGAGCTGGCCGCGGCCCGCCGCCGCCACCCCTCGCACCCCGACTTCGTCCCGGTGCAGTCACCGGTCACCAACGACCACGAGCGCACGGTCGCCTGCCTGGAGGACCTGGCCGCCTCCCGCACCGAGCTGGCCGACGTCCGCCCGGGCCCCCTCGGCACCCTCGACGTGTATGTCTTCGCCGACGGCACCACCCTGTGCATGACCCCCGGCCACCGCGAGACCGCCGAGCGCCTCGCCAGGGCCCTCCAGAGCGGTCGGACGCCGGTCCTCCTGGGCGGCTCGGGCGTCTCGGGCGCGTACACCCTCACGTTCGAGTGCGGCGACGACATGGTCTACATCCTCGCGGACAGGGTGATCGCTTCCCTGTAGACGGCCGGTGAAGGGCCGGGCGGGATCACACGCCCGCTCTCTTCTGAGCCTCCTCCACCAGCGCCACCGCCTCCGCCAGCCCGGCCTCGTCGGCCAGGACGAGCGCGAGATCGTTCCCGGCGACCATCACCTGATCCGCCGCAGCGAACATCCCCGCGTCCGGCATCTCCCTGGGCTCCTCCTGCGGCGCCTCCAGACGCTGGGCACGCAGTGCCAATTCCCTGGCCAGCGCCAGTGCCTCCGCCGCGCCGCCCCGTTGCAGCCGGCTCTGCGGCGCGGCCCGCAACCGGTCGGCGAAATGGTCCACGGCACGGGTCAACGGCGTCGTATCAAGCACGCCGCGAGCGTACGCGCCCGAACCGGACTGTTGCCAACACGCCGCCACTCAGGCAACGTGACCTGAAGGACCGGCTTACATTCCCTTTCGTCCGGAGGCGCCGATGTCCCAAGTCTTCTCCGAGGAGACCCATCGCAATCTGCTCGCCCGCATCCCCCATTGCACCGGTCGTGAAGTATCCGACTGGCTGCGCAAAGTCGATGAAGGCCCCGCTCTCTTCAACTTCGAGGAGAAGGTCAGCTGGCTCCGGCACGAGTACGACCTCGCGTACGGCCACGCCAAAGCGATCGTTCATGAGTACGACCTGAGGAGGGCCGCGAGGAAGCTCCGCTGAGGGCGCCGAAACAGCACGAAGGGCCCCCGAACCATCCGGTTCGGGGGCCCTTCGCCTGACTGCGGGCGGGCGGGCCCGGGGCCCGCCCCCTGCTAGTCGTCGCCGCTGAAGATGGCGACCAGGCGGAGCATCTCGATGTAGATCCACACGAGGGTCATGGTGAGGCCGAACGCGGCCAGCCAGGACTCCTCACGCGGGGCGCCGTACGCGATGCCGTCCTCGATCTGCTTGAAGTCGAGGGTCAGGAAGAACGCGCCGAGCAGGATCGCGAAGATGCCGACGATCGCGCCGAGCGGGCCCATGCTGCGCAGACCGCCGTCGGGGGCGGCGCCGAAGACGACCAGCAGCAGGTTGACCGCCATCACCAGGATGAAGGCGATCGCGATGGTCAGACCGATACGGGCGTACCGCGCGGTGACCCGGATCCAGCCGGCCTTGTAGACCAGGAGGGTGGCGCCGGAGACGGCCATGGTGCCGAGCACCGCCTGGAAGGGCGCGCCGTCCCACTGGCTGTTGAACATCTCGCTGATCACACCGAGGAACACGCCCTCGAAGGCGGCGTACGCGAGGATCAGGGCGGGCGAGGCCTTGCGCTTGAAGGACTGCACCATCGCCAGGACGAACGCGATCAGCGCGGCACCGACGGCCAGGCCGTAGCTGGTGGGCGTGACCGGCAGGAGGGCCCAGGCGAGGACGGCGCCGACGATGACCGTCCCGAGGGTCAGACCCGTGCGCATGACGACGTCGTCCATCGTCATACGGCCGGTGGTGACCGGGGCCTGCGGCGGCGCGCCGTGCTGCAGGTCCTGCTGGGCGTACGGGTTCGTCGCGTACGGGTTGGCACCCTGCTGGGCGTAGGGGTTGCCCTGGGTGCCGACAGCTGCTCCCCCGGCCTGCGGCGCGGTGTTGAAGCCCGCGTAGCCGTTGTCGCGGCTGAACCCCCGTCGCGAGAAGACCGGGTTGCTGCTCCTCATTTCACTCCTCCATGGCCACCCTGCGCGGCCTTGGCTCAAGAGTAATAGGTAGGCAAAGGGAATGACTCTAGTGCTCAGGGAGGATCTTTCCCCTGCCGTGTCATCGAACACGCTACGCGTCTCCTTGATTCCCCGCCCCCACCCCCTCAACCCATGACCAACCCGCTACCACCCCGCGACCATCCGGAGATCAACCGGACGGGCCGGCGTCGTCCAGGCGGGCTCCGCCGTCCCTCCAGCCGGCCGGGTGGCGGGACGGGAACCGGGCAGGACGGAAAGGGGACGCGGGTCTGCGACCTTTCAGGTGCCGGCGGAAAGCACGCGACGAACCGAGGACGACCCAAGGAACCTAAGGAGAGGGATCCGGTGCCTACCCTGCTCGACACCGACCGCTCACGCGGTACGACGCCCGAGGCGTCGGCCGCACCTGCCTCGGAGGCGACCGCTCCCGCTGCGGAGAACCCCCGTGACTGGCCGCGCCTGCTGACCACGTTCGATCTGCGGGGAGCCCGCTACCGCGTGCTCCCGCACGCCCCGGACGACCGTGTCGAGGAGGCCGGCAGGCTCCGGGGCAGCCCTCTGGAGCAGTCGGCCAGGTGCCTCATGGTCCGGGTCAGGCGCGGCCGCCGCGTCATCCGGGACGTCGTCGCGGTGGTGCCGGGCGACCGGACGGTCGACCTGGTCGCGGTCGCCCGCCTGTTCGGTGGCACATCGGCCGCGTTCATCCCGCCGGAGGAGGCCGAGCGCCTGAGCGGGTGCCCGCGGGGCACGGTCCTCCCGTTCGCCGGCGGCCCGGAACTGGAGCTCGTCGTCGCCCCGGCGCTGCTGGAGCACGAGGAGATCTACTTCAGCGCGGGCCGCCTCGACCTCTCGGTCGCGCTCCGGACCGAGGACTACCGGGCGTTGGCCCGGCCCCGGGTGGCGCCGATCGCCGGCTGAGCCGGCACCCCCGTCGGGGCGGCAATCCGCCGCGGCACCGTCGCGGCCCCCTGACTCCCCGGCCGGTTGTCCCCGGCCGGCCGGGGCCCCACTTCGCCGAACCCCCCACACCCCCGGCCCTCCACACCCCAGCCGCACACGGCCTCACCAGCGCAGACACATTCCCCCACCCCGTGGCTTCCGGGCCCCGCGCGAGACGGTCTCCCCCCTGTCCCTCTCGCCGCGGGGCCCGGAATCCCCTCCCTGCCGACGCCCGCCCGTGCCCGCGCCGTGCGCACATGTCACCCCGGGAAGGCGGGCGGGAACGGGACGGGAACGGGACGGGAACGAGCCCCGGCATGCTCGCCACTCAACGACCGGAGCCGGGTCGTGCGCCCGGAAGGAACCTCGGAGAGGACCCATCGCCATGCCCAAGATCGTGCTCGCCTCCGGCAGCATTCGCCGTGAGTCGGCGAACGCCGCCGTGATCGCCACCGTCCGGCGGCTCCTCGAGCAGCGGGACGAGAGCTACGAGATCACGGAGTTGTCCTTGCGTCACTTCCCGCTCTTCGACGAGGACCTGGAGCGCGCCGGCGGCACACCCGACCTGCTCGCGGCGAAGGCGCAGGTCGCCTCCGCCGATGCGCTGATCATCAGCAGCCCCGCGTACAACGGTTACCCGTCGGGCGTCCTCAAGAACGCCCTCGACTGGCTGTCCCGGCCGGGCGACGCGGACCGCGCGCCGCTGGAGGGCCTGCCCACGGTCGTCGTCAGCGCCTCCCCGGGCCCGGCCGGCGGGGAGAACGTACAGCCGCACGTGCGTCAGATCCTCGGCAACTGCGGTGCCGCGCTCATCGACTGCGAGCAGGTGGCGGTCGGCAACGCGATCGAGCTCCGCACGCCCGAGGGCGTCATCACCGAGCCCTCCGTGGTCAAGGCCCTGGACGGCCTGGTCGACGCGGTCACCGCCCACATCGGCGCGGCCACTGGGCAGGAAGCGGCGGCGTAGCCGACCGGGTTCCGGCTCCGGTCCCTCCACAACAAGAGAGAGGCGGGCTCGTGACCATGGCGGCTCGAACTGACGACAGGCGGCTCCTGTTGGTGCTGCCCCGGTACCGAGTCATCCGGAAGGCCGTCGCCGCCGGATTCGACGTGTGGTCCCTGTGGGATCCCGGGCTGACCGACCCGCGGAGCCTGCGCCGGATCGAGGACGCCTCGCACGAGCTCCTGCTCACGGACACCTCCGACGAGCGGGGGCTGCGTGCGTTGGTGAACAGGACCGTGCGGCGGCACGGCATCGGCCATGTGCTGCACCTGTCCGCCGACGACCCGCTGGACCGCGTGCTGCCGGCGCTGGAGGAGGCCTGGCGGCTCGGCCGGGCTCCGAACCCCCCGTCCGCCGTCCGTGCCCTGAGCCGCGTCCGTCCCGCACCCCGTGATCCGCTGCCCTGTCCCGGTCCCTCCGGCCCCGTGCCGGAGTGGCCGGGATTCAGCGTTCAGGTGTTCTCCACGGAGGGACGACATCAGGTCATCGGGGTGACCGCCCGGCACGGCACGGGCCATCTCCATCCCGCTCCGTCCACGGCCCTCGACCGGTCCGCGGTGGAGCGCCTGGTCACCCGGACACTGGACGCGGCGGGACATCACTTCGGGCCGACGCACTTCGAGATCGCGTCCGCCGCGGACGGTCCACGCGTCATCTCGGCACGGGCCGGTCTGGGCGGTGACCGCATTCCGCTGCTCGTGGACATCGCCCAGGGCCTCGATCTGGAGGCCGCGGTATTCACCTCCCTCGTGGGCAAGGAGATGGGCCCGGTGCCCGAGGCCGTCCGCTTCGCCGCGATCGATTTCTTCCGTGTCCCCGCGGGGCGGCTGCGCACGGTCGCCGGAATCGACAGCATCTGCGCCCTGCCTTATACGCAGGCGGTGAGTTTCCCGTATGCCCCGGGCGACTCCGTGCCGATCCCGAATGGCACCGGCAACGGATATGTCGTGGTGTCGGGTGAAACCGCGGAGGAGGCGGCTCGGCGCAGCAGGGACGCACTGGGACTGCTACGCGCCGACATACGGGCGGAGAGGCCGGAGGGGAAGCCGGATGGGATGCCGGGACGGACGCCGGAGGAAAGACGGGTAGAAAGGCGGGAAGAGGCGCGGGAATGAGGCGGTAACGGTGCTGTTTCCCCAGCTCAGGAACGAGGAAGTCGAGAGACGGAAGAGAGGAACGACACGGGAGGAGGGACTGGAATTGTCGGTGGTGTCAGAGGAAATGACATCCACCGAAGGGGCACAGAATGCGCGGCAAGATGACCGGCGTGATCGGCGTTATCGCTACGGCTGGCATTTGGGGGATTGCTGTGACAGGTCCGGTCGGCTCTCTTCTGGCGGACGACCACGGGCCCTCCGGCGCATCCGCGGGAGTCATCCTCGCCGACGACCACGGCCCGTCGGTCATCGCCGCCGACGACCACGGCCCCTCCGGAACGGTTGCCGACGACCACGGCCCCTCCGTCGCGTCCGCCTCCGCCGGTCTCAACGACGACCACGGGCCGTCGGTCGCGCCGAGGACGCCTGTGCTCCGCGCCGCGTGAACCACCCTGGACCTCCACACGCCTGACACGGATCGATCCCTGATCGCCCAAGGGCTGTCCGCCGTGGGCTCGGGCGGCGGCAGACGGGGCCGCTGCGGGCCCCGTCCTCGGAACGGGAGGCCGGGGCCCGATCGACGTCCCGGCTCAGGCGAGCCGGCGTGCGTCGTGCGGCACGCCCATCTCGGCGAAGAGCTCGTCGGCACGGCGCCGGTGGGCCTCGGCGCCGGCGAAGTCACCCAGTTCCTCGCCGGCCTTCGCAAGTCCGTGCATCGCCTGCGCCATCTCGTAGCGGAACGCTATGCCGGAGGCCAGTTCATGGGCGTTGCGGTGTCTGTCCCGGGCCTCGGAGAACTTCCCCAGCGCGCGCAGCACTCGCCCCGCGGCGTTCTCCACCGTGGCCCGGCGCGCGGTGGTCTCGGCGGCCGCCAGCTCCGTGGCGCGCTCGATGTAGGGCAGCGCCAGCTCGGGCCGGCCGAGCATCACATAGGCGTCGGCGCAGTAGGACAGGATGAGGGCCGTGTTGGCGGGCTTGTTCAGCCGGTCGCAGAGCTCCAGGGCCTCGTCGAGCCGTTCCAGGGCGGTCTGTGGTCTTCGGAGTCCCAGCAGGGCCAGGGCCAGCGTCGACAGTGAGACGATCGAGTTGCTGATCTCTCCGATATCCCGGTACAGCGCGAGCGAGCGGGCCGCCGCGTCGACCGACTCCTGGTACCTGCCCAGCCGGGCGTTGACCGAGCTGAGCAGCCCGAGGCTCACCGCCTCCTCTCTCACCTGGCCGAGCTCCTGCTGCAGTCGCGCCGAGCCGGTGAGCAGTTCCAGCGCCTCGCCGAACTTGCCGAGGCTGTTGTAGACCTGGCCCAGCCTGCTCATGCACACGGCCTCGCCGAGCCTGTCACCGGCGCGGGCCACCTCCAGCGCCTCCCGCAGATGCGCGGCGGACTCCTCGTACAGCCCGAGCCTCCACTGGCCCATGGCCAGATTCGTCAGGCTGATGCGCAGCAGGACCGGTTGCCCCAGGCTGCGGGCGGCTGCCACAGCTGCCTGGTTGGTCTCCTGAAGGTCGTGCGGGTAGTTCCTGACGTGGGAGTGGAAGCCGAGGGCGCGCGGCAGGTACGCGGCGTGCAGCAGGTGGTCGTTCTCCACGGCCAGGTCCACGGCGGACAGCAGGCTGTCCCGCTGCCGGTCCAGCCACTGCAGCGCCTCGTCGGCCGAGGCGAAACCGGGGTGGAGCGGGCGGCCGGGCGGCAGGAACTCCGGGAACCGCGGTCGCTTCGGGAAGAGGGTGTCGCAGGCGCTCTCCGCCGTCAGCAGGTAGTGGTCCAGGAGCCGGCGCACCGCCTGGTTCTCCTCCTCCCCGGCCTGCTGGGTGCCGAGGAGACCTCTGGCGAAGCTCCGGACCAGATCGTGCATCCGGTACCAGCCGGGCTCGCGCTGTTCCAGCAGGTGGGCGTCGAGCAGGTGCTCCAGGATCTCCTCGGCGTCGTGGGGGTGGCAGTCGAGGAGCGCCCCGGCGTCCGCGGGGTCGATGTTGCGGCCCGGGTGCAGGCCCAGCAGCCGGAAGGCCGTGCGCTTCTCCTCACCCATCGCCTGGTACGACATGCGCAGCACGACCGCGACGCTGCGGCCGGTGGAGTTGAGTTCGTCCAGTCGGCGGGTCTCGTCGCACAGCCGGTCCACGAGCCGCTGGATCGTCCAGTGCGAGCGGTTCCTGAGGCGGGCGGCGGAGATGCGGATCGCGAGCGGCAGCCGGCCGCAGAGCCGGATCAGCTGGGCACAGGCCTCCGGTTCGCGCTCGACCCACTCCTTGCCGAGGGTCCGGGCCAGCAATTCGGTGGCGTCGTCGTCGGACAGCACGTCCAGTGACAGCCAGCGGGCCCCGTCCAGATCCACCAGGCGGGGGCGGCTGGTGACGATGGTCAGGCAGTCGGGGGAGGCCGGGATCAGCGGCATGACCTGTTCGGCGGTGGCGGCGTTGTCGAGGACGATCAGCAGCCTGCGCTGCGCCGTGATCGAACGCCACAGCGCGGTACGGGCCGCGGGGTCGTCGGGCAGTTCCTCGCTGGGCACACCCGCCGACGCCAGCAGCGCGTCGAGCGCGGCGGCCGAGCTCAACGGCTCCTGACCGGGGGTGAATCCGCGCATGTCGACGAAGAGCTGGCTGTCCGGCCAGTACGGCGCGAGCTGGTGGGCGGCCTGCACGGCCAGCGCGGTCTTGCCGCTGCCGCCCATGCCGTCGATGGCGATGATGTGCGCCCAGACGCCGTCCTTGTCGAGGGCCGTCTCACGGATCCAGTCCATCTCGGCCGCCCGGCCCGAGAAGTCCCGCAGGGCGTACGGCAGCGTGCTCGGCGAGGACGGCATGGCCGGTGCGGACGGCAAGGGCGGCGCGGGCGCGGCGGAGGACGTCGGCGCGGAGGGCGGCGCCGGGAGGGAGGAGGGTGCGCTCGGGCCGGGCTCGCCCGGCCCTGGTAAGGGGGTGGTGGCGGGCGGCGCGGGCGGTTCCCGTACCGGCTCGTCAAGGGCCAGTTCGGGGCTCTGGCGCAGGATGTCCTCGTACAGCTTCGTCAGGGCGGTGCTGGGGTCGATGCCCAGCTCCTCGGCGAGGAGGTGGCGGACGCGCCCGTACTCCTCCAGGGCCTCGGCCTGCCGTCCCGTGCGGTACAGGGCGAGCATCAGCTGTCCGCGCAGGGTCTCCCGCAGCGGATGCTGATTGACCAGCACACGCAGTTCACCGACGACCGCCGATGCCTCACCGGCCGACAGCTGCAGGCTGAACAACTGCTCGGCGGCCGCCAGATGCTGCTCCTCCAGTGCCGCCGACGCGGCGTCGATGACCGAGCCGCCGAAGCCTGCCATGACCGGGCCGCGCCACAGTTCCATCGCCGCTCTGAGCTCTTCCGCGGCGAGGGCCCGACGGCCCTCCTCCACGGCCTTGCGCGCCCGGCGCAGTCGGGACCGGTACTGGCTGAGGTCCAGCTGGTCCTCGCCCACCGACGCCCGGTAGCCGGGCCCGTCGGTCAGTATCATCTCGGCCCCGCCCGGTATGCGCTGCCGCAGTTCGGCGACCGCCTTGCGGATCTGGTGCGAGGCGCTGATCGGCGGATTCTCGTCCCAGGCGGCCTCCACCAGGCGTGGCACGGGAACGACTCGGTTCGCCTCCAGGAGCAGCATCACCAGTGTGCGTGAACGCAGAGCCCCGCCGAGTCTCAGCGGTGAATCCTCGTACCAGCCTTCGAGAACGCCGAGGATTCGGAATCTCGGGCTCCGAATTTCTGCAGCACTATGTGCCATCTCCGCACAGCCCCCCGTCGACGATCTTTCAGGTCTGATCGACAGCTGCCAGATTCTATGCAGGCTTGTTCGATCGCATCAATTGATCCTTGTACGCTCCGCTACCGCAGTGTCACGGTAAACGCTTATTTCCTGTGACGGCCCGCCAGGTCAACTGGTGGCCATTTTCGACCCCTCGTTCCGGAGGCCCGATCTGCCCCCTCCTGGCCCGCCGCGCCAGCGACTTCCCGCCATGAGGGACCGATGCGGAATCGCGCCGGGAAAGGCTCGGTACCGCCGACGGCCAGTGTGTTTTTTGGCCGGGAGTAGCCGCTCCGGTCGCCGTCCGGAGGGGGAAGGCCGATGTACGACCATCGCGACCACGTTACAGAGCTCTGCTCAGGGCTGTTCGCCTCGATGCCGCGGGCAGGCCAGCGGCTCAAGGCGGAACGGTACGTCCGGGCCCTGCTGTCCGTGCCCGGACGCAAGACCCTGCGGAACATCGCCGACTGGATGGAGGGCGAGCCCGCCGACCGTGAGCCCGCCAAGCAGAGCGTCCACCACTTCATCAGCAACTCCTCGTGGGACTGGACACAGGTACGGCTCGCGCTCGCCCGGTACGTCGAGGACGCCGTCGCCCCCCGCGCGTGGGTCCTCAGGCCCCTCGTGATCCCGAAGGCCGGACCGCACTCCGTGGGCGTCGACCAGCAGTTCGTGCCGCACCTCGGTATGACCGTCCACGGTCAGCAGGCGTACGGCGCCTGGCTCGCGTCCGAGCACACCGCCGTCCCCTGCGACTGGGCTCTGCTGCTGACCCGTGCCTGGCTCGACGACCCCGACCGGCGCAGCCGCGCGCAGATACCGGCCGACGCGCTGCCCGCCGGGCCCGAGGAGGTCGCGGCGCGGCTCGCCCTCGGGGCGAGCCGCGGCCTGCCGTCGCGGCGGCCCGTCGTGGTCGACGCCGAGGGACTCGACCCCGCACGGATACTGCGGGTCCTGGTGCCGGCGGGCGTTCCCGCCGTGGTCCGCGTGCCCGCGGCCACCCCGCTGCGCGTCGACCCGTCCGTCCTGCACAGTTACAGCGAACGGCCGTCCACGGCGGACCAGCTCGTCGCCGGGTGCCGGCGTCTGTGGCGCCCCGCCGAAGGACGCCTGGTGCGGGCCGCGCTTCCCGTCGTGCTCCCCGCCGCCCCGCGACAGCCCCTGCTGCTGCTCGCCCAGTGGGCGGCCGGAACCCGCGGCCCGGACCGCTACTGGCTCGCCACCGCGCCCGACCCCGGCGCACCCGCCGGCCTCGGCACGTCCCGCGATACCGCTGCGTCCCGCAGTACCGGTGCGTCCTGCCGCTTCGACGAGACCCCGCTCGCGCTCGCCGCGCTGGCCGACACCGTGGAGCTGGCCTTCAGCCGGGTGGCCGAGCACACAGGGATACGGGACTTCGCGGGGCGCTCCTTCCAGGGCTGGCACCGGCACATGACCCTCGCGTCGGCGGCGCACGCGGCGGCGGTGCTCCGTGACCGCCGGGTGGTGCCCGGGGTACGCGCGGCGTAGGGCTCCCGCCGGGCCGCGAGGCGGGGTGCGCGGGGTCTCGCGGGATCCGCACAGTCCGTCGGGTCTCTCGGGATCCGCGCAGTCCGTCGGGTCTCCCGGGATCCGCACAGTCCGTCGGGTCTCTCGGGATCCGCACAGTCCGTCGGGTCTCCCGGGATCCGCACAGTCCGTCGGGTCTCTCGGGATCCGCACAGTCCGTCGGGTCTCTCGGGATCCGCACAGTCCGTCGGGTCTCGCGGGATCCGCAGGGTCCGCCAGGTCTCGCGGGATCAGCGGGATCCGCGGGATCCGTCGGGTCTCGCGGATCCGCAGGACCCGCCAAATCTCGCCGCACCCGCAGAATCCGCCAGATCTCTCGGGATCCGCAGGACCCGCCAAATCTCGCCGCACCCGCAGAATCCGCCAGATCTCGCCGGATCCGCAGGACCCGCCACGTTTCGTGGGTCCGGTTATCGCCGTGCCCCGGCCCGACCCGGCGTGTTCGAGCCCACTCCGAGCCGCGCTCCAGCTCCCTCCGCGACCGTTGCGTACGCACCGGACGCGAGGAGACGACCATGACGGAGGCAGGGCCTGTCGCGAGAGTCCCGTCGGACGCCGCACGGCAGGCGGGGCTCTCCCGGCAGTCCCCGGCGCCGCGCGACCCGGCGGCCCGGCGGGCCGCGCTGGAGGCGGTGCTCGGCGACCCGCGCGACACGGCGAACCCGCTGGGGGACGCCGCGGTGCTCGCGGCGGAACGCCGCGGGGACCTTCCGCTCGGCGGCGAGCCGTCGCTCGCGTCGTTCGGGCTGCACGAGGACTTCGTGCCCGCGGAGCACGGCGGGCGGCTGGCGGGCCTGGACGAGGCCGCCGCCCTGCTGCGGGCGGTGTTCCGGCGCGACGCCGCGCTCGGCCGCGGCTACGGCTCCGCGTCACTGGGCGCCGCGCTGTACGCGTGGTGCTTCGGCACCGCCGGCCAGCGCGGGGCCACCGCCCGCATGCTGCTCGCCGGCGAGCGCATCACCGGCGGCGCGGCCGTCGAGGACGGCCTGGGCGCGACCGCCGGCGACCGGGGTCCGCTGCGGCTGACGGGCCGTACCACCGGCCTGGTGAACGCCCCGCGCGCCGCGGGGTTCGTGGTGGTGCCCCGGCACACCGGCTCGCAGGGCGAGTCGGTGCTGCTCCTGCGCCGCGAGGACCTCCCGGCGGGCGCGGTGGGGCAGCTGTCGCCGTACGACGTCACGGTTCCGCGCCGTATCCCCGCGGGTGAACTCGTGCTGGAGGACTGGGCGGTGCCGGCCGGGGCCGTGATCGGCGAGGCGGGCGACGGTCAGTGGGTCACCCGGCGGGTGGCCCAGGCGCGCCTGTCGCTGCTCCCGTCGATGGCGGTCGGCTGCGCCGACACCGCTCTGCGCACCGTGCTGACGGCCGTGCTGACGGAGCGCGGCGGGGTGCGGGGGCTGCGCTCCCGGGTCACGCGCCGCACGCTGGTGTGCGCGTTCGCCGATCTGCTGGCCGCGGACTGTCTGTCGCTGGTGACGCTGCGCTCGCTGCATCTGATGCCGGAACGGTCGAGCATCTGGTCGGCCGCGGCCAGGTATCTGGTGCTGCGGCTGCTCCAGGAGGGCGTGGGCGATCTGATGACGGTCCTGGGGACCGACTCCCTGCGGGACGGAGACGGCCTCGGCACCTTCCACAAACAGGTGCGGGATCTCGCGGCGATGCCGCCGGGCCCCACCGGGTCGGCCGCCGCCCTGGCCACGCTGCTGCCGCAGCTGCCGACGCTGGCACGCCGCTCCTGGACGGCGCGGGGGCGGCCGGCCCCGGAGGAGCTGTTCCGGCCGGACGGGCCGGTACCGCCCCTGGAGGGCACCCGGCTGAAGCTTGCGGCGGCCGACGACGGCCTCACCGTGCTGCTCGCGCGGGCCCGGGACGGGCTGGCCGACGTCGGCCTGGCCGACTGGCCGACCGCGCTCTCGGACGAGCTGGCCGACCTGCGCGAACGGTGCCGGCGGCTGCCCGAGCTGGATCCCGCCGCGCTCGCCAATCCACGCGGCTTCGCGCTGAGCGAGCGCTACGCGCTGCTCGCCGCCGCCGCCGCCTGCCTCGGGGTGTGGCGTGCGGCCCGGCACGCGGGCACGGGCGGGTTCCTCGCCGAGCCGGCCTGGCTGCTCACCGCGCTGGGACGGATCTCGGTGCGGCTGGGGCTGCCGGTGACGGCTGCCTGGGCCGACCACGAGGACGTGATGCTCGCCGAGGCCGTACGGCGCTGCCACGAGGGCCGCAGCCTCGATCTGTACGACACCGCGCTGGGCACACCGGCCCGGCGCCGCGAGAAGGGATGAGCATGTCCGTACGCCGTGGTCTGGCAGGGCCGCCACCGCTGCGCGTCGCCTCCCCCGACGGTCCGTGGGAGGCGCTGCGCGGCGCCCTCCGCGACGGCGGGTACGGGCTGGCGTACGGCCTGGCGAGCGAGTGGGCGCCCGCGGCGCGCGGTCCCGCGCTGCGCGGGCTCCTCGGTCACGAGTACGGCCGCTATCTGGCGTTGAACGGCGAGGAGGCCCGCACCCGGTTCGCCGTGTCGCGCCTGGTGCTGAAGCACGGGGCGGCCGCGGTGCTGGGCGCGGAGCCGGCCGATCTGGAGCTGGCCCGGCGCCCGAACGGCCGCCCGTATCTGCGCGGGTGCGGCCGGCTGGACGTGAGCCTCAGCCACACGGGCGACGTGGTGGCGGTGGGCCTGAGCCGGCTGGGCCCGATCGGCGTGGACGTCGAGCCGCAGGGCAGGGCGGCGTACGGCACGGGGCTGGAGGAGGACGTGTGCACGGCGCATGAGCGGGCGGCCCTGGGATGGCTGCCGGAGGAGGGCCGCAACGCCGCGGTGATCCGGCTGTGGACGCTCAAGGAGGCCTACACGAAGGCGCTGGGCCTCGGGATGCGCCTGTCGTTCCGTTCGTTCGGGTTCACCACCCCGTCGACGGAGACGGCCGCGCCGCGGCTGCTGGGCACCGACGGGCTGCCGGCCGACGACGGCGGCTGGCACTTCGAGACCCACACACTGGACGGCCGGTGCACCCTGAGCGCGGCCGTGGGACCGGCGCCCCACGCCGCCGCCGGGACGGTGGACGCGTCCGGGATGGTGGACAGCGGCCTGATGCGGGCGGTGGTGAGCTGCTCCCGCAAGGACGCGCTGGCCACGGCCGGCACCGGCGCCGAGGGGGACGGCGACGGCACCGCGGGGAGGACCACGTGAGCCGGCACTCCCCGGCGGACGCCCGCATGGTCGAGGTCGACGACGGGGTGTACGCGTACGTCCAGCCGGACGGAGGCTGGTGCCTGAACAACGCGGGGCTGATCACGGCCGGCGGACGGCCCGCGCTGATCGACACGGCGGCGACCGAGGCGCGCGCGCTGGCGCTGAAGGAGGCGGTCGCGGCCGTCACACCGCGTGCGCCGCGCTATGTGGTCAACACCCATCCGCACGGGGACCACACGTTCGGCAACCGGTTCTTCGCCGACGACGCGGTGGTGATCGCCCACGAGGCGACCCGCGCCGAGATGGACCTGGCCCAGCTGCATCTGACCGGCCTGTGGCCCGAGGTGTGCTGGGGCGATCTGGCCGTGGAACTGCCGACCCTGACGTTCCGTGAGCCCGTGACGCTGCATCTGGGCGATGTCAGGGCCGAGTTGACGCATCCGGGCGTGGCGCACACCACGAACGACACCGTCGTGTGGCTGCCGGAGCAGCGGGTGCTGTTCGCCGGCGATCTGGTGATGAACGGGGCCACGCCGTTCTGCCTCACCGGATCGGTGGCGGGCACGATCGAGGTCGTCGACAGGCTGCGGGCGCTCGGCCCGCGCGTCGTCGTGCCGGGCCACGGCCCCGTCGGCGGGCCGGAGTTGCTGGACACCGCCGACCAGTACCTGCGCTGGGTGCAGGAACTGGCCGCACAGGGCCTCGCGGCGGGCCTGAGTCCGCTGCAGACCGCGCGTGCGGCCGACCTCGGCCCGTACGCCGAACTCCTCGACAGCGAGCGGCTGGTGCCGAATCTGCACCGGGCGTTCGCGGAGGCCGGCGGTGCGCCGCCGGGCCACCCGCTCGACATCGGGCTGCTGTTCTCGGAAATGGTCGAGTTCCACGGCCGACTCCCCGAATGCCACGCGTGAGAGACCGAAAGGGGCAGAAGTGAGTGTCATCCAGGAGACCGAGGAAGCGCCGGTGACCGCCGGCACCACCCGGGCACGGGTGGAGGAGCTGACCTCGCTGCGCGCGGCGGTGGTC
Source organism: Streptomyces sp. NPDC030814 (assembly GCF_055572155.1). Lineage (NCBI taxonomy): Bacteria > Bacillati > Actinomycetota > Actinomycetes > Kitasatosporales > Streptomycetaceae > Streptomyces > Streptomyces sp. NPDC030814. The sequence continues at coordinate 90,875 of NZ_JBVIDX010000015.1, forward strand.
GCGGGGCCGGGCGAGAAGGCCACCCAGGCGCAGAAGGCGAAGGGCAAGCTGACCGTACGGGAGCGGCTGGACATCCTTTTCGACGAGGGCTCGTTCGTCGAGATCGAGGGGCTGCGCCGGCACCGCGCCACGGGCTTCGGGCTGGAGGACCGCCGCCCGCACACCGACGGTGTGGTCACCGGCTGGGGCACGGTGGACGGCCGCCCCGTCTTCGCCTACGCCCACGACTTCCGGATCTTCGGCGGCGCGCTCGGCGAGGCGCACGCCCAGAAGATCCACAAGCTGATGGATCTGGCGGAGTCCGCCGGCGCGCCCGTCGTGGGGCTGTGCGACGGCGCGGGCGCCCGTATCCAGGAAGGCGTGACGGCGCTCGCCGGGTACGGCGGAATCTTCCGCCGCAATGTGCGCAACTCCGGGGTGATCCCGCAGATCAGCGTGATCATGGGGCCCTGCGCGGGCGGCGCCGCCTACTCCCCCGCGCTGACGGACTTCGTGTTCATGGTGCGCGGAACCGCGCAGATGTTCATCACGGGTCCGGACGTGGTGCAGGCGGTCACCGGCGAGCAGATCACCCATGACGAGCTGGGCGGCGCCGATGTGCACGCCGAGCGGTCCGGGGTGGCGGGGTTCGTGTACGACAACGAGGAGTGCTGTCTGAGGGACGTACGGCACCTGCTGTCGTTCCTGCCGTCGAACAACCGGGAGACGCCGCCCGGCGGCCGCACCTGCGACCCCGCGGACCGGCGTGTGGAAGCGCTGGTGGACCTGGTGCCGGCCGACCCGAACCAGGCCTACGACATGGCGAAGGTGATCGAGGAGATCGCGGACCACGGCGAGGTCTTCGAGGTCCACGAGCGGTGGGCGCCGAACGTGATCTGCGCGCTGACCCGCATGGGCGGCGAGGTGGTGGGCGTCGTCGCCAACCAGCCGCAGCGGATGGCCGGGGTACTGGACATCGAGGCCAGCGAGAAGGCCGCCCGCTTCGTGCAGATGTGCGACGCCTTCAACATTCCGCTGGTGACCCTGGTGGACGTCCCGGGGTTCCTGCCGGGCGTGGACCAGGAGCACGGCGGAGTCATCCGGCACGGCGCCAAACTGCTGTACGCCTACTGCAACGCCACCGTGCCCAGGGTCCAGGTCATCCTGCGCAAGGCCTACGGCGGCGCCTACATCGTCATGGACTCGCGGTCCATCGGTACGGACGTGTCGCTGGCGTGGCCGATCAACGAGATCGCCGTGATGGGCGCGGAGGGCGCCGCGGGCGTCGTCTTCCGCCGGCAGATCGCGCAGGCGGACGACCCCGAGGCCATGCGCGCCCGCCTGGTCAAGGAGTACAAGGAGGAACTGATGCACCCGTACTACGCGGCCGAGCGGGGCCTGGTCGACGACGTCATCGACCCGGCCGACACCCGGTCCGTACTGATCCGCACCTTGTCCGTGCTGCGCTCCAAGCACGCACCACTGCCCAGCCGCAAGCACGGGAACCAGCCCCAGTGAGCGCCGACGGCACGCCCACCGGGCCGGAGGCGGAGACGCGTGCGGTGCTCAGCGGCGCGTCCTGGCGGATCACCCGCGGCAATCCCACACCGGAGGAACTGGCCGCGCTGGCCGTCGTGCTGGCGGCCCGGATGCGGACCGCTCAGGCCGAGGACGGCACCGGGACACCGCTGCGCGCCGCGTCCTGGGACGGCGGCCCGGAGCGCCGCCCGGCCCCCGCCTGGACCGCACGCCCCCTGCCGGGCTGGCGCTCGGCCGCGTGACGGCCCGTCAGGCCTCCTCGGCACCAGGGGAACAGGGGAACAGGGGAACAGGGCGAGAGTGACACTCTCGCCCTGTTGGCATAGGGGGGTTCGTCGCACCACGCCTACCGTTTTGGTCATCACCTCACAGAACGCGGCAACCGGCATTCTTCAAAGAGGAGCAAGCGTGGTGCGGTTCAACCTCATCGGCCCGTTCGAGATCGTCGCGCAGGACGGCAGGTCCTACCTGCCGAGCACGCCGAAGGTGTGCCAGACACTGGCGTTGCTGCTGACCCGGGCGAACGAGATCGTCACATCCGATTCCCTCATACACGAGCTGTGGGGCGAGAGCCCGCCCCGGAGCGCCGTCACGACGCTGCAGACGTACGTCTACCACGCCCGGCGCATGTTCGTGGCCGAGAACCTCGTCCCCGCCGAACGGCCCCTCCTGGTCACCCGTGCCCCCGGCTACGCCGTCCAGGTCGAGGACGACGAGGTCGACATACGGATCTTCGAGCGGCTGGTCGCCGAGGCGCACACCGACCTCGGCGCACACCGGTACGAGTCGGCCGTGCGGAAGATCGACGGGGCCCTGGAGCTGTGGCGGGGGCCCGCGCTGTCCAACATCCCCGCGGGTGACCTGCTCACCGGGCACATCGTGCACCTGGAGGAGCTGCGCATCCGGGCGCTGGAGATCCGGATCGAGGCCGAGGGCGGGCTGAACCGGCACCGCGAGTCCATTCCGCAGTTGCGCAAGCTCGTCAACGACTATCCGCTCAACGAGTGGTTCCACAGCCGGCTCATCATGGCGCTCGGCTCCTCCGGACGGCGTGCGGAGGCCCTCCAGGCGTACCAGAACCTGCGCCGCATCCTCGCGGACGAGCTGGGCCTGGAGCCCTCCGCGGACCTCCAGCGGCTCCAGCTGGAGCTGCTCGGTTCCCGACCGGACGGCGGGACGCGGGGGACCCCGCACACCGGTTCCGGGAACACCGCGCAGGGGCCCACGCGGCTGCCCGTCTTCACCTGAGCACTTCACGCGATCGCCCCCGCCGGCCCAGGGCCGGCGGGGGCGATCGCGTGTCGGGTGGCGCGAGCCGAACGGGTCAGGAGTTCTTCGCCACGAAGTCCCGGACACTCTCGGCGATCCATTCGACGCGCTGCTCGTCCAGGCCCGGATAGACACCCACCCAGAAGGTGTGCTCGGCGACGAGGTCGCTGTTCACCAGGGAGCCCACCACACGGTGCGGGCGGTCCTGGTAGGCCGGGTGGCGGGTGAGGTTCCCGGCGAAGAAGCGCCGGGTGCCGATCCTGCGGGCCTCCAGGAAGTCCACCAGTTCCTTGCGGGTGAAGCGGGCCTCGGGGCGCACCGTGAGGGCGAAGCCGAACCAGCTGGGGTCGCTGTCGGGGGTCGGCTCGGGCAGGATCAGGCCGGGCACGCCGTCCAGTCCCTCCCGCAGGCGGCGCCAGTTGGCGCGCCGGGCGTCGCCGAAGGCGTCCAGCCGGCGCAGCTGGCTCAGGCCCAGCGCGGCCTGGAGGTCGGTGGCCTTCAGGTTGTAACCGACGTGGGAGAAGATGTACTTGTGGTCGTAGCCGTGCGGCAGCGTGCCCATCTGGTAGTCGAACCGCTTGAAGCAGCGGTTGTTCTCCCCCGGCTCGCACCAGCAGTCCCGGCCCCAGTCGCGCAGTGACTCCACGATCCGGGCCAGCGACAGGTTGCTGGTCAGCACGCAGCCGCCCTCGCCCATCGCGATGTGGTGCGCCGGGTAGAAGCTGGTCGTGGCGATGTCGCCGAAGGTGCCGGTCAGCCTTCCGCGGTAGGTCGAGCCGACCGCGTCGCAGTTGTCCTCGATCAGGAACAGGTCGTGTTCCTCGGCGAGCGCGGCGATCTCCTCGACGGCGAACGGGTTGCCCAGGGCATGGGCGATCATGATGGCCCTGGTGCGCGGGCCGATGGCCGCGGCCACCCGCTCCGGCGTGGTGTTGTACGTGGGGATGTCGACGTCGACGAAGACGGGCACGAGGCCGTTCTGGATGATCGGGTTCACGGTGGTCGGGAAGCCCGCCGCCACGGTGATCACCTCGTCGCCGGGCCGCAGCCGCCGGTCCTCCAGCAGGTGCGAGGTGAACGCGGACAGCGCCAGCAGGTTCGCGGAGGAACCGGAGTTGGCGAGGTGGGCCTTGCGCAGCTTGAAGTACCGGGCGAACTCCCGCTCGAAGCGGCGGGAGCTGACCCCCGAGGCGATCCGCATCTCCAGCGCGGCCTCGACCAGCGCCGCCCGGTCCTCGGCGTCGAAGACGGCGCCGGAGGGCCACACCTCGGTCTCGCCGGGCACGAACTCCCCTGCCCCGCAGCCGTGCTGGTCGCCGTGGGCGTGGTAGTCACGGACCTGTTCCAGGATGCGGGCCTTGGCCGTCGCCCGCGCCTGCTTGGCGTCGGGGGAACCGGTCTCCAAGGTGTCGGTCATCGTGCATCGCCTCCCACGGCGTACTGAGCCTGTCGATGGATGTCGGCGGTGAGCTCCGCCTGTCGTGCACTGATCGCGCCGGACGTGCCGGCCCCGTCGCCGGCCCCGTCGCCGTTCGGATCGTCGTCGTGGTCGCCGTTCCTGACCGCCCGGGCGAACGCTTCGACGGCGCCGAGGCACTGGTCGTACGGCTCCAGCTCCTGCCGCCGGACGCCGTCCGGGCCCTCCAGCAGCAGGACGGGGCGGTGGTCGGGCGGCGGGGTGAAGGCGTGGTCGAGGCGGAGCCTGCCCGTGCTGCCCAGCACCTCGTAGCGGGACGTGTACCGGTGCTCCATGCCGAAGGTGAGCTGGGCGGTGGCGCCGTCCTCGTCCCGGCGCAGCAGGGCGGCGCCCGCCACGTCCACGCCCCGCGCGGGATCGGTGCGCAGCACCGCCCCCGCCACCCGCAGCGCCGGGCCGAGCAGCAGTTGGGCGGCGCGCAGCGGGTAGACGCCGACGTCGAGGAGGGCGCCCCCGCCGAGGTCGGCGCGGTAGCGGATGTCGGCCGGGGGCCGCGGGGGGATGGCGAAGGCGGCCGAGACCGCGCGGACCTCGCCGACGGCGCCCCGCTCGACCAGGTCGAGCACGGCCCGGTGCTGCGGGTGGTGGACGAACAGGTAGTTCTCCCTCAGCACCAGCTCCGACTTCCGGGCCAGGGCGACCAGTTCCTCCGTCGTCCGGGGATCGGTGGTCAGCGGCTTCTCGGCGAGGACGTGCTTGCCGGCCTCCAGAGCGGCGCGTATCCAGTCGGCGTGCAGCGCCGCCGGCAGGGGTATGTACACCGCGTCCACGCGAGGGTCGGCGAGCAACGCCCGGTAGTCGGGAAGGGCGTCGGCCCTGTAGGCGGCGGCCAGGGCCTTCGCGCGTGCGGGATCACGGCTCGCCACGGCGGTCAGGGTGATTCCGGGCGCGCGGGACACGGCGGGCAGGATCCGCCGGACGGCGATGTCGGCGGCGCCCAGCAGCCCGAGCCGTACGGTGCCCCCGGTCATCGGGCCGGCCGCCGCAGGAAGCGCAGGCACGTGAGCAGGTTGCGGGCCTCGACGTTGACGTGGTTCGAGTACCTCAGCAGACTGCCGAGCTGTCCGGGCGTCATCCAGATGTGGTCCTCGCCCGCGTCGAGCGGCACGGTGTCGTCGGCCTCGACGACGAGGTAGCGGTTCTCGGCGTGGTGGAAACGGCCGCCCTCCTCCGAGTGCACCACGTCGAAGAGGATCCGCGACGGGGGCGCCGACAGGACCGTGTCCAGGAAGCGGGGCCGCTGCTCCTCCGGGCGGCCCTCGTGGTTGGCCGGGCAGCACTGCACGGTCGGCGCCATTTCGGCGATGTCGCGGGAGCCGGCCTCCGTGCGGGCGTTCACCAGCACATGGGGCCGGCCGTCGATCCGCCGGGTGAGGAAGGCGATCACACCGCGTCCGGCGGGGGCCAGCATCGGCTGCGACCAGCGGGCCACCTCGCGGCCGTCCGCCTCGACGTCCACGCCGATCACCGAGAAGTAGCGGCCCTCCTCGTGGACGAGGCGGTCCCCGGTGTGGGTCCAGCCCTTCACCTCGGCGAGCGGGATGCGGCGCCGGTGCAGGTCCTGCGGGGCCTTGACGTCGGTGAACCAGCTGAGCAGCTCGGTCATCGAGTGCCGGCCGCGGTCCTCGGCGCCGGGCCCGCCGAGGTCGTCGGGCCAGGGCTCCGGCAGGCCCGACAGGACGGTGCGGGTGTCCATGTTGACGACGTTGTCCAGGGCGAGCAGGTCCCCGATCTGCTCCAGGGTCAGCCAGCAGAAGCCCTCGCGCGGCGGCACGTCCTCGTCGGGCGGCAGCTCCACGATCATGTTGCGGTTGCGCTTGCTGTGGAACCAGGAGCCCTGCTCGGACTGGAGCGCGTCGAACAGGACCCGCTGCCGGGGCGGCGCCAGGAAGTACTCCAGGTACGGGACGGCGCCGCCCTGGTGGACGCGGGTGAAGTTGGAGCGGGTGGCCTGCACGGTCGGGGACATCTGCAGGACGTTGATGTTGCCCGGCTCCATCTTTGCCTGGAGCAGGAAGTGCCGTACGCCGTCGAAGTCCTTGACGAGGACGCCGAGGATGCCGGCCTCGGGCTGCACGATGATCGGCTGCGTCCAGGACCGGGTCTCCCGGCGGCCGGTGGTGATCTCGACGCCCTCGACGGTGAAGAACTTCCCCGTGCGGTGCCGCAGGTTCCCGGTCTCCGGGTCGGCCGCCCAGCCGTCCAGGGCGTCGAGCGGCACGGGGGTCACGCGGTGCCGGTGAGTGCGGTTCCTTTCGGCGAACCAGTCGAGGAACTCCGACGTCTGTCGGAAGCGGAACACAGTGGGGAACACGGTGGGGCCCTCCCGGTCGGCTGCTGTGCCGCCAGCATTCGGTACGGCGGTAGAAGGGGGCTCGAAGTCGGGGCGCGGCGGTGACCTGGGGGGTTTCCGGGGGAAACAGGACCGGCGGGTGCCGTGGAGGCACCCGCCGGTCGGGGCGCGGGCCCGACTCGGGCCGCGCGGGCCGTCGTTCAGCTCTGGCGGTCGCCGACCTCCGCCAGCGCCTTGAGGACGGCGGTCTGCCGGGTGTCGCGCTCGCGCACCAGCTCCTCGTACGACGAACCGCCGTACACCTCCTCGGCCTGCTCGATGAGGGACTGGATCGTCGCCTCGTCCAGGGTGGGGCGGCCGAGCAGTTCCCAGCCCTTCTCCAGACCGGAGCCGAGCGTGCCCAGCCACTTGCGCAGGCCGCCCGTGCCGCCGCCCAGGTGGAAGGCGAGGAAGGGGCCCACGGTGGCCCAGCGCAGCCCGATGGAGTGCGTGACGACCCGGTCCAGCTCCTCCAGGGAGACCACGCCCTCCTTCACGAGGTGGATCGACTCGCGCAGCAGCGCGGACTGCAGCCGGTTCGCCGCGAACGCCAGGACCGGCTTGCGCAGCACCACCGGGACCCGGCTCACCGACTCGAAGAACGCGACGGCCTCCCGCACGGCCTCCGGGGAGGTGCGCTCACCGGCGACGACCTCCACGAGGGGCACGACGTGCGGCGGGTTGAAGGGGTGCCCGACGACGAGCCGGGCGGAGTCGGCCATCAGGGCGCCCATGTCGTCCGGGTTCAGGGTGGAGGTGGACGACAGGATCAGCGCGTCGGGCCGGGCCGCCTTGCCGATCCGGGCGAAGAGTTCCTGCTTGAGTTCCAGGTTCTCCGGCGCGTTCTCCACGATGACGTCGGCGTCCGCGACGGCCCGCTCCACGTCGGGCTCGAACTCCAGGCGCTCCCCGAACGTGGCGGGGTCCGCGGTGCCCTCGGGGAGGAACGGGGCGAACAGGTCGAGGGCGTCCTGGACGATGCGCGGCGCGTCGGGCCTGCGGCTGTTGACCTTCACGCGCAGCCCGTGGCCGAGGAACAGCGCGATCCAGCCGAGGCCGATGGTGCCGGCGCCGATCACGGTGACCGTCCGCGGCGGTGCTGGGGTGGTCATGGGTGAGTGCCTCGCTTCGGGTTCGACGGGCCGGAGGTCATCGGGCGGCGGAGAGCTTCGGGATGACCTGATCGGCCATCAACCGCATGGTGGTGGCGGCGTCCTCGAAGGACAGATGGCCGGAGTGGACGCCGAGACTGATGGTGATGTCGTCGCCGAACCACTCGGCGATCTGCTCCAGTTGGGCGCGGACCTGGTCGGGGGCGCCGATGAGGAGCTTGTTCTGCGCCAGCTTCCCGTCGAAGTGCGAGGTTTTCGTGGCCTCGACGAGCTTCTCGTAGCCGGGGTAGGCGGAGCTGCGCGTGGTCTCCCAGGAGGCGACGGCGGCGCGGATCGCGGCGGTGTTGCGGTCGTCGTCGTACCGGCCCTTCGCCCGGGCCGTGTCGCCGTCCTCGGACACCACGCACGGGTAGCTGAAGTGGATCCGCTCGGTGCCCGGTGCGCGGCCGGAGGCGGCCCACTCCTCGCGGTAGACGGCGAGCCGGCTCTGGAGCTCCTCGGTGGACATCACGTTGGGCACGGTCTGGAGGTTGTGCCCGGCGCGGCCCGCCTCGGCGCAGGACTCGGCGCTGCGGGCGGTGGTGACGAACACCGGCGGGTGCGGGTCCTGCACCGGGCGGGGCAGCAGGGTGACCGGGCCGAAGCGGTGGAAGCGGCCCTCGAAGACCACGTCCTCCTCGGCCCACAGCCGCTTCACCGCCTCGACGCCCTCGGTGAATCGGTCCTTGGACTCGTCGATGGGAATGCCGAACGCCTTGAACTCGTCCGGCAGGAACGCCCGTCCGAACGCGGCGTCGACCCGGCCGCCCGAGATGGCGTCGAGCATGGCCAGCTTGCCCGCCAGCTTCACGGGGTGCTGGAAGGCGGGGATGGTGGCGCTGGTGCCCAGCCGCACCCGACGGGTACGGCCCGCGGCAGCGGCCAGGAACGTCACCGGGTCGGGGCTGTAGCCGCCGTACGGGAAGAAGTAGTGCTCGACCATCTTCACGTGGTGGAGGCCGAGTTCCTCGGCGAGGTCCACCAGGCGCAGCGCCTCGTCGAAGTACTGGGCGCCGGACTTGTCGCGGGGACCGACGGTGGGGAAGAAGACGATTCCGAACTTCATCAGCGGGGCACCTCAGTCCCGGTCCGAGCCGTCATGGGTGAGTTCACGCCGCCGCACCTGCCAGGTGTCCGCCACACGCACGAGGTGGTCGTGGCAGACGACACTGGCGAAGATCTCCAGCGGGCCGCCGCGCCGGGTGCGCATGGCCAGGGCGTAGGCGCGGGTGTGCACGGAACCGTCGTCCTGCGGGCGGACGTCGAGCATGCCGAGCCAGTGCCGGAAGTCGATCCCGTCGGCGATCAGCCGCTCCTTGCGCTGGGTGGCCGAGGCCCTGATGGCCTCCCGGCCGATCAGCGGCTCGTTCAGTCGGCTGGCTTCCGCGAAGACCGCGTCGGGGGTGAAGGTGTCGGCCCAGTCCCCGGGCCTGCCGTCGTCGAGCAGTCCCATCTGGCGGGAGTAGAACTGCTGGATCCGCGCATACAGGTCGGCGGAGGCGAAGGTCTCCGCCGACACCGGGTCCGTGGTGGTGGGGTGGCTCATGGGAACCGCCTTTCGTCAGTCGTGTCGCCTGTGGTCACAAGGTCCGGTGGCGGCCGCCGGGTCAGTCGACCGCGGGCTCCAGCAGCCGTGCGCCGTACGCCCCGCCCGCGATGTCGAAGCGCAGGGCGACATGGCCGGCCAGGCAGTGCACATCCCGCCAGATCCGCTGGAGGGGGTGGGCGGCGAGCTGGCCGGTGCTGCCGATCGTGCGGAACAGCCGCTCGACGACGTCGACCAGCTGATCCACGGCGTGTGCGCAGTCGGCGGGGTTGCGTACCAGTTCGAGGGGGGTCGCCCGGGGAGCGTCGGCGACCCGGGCCGCCCGCTCCAGCAGCAGGCCGGCCGCGTCCACGGTGGCGGCCGCGCGGGCGATGGTGAGCCGGGGGCCGGGATTGTCCTCGTCGGCGTCCATCGCCAGGTGCTCGGACCAGACCCGCAGGGCGCCCCGGGCCGCCCCCAGGGCGGGAGCGGCGAAGAGCAGCCCGCTGATCAGCCGCAGCGGCGCGGTGTGGCAGCGGGCGGTGGAGCCTACGGCCCGGCCGGCCAGCATGTCGTCACGGGGGAAGCCGCGGTGTCGCGGTACGAACACGTTGTCGACGGTCAGGGTGTGGCTGCCGGTGGCCCGCATGCCGACCGCCGACCAGGTGTCGACCACCTGGTAGTCCTGGCGCCGCAGCGCGAAGAACCAGGGCACGTGCCGGTCGCCCTGCGGCACCAGCGCGCACACCAGCGCCCAGTCGGAGAAGCCGACCGCGCTCGTGAACTCCCACTCCCCGGTCACCCGCCAGCCGCCCGCGACCTCGGTGACCGCACCTCTCGGGATGAGCGCGCCCACGACCACGGTGTCAGGGCCCTGCTCCCACAGATCCCGCTGGCCCTGCTCGGGGAGGAAGGCGCCCATCCGGGCGGCTCCCGCCGTGACCGAGGCGCACCAGGCGGCCGAGGTACAGCCCTCGGCCAGCGCCGCGACCCCGTCCAGCAGATCCAGGGCGCCGCCCTCGCTGCCGCCGAACCGGGCCGGCACGAAGTGCCGTGCGAAACCGGCGTGAATGATGCCCTCGGCCACCGCCGGTGCCAGCTCACGGTCGGTGTCCCCGTCGGCGGCGTACCGGGCGGCGGTTCCAGCGAGATCGCGGGCCCGTTCGGGTAGACGGGTGCGGCTGGTTGTCGGCTGGCTCGGCATAGGACCCACTTCCCTCGCCCGGTGATCTGGTCGCGGACGCGGCCGGGGTGCCGCGTGGCGACCACCGTGGAAGTGAGCGGTCGAGGCGTTCTGGAGGCGGACTCGACGAGCCGGGCGGACACGAGCCCGGCCGGTGCGGCGGGCGCCCGTGCCGCGCGTTCACGAGCGGCTTTCGAGCGGCCGTCGAGCGCGTGCCGGGACCATCGTCCGCCGCCCCGGAGGAGGAGCACATGACACTGCACGGTCCGGTGAGGACGTGTCACGAGGCGACGGTGCGGGTGACCGCCGATGACGTCCACCGGCTGCTCGCGGACCTCACCGCCTGGCCGCTGGTCTTTCCACCGCTGGTCCATGTGGAGCCTCTCGGTGACCGCGGCGGATATCAGCGCGTCGGTCTGTGGGCGCTGACAGGGGGAGGACGACCGGACGCCGAGGGGATCGACCGCTGGGTGGCGTTGTGCCGCGTCGACGACGAGACGCGGCGCGTCGAGCTGAGGCCCGAGAGAATCGAGGCGCCACTGGCCTCGATGTGCCGTGCGTGGGTGGTGGAGGCGGCCGGGGACGGTGCCTGCCGGGTGCGTCTGGAGCACGAGTTCCGGCTCGCGGTCGGGGATGTGCGAACAGCCGCCCGTGTACGGCGCACGATCGAGGAGGTCTCCCGGAGCGAGGTCGCCGCACTGAGGGCGGCCGCCGAGCTCTCCGTGCACTTCCCGGAGTTGCTGATGACCGTCGAGGACCGCGTGGAGATCGGTGCGCCTCGCGAGGAGGTCTTCGGCTTCCTCTTCGACGCGGCCGCCTGGCCCGCGGTCATGCCGCAGGTGTCCCGGGCCGAGGTACGGCGGAGCGGTCCGTGGGCGCACGTACTGGAGATGGAGATGCGGGAACCGCACGGAAGGGCGGCGTCCGGTACCCGCACCGCCCGCGTGGGGTTGCCGCATCACCGGATCGCCTACCGGCAGCTGCCGTCGCCGTTCGCCAGCTCGCACCAGGCGCAATGGCGGATCAGCGGCCGGCCGGGCGGCGGCACCACGGTCACCTCCCGGCAGACTGTCGTCATCACGGAGTCCCGAGCCGCCGCCGTGCTGGGACAGGACGCGGGACTCGACGCGGTTCGCGCCTTCGTGCGGGCCGAACTGACATCCGAGGCAAGGTTGTTTCTGGACGCCGCCAAGGAACAGGTCGAACAGACACAGCGACGGGTTCACGGCGGCCCCACCGAAAGGACTTCATGATGCGGGCGGCTGCTCTCTCTTCGTTCGGCCCACCCGAGGTGCTGGAGGAGACACATCTGCCGGAGCCCCCGGTGGGGCCCGGTGAGGTGCGGGTGCGGGTCAGGGCGGCGGGTGTGCTGCCCTTCGACGTGCGGGTGCGGGGAGGGTGGACTCCACCGTTCGTCAGGCGCGAGTTCCCGATGGTGCTGGGCAACGAGTTCGCGGGCACCGTCGACGGGGTGGGCGAAGGTGTCACGGAGTTCGCCGCCGGTGACGATGTGCTCGGCTACAGCGTTCTCGGCGCCTATGCCCAGTACCTGACCGTGCCCGCCTGCCAGGTCGTCGCCAAGCCGGCGGACATGCCCTGGGAGAAGGCGGCCGGACTGCCGGCCAACGGGCAGGGCGCCCACATGGCCCTGTCCACGGTCGGTGTGCGGCCCGGTGACACCGTGCTCGTCAACGCGGCCGCCGGCGGTTTCGGCACCATGGCGGTACAACTGGCCCTGGCCTGGGGCGCGGGCACGGTCATCGGTACGGCGAGTGAACGCAACCACGACCACCTGCGGGCCCTGGGCGCGGTGCCGGTGAGCTACGGGGACGGACTCGAGGAGCGCGTGCGGGCCGTCGCCCCCGGCGGAGTGGACGCCGCCGTCGACGCGGCGGGCCCGGAGGCTCTGCGGGCGTCGGTGGCGCTGGTGAAGGACCGCAGCCGGGTCGTGACGATGGTCGCCACCGAGGAGGCGGCGAAGCTCGGGCTGCCGGACGTCGCCGGATCCCGCTCGGCGGAGCGTCTGACCGAGTTGGTCGAGCTGTACGTACGGGGAAGGGTCACCGTCCACATCAGGAGCACGTACCCGCTGGCCAGGGCCGCCGACGCGCACCGCGACGTGGAGAGCGGGCACGGCCGCGGCAAGGTCGTGCTGACCGTCGACTGATCTCGGCTTCGCACGGCGGGGGGCGGCGGGGGCGGCCCGCGGCCGTCCCCCGCCGTGTCCCGTGCCGCGGCCCGGTTCCTCTCAGGGACGGGCGGTCCACCGCTGTGGCTCGCCTCCGCCGTCCCGTTCGCTCTTCGCGCCCCGCCCGCCCGGCTCCGGCCGGCCGTCGGCCGGGAGGTGCGTGTCCCCGGCCTCGGTCTCGGCCTCGGCGGGCTTGCGCGGCATGAGCAGCGCAGGCACCGACATCGCCGCCACCAGCGCGAGCACCCACCAGAACGTGGTCCCGTAGGCCGCGGCGTCCGCCCCGGCCGTTCCGCCGGGAGACGAGGAGAGGCCGGCGGACAGCAGCAGGGAGACCGCAGCCGTTCCGAAGGACGCGCCGACGCGCTGACCGACGGCGATCATCACGGTGCCCCGGGGGATGCCGGCCGCGGGGATGTCCCGGTACGCGGTGGTGATGACCGCCACGCCGATGACGCCCAGTCCAAGTCCGCGGACGCACAGGGACAGACCCAGGAGGGTGTCGTCCGCCGTCCGGTCGAGCTGGGTGAAGGCGGCGGTACCGAGGACGGAGACGACCGTACTGACCAGCACCAGGGTGCGCGGGTCGTGACGGTCGGTCAGACGGCCGGCGATCAGGATGCCCAGCAGCATGCCGAGCCCTTGAGGGGCCAGCAGCCAGCCGGTGGTGGAACTGTCGTGGCCCAGCACCCGTGAGAAGAACAGCGGCAGCACGAGCAGGGGGCCGTACACGGCGACACCGTGCAGGAAGATGAGCGCCGAGGACGTGGTGAAGACGCGCGATCGAAACAGCCGTACGTCGACGAGCGGGTCCGCGGACCGCGCGGAGTGCGCGCAGAACGCGGCGATCAGCACAACACCGGCCACCAGGGTCCCCAGCGTGACGGGATCCGCCAGTTGGGAGACCTCGCTCACCCGGGAGAAGCCGTAGACCAGGGCCACCATGCCCGGTGGCAGGAGCAGCATGCCCAGCCGGTCCGCCGCGGCGTGCCGGCGGGGGGCCGAGTCCGGCAGCACCTTCCATGCCAGCGCGAGGGCCACCAGCAGCACCGGGACATTGACCAGGAAGACCCAGCGCCAGCCCGCCGCGTCCACGATCAGGCCGCCGGCGACTGGGCCCAGGATGGGGGCGAGCTGGCCGGGGACACCCACGAGGCTCATCACCCGGCCGAAGCGTTGCGGTCCGGCGGCCTGCGCGAGGATCGCCTGCACCAGCGGGAGCACCATGCCGCCTCCGACGCCCTTCACCACTCGGAAGGCGATCAGACTCTCGACGTTCCAGGCCATCCCGCACAGCACGGATCCCGCCAGGAAGACCGCCAGGGCCCACATCCAGGTCCGTTTCTCGCCGCACCGGTCGGCGACCCACCCGACGAACGGAGTGACCAGCGCCAGTGTCAGCAGATAGGAGGTGTTCACCCAGGACAGGGCGGTCTCGGAGGCGTGCAGTTCGGCACCGACGTCGTGCAGCGCGACGCTGACGATGGTGGAGTCGAGCAGTGACGCGACGGCCCCGATGAGGAGGGTGCCGGCCAGGGTCAGCAACTGGAGGTCAAGACGTTCCGGCGCGCGTGACCCGGTACGAGCTCGCAACGGTTCTCCTCCCAGCCGGACTCGAGTCCGGCTCGATCGTGGCCGGGTGTCCTGGCCGGTGAGTTCTCGTCTGCCGTCCGAGGAGTTGACAATGAAGACCGCCACGCACGGGGCCGCCGTCCATGACGATGTGGACCTGTGGATCGACCCGCTGTGCGCCTGGACCTGGATCACGTACCAGTGGGTGCGTCAGGCGGAGGCGGTCCGGCCGCTCTCGCTGCGCCTGCACGTGACCGGTCTGGCATATCTGGAAGGGGCGCCCGGCCTGGATCAGGAGACCGCCAGGTTCCGCGAGCTGGCTCCCGGCCCGGTCCGGGTGCTCGCCGCCGCGCGCGCCGGCCATGGCGACGAGGTGCTCGCCCCGCTGTACGAGGCGGTCGCCCGCCGCCTCCACGGTGCGGGCGGACTCTATGACGGCCTGTATGAGCGCACCCGAGGCATGAGCCAGGAGGACAAGCGTGCCCTGCAGACCACGTTGCTGGAGAAGGGGCACGACCTCGTCTCCGCCGCGCTGTCCGAGGTGGGGCTGCCGTCCGCGCTGACCGGGGCCATGGTCTCCCCCGACTGGGACGAGGCGCTTCGCGCCGCGCACGAGGCCATCCCGCGGGAGGGCCGGGACCTGGAGATCATCGGCGTGCCGGTGATCTCGGTCAACGGCGCGACCGGGGTGTTCGGCCCCGTGCTCACGGCCGTCCCGGCCGGGGAACGCGCCGGTCGGCTGTGGGACGGCTTCACCGCTCTGGCGGCCGAGGACCTGTTCCGGGAGATGCGCCGCGTGGTCCCCCGCGGCGAACCCCTGCCCCGCACCCTCGTGTCCGACCGGTGACGCCACGACGGCGGCCGTAGCCGGTGGGAGGTGGAGGCCGCGGGGAAGTGGTTTCGCGGCCTCCCCGGGGTACGCCCCGTCCGCCTCGTGCGCGGGCGGGGCGTTCATGCCGGCGGCGTTCAGTCCACGAGAAGGACGATCTTGCCCTGGCCATGGCCGGTCTCCAGTTCGCGGTGGGCGTCCGCGGCCTTGGCCAGGGGGTACGTCCGGCGAATGTGGATCCGCAGCTCACCCCGGTCCACCATGGCGGCCAGCTCGGCCAGCCGCCGAGCCGAGCGCTGGCTGGAGATCCACCGCACACCCAGCTCCTGGTACTCCCCGAAGGCGAAGATCGTGCCGATCCGATCCTTGTTCTCGACGAGTTCCACGGCGGCACGCAGGCCCTCGACGCTCGCCAGATCCAACGCGACGTCGACGCCTTCCGGGGCGGCGGCCCGCACCCGGTCGACGAGCCCCTCGCCGTACGTCACCGGGACGGCGCCCAGGTCACGCAGGTACGCGTGGTTCTCCTCGCGCGCGGAGGCGACCACCTTGGCGCCGCGCGCCACCGCCAGTTGGACGGCGACCGTGCCCACACCGCCCGCGGCTCCGTTGACGAAGAGCGTCTCGCCCTTGGCGACGTCCAGTGCCTCGATCGCGGTGTGCGCGGTCTGCCCCGACGCGGACAGGCAACCCGCGACCTCCCACGGCACCCCCGCCGGCTTGGCGACGACCTGGTCGGCGGCGGCGACGACGTACTCGGCGTTCGACAGCTGCGTGCGGTAGCCGAGGACCTCGTCGCCGACGGCGAGGCCGGTGACGCCGTCACCGATCTCATCGACGACCCCGGCGAAGTCACCACCGGTGATGTAGGGGAAGGTGATGGTGACACCGGGCGGACTCCAGCCTCCGCGCACCGCGCAGTCGGTCGGCTGGGCGCCCGACGCCTTCACCCGGACACGGACCTCACCGGGACCCGGCGCCGGTGTCTCGACCTCGATGAGTTCGAGGACCTCCGGCCCGCCGAAGCTGTGGAAACCAGCGGCTTTCATACTCAACACCCTTTCCGGCACCATGCGGTGCCCTGCCTGCCCGCCTCGCCGGGACACGCACGAACCTAGAACCTCAACCAGACTTGATGGCAAGGCAGTCCGAAGGATCCGGACACGGCGTGCCGTGACATGGGCCCGGTTCCGCGCCTCGCCGGGCGGCCACGATGCCCGACGGAGATCCAGAGCCGGTCCAGGGACACTCGAGGAGCCCTCGACGCCGGACGGGAGGCATCTCGTGTCCCGGCTCCGGGCCGAGGTCACCGCACGGTCGTGACGGACGTCTGCACCGGCTGCGCGGGGTCGGGGTAGCACTGCACCGATGTGAACGCGTTGATGCTGGTGTCGAGTCGCTTCATCGTCAGGCCGGGGTCCTCGAAACCGGACCCACCCACGGAGGTGGCGAGCGTCCCCTTGGCCGGGGCGAGGAACTTCGCCTCGATGACCGGGAGTTCGAAGGTCTGGCCGCCGTAGAAGGGGCCGCTCGCGGTGAGCACCAGTTCGTCGCCGGACACCCTCAGGGACTGCTGCGAGGAGCCGAGGTTGCTCCCGCCGACGAGCCGGTGGCTCACCAGCCGGGAGCCCGAGGGCTTCCTGACCTTGACGGTGATGTCCCTCACCTCTTTCTGGTACGCGGGGTTGAGGCTGTAGGCACCCTGCGCGTAGGTCACGGTGAAGGCCTGGTACGGGCGAACCGTCTCCGGGGCCGTGACGTCGAAGACGCGGTTGCTGGTGTACTCGCTCCACACACCGTTGTCCGGAACCCGGCACAGGTGCGGAACGGTGACAGGTGTGGCGGCGGCCGTGCCCGGTATCGCCAAGACCCCGGCGACCGCGAACGACAGGATGGCCGCGCATCGGCGGGATGTGGTGTTCCTGGTCAACGTCTCTCCTCCTGGTTGAGCTGCTGGAACGACAGGATCAGGAAGGTATGCAGGGGTTCTGGAAAATGACTCGAAGCAACCTGTTCCACCGCGCTTCGAGCCGGGTGAGACGGCGCCCCGCGATCCTGTGCCGGCACAGCTCCGACATGAGACAGGGGTGCAGGAGTGACACTCAAGGGAAAGGTCGCCGTGGTCACCGGCGGCACCAGGGGAGTGGGACTGCGTATCACCGAGGCCCTGGTGGCCGAGGGTGCGAGGGTCGTCGCCGCGGCCCGCGGAGCGGAGGGTGCCGAGGAGACGCTCGCTCCGTTCGGCGGGGAGGCGGTGTTCCGTCAGGCCGACGTCAGGGACGCGGAGTCGGTGCGCGCGCTGATGGACTCGGCAGTGGATTGCTTCGGCGGTGTCGACATCCTGGTGGCCAACGCGGGTCTGAGCCGACCGGGGCCCGTGGCCCAGCTGTCCGCCCACGACTGGAAGGACGTGGTGGACACCAACCTCCACGGGTTGTTCCACTGCGTCCGGGCGGCTATCCCTCATCTGGAGCGCAGCACGGGCGGCCGGGTCATCACCCTGTCCTCGGCACTGGGCAGCCGGCCCACCCGCGGCGCCTCGGCGTACTGCGCGACGAAGGCCGCGGTGGAGATGTTCACGAAGGTGGTGGCGTTGGAGTTGGCTTCGAAGGGCATCAACGTCAACTGCATCTCCCCCGGATTCATCGACGAGGGCATGGGCAGGGCGCTGCGACAGAACGAGGCGGTGTGGAGCCAGTACGCCCCCAAGGTGTCCCTCGGCCGTATGGGCCGGGGTGAGGAGGTCGCGGCGGCAGCCGTCTACCTGGCCGGGGACGGCGGATCGTACGTCAACGGCCATGTGCTGGAAGTGAACGGGGGACTGTCGTGGTGACGGGCACCTCCGCCTGAGGGGCGGGGGTGACGACGGGGCGGCTCCCGGTGAGCCGCCCCGTCGTCACCCCTGGTGCACGCTGCCGTCCTCACAACCCGGTGTCCACCCCGGCCCGTCGCGCCGCCTCGGCGAACACCTCGGCGGTGTCGGGGAGCGCGTCGATCCGGTCCCGGTAGCCGGCCCGGGCGGCGGCCAGCCGGTCCCGGGTCTCCTCGTCGTACAGGAGCTTCGTCAGTCCCGACACGACCGCCTCCTCGTCCAGGAGTTCGGCGTGGGCGACGGAGTCGACGAAGGGGTTGCCCCGGAACAGGGGACGGTAGATGGAGTTCCAGCGCAACGGCCACAGATGGAACTCCGGCAGCACGCCGGGGAAGTCGGCCAGCCAGCGCCGCGCCCCCTCGGACAGTCCGCCGGGTGACCGCGCCGGCCTGTCCGCCCCCGACCGCCCGGTCACGTCCGTCCGGTTGATCGTGAAGAACCCCGGTACGTCGGCGAACACGGCCCGCTCCAGTGCGGAGGAGGGCAGTGAGAAGGACAGCACCGCGTCGGCGGCCCGCAGCCAGTCGTCGTGCTCGGCGGCGGTGTGGTCCGTCACGATGTGGGTGCGGTCCCCGGGCAGTCCCCGGTAGGCGTCCCACATCGGACCGAGCATCAGGAAGTGCGTGGTCTCGGGGAGCCGGTTCAGGTAGTGAACGATGAGCTCCGGTACTCGTGAACCCAGTGCCCTGGTCAGGTCGTTGCCCTTCTCGGACAGGATCCGCTGCCAGAGCAGGGTCGGGACCATCAGCAGGCGGCTGCCGTCCGGCATGCCCAGCGGCGCCCGCATCCGTTCCCGGGCGGCGGCCGTCATGGGTCCGATGGTTCTGGTGACCCGGTAGGGCAGGCCCCGGCTGCCGGGTGGGCAGGAGGGGCGGGCCACCGGTACGGGGCGCAGATGGGCCGCCATGTCGAGGATGCGGTCGCTCGCTCGGACCGTACGGCCGAGGATCTCCAGCTCGAAGTCGGTGTTCTCCAGCTCGTACAGGTCCAGGGGGATGACCGGCAGTGCGAACTCGTCGATGAACCACGGGTCCTCCCCGTAGCTGTATGTGATCGACAGCCAGTGGGCGACGTAGTCGCTGAGCACGAACGCGTCCGGCTTCCAGTCCCTGACCAGTTCTCCCACGACCCGGCGGATGCCTGATCCCATGGCTGGTTCCACCACGGCGCAGCCGTGGCCCGCGGCCCTCACCTGTTTCTCGTTGTAGGGATCGACCACGAAGTGGCTCTCGACCCCGCCGGCCCGCAGCTGCCCCGCGAGATCCAGTCCCACGGTCACCTCGTGGTGCTCCTTGACCACGGTGGCCAGAAATATCAACCGCATGGCGCCCCCAGATGATCGGTGTCCCGGCGCCGGGCGGCCGGGATCCGGTCGTCACCGTCCCGCCGGGGCCTCGATGCCCGATGGACGAGGGCTCGAGGGCGCCGGGGGGCCGGGGTCCAGCGGGCACTCCCATGGTGGTGCCCCTCGTGACATCACCGAACGGGAGGCCCACATGACAGCAGCGACGAGATCAGCGGGGACACCGACCGCGGGTCACCGACTACCGACACTCACCGGGATGCGCTGGGTGGCCGCGCTCCTCGTCTTCGTCTACCACGCCACCTGGGAGGTGTTCCCGCCCGGAACCTTCCCCACCTGGGTCACCGAACCGACGAGCAACGCCGGCTGGGTCGGCGTCTCGTTCTTCTTCGTCCTGAGTGGTTTCGTGCTGACCTGGTCGGCACGTCCCGGCGACTCCGTACTCCGGTTCTGGCGGCGTCGGCTGCTGAAGATCTATCCGAACCACCTCGTCACCTTCGCGGCGGCCCTGGGGCTGGCGGCTTGGGCGGGGTGGCAGGTCAGCGGCGAGATCGCCGGCCTGCTGCTGCTCCAGTCATGGTTCGTCGACCCCGGGGTCGTGTTCGGGGTGAACTCCGTCAGCTGGTCCCTCGCTTGCGAACTGTTCTTCTACGTGTCGTTCCCGCTCTGGCACAGGCTCTTCGCCCGGCTGCCGGTGCGGGCGCTGTGGCCGGTGGCGGGCCTCACGGCGGCGGCGGTGATGTGTGTGCCTGCGGCGGCGCAGCTGCTGCCCTCGACCCCGTCCCTGCCGTGGTCCTCCACGCCGGCGTGGCAGTTCTGGTTCGTCTACGTCTTCCCGGTGACCCGCATGCTGGAGTTCGTCCTGGGCATGCTGGTGGCGCGCATCCTCAAGGAGGGGCGCTGGATCGGTCCGCCCCCCGCGGGCGCGGGCGCGCTGCTCGTGGCCGGCTACGGCATCTCGCTGTACGTACCGGACCTGTACGCCTTCGCCGCCGCCACGGTGGTCCCCCTCGCCCTGGTGGTCGCGGCGGGTGCCTCGGCGGACATGCGCGGCACCTCGTCGCCACTGGGCAGACCGACCATGGTGTTCCTCGGTGAGGTGTCGTTCGCCTTCTACCTCTGGCACCTGCTGGTTCTGCGGCATCTCGCCCACGCGTGGGGAGGCGACGGAGGCCGGGGCGCCTGGTCGGCCGGCGGGCTGGCCGCGGTCGCGCTGGTGGTCTCCGCGCTGCTGGGATGGCTGCTGTACGCGCTCGTGGAGCGACCGGTCATGCGCTGGTTCGGGGGCTCCCACGGCGCACCGGCCGACGGGCCGGTCGCCGCAACCGCGAGCGCTCTTCGAGGCACCGGTGGGACGGTCCATGGCGACCCGAACACGGATCTTAAGGAGCCGGACCATGCCCGAATCTGAGGCGAAAACCGCGACCGAGGTCGGGGAGTACTTCGACGACCGAGAGTGGTTCTACGAGCTGTTCGGCACGAGGGCGTACAACCAGCACATCGGGTACTACGACCAGGTCTCGCCGGACACCGACCCCAAGGACCGGCACACCGACCGGCTGGTGGAGCTGGCCGGACTCGCATCCGGACGGCATCTGCTGGATGTGGGCTGCGGATTCGGGTGGCCCGCGATCCGCGCCGCGCGGACCACCGGTGGCCGGGTGACCGGGGTCAACATCAGCAAGGAGCAGCGCGCCCGTGCCGAACGCCTCGCGCGGGAGGAGGGCGTCGCCGACAGGGTGGCGTTCGAGGTCGCCGACGCCATGCGGTTGCCCTATCCGGACGGTTCGTTCGACTGCGCCTGGGCCGTCGAGTCACTGATGTACATGGCGGACCGGCCGCGGGCCGTGCGGGAGATCCACCGGGTTCTCAAGCCGGGCGGAGTGGTGGTCCTGTCGGACTACTGCGAGACGGGGCCGCTGACGGGCGAACAGCGGGCCGCCATGAAGGAGGGCTTCACCGTCGACTCGCTGCCCGACCGCCGCTCCTATGCGCGGATGCTGCGGGATGCCGGATTCAGCCTCGCCCTCCTCGAGGACGCCACCGCGCACCTGCGGCGATCGGCGGCCGGCATCCCCGAGTCGCTGGAGCGCAGTTACCCCCTGATCGCGCAGAAGGCGGGCAAGGACTACGCCGACGAGTTCAGGGCCATGCTGGAGCAGGTCTGTGTGCTGGAACGTGACCTCCTCGGCTATGTCATCGCCGTGGGGGTCAAGGCCGACGAGGGAGCCGTCCGGTGAAGGGCATCGTCCTGGCCGGGGGCAGTGGGACACGGCTTCATCCGATCACCCGTGGGGTGTGCAAGCAGCTCCTGCCCGTCTACGACAAGCCGATGATCTACTACCCGCTCTCGGTCCTCATGCTGGCCGGCATCCGGGACATCCTCGTCATCACCACTCCCTGGGACCTTCCGCAGTTCAGGCGGTTGCTGGGCGACGGCAGCGCCCTGGGCCTGCGGATCACGTTCGCCGAACAGCCCCAGCCTCGCGGTCTGGCCGAGGCGTTCCTGATCGGTGCCGACCACATCGGCGACGACTCGGTGGCGCTGGTGCTCGGTGACAACGTCTTCCACGGTCCGGGCTTCTCCCAGCTCCTGCAGAGTCATGTGCCGCACACCGACGGCTGCCTGCTGTTCGGCTATCCGGTCAACGACCCGGAGCACTTCGGCGTGGGCGAGACGGACGCCGAGGGCCGTCTGGTCTCGATCGAGGAGAAGCCCGCCCACCCGAAGTCCAACAGGGCGATCACCGGGCTGTACTTCTACGACAACGACGTGGTCTCCTTCGCCCGTGGCATGCGGCCGTCCCCCCGGGGCGAACTGGAGATCACCGACATCAACCGCCGTTACCTGGAACAGGGCAGGGCCCGTCTGGTGGATCTGGGACGCGGCTTCGCCTGGCTGGACACCGGTACGCACGACTCGCTGCTCGACGCCTCGCACTACATCCAGGTCCTGGAGCAGCGGCAGGGCCTGCGCATCGCCTGTGTCGAGGAGGTCGCCCTGCGCATGGGGTTCATCGACGCCGACCAGTGCCACCGGCTGGGGAAGGCACTCGCGAAGTCGGGGTACGGCCGGTACGTGATGGCGGTGGCCGAGGCGGCTCGACGGACGCCCGTGTCCGCACCCGCCGACTCCCCCGGCGCGGAGCATCTGCCCGCGGACACGATGGGGATCTCCCGACTGGTCCGTGTGCCGTGACAGGAGGGGAAGGGGGTGGGGGCGGACCCGCGGGGGTCTGCCCCCACCCCCTTCCCCTCACGGCCGCCTGCCTTCTCAGCCGCGCGCCTCGACCGCCTTGCGTACCGCCTGCGTCACCGCGGCCGTGTCGGCGTCGGTGAGCCCCTGGTGCAGCGGGAGGCAGAGGGTGCGGTCCGCCGCGGCGTCGGTCGCCGGCAGCACGGCGTCCGAACCGTAGACGGGCACCTTGTGCAGCGGCGGGTAGCGGAACGTGGTGTAGATGCCGGCCGTGTAGAGGTCGGCCGCCACCTCGTCGCGGATCGCGGCGTCCAGCTGCACCCAGTAGAAGTAGTGCGAGGTGGTGTGTCCGGCGGGCAGCTCGGGCGGCAGGACCAGGCCGGGCACGTCGGCCAGCTCACGGTTGTAGGTGTCGACGATCTCGCCGCGGCGGCGGACGAACTCCGGCAGACGGCGCAATTGCACGGACCCGATGGCCGCGGTCAGGTCGTTCCCGATGACGCGGCGCGCGAAGTCCCGCACGTTCAGTTCCCACCAGCGGTGGGAGACCCTGGCGTTGGTGTATCCACTCGACTGCTCCAGCCCGTGGTAGGCGAGGCGCCGGGCACGGCGAGCCAGCTCCGGGTCACGGACGTACAGCATGCCGCCGTCGCCGGTGACCAGGACCTTCATCGCGTCGAAGCTCCACATGGCGATGTCTCCGAAGGTGCCGCAGGCACGGTCGCCCACGCGGGAGGCCACCGCGCAGGCGGCGTCCTCCACCAGCGGCAGACCCAGTTCCCGGCAGCGCGCCGCGATGGCCTCGATGTCGCCGGGGTAGCCGCCGTAGTGCAGGACGACGACGGCCCTGGTGCGCTCGGTGAGCGCCCTGTCGATGTCGGCCACGGACGGGTTGAGCGTACGAGGGTCCACGTCGCAGAAGACCGGTCGTGCTCCGGTCGCGGCGACGGCGTTGGCGGCCGCAACGAAGCTGACCGAGGGCAGGACGACCTCGTCCCCCTCGCCCAGCTCCAGCAGCTCCAGCGCCAGGAAGAGACCCGCGGTGCAGGAGTTGATGAACAGCACCTGCTCCGCACGCGCGCCGATGTGCTCGGCGAACTCCGCCTCGAAGGCCCTGCTGCGGGGTCCGTAACCCAGCCAGTTGCTGTCGAAGACCTCGCCGACGGCGGCCAGTTCCTCACTGCCCAGCTGCGGTTGGAACACATTGATCATTCGATTTCCTCCGTGACTCGTCATCAGGCGGGCCCGGGCCAGGGGGACAGGATTCCTGCGGCCAGCGCCTCGGCCAGCGAGGGGGCAGTGGCGTCCTTCCGGGACAGCACGGGCTTCTCCGTGAGGCCCCATGGCAGATCCAGTTCCGGGTCGAGCGGGTTGATCTCGAACTGGGTTCCGGGAACATAGGTGGTGGACAGCACATAGCAGATGCCGGAGTCGTCGGTCAGGGCGCGGAAGCCGTGCCCCATGCCCTCCGGGACGTACACGGCGGTGCCCTGACCGGCGTCGAGGACGGTGCTCGTGTGCCGGCCGAACGTGGGCGAGCCGACCCGCAGGTCCACGACGATGTCCAGCAGGGCCCCGCTCACACAGGTGACGTACTTGGCCTGACCGGGCGGCGACACCACTCCGTGGATGCCGCGCACCGTGTTGCGGCGGGACACCGAGTAGTTGATCTGCCGCACCTCGAAGGGCGTTCCGGTGGCGGCCCCGAGGAGGTCGGCTCGGAAGCCCTCGTGGAAGCGCCCCCGGTCGTCGGTGTGCACCTCGGGTGTGACCAGGTGGACGCCGGGCAGCGACAACTCTGTGATCTTCACAGCGGCCTCCGTCCTGTCACCGGCTCAGCCGGCAGCGGCGGCGAGCTTCTCCAGCACGCCGACGATCTCCGCGGGGGACGGCTGCGCCGCCATCTCGGCTGACAGCTCCCGGGCGCGCTCGGCGTAGGAGGGCTGGGCGAGCACCTCGCGGGCGGCCGCGACGATGTTCTCCGTGGTGTCCTCCTCGGGGGTCAGCATGCGGGCCGCGCCGAACTCCGCCAGCCGGGACGTGTAGTCGACGACGTAGGGCAGGTACGGGATCAGCACCTGTGGCACGCCGTGGGCCATACCGGTCAGCATGGTGTTGCCGCCCGCGTGGTGCACGAGGAGGTCGCACGTGCGGCCGACCACGTCGATCGGGAGCCAGCCGACGCGCACGTTGTCGGGCACCAGCGGCCGCAGGTCGTCCGCCACCTCGTGCGGCGCGGCGAGCAGCACCTCGACATCCATCTCCGCGACCCCGTTGCCGAGGGCCACCAGGATGTCGAAGTCGGAGTCCTTGGTGACGCGGCTGCCCGCCGTGACCAGGACCCTGGGCCTGTCGCCCCTGGTGTACATCCAGGGTTCCAGCGGACGCTGGGTCACGAACGGCACGTACCTCATCAGCTGAGCCGGGGGCGCGTCCGCCCGGCGCATGGTCGGCGGGCAGATGTCGACGAAGAGAGCCGGGCGCGGCATGTCGTGCAGTCCCAGCTGCTCCAGCTCGGGACCGAGTTCCGCGGCGGCGGCCAGGTCGATGGTGCGCGGCTCCCCCATGTCGATGGCATGGCGGACGAACGGTACTCCCAGATGTCCCGCGACAAGGGGCGCCGCGAAGGACAGTGCGCCCCCGACGACGAGATCGGGCCGCCAGTGCTCGGTCAGCTCCAGCAGGCCGCCGAGACACGCGGCGGCGAACCTGCCCATGATCCGCCCGTTGAAGATGAACCGCTCGTGCAGGTCCTCGGGCACTTCCACGCGCTTGCCCCGGCGGTCGACGAGGAAGTCCGGCATCGACTTCTCTGTCACGGCGACGAAGGGGAGCCCCGCGCTCGTGACGATGTGGGCGACGTTCTCGGGACCGGCCATGACGACCTCGTGTCCCGCGGTGCGGGCGGCCAGGGCCAGCGGGGTGATGGCGAAGATCACCCCGCCGCTGCCGCCCGCCACGAACAAAACCTTCATCTGCGCCTCGCTGTGTCGATCGGTCGCATGTCCCGTGCATGGTGGGGGCGTCGGCTCGAAAGGTGATCGAGGGGGCGTGCGCCACCGTTGCGCCCCTCCTCTCGAGCCGGTCTCGAAGACATCGGCATAGCTTCGGACGGGAATCGCCCGAGGGCTGACCCACGACCGGCAGCCGAAAGGATCGGGCGTTCGAGAGGGAGTTGATCGGAATGGAGATGTGCCTGTTATGAACGAGGCGACGACGGACGGGGCCGAGCCGATGGGGCAGACACCGAACCCGCGGGCGGTGCGGCTGATCGTCACGGGCCTGTTGCTGGCGGTTTTCATGTCCGCGTTGGACGGCATGATCATGGCCACGGCCATACGCACGGTCGCCGACGAGTTGCACGGGCTCACCGCGCAGGCCTGGGCGACCACCGGTTATCTGATCGCGGCCACGATCACGTTGCCGCTCTACGGCAAGCTGTCCGACATCTTCGGCCGCAAGCGGCTCTACCTGGTGGCCGTCACCCTGTTCGCCGTGGGCTCACTGCTGTGCGCGCTCGCGCAGTCGATGTACCAACTGGCGCTCTTCCGCGGCATCCAGGGCCTCGGTGGCGGTGGCCTCAGCTCACTGGCGCTCGCGGTGCTGGCCGACTTGCTGCCGCCTGAGCGGCGGGTACGGTACCAGGCCAACTTCGGGATGGTGTTCGGCGTGGCCAGCGTGCTCGGCCCGGTCCTCGGCGGGCTCTTCGCCGGCATGGACAGCCTCCTCGGCTTCGCGGGCTGGCGCTGGATCTTCCTGGTCAACCTGCCGGTGGCGCTGCTCACCTTCCTCATCATCTGGAAGCTGTTCACCATCCGGACGTCCACGGTGAGCCACCGCATCGACTACTGGGGCGGTGCGGCGCTGGTCCTCGCCTTCGTGCCGCTGCTCCTGGTGGCCGAGCAGGGCAGGGAATGGGGATGGGCGTCCCCCGCCTCGCTCACGATGTTCGGCCTCGGAACCGCCGGACTGGCGCTGTTCCTGGTGGTGGAGCACCGCATGGGCGACGAGGCGCTGCTGGCACGCCGGCTCTTCCGCAACGCCGCCTTCACCCAGGTGAACATCGTCAACTTCATCGGCGGGGTGGGAGCGTTCACGTCGTTCGCCTTCCTGCCGCTCTACCTCCAGATCGTTCAGGGCCTGTCGCCGACGTCCGCCGGTCTGCTGCTGCTGCCGCAGTCCGCCGCCACGACCGTGGGCGCCAAGCTCTGCGGTCCCACGGTCGCCCGGACGGGCCGATACAGGTCTTTGCTGGCCACCGGCCTGGGGCTGATGACCGCCAGTTATGCCGCGCTGGCAAACGTCGGCGTCGACACCTCGCTCTGGTTCATGGGCGGCCTGGCCGTCGTCATGGGCGTCGGTCTGGGCCTGTTCATGCAGACGGTGCTCACCGCCCTGCAGAACAGCGTCCCTCCCCAGGACATGGGCGTCGCGAGCGGTATGTACGGCTTCTCCCGTCAGATCGGCGCCATCGCCGGCACCGCCGTCTTCCTGTCCCTGCTCTTCGGCCTGGCCACAGGCCGCATCGCCGAGGCGTACGGCAGGGCGCGGTCGACGCCTGAGTTCCAGTCGGCCGTCGCGGACCCGGCTGTGCGGGCGAGCGCGGCCGACCAGAAGGTGATCGAGGGACTGCGGGACGGCACGGCGGGTATCGACCTCAACGATTCCTCGGCACTCCAGGAGATCGACGTCCGGGTCGCGCGTCCCATCCTCGAAGGGCTCGCCAGCGGTATCAACACCGTCTACTGGGCACTCGCCTCGCTGTGCCTCGTCGCCACCGTACTGGCCCTGTGCATCAGGGACGGCGGACAGGAGGTGGACGAAGGCCGGTCCGCGACGCCGGAGGAGAACGCCGAAACCGCCACCACATGAACCGGCGACACCCGGGGCCCGGCCGGACGGCCGGGCCCACGGTGTATGCGGGAGTGCTGATCCGGGTGGTCGTCCCGGCCGGCCCTCCCCGTCCCGGCCCGTGTGCCCGCACGTCCCAGTCGGCTGTGGTGCCGTTCTGGCGGCACAAGCCCGGCTGGGACGTGGCCGCGGCGGACGCGCCGGGAGGTGGTCCGAGCCACTCGAGCCCGAGTCCGCGACCGCCTCCCGGTGGGGGGCAGCCGCGGACGGGTGCGGGACGACCGGGTCACCCCTGGGCGCGGCGCTTCTCCGCGTACTCCTTGGCGTGGCCCAGCGTGGCGCGGCTGTTGGAGCCGAGGGCGCCCCGGATGAACTCGCGGGCCTCGGGCACCCCGGCGTCCGGGCCCAGGATCTTCGTGATGTTGTCGGCGTTGAGGACCACGGTGTGCTGGGAGGTGACGGTGGTGACGCCGTCGTCGCCCTCGTCGAGCTGCCAGTAGCCGGTGTGCAGGGTCATCAGCGCGGGCAGGGTGGTCTGCTTGTAGGCGATGCGGTGGTGCGGGAAGCAGACGCGGACCGACTCGGTGGTGTGCTTGGAGCCGTCCTTGGTGAGGGTGTCCATGCGCAGCACCTGCAGGCCCGGGGTGTCCTCGCGCAGGGAGACCTCGGCGACGTGCGGGAGTCGCTCGCGCCAGCGGTCGGCTTCGTTGATGAAGTCGTAGACGTCCTTGGCGGAGCCCTCGACACGGACGCTGTCCTCGAAGGAGAGGGTGAGCCCGACGGCCCGCACGGCGAGTTCGGCGTTGGTCTTCAGGGAGGCCAGCTCGGCGCGGCTGTTGCGGTCCACGGCCGCGTCGATCCAGGCGAGCCGCTCGGGGTCGTCGTCGATCGCGGAGTAGTCGTGCAGGAGCCGCACCCGGGACTCCTCGTCACCGAGCGGCTCGATGATCCAGGTGCCGCCCATCGCGGCCACCGGCGGGGCGGGGACCTCCTGGCGGAACTCGATGCGCAGTTCCTCGGGGTGCAGGACGCGGCGCGACGTCCAGTTCTTCGGCTCGCCGTTGGCGGTGGCCCAGATCCGGATGCGCTCCTCGCGCTCGCCCTTCTCGACGTGGTCGACGTAGATGGACGGCGGGAAGATCCGGGGCCAGTTCTCCACCTCGGCGATCAGCCGGTACAGCTCGGCGGCCGGGGCGGCGACGGTGATCTCGTGTTCGACCTCACGGGTCGTCATGTCCTTGTCCCTTTCGTCGGGCCGGTCAGAAGTTGCCGAGGCCGCCGCAGACGTTCAGGGCCTGCGAGGTGATGGAGGCGGCGGTGTCGGAGGCCAGGTAGCCGACGAGGCCGGCGACCTCCTCGGGGGTGGAGTAGCGGCCGAGCGGGATCTTGGCCTGGAACTTCTCCAGGATCTTGTCCTCGGTGGTGTCGTACGCGTCGGCGTAGCCCTGCCGCACGCGCTGCGCCATGGGCGTCTCGACATAGCCGGGGCACACGGCGTTGACGGTGATGCCGGTGGGGGCGAGCTCGTTGCCGAGGGCCTTGGTGAAGCCGACGACGCCGTGCTTGGAGGCCGAGTAGGGGGCGCCGAGCACCACGCCCTGCTTGCCGGCGGTGGAGGCGATGTTGATGATGCGGCCGCGGTCCTTGTGGCGCATGCCGCCGGTGGTGAGGACCTCGCGGGTCATCCGGAAGACGCTGTTGAGGTTGGTGTCGATGACGTCGTCCCACAGCTCGTCGGTGAGGTCGGCGGTCACACCGCCCCCGCTGCGGCCGGCGTTGTTCACCAGCACGTCGACGGTGCCGAAGCGGTCCACCGCGGCCCGCACGAACGCCTTGACGTCGTCGGCGGAGCGCACGTCGCAGGCGACGCCGTCCACCTCCAGGCCCTCCTCTCCGAGTTCCTTGACCGTGTCGCGCACGGCGTCCTCGCCGCGTGCGCAGAGGAACACCCGGTGGCCCTGCTGCGCCAGCAGCCGGGCCACCGCGAGGCCGATACCACTGGTCGCACCCGTGACGACGGCGGCCCGTCGCTCCTTTTTCGACATGAGCTCTCCTGGTTAGTCCGGCTCTTCTCGCAGAGGGAGGGTCCGGACCGTCGCTGGAGCGGCGCTCGAACATGCGTCGCGAGTCAGGCCGGGTCCGAACACACGAGCACCTTTCGACCAGCAGTCGAGCACGGATGAGCAACCTCCGTCGGGACAAGGAATCGGGGAGGCTGCCATGACCAGATGCATCCGGGACGGATACGGCGGAGCGGGCGCGGCCGAGGTGACGGCATGAGGATCCTCGTCACCGGCGGCGCCGGCTTCATCGGCTCCCACTACGTACGCACCCTGCTGGCCGGCGGCTACGAAGGCTTCGAGGACGCCCGCGTGACCGTCCTCGACAAGCTGTCCTACGCCGGGAACACCGCCAATCTGCCGATGGACCACCCGCGGCTGGACTTCGTACGCGGCGACATCCTCAACACCGAGCTGCTGCACCATCTGCTGCCGGGGCACGACGCGGTGGTGCACTTCGCGGCCGAGTCGCACGTCGACCGGTCGGTGGCCGGCGCCGCCGACTTCGTCACCACCAACGTGCTGGGCACCCAGAGCCTGCTCGACGCCTGTCTGCGGCTCGGCGTCGGGCCGGTCGTCCAGGTCTCCACCGACGAGGTGTACGGCTCGATCGACAGCGGCGCGTGGACCGAGGAGGAGCCGCTGCTGCCGAACTCGCCGTACTCGGCGTCGAAGGCATCCGCCGACCTGCTGGCCCGCGCCTACCACCGCACCCACGGCCTCGACGTCCGCGTCACCCGCTGCACCAACAACTACGGCACCCACCAGCACATCGAGAAGCTCATCCCGCACTTCGTGACCCGGCTGCTGCGCGGCATGACCGTGCCCCTCTACGGCGACGGCTCCAACGTCCGCGAGTGGCTGCACGTCGACGACCACTGCCGGGCGGTCCAGCTGGTCCTCACCGGCGGGCGGGCCGGGGAGATCTACAACATCGGCGGGGCCACCGCCCTGACCAACCTGGAGATGACCGAGCGGCTGCTCGACCTGTGCGACGCGGACTTCTCCTCCGTCGAGTACGTCGAGGACCGCAAGGGCCACGACCTGCGCTACGCCATCGACGACCGCAAGATCCGCGCCGAACTCGGCTACGCGCCCCGCCGCACCCTCGACGAGGGGCTGCGCGAGGTCGTCGCCTGGTACCGGGACCGCCCCGACTGGTGGAAGCCGCAGGCCGACGCCGCGGCCGAGGGCGGTGCGGCATGAAGCTGTACTGCTTCGCGCACGCGGGGGCCGGCACCTCCGCGTTCGCTCGCTGGCCCGAACAGCTGGGTCCCAAGGTGGAGGTCGTGCCGGTGCTGCTTCCGGGCCGGGACGCCCGCCGCCGCGAGGCCCGCGTCACCGCCCGCCGCGCCCTCTTCGCCGACCTGCTGCGCCACCACGGCCCGGTGCCCGACACACCGTACGTCCTGTACGGGCACAGCCTCGGCGGCGTGATCGCCTACTCGGTGGCCCGCGCCCTGGAACAAGCCGGGCGCCCGGCCCCCGCGCTGGTGGTGGTGGGTGCCTGCCCGCCGCCGGACGCCCGGGTGCGGCTCGTCCAGGCCGCCGACCTGCCGGACTGCCGGCTGATGGAGACGCTGCGGGAGGCGGGCGCCGTACCGCCCGACACCCCGCGCGGCGGGGTGTGGCAGCGCTCGGCCCTGAAGGTGATCCGCGACGACCTGCGGCTCGCCCAGTCCCTGCGGGAGGCCGCCGACGGCCCGCTCTCGGTGCCGCTGCTCGCCGTCTCCGGTGACCTCGACCCGCTCGCCGGGCGGGAGGTGATGGCCGGCTGGCGGGAGTGGACCACCGGCCCGTTCGTCGAACGCACCCTCCCCGGCGACCACTTCTTCCTGCGCGGACCGGCGCTGCCGCGGCTGCTGGACCGGGCCTGCCGGGTCGTGCAGCGCCGGGCCGGCGCACCGCGGTCCGCCGGGGCCGCCCGTACCCACCCGACCGCCTGGACCGCACCCCAGCTGGAGGACCCTGCCGTGAAGGACAGCCAATGAACCGACGTGTCGTCATCACCGGTATCGGGGTGGTCGCCCCCGGCGGCGTGGGCACCAAGGAGTTCTGGTCGCTGCTGACCGCCGGACGGACCGCGACCCGGGGCATCACCCTGTTCGACGCCTCGTCGTTCCGGTCCCGCATCGCCGCCGAGGCCGACTTCGACCCGCTGCTGCACGGCTTCACCCCCGAGGAGGCCGGACGCCTCGACCGGGCCGCCCAGTTCGCGCTCGTCAGCGCCGACGAGGCACTGCGCGACAGCGGCCTCGACCCCGACAGCCTCGACCCGCTGCGCACGGGTGTGACCCTGGGCAGCGCCGTCGGCTGCACGATGGGCCTGGACCGCGAGTACAACACCGTCAGCCGGGGCGGCTCCACCTGGCAGGTGGACCACACCCTCGCCGTGCCGCACCTGTTCGACTACTTCGTGCCCAGCTCCATGGCGGCCGAGGTCGCCTGGCGGACCGGCGCGCAGGGCCCGGTCTCCATGGTCTCCACCGGCTGCACCTCGGGCCTGGACTCCATCGGGCACGCCCTCGAGCTGATCCGCGAGGGCAGCGCCGACGTCATGGTCGCCGGGGCCACGGAGGCGCCGATCTCCCCGATCACCGTGGCCTGCTTCGACGCCATCAAGGCCACCTCCCCCCGCAACGACGAACCCGGGACCGCCTCCCGCCCGTTCGACGCCTCCCGCAACGGCTTCGTGCTCGGCGAGGGGTCGGCGGTGCTGATCCTGGAGGAGTTCGAGGCCGCCCGCCGCCGCGGCGCCCACGTCTACGCCGAGATCGCGGGCTTCGCCACCCGCTGCAACGCATACCACATGACCGGTCTGACGAAGGACGGCACCGAGATGGCCGAGGCGATCCGGGTGGCCCTCGACGAGGCCCGCCTCGACCCCACGGCCGTCGACTACATCAACGCGCACGGCTCCGGCACCAAGCAGAACGACCGCCACGAGACGGCGGCGTTCAAGCGCAGTCTCGGCAGCCACGCCTACGAGGTGCCGGTCAGCTCCATCAAGTCGATGATCGGACACTCCCTGGGCGCCATCGGCTCCCTGGAGGTCGCCGCCAGCGCGCTGGCCATCGAGCACAACACCGTGCCGCCCACCGCCAACCTGCACACCCCCGACCCCGCCTGCGACCTGGACTACACCCCGCTGACCGCCCGCGAGCAGCGCACCGACACGGTGCTCAGCGTGGGCAGCGGCTTCGGCGGTTTCCAGAGCGCGATGATCCTGACCCGCCCGCGCACGGGAGAAGCGGCATGACCACCCAGACCTTCGACCGCTCCGCCACCGCCACGGACGGCCCCTCCCCGGGCACGCCCCTGGTCACCGGCCTCGGTGTGACCGCGCCCAACGGCCTGGGCACCGAGGCCTGGTGGGCCGCGACCCTGCGCGGCGAGAGCGGCATCCGGCCCGTCACCCGCTTCGACGCCGGCCAGTACCCGGCGAAGCTCGCCGGTGAGGTGCCCGGCTTCGACCCGGCGGAGCACGTCTCCAGCCGGCTGCTCCCGCAGACCGACCACATGACGCGGCTGGCGCTCGCCGCCGCCGCGGAGGCCCTCTCCGACGCCGGTATCGACGCCTCGGAGCTGCCCGACTTCTCCGCGGGAGTCGTCACCGCCGCCTCGGCGGGCGGCTTCGAGTTCGGCCAGCGGGAGCTTCAGGCCCTGTGGAGCAAGGGCGGCCACCACGTCAGCGCCTACCAGTCGTTCGCGTGGTTCTATGCCGTCAACACCGGCCAGATCTCCATCCGGCACGGGCTGCGCGGACCCAGCGGGGTGCTGGTCACCGAACAGGCCGGCGGCCTCGACGCCGTCGCGCAGGCCCGCAGGCAGCTGCGCAAGGGCGTTCCGGTGCTGCTCACCGGCGGCGTGGACTCCTCGCTGTGCCCGTGGGGGTGGGCGGCGCACCTGGCCGGCGGCGAGCTGAGCACCGCCGAGGACGCGGCCCGCGCGTATCTGCCGTTCTCCGCCGACGCCTCGGGCCATGTCGCCGGTGAGGGCGGCGCGCTGCTGGTCCTGGAGGACGCGGCCGCGGCCCGCGCCCGTGGCGTGGGCGGATACGGCACGGTCGCCGGGTACGCGGCGACCTTCGACCCGCCGCGCGGCAAGGGCGCCCCGCGGCTGGGCGCCGCCGCCGAACTGGCCCTGGCCGACGCGGGGCTGACCGCCGCCGACGTGGACGTGGTGTTCGCGGACGCGGCCGGCCGCCGGGACGCCGACCGGGCCGAGGCCGAGGCGCTCGCCGCGCTGTTCGGCCCGCGCGGTGTGCCGGTCACCGCCCCGAAGACCATGACCGGGCGGCTGGCGGCGGGCGGTGCCTCCCTGGACCTCGCGGCGGCGCTCATGGCGCTGCGGGACCAGGTGATCCCGCCGACCGTCCACGTGACGGAGCCCGCCGCCGACTGCCCCGTCGACCTGGTCACCGGCGAGGCCCGCCCCGCGCCCCTGCGCACGGCGCTGGTGCTGGCGCGCGGCCGGGGCGGCTTCAACGCGGCGATGGTGGTGCGCGCCGCCGGGTGACCGCGTACGACCCCGCACGTACCGAAGGGAACGGGCCGCGCCGCGGTCCCGTTCCCGCTCTCCCATCGCAATGCCCTGGAATCGCAAGAGACCGAGAGGAAACCCCATGCCCGCACTCACCCTCACCGAGCTGACCGACCTGCTGCGCGAGTGCGCCGGCGAGGCCGAGGCGGTGAACCTCGACGGCGATGTGCTGGACGTCCCGTTCGAGGTCCTCGGCTACGACTCGCTGGCCGTCCTGCAGACCACGGGCCGCATCGAGCGCGACTACGACGTGACCCTGGACGAGGACGCCGTCACGGACGCCGAGACGCCCCGCCAGTACCTGGAGCTGGTCAACGAGGCTCTCTCCGCCAAGGGCGCCGCCTGATCCGCTGGCGTCCCCCGAGGCCGCCCCTTCCCTTCCGCACCCTTTTCGGGCCCGTGTCCCGGCCGAGCGCCGGGCACGGGCCCGACGTGCGTTTTCACCGCGAACCATCAGATCCCCTGAACTACCAATGGGAACCGGAAGGAATCACACCGGGACGGACACGGGACCGCAACCGGAGAGGCTCGGCCCAGACCCACCCCTGATGAGAGGAGGGGCCCAGATGTCCGTGAGACCCCGTGCGGCCGACGCCGTGACGGCCGCGCTCGCGCCGATGGTGTGGGGCAGCACCTACCTCGTCACCACCGAGTTCCTGCCGGAGAACCGCCCGTTGCTCGCCGCCACGGTCCGCGCCCTGCCGTCCGGGCTGCTGCTGGTGCTGGTCACCCGCAGCCTGCCGCGGGGCGTCTGGATCGGGCGGGCCGCCGTGCTCGGCGTGCTCAACATCGGCGCGTTCTTCGCCCTGCTGTTCGTGGCGGCCTACCGCCTTCCCGGAGGCATCGCCGCGCTGATCGGCTCGCTCCAGCCGATGCTGGTCCTCGGGCTCGCCGTGCCGCTGCTGGGGGACCGGGCACGCGGCCGGGACCTGACGGCATGTCTGCTCGGCACGGCCGGCGTCGGGCTGCTGGTCGGCGCCTCGGCCACCGCCCTCGACCCGGTCGGCGTGGCCGCCGCACTGGGCTGCGCCGGCTGCATGGCCCTCGGCATCGTGCTCACCAAGCGGTGGGGCCGCCCGGCGGGACTGATGGCCTTCACCGGCTGGCAACTCGCCCTGGGCGGACTGTTCCTGCTGCCCTTCACCCTGCTGTTCGAGGGGCTCCCCCAGCGGGTCACGACCGTGAATCTAACGGCCTACGGCTATCTGTGCCTGGTGGGCGCGGTGTTCGCCTACACCGTGTGGTTCCGCGGTGTGGAGCGGCTGCCCGCCGTGGCCGTGTCCCTCCTGGGCCTGCTCAGCCCGGTCGTCGCCGCGCTGCTCGGCCTGGTGGTGCTCGGTCAGGGCTTCACCCCGCTGCAGCTCGCCGGAGCCGCCGCCGTCCTCGCCGGGATCGTCCTCGCCCAGCTCCCCTCCCCTCGTACCGCACGCCCCCAGCGAAAGGAAAGCCATGAGCACCGCAACCGTCCAGGGCGCCGTCATCAAGTCGGGCGACCTGGAGTTCCGTCAGCTTGACGGCTGCCGGGTCGCGACAGCGGTCGGCCCGCACCTCGGGGCGCGGATCGTACGGCTCGACGTGGTCCGGGTGCCCAGCGGCGCCGTGTGGCGTCCGCAGTCCTCGGCGCACGAGGAGAACGTCGTGGTCGTCTTCGCGGGCTCCGGCTCCGCCGCCTCCGGCGCCGCCCGCAGGCGCGTCAGCCGCGCCGACACGGTGTACACGCCGACCGGCGACCTGTACGAGCTGAGCGCCGACGCCGGCATGGACCTCACGGCCTACGTGTGGAACACCACGCTGCGCCCGGACCGCGCCCCCGGCACCGAGCCCCGCCGCTTCTCCCGGCTGTGGAACGAGGAGACCCAGCTGAAGGGCTTCACCGGCACCGGCCAGGCGGAGGCCTCCGCCCGGACCGCCACCATGAACTTCCTCTTCTGGCCGGGCACCGGCTCCCCGCAGCTGTGCCTCCACTGCGGCTTCATGCAGCCCGGCGAGTACTTCAACGTCCACGTCCACCCCGAGAGCGAGGAGGCGTTCATCGCCTTCGAGGGCAAGGGCCAGCTCCACCTCGACGGCCAGTGGTACGACGCCGAGCCCGGCGACGTGCTCTACGCGCCCCCCGGTGTGCCGCACGGCACCCGGCACCCCGACGAAGACCCCGCCGCTCCCCGCTTCGCCACGTGCGGTGGCCCCACTCCGTTCGATCCGGTGCTCTATCAGCGCGCCGGTGTCTCGACAAAGGTCCGGTGATCTTCAGACATGTGCAGGATATTCGGTCACTTCGACGCCCTGGCCACACCGCACGAACTGCGGTCCGTGGCGGCGGCCCAGCGGCACGGCGGCCCCGACGCGCAGACGCACGCCGTCGGCGCCGGCTGGGCGCTGGGCAACAACCGGCTCGCGATCATGGATCTCGACGGCGGCGACCAGCCGTACACCCTCGGCGAGGACATCGTCGTGGTCTTCAACGGCGAGATCTACAACCACGACGAGCTGCGGGCGAAGCTCTCCGCCCGCGGCCACACCTTCAAGGACACCTGCGACGGCTCGGTCATCCCGGCCCTGTACGCGGAGTACGGTGCCGCCTTCCCCGAGTACCTCGACGGCATGTACTCGGTGGCCGTCGTCGACCTGCGCGGTGAGCCCACGCTCTACCTCGCCACGGACGAGGTCGGCATGAAGCCGCTGTACTACCACTGGGACGCGGCCCGACGGCACCTGTACTTCGCGTCCGAGCTGCCCGCCCTGCTGTCCTTCCGCAACGTGGAGGCCACGCCCGCGGAAGCCGGCCTCGACGCCTACCTGGCGACGAAGACGCCGTTCGGCGAGCAGACCATGTTCGAGGGCATCAAGGTGCTCCCGCCGGCCGCGACCGTCCGGGTCACCCGCGCCGGCGGCATGCACGTCACCATCCGCCCCACCACCGGTGCCCGCTCCCCGCACTGCGCCGAGGCGGAGGCCGCCGAGCACGTACGGTCGCTGCTGCGCACCGAGGTGCACCGGCTCACCGAGGCCGACGTCCCCGTCTCCGCGATCACCAGCGGCGGCCTGGACTCCAGCCTCGTCACCGTGCTGGCCGCGGAGAAGGTGCGCGACCTGCACTCCTTCAACATCGCGTACACCGGCACCTGGCCGTCCGACGAGCGGGCGTTCGCCCGGGAGGTCGCCGAGCGGGCCGGTACGACCCACCACCAGGTGGAGATCGACCCGGCGACCTTCCCGTCGCTGCTGGCCGACGTCGTCTGGCACCTCGGGCAGCCCAACGCCGACCCCATCACCCTGTCCACGTACGCCCTGTTCGGCGCCGTCCGCGACGCCGGCTTCAAGGTGGCCATCACCGGTGACGCGGCCGACGAGCTGTTCGGCGGCTACGACCGGCTGAAGAAGGCCATGGACGCCCCGTTCGGCACGGACTGGGTGCCGGACTACGTCGAGGCTCTCGCCGCCGTCCCGAGGAACCTCCGGGAGAGCCTGTACTCCTCGGACTACCTCGGCTTCGTCACCGCGGCCGGGTCCGCCGCCGAGGAGATCACCGAGCGGCTGCGCGCCTCCACCGCCGACCGGATGACCACGCTCACCGAGTTCGAGATCGGCGAGCGGCTGCCCGCCTACCACCTGCGCCGCGTCGACCACCTGTCGATGTCGGCCTCGGTCGAGGTGCGGCTGCCGTTCTGCCAGCCGAGCGTCGTCCGCTACGCCCGCTCCCTCAAGGCCGACCTCAAGATCGACGGCACCCGCCGCAAGAAGGTCCTCTACGCCGCCGCCGACGGCCTGCTGCCGGAGTCGGTCCTGAACCGCCCGAAGCAGCCGTTCACCCTGCCCATCACCGCCATGCTGCAGCCCGGCCAGGCGCTGTTCGACCACGCCCGCGACCTGCTGGCCGAGGACCGGTTGCGCCGCGGCGGCAAGCTGAACCCGCGCAAGGTCGAGGAGCTGTTCCGCGTCCAGGCCCAGTCCCCGAACGACCGGGCCTCGCTGGCCATCTGGTCGCTGATGGTCCACGAGCTGTGGCTGGACCAGTTCTGCTCGCCCGCCGGCGCGGTCGCCGGGCGCGTCCCGGGGGTGACGGTGTGATCGGGTACATCGCACGGGCCGTGGGGGCCCCGACCCCCACCCTGGTGCTGGACCACCGGCAGCTCCCCCGGGACGAGGAGCGGCTCACGCCGGTGCTCACCCGGATCCGGGAGTGGCTGGAGGCCAACGGCCGCGGCGACATCCTCAAGTTCGCGCTCGTCGAGCCGTCCGCGCACCCCATGTTCGACCTGGACTACCGGTTCGTGCAGGGGCTGACCGGCGGCGTCGACCGGTTCGACTTCAAGGGCAGCTGCGGGCACTCCATCCTCGCCTCGGTGGTCGCCGCCGACGGCCAGGCGTGGCTGCCCCGGCTCGCTCCCGGCGGCCGGGTCCGGGTCCGGGTCATCAACAACGGCGACCACGTGGTGTGCGAGGTGGACGAGGCACGCCGCCGCAGCGGCAGCTTCACCGTGCACTTCCTCCAGGACGCGGGGGCCCGCCTCGACGAACTGCTGCTCACCGGCAACCCGGTGGACCAGCTGATCACCGGCACCGGCGTGCAGGAGGCGTCCCTGGTCTCCATGGGCAACCCGTATGTGTTCGTGGACGCCGACGAGTTGGGCCTGAACAGCGTGGACGAGCTGTTCGGGGCGGGCGACGACATGTACGCGCGCATGCTGGAGATCCGTACGGCCGCCTGCGAACTGCTCAAGTGGCCCACCGACGGCGTCTTCCCGAAGATCGCGGCCGTCGGCCAGTACACGGAGGGCCGGCTCGCCGTGCGGGCCATCTCGGTGCCCAAGTGGCACCCGAGCATCGCGCTGACCGGCACCACCTGCCTGGCCGCGGCCTCCAGCATCCCCGGCACCGTCCCCGAACGGCTGGCGCGCCGGGCCGGGCTGTCGCGCGGTGTCATCGAGATCGACACCCCGGGCGGCAGCACCGCCGCCGCGGCGTCGGTGGCGGGGCGCGGTGACGGCGCCGACACCCTGCACTGGGTCAGCGTCAGCCGCAAACTCGCCCAGCTCGACGAGCCGGCGTGCATCGCCTCGCTCAAGAACTACGACTACAAGGAGGA
Organism: Streptomyces sp. NPDC030814; assembly: GCF_055572155.1. Lineage (NCBI taxonomy): Bacteria > Bacillati > Actinomycetota > Actinomycetes > Kitasatosporales > Streptomycetaceae > Streptomyces > Streptomyces sp. NPDC030814. The sequence continues at coordinate 129,829 of NZ_JBVIDX010000015.1, forward strand.
AACGGCATGGCTCCCGCTGGCGGTCTGACCCTCACTCAGGCGGGCACCGAGGTTCCCACCCGCGCCGAACTCGCCGAGCGTTACGCGAGCCTGACCGACGTCCTGCACCGTCACGCGCAGAGCGCCGACGCCGCCGCCGAGCTCCCGGAGGAGGTCTTCACCGCCCTGCGCGCCTCCGGCATCCTTGGCGCGGCCATCGCCGTGGAGTACGGCGGCCAGGGGGGTGGCTCCCTGCTCACCAACCGGCTGATCGAACTGACGGCCGCCGCGGACCCGTCGGTCGCGATCATCCTGTTCCAGCACTACGCCGTCAGCTCCCGCATCAGCGAGTGGGGCAGCGAGGCCCAGCGCGAGCGCTACCTGCCGCGGCTGGCGAGCGGCGAGTGGATCGCCGCTTCCGCGTGGAGCGAGTCCGGTTCGGGCGCGGACAAGCGCAACCTCGCCACCAAGGCGCGGCGCACCGAGGGCGGCGGCTGGCTGCTGGAGGGCGCCAAGGCGTTCACCACCGGGGCGGGCCTCGCCGACGTGTACCTGGTGCTCGCCCAGACGTCGGCGCCGACCGACGGCCACGCCAGCACCTACGGCAGCGACGGCCAGACGTTCTTCCTCATCGAGGCGGGCAACCCGGGTCTGTTCGCCAACACCGGCATGGACCTGGTCGGCATGCGCTCCTCCGCGACCGGTTTCGTCGAGCTCACCGCCTGCGAGGCCGACGACTCGGCCGTGCTCGGCCCGGTGGGCGCGGCGGTCCGGATCATCGCCGGGGTGCGGGAGTCCGGCGCCACGCTGGGCGCCGTCTCGGCCGGGATCGCCGCCGCCGCGTACCGGACGGCGTTCGCCCACGCGCGGCGCCGCGGCCTCGAGGACCAGCAGGCGGTGCGCCACCGCCTGGTGGACCTCGCCGCGAAGGTCGAGGCCGCCCGCTCGCTGGTCGACGCGTCGGCCCGCCGGGACTCCGCGGAACCGGGCAACACCACCCTCTACAGCAAGATCCTCGGCTCGCGGATCTCCGAGGAGGTCGTGCAGGAGGCGCTGCGGCTCCTGGGGAGCGCCGGCTATCTGCACGACCACCCGCTGAACAAGCTGGCCCGCGACGCCCGCGCGGTCGGCCTCATGGGCCCGACCAACGACCTGGCCCGGGAACTGGTCAGCGCCTCCTGGACCGCCGCCTGACCGCGGCCGCCGCAGCACCACCTCAACCACCGACCTGCCCACCCACCAACCCGGAGGACCTGTGTCGCAGATCCACGACCTCGTCGTCACCAACGCGCGCGTAGTGACCCCTGACGGAGTCAAGCCCGGAGGCCTGGCCGTCTCCGGTGAGCGAATATCGGCGATCCTGGCGGACGGCGAACAGCCGCCCGCCAAGGAGACCATCGACGCGGGCGGCCGCCATCTGCTCCCCGGCGGCATCGACCCGCACGTCCACTTCCGCACGCCGGGCCTCACCCACAAGGAGGACTGGGCGCACGGCAGCCGCGCGGCGGCCGCCGGCGGTGTCACCACCGTCATCGACATGCCCAACACCCAGCCGCCGCTCATCGAGCCGGAGCTGGCCGCGGAGAAGGCGTCCACCGTCTCCGGTGACTCCCTGGTCGACTTCCGTTTCCACATGGGCGTCACGGTCGACAGCGTGGAGAGCCTCCGCCGTCTCCAGCCCCGCCAGGCGACCTCGGTGAAGGTCTTCATGACCGGTCACCACACCGCGCCCAACATCATCCGCGACCCCCTCGTCCTCGACCGCATCTTCCAGGTGGCCGCCGAGCGCGGGATCCGGCTGGTCCTGCACGCGGAGGACGACAGCGTCTTCTCGCTGCTGGACGAGACCCAGGCCCCGCCGACCGGCTACGACGCGTACGAGTCCGCGCACCCGCGTACCGGCGGCATCGTCGCCTCGTCCCGGGTCATCGAACTGGTGCGCAAGCACGGCACCGCCGCGCACATCCTGCACGTCTCCTCCTCCGAGGAGTCGGACCTGCTGAAGGCCGCCGCGAAGGCGGGCCTGCCGATCACCTACGAGGTGACCGCGCACCACCTGTCCTTCTCCGCGCCCGACACCCAGCGGCTCGGCGCCCGGATCCGGCTGCGTCCCGCGATCCGCTGCGAGAAGGACAAGGGCCGGCTGTGGGACGCGGTGATGGAGGGCAGCGTCGCCAGCCTCGGCAGCGACCACGCCCCCCACACCGTCGAGGAGAAGCTGCTGGCCGTCGCGGACGCCCCGCCCGGGCTGCCCGGGGTGCAGGAGCTGATCATCGCCCTGTACACGGGGATGCGGCGCCGCTACCCGAGCATGTCCACCGACGAGGCCATGCGGCACGTCGCCCGGCTCACCGCCGAGGGGCCGGCCGACCTGTTCGGGCTGGGGGGCCGCAAGGGCCGGATCGCGGTCGGTCTCGACGCCGACTTCACGCTGTTCGACCCGGACGTCACCTGGATCATGGCCGCCAAGCACACCTACGCCAAGGTCGGCTGGTCGGCGTACGAGGGCTGGACCTTCACCGGCCGCCCCGACGTCACCGTCCGCCGCGGCGAGATCATCTGGGACGGCCGGGACCCGGAGCAGCCGCGCTTCGGGACCGCGTCCGGTATCTGGCTCGACGCCGAACCGGCGGTACCCGGCGGGTTCACCGCGCAGCGCGAGACCAGCGCCTGATCCGCACGGACCGCAGGGGGGAGGGGCCGTCGGTCCCTCCCCACCGCCCCCATCCGCTTCCCGGCCCCTGGAGGACCGATGTCCGCCGTCGCCCCATCGGATTTCACCCGCGCCATGGCCCAAGTGCCCAGCCCCGTCACCATCGTGACCACCACGGACGGGAGCGGCCGGCGCTGGGGATTCACCGCGAGCTCGTTCAGCTCGCTCTCCCTGGACCCGCCGCTGGTGCTGGTCTGCCCCGCCAAGTCGGCCGGCTCCCACGACACGTTCGCGGCCGCCGAGCGCTTCATGATCAATATCCTGTCCGCCGAACAGGCCGCCATCGCACAGCACTTCGCCCGCTCCGGTCACGACAAGTTCGCCACCGGCGACATGGTCCCCTGCGAGCTGGACCTGCCCGGTCTGCCCGGCGCCACCGCCCGGCTGGCCTGCACCGCGCACGCGGTGCTCGACGGCGGCGACCACAGTATCCTCGTGGGCCGGGTCGAAGCCGTGTACGTCGGCGACCAGGAGCCGCTCGTCTACCACAACCGCACCTTCACCCGCCCGGAGGCGGCCAGCCCCGCCCTGGCCGCAGCCCGCTGAGGACGGAACGCCCCGTGATGAACACCGTGACCGTGTACTCCGACATCGGCTGCCCCTGGGCCTCGCTGGGACTGTTCAACCTGCGGCGGGCAGCCGTCGAAGAGGGCGTCGAACTCGCCGTCGACCACCGGGCGTTCCCTCTGGAGCTGTTCAACTCCCGGCCCACACCCAAGTGGATACTCGACCCCGAGGTCGCCGCCGTGGCCGAGCGGGAACCCGCCCTCGGGTGGACGGGCTGGCAGGGCCCTGAGTCCGGCTATCCGGTGACCGTGCTGCCCGCCATGGAGGCGGTCCAGGCGGTGAAGACCCAGCCCGGCACCCGGGAGGCGGGCCTGGCCGCCTCCGACCAGCTCGACGCGGCCCTGCGTCATGCCTTCTACGCCGAGTCCCGCTGCATCAGCGTCCACTCCGAGATCCTCGCGGTCGCCGACGGCTGCCCCCTGGTCGACACCGGTCACCTCGACGGGGCGCTGCGCCGCGGCACCTACCGCGGGGTCCTCTTCGACCAGTGGGAGGAGTCGAAGGCGCCTGAGGTGCGCGGCAGTCCGCACTTCTTCCTCCCCGACGGCACCGACCTGCACAATCCGGGCATCGCCTTCACCTGGCCGAAGGGCACGCCCCGGCCGCTGATCACCGAGTACACCCCGGCCTTCTGGACGTCCCTGGTCCGCTCCCTGGCCGACCGGGCCCCGGCGACTTCGCTGCCGGACTGACACGCGCCGCGGTCCCCGGAACACACCATTCCGGGGACCACAGCAGCCTTTGCGGCACCCGTCGGCGCGCCATGGCGGTCGACAACGGGTTCTCGCGCACTCACGCCCTGTGAGGGAAGGTGCCCGGAACCGGACTTGAACCGGTACGCCCGCGAGGGGCAGCGAGGTTTAAGCTCGCCGTGTCTGCATTCCACCATCCGGGCAGGCCATGGGCTCCGCGCTGAGGTCCGAGCCTATCGGGAGGCTTCCCCCGAACAGCGGAACAGCGGACCGATGTTGTCTTATTTTATTGATGTCTGAGGGTGCATCAGCCCATGGAACACGCCATCCGCACTTGCCAATAGCCTTTCGTGCGGTGCGACCCGGCGTATGCGGAATGACGGAATTTCACCGCCCGAACGAGTGACCTCCCGACGACCCGCACGGTGACGACTGACTCGTGTAGGCCATGCCGTCCGAATATCGCCGTCCCCGGACGGCCCCTCTCCGGGCACGCCGTCATACCCAGGTATGACGGCGTGCCGCTCCGTCAGTCAGAAGTCTGCCCCCGGAACCAGAACTGCGGCTGACTACACGGCGGCTCGGGATCGCGACGATGGAGACATCCTCGAAACGTCGCCCGCCGCGGAACGGCGGACGTCCACCCAGGCATCGCCGCACCGGCCCCAGGGCCCCGCACCACCGGCGCCACGCCCGGGTCGCGGCGTCCGCCGGCACGGCCCTCAACCGTCCAGGACACCGCCTCCGTTCCGCCCGCCCACGTTCCTCGAACCGTCCAAACGCCCTCGCCCCGACAGGAGTTCCCTCCCGTGACCACCACTCCCCTCGCCGACCGGGCCACCGCCGTGGCCGCCCGCGCCACGGAACTGTCCAAGGTCTACGGACAGGGCGAGACCCGGGTCGTCGCCCTGGACCGGGTGACCGTCGACTTCCGGCAGGCCCAGTTCACCGCGATCATGGGCCCCTCCGGATCCGGCAAGTCCACGCTGATGCACTGCGTGGCGGGCCTGGACGGCTTCTCCTCCGGATCCGTGCGCGTCGGCGACACCGAGCTCGGCTCCCTGAAGGACAAGCAGCTCACCCAGCTCCGCCGGGACAAGATCGGCTTCATCTTCCAGGCGTTCAACCTGCTGCCGACGCTGACCGCGCTGGAGAACATCACCCTCCCGATGGACATCGCGGGCCGCAAGCCGGACAAGCAGTGGCTCGACACCGTGATCGGGATGGTCGGTCTCGCCGACCGGCTGAGCCACCGGCCCGCCCAGCTCTCCGGCGGCCAGCAGCAGCGCGTCGCGGTGGCACGGGCCCTCGCCTCCCGGCCGGACATCGTCTTCGGCGACGAGCCCACCGGAAACCTCGACTCCCGCTCGGGCGCCGAGGTCCTGGGCTTCCTGCGCAACTCCGTGCGGGAGCTGGGGCAGACCGTGGTGATGGTGACGCACGACCCGGTGGCGGCGGCGTACGCGGACCGGGTCGTCTTCCTCGCCGACGGACGGATCGTGGACGAGCTGTACGAGCCGACGGCGGACTCCGTCCTGGACCGCATGAAGCGGTTCGACGCGAAGGGCCGCACCAGCTAGTGCTGTGACCGCCCGGCGGACCGCAGCGCCCGCCGACCCCGTCCACCTCACCACCCGACCCCGAACAGGGACCCCTTTCATGTTCCGTACCGCCCTGCGCAACGTGCTCGCGCACAAGGCCAGACTCCTCATGACCGTGCTCGCCGTGATGCTGGGCGTCGCCTTCGTGTCGGGCACGCTGGTCTTCACGAACACCATCTCGGAGGCGTACCAGAAGAGCTCCGCCAAGGGCTTCGACCATGTGGACGTCGCCGTCCAGCAGGCGTACCGCCCGGACGAGGGCGACCGGATCGCCGAGCAGCCGAAGCTGACGCCCGAGCTGCTGAAGAAGGTCGAGCAGGTGCCCGGCGCCGAGTCCGCGACCGGTGTCGTCAGCGGCTTCACCGCGCTCGCCGACAAGGACGGCAAGCTGATCGGCGGCGGCTTCCAGTCCCAGGGCGGGAACTACTGGGGCGAGGACGACCCCAGGTACCCGATCGAGGACGGCCGCGCGCCCCGGGGCGCCAACGAGATCGCCATCGACGCGAAGACCGCCGAGCGGGCCGGCTACAAGGTCGGGGACACCGTCCGGCTGTCCGTCGACGGCCCGGTCCTGTCCCCCACCATCAGCGGCGTCTTCACGACGGACGACGGCAATGTCGCCGCCGGCGGCAGCCTCACCCTGTTCGACACGGCGACCGCGCAGAAGCTCTTCCACAGCGCGGGCGAGTACGACGAGATCACCGTGACCGCGACGCCCGGCACCAGCCAGGACCGGCTCCGGTCGGCGATCGACAAGGCCGTCCCCGAGGACGTCGCCACCACCGTCACCGGTGAGCAGCTCGCCTCCCAGCAGGCCACGCAGATCGCCGCGTCCATGAGCGGCCTGAAGAACGGTCTGCTGGTCTTCGCCGGCATCGCCCTGTTCGTGGGCACGTTCATCATCGCCAACACCTTCACGATGCTGGTCGCCCAGCGCACCAAGGAGCTGGCCCTGCTGCGGGCGGTGGGCGCCTCCCGCCGCCAGGTGACCCGCTCGGTGCTGGTCGAGGCGTTCGTGGTGGGCGCGGTCGCCGCGGTCACCGGTCTGGCCGTCGGCGTCGGCATCGGCGCCGCGATGCGAGTCCTGATCGGCACGCTCGGCGACACCGTCCCCGACGGCCCGCTGGTGGTCTCGCCCGGCACGGTCGCCACCGCCCTGCTGGTCGGTGTCCTGATCACCATGCTGGCCGCCTGGCTGCCGGGCCGCCGCGCGGCGAAGATCCCGCCGGTGGCGGCGATGAGCAGCGTCCACGCGAAGGCCACGACCCGGTCCCTCGTCGCGCGGAACACGATCGGCGCGCTGTTCTCCGGCGCGGGCGTCGCCACCGTCCTGTACGCCACGACCCTGGAGGGCTCGGACGGCCAGGTCCCGATGGGGATCGGCGCGGTACTGCTGATCATCGGTGTCTTCGTGCTGACCCCGCTGCTGTCGCGCCCGCTGATCGCGGCCGCCGCCCCGGTCCTGCGTGTCTTCGGTGTCTCCGGCAAGCTCGCCCGGCAGAACTCGGTGCGCAACCCGCGCCGCACAGCCGCCACCGCCTCGGCCCTGATGATCGGTCTCACCCTGATCACGGGCATGACGGTGATGGCGGGCAGCCTGCAGACCGCGATCGGCAAGATGGCCGCCGACTCGATCAAGGCGGACTACGTCGTCTCGATGGCCAACGGCAGCTTCCTCTCCCCGGATGTGGAGAAGAAGCTCGCCGGCGCCGAGGGCGTCACCGCGGTCTCGCCGCTGCGCAACGCCGAATCCCGCATCGACGGGCGGACGGAGTACGTCACCGGCGTCAACGGCGACGCCATCGGCGAACTGACGAAGCTCCCCGTCGACGAGGGCGCGTTCGAGGTCGGCGGCCCGAAGGTCGTGGTGGACACGGAGACCGCGCGGCAGAACGGCTGGAAGGCCGGGACGTCGTTCACGGCCGGGTTCGAGGGCGGCGAGAAGCAGAAGCTGACCGTGACCGGGATCTACGAGGCCAACGAGCTGATGCGGGGCATCCTCCTGGACAACCGGACGCTGGAGGAGCGGCTGCCCGCCGACTCCCGCCCGGCCGACATGATGGTCATGGTGAAGACCTCGGCCGGTGCCTCGGAAGCCGCCAAGGACCGGCTGGCGAAGGCCCTCGGCGACAACCCGGCGATCAAGATCCAGGACGGTCAGGACCTCTCCGACGACATCGCCCGGATGTTCACGCTGATGCTGAACCTGCTGTACGGCCTGCTGGCCATGGCCGTGATCGTCGCGGTCCTCGGTGTCATCAACACCCTGGCCATGTCCGTCTTCGAGCGGTCGCAGGAGATCGGCATGCTCCGCGCGATCGGCCTCGACCGCCGGAACATCAAGCGGATGGTCCGTCTGGAGTCCCTCGTCATCTCCCTGTTCGGCGGTGTCCTCGGCATCGGTCTCGGCGTCTTCTTCGGCTGGGCGGCCGGCGAGCTGGTCGCCTCCCGGATGCCGACGTACGAACTGGTCCTGCCCTGGGCCCGGATGGGTGTCTTCCTGCTGCTGGCCGGCACGGTCGGCGTCCTGGCCGCGATGTGGCCGGCCCGGCGCGCGGCGAAGCTGAACATGCTGGCCGCGATCAAGGCGGAGTAGAGGCTCCGCCACGACGGCCCGCGGGGCCCGCTCCTTCCCGGAGCGGGCCCCGCGGCCGTGTGGGAGCTCAGGCGCCCCAGGTACGGGTTCTGAGCGGCAGCCCCGACGCACCCCCTTCCGGCGTCCGCACGGCCAGCACCTGGTTGACGCCGATGCGGTTGCGTTCGAAGCCGAGGGCGGAGGCGGCCATGTACAGGCGCCACACGCGGGCGCGGCCCGGACCGGCGAGGGCGGCGGCCCGGGACCACTGGGCTTCGAGGTTGGTGACCCAGGCGCGCAGCGTGAGGCCGTAGTGCTCGCGCAGGGACTCCACGTCGCGGACCTCGAAACCGGCACGTTCGAGCTGGGTCACGGTGGTGCCGATGGGCGCGAGTTCGCCGTCGGGGAACACGTACGCGTCGATGAACCCGTTGAGGGAGTAGCCGTTCTCGTCGGGCCGCGGACGTCGCGAGATCTGGTGGTTGAGGAGCCGCCCGCCGGGCCGGAGGAGGGCGTACAGGTTCTCGGCGTACGCCAGGTACCTGTCGGCGCCGACGTGTTCGGCCATGCCGATGGAGGAAATGGCGTCGTAGGGCCCGTCGGTGACGTCCCGGTAGTCCTGGACGCGGATCTCGATCCGGTCGGTCAGCCCCTCGTCCGCGACCCGCTTGCGGGCGTACGCGGCCTGTTCCTGGGAGAGGGTGATGCCGACGACGTGGACGCCGTGGTCGCGGGCGGCGTGCACGGCCATGGAGCCCCAGCCGCAGCCGACGTCGAGGAGGCGCTGCCCCGGGGCCAGGTCGAGCTTGCGGCACACGAGGTCGAGCTTGGCGCGCTGGGCGGCCTCCAGGGTGGTGGAGCCGTCGGAGGTCTCCCAGTAGGCGCAGGAGTACACCATCGACGGGCCGAGGACGATCTCGTAGAAGTCGTTGCCCACGTCGTAGTGGTGGCTGACGGCCCGTTTGTCGCTGCGTCTGGTGTGGAGGTGGCGGGTTCTTCGCACCTCCTCGCGGGGCGGTTCGGGCGGCACCAGGACGGCGGGCCCGGCCAGTTTCAGCAGCCCCCGGACGGCCGCACGCGTCTCCGGGTCGCGCAGGACGTCGGTCAGGCTCCGGGAGTCGTCGTCCCGCTCCCACACATGCCCGGCCATCAGGTCCAGGACGGCGTAGAGATCCCCCTCGACGTCCAGGTCACCGGCGACCCAGGCGCGGGCCAGGCCCAGCTCGCCGGGCTTCCACAGCAGCCTGCGCAAAGCTCTGCGGTTCCGTACGACCAGCGCTGGGGCCTGAGGGGGTCCCGCCTCCGACCCGTCCCAGGCCCGAAGCCGGACCGGGAGGGGGGCCCCGAGTACCTGCTCGAACAGGCTCTTCAGCCGCGACGCGGCGTCCTGCATGACGCGCACCTCCGTGACAAGAGATCCCGGAATGTCCAACGCCACGGTAAACACGGGTGAGGCTTCGCCGTAGTCCCGGTAGAGGGTGTGTTTCGGCTGCGGGTGAGTGGGGGTCGCTCGCGCCCACGCGGCGGAGCCGCATGTGTCACCGCCCCGCGCCCCTGACGGCATGGGCCTGCGGCCCGGCCTTCATCGAAAAGCACGGGGCGCAGCCCCGGCGCTTTTCAGGGGCGCGGGGGCTGCGCGAGAAACCACAACGCACCCGCACCCGCCGACGAACCCGCGCCCCCGAGCTACAAGGCGCCCCCCGGAAACGCCGAAGGACCCCCCGCACCACGGATGGCGGAAGGTCCTTCGGGTCGAACGACTGGGTGACCGGAGAGGGTCAGGAGGCCTTGGCCTTCTCCTCGGTCTTGGCCGGAGCCGCGGCGACCGGCGCCGGCTTGGCCGCCTCGTAGAACTCCTCGCGAGGAGACTCGATGGCACCGAGGGAGACGACCTCGCGCTTGAGGAACATGGCGAGCGTCCAGTCCGCGAAGACACGGATCTTGCGGTTCCAGGTGGGCATGGCCAGACCGTGGTAGCCACGGTGCATGTACCAGGCGAGACGGCCCTTGAGCTTGATCTTCATCTTGCCCATGACGATCATCGCGACGCCCTTGTGGAGGCCGAGGCCCGCCACCGCGCCCTTGTTGGAGTGCGCGTACTCCTTCTGCGGGAAGCCCCGCATGCCGGAGACCACGTTGTCGCCGAGGACCTTGGCCTGACGCAGTGCGTGCTGGGCGTTCGGCGGGCACCAGGCGTTCTCGACGCCGGCCTTGCGGGCGGCGACGTCCGGCACCTGCGCGTTGTCGCCGGCGGCCCAGATGTAGTCGGTGCCCTGGACCTGGAGGGTCGGGGCGGTGTCGACGTGGCCGCGGGGGCCGAGCGGGAGGCCGTAGCGGGAGAGGACCGGGTTCGGCTTGACGCCGGCGGTCCAGACGATCGTGTTGGAGTCGACCTCGAGGCCGTTCTTCAGGACGACGTGGCCGTCGACGCAGGACTCCATGGAGGTGTTGAGGTAGACCTCGACGCCACGGCTTTCCAGGTGCTCCTTGCCGTACGTGCCGAGCTTCGGGCCGACCTCGGGGAGGATCTTGTCGGCGGCGTCGACGAGCACGAAGCGCATGTCCTCGCGGGACACGTTCTTGTAGTACTTCGCGGCGTCGCGGGCCATGTCCTCGACCTCGCCGATGGTCTCCGCGCCGGCGAAGCCACCGCCCACGAAGACGAAGGTCAGCGCCTTGCGGCGGACGTCCTCGTCGGTCGTGGAGTCGGCCTTGTCGAGCTGCTCCAGCACGTGGTTGCGCAGGCCGATGGCCTCCTCGATGCCCTTCATGCCGATGCCCTGCTCGGCGAGGCCGGGGATCGGGAAGGTGCGGGAGACGGCGCCGAGCGCGATCACCAGGTAGTCGAAGGGCAGCTCGTACGCCTCGCCGACCAGCGGCGCGACGGTGGCGACCTTGCGGTCCTGGTCGATGGTGGTGACCCGGCCGGTGAGGACCTCCGCCTTGGGAAGCACGCGTCGCAGCGGGACGACGACATGCCGCGGGGAGATGCTGCCGGCGGCGGCTTCGGGGAGGAAGGGCTGGTAGGTCATGTACGACCGGGGGTCGACGACCGTGACGGTCGCCTCGCCGTAGCGCATCTTCTTGAGGATGCGCCGAGCTGCGTACAGGCCTACGTACCCACCGCCTACTACGAGGATCCTGGGACGCTCCGTGGTGCTCATGCCATCGAGTATGTACCCGCCATCCGGGGGGTGCTCGTGCGCCCCTTCACAAGCTTCCTCAGGCCCTCTGCTACACTGCGCGGCCCTCGTGATCGAGGTCATCGCTCAGCAGGGGAACCACGTCGCAGGGCCGACCGTTGTCAATGCCGCGTGAACTGCCCTTCCGGTCCCGCGGACCCCTTGCCGACACTCCGATCGGGCCCCGGTTTTCACCCGGACGAGTGCCCTTCACAACCCCTTCGGAGGCGCCCTCTCGACCCTCCGGAGCCCCCGAAGGCTCTGCGCAGCCTCAAAACGTCGCCCAACAGGGCCGATTCTCTTGTGAAGAACTTCACGAAGTTTTCCGGCGGCGCGTCAACGAGGGATACCAGCACACCCCTCGAAGGCGCTCATACGTTATCCGAACAGCTCAACCGAGGCTACCGGCGAGTAGTAAACACTTGCTCACATACGCCCTGGGCCGACCGGGAGGACACCCGGAACCGCCCGCCCTGCTATGCGGCGGACCAGGCGATGCCGTCGAGGATCGCTCGCGAACGCGACGCACCGAAAGAAGCATCGTGTACACATTGATGCGTACACTGGTCTCATGGCTGAGAACACCGTGACTGTACGAGAAGCCCGCGCGCACCTCGCCGACCACATCAACCGGGCCGAGCAAGGCGTTCCGACCGTCATCACGCGCAACGGTGCTCCGGTGGCGGCCGTGGTCCCGATCGCGGATTTCGAAGCCCTGGAGGAAGCGGCCGACGTCATGCTGGCGCGCGAAGCCGAAGCGGTCCTGGCCGAGGGCGGCCCCACCGTGACGATGGCAGAACTGCTGGCAGACCTGTTCACCGAGCAGAACGGCGATGCGGCTTGAAGAACGCCTTCCGGTACACCACGGCGGCGCAGCGGCAGCTGCGGGCCATCAGCCGGCCCGACGCCATGCGCATCCTGACCGCGCTGACCGCGCTCGGTGACGACCCGTACCGCGAGGACGCCGACGTCAAGAAGCTCACCGGCCCGTCCGGGCTCTACCGACTCAGGGTCGGAAGCTACCGTGTCGCCTACCAGATCAACGATGGTGAACTCGTCATCCTCGCCGTCAAGGCGGGCGACCGGCGGGACGTGTACCGCAGCCTGTAGGCGGTCAGGCCAAGGACCAGGCGATGCCGTCCAGGATGTCGTGTTCGCTCACCACGACCTCCGCGGCCCCGATCCGTTCCATGATCGCGAGCAGCACGAGGGCACCGGCGGCGATCACGTCCACCCGGCCGGGGTGCATCGAGGGGATCGCGGCCCGCTCGGCGTGGGTGGAGCGCAGCAGTCCCTCGGTGATCTCGCGGACCCGGTCGTAGGGGATCCGGGAGTGGTGGATGGCCACGGAGTCGTACTCGGGGAGGTCCTGGGCGATCGCGGACAGCGTCGTGACCGACCCGGCGAGACCCACGAGGGTGTGCGCCTCCCGCAGCGGCACGGTCCGCTCCGCGAGATCCAGCGCGGCCTCGATGTCGGCGCGAACGGCCGCGATCTCCTCGGGGCCGGGGGGATCGATGACGGCGCCGTCCCGGACGAGGTGCCGCTCCGTCATGCGTACGCAGCCGATGTCCACGGAGCGCGCGGCACGCACATGGCCGTCCCCGACGACGAACTCCGTGGAACCGCCGCCGATGTCCACCACCAGGAACGGCTTGGCCAGATCGTCCCGGCCCAGCAGCTCCTTGGTGGCGCCGGTGAAGGAGAACTCGGCCTCCTGGTCACCGGAGATCACCTCGGGCTCGACACCGAGGATGTCCATGACGCCCCGGACGAACTCGTCCCGGTTCTCCGCGTCCCGCGAGGCGGACGTCGCGACGAACCGCAGCCGCTCGGCGCCGAGTTCCTTGATGACCGCCGCGTACTCCCGGCACGCGGCGAACGTCCGCTGCAGCGCCTCGGGCGCCAGCCGGCCCGTACGGTCGACGCCCTGCCCGAGCCGGACGATCGTCATCCGGCGCTCCAGGTCGACGAGTTCACCCGTCTCGGGATCGGCGTCGGCCACAAGCAGGCGGATGGAGTTGGTACCGCAGTCGATGGCGGCGACACGGGTCACTTGGCTGCCTCCTCAGCGGGAACCACGCACGGTCCCTTCGCCCACCACTCCGGCAGCATCGCGATCGCCTCGTCGCCCAGCGGGTTCACACCGGGGCCGGCGGCCAGCGAGTGCGCCACGAGGACGTGCAGGCACTTCACCCGGTCCGGCATACCGCCCGCGCTCGGGAAGCCCTTCAGCTCCTCGATCTCGTCGCGCCGCCGGATGTAGTCCTCGTGCGCGGCGCGGTACGCGGCGGCCAGGTCCTCGTCCCGGGCCAGCCGCTCGGTCATCTCCTTCATCACGCCGTTCGCCTCCAGTGTGCCGATCGCCGAGGCGGCCCGCGGACACGTCAGGTAGTACGTCGTCGGGAACGGCGTCCCGTCCGGCAGGCGTGGCGCCGTCTCGACGACGTCCGGCTGCCCGCACGGGCAGCGGTGGGCGATCGCGCGCAGTCCGCGCGGCGGGCGTCCGAGCTGCTGCTGGAAGGCCTCGACGTCCGCGTCGGTGGGCTCGGTGCGCGCGGTGGAGGGCGGGGGCGTGTCCATACCTGTACGTAAGTCCTCTGGAGCTCTGGTCGGTTACTGGTCGGCGGCGTCGGCCTTGTCGACCCCGTCCCAGACGTTGGTGTACCAGGGGACGCGGGCCGCCCCCTGCGTCGTACGGGACTGCTTCGCCGCGTCCGGGTGGATCATGATGTAGCCGGTCTCGCCCGGCATGACGTAGTGCAGCCGCTCCCGGATGCGCTGCTCGGCGTACGCGTCGTCCTGCCAGCGCGCCTTGAGGTCACGCAGTTCCTCGACGCGCTCGCGCGCCTCCTGGCGCTGCCGCCGCATGTCGGCGATCTCGGCGCGCTGGGAGACGTACTGCCTTATGGGGTAGGCGAGGGCCACGATCATCGAGCAGAGGACGAGGGCGAGCAGCGCGGCCCGGCCGGTGAGCCGGGAGCGACGGGCCTGGCGCCGGGTCTGGGAGCGGTAGACCCGGGCCGCCGTCTGCTCACCGAGCAGCTTCAGCCTGGTCGCGGTGGAGAAACGGTCCCGGTCCTTCACGGGCATGTCCCCCTTCCCCTTCCTGCGGGCCCTACGTGCGTACGTCCCCGCACACGGTACGGGACCGGGTACGGGGACGTACGTGCGACGCCTGCTGCCGCCGCCCTGCTGGTGTCAGCCCTTGCTGTGCCCGTGGTCCGCGGAGCGGACGTGGGGAAGGACCGGTCAGCCCTTGCTGTGCCCGTGGTCCGCGGAGCGGACGTGGGGAAGGACCGGTCAGCCCTTGAAGCGCGGGAAGGCGCTGCGGCCGGCGTACACCGCGGCGTCGTCGAGGATCTCCTCGATGCGCAGGAGCTGGTTGTACTTGGCGACGCGGTCCGAGCGGGCCGGGGCGCCGGTCTTGATCTGGCCGCAGTTCACGGCGACGGCGAGGTCGGCGATGGTGACGTCCTCGGTCTCGCCGGAGCGGTGGGACATCATGCACTTGAAGCCGTTGCGCTGGGCCAGCTCGACGGCGTCCAGGGTCTCGGTGAGCGAGCCGATCTGGTTGACCTTGACGAGCAGCGCGTTCGCCGCGCCCTCCTCGATGCCGCGGGCGAGGCGCTCGGGGTTGGTGACGAACAGGTCGTCGCCGACGAGCTGCACCTTGTCGCCGAGGCGCTCGGTGATGGTCTTCCAGCCGTCCCAGTCGTCCTCGAACAGCGGGTCCTCGATGGAGACGAGCGGGTACGCGTCGACGAGCTCCGCGTAGTAGTCCGTCATTTCGGCGGCGGAGCGCTCCTTGCCCTCGAAGACGTACACGCCGTCCTTGTAGAACTCGGAGGCGGCGACGTCGAGCGCCAGGGCGATCTGCTCGCCGGGGGTGTAGCCGGCCTCGTTGACGGCCTCGAGGATGAGGTCGAGGGCGGCGCGGTTGGAGTCCAGGTTCGGGGCGAAGCCGCCCTCGTCGCCGAGGCCGGTGTTCAGGCCCTTGCGCTTCAGCACCTTCTTGAGGGTGTGGTAGACCTCGGCGCCCCAGCGCAGGGCCTCGGAGAAGGACTCCGCGCCGATCGGGGCGATCATGAACTCCTGGATGTCCACGTTGGTGTCGGCGTGCGAGCCGCCGTTCAGGATGTTCATCATCGGAACGGGCAGCAGGTGCGCGTTCGGGCCGCCCAGGTAGCGGAAGAGCGGGAGGTCGCTGGCCTCGGAGGCGGCGTGGGCGACGGCGAGGGAGACACCGAGGATGGCGTTGGCGCCGAGGGAGCCCTTGTTGTCGGTGGCGTCCAGGTCGAACATGGCCTGGTCGATCAGGCGCTGCTCGGTGGCGTCGTAGCCGACCAGCTCCGGGCCGATCTGCTCGATCACGGCGAGGACGGCCTTCTCGACGCCCTTGCCGAGGTAGCGGTTGGGGTCGCCGTCACGGAGCTCGATGGCCTCGAAGGCGCCCGTGGAGGCGCCGGACGGGACGGCGGCACGACCGGTGCTGCCGTCGTCGAGGCCGACCTCGACCTCGACCGTGGGGTTGCCTCGGGAGTCCAGGATTTCCCGGGCTACGACGACGTCGATGGACGGCACGAGCATCTCCTTCTTGGGATGTGACGCATTGGTGCGGGGCCGCGAGGGCCATGCGACTAGAGCCTAACCGCCCCGGGGCCGTCGGCAGCCGACCGACCGTCCCGTGGACAGACAGACCGTACCCATTGTTTCGGCTCGGAACAAAGGGGGGTGGGCGGGAAAGTGAACAGAAGGGGGAGCGACGGCGGTCCGGGGCACGAAAAACCCCGCCCCGGTGCGTACGGGGGAATGCGCACCGGGGCGGGGGGCCCGTGGGGACGGGGGACGGCCCTCACGAGGTCCTCACAAAGGAGGACACGGCCGTGAGCGGGCCACGGTTCAGCCGGGGAGCGGCCATTTTTTCGGCCCGGCCGAACCGGTGTCCCGGCCCGGCCGCGGCGGACCCATGGGCCCGGCCGCGGCGACCGTCGGGACCGGCCGTCAGCTCAGGTGGAGCTGCTGGCCGGGGTAGATGAAGTCGGCGTCGTCGATGATGTCCTTGTTCAGCTCGAAGAGCTTCTCCCAGCCACCCTTGACGTTCTTCTTCGCGGCGATGCTGCTGAGGGTGTCACCGCTGACGACCTTGTACTCTCCGTCGCCCTTCTTGACCTTCTTGCCGGTCGGGGTCTCGACGGTGGCGCGCCCGGAGGAACGCGAGGCGCGGGTGTCCTGGGTGCTCTCCTGCGAGGAAGAGGAGGAGGACTCCGAGCCGGAGTTGCCCGAGGAGGCGGCGGCGCCGTCGTACGAGGCGCTGGACAGGCCCTTGCCGCAGACCGGCCAGGCACCCTTGCCCTGGCTCGCGAGAACCTTCTCGGCGACGGCGATCTGCTGCGCCTTGGTGGCCTGGTCGGCGGTGGAGGCGTACTGCGTGCCGCCGTACCCGGCCCAGGTGGAGGCCGAGAACTGCAGCCCGCCGTAGTAGCCGTTGCCGGTGTTGATGGACCAGTTGCCACCGGACTCGCACTGGGCGACGGCGTCCCACTCGGATGCGGTGGCGGCGGAGGCGCTGCCGGCCGCCATCAGCGGGACGGCGATCGCGGCGGCGCCGGTGACACCGGCGACGGCGATGGCGCGGGCGGTCTTGGACGGACGGCGGTGCTTGCCCTTGCTGGAAGACAGCATGGAGTGATCCCCTCACCGACGCCTACGAGGTGAGCTGTCGGGTTCGGGCCGGTTGAGTTGCCCGGCCGCATCCGCTCGCCTCCCGGCTCACGTATGCGGCTTCACCCCGAGCCGGTGCCGGCGGTCTGACCCCGAAGGGCCTCAACCGCCGGACCCGGCGCAAACCTTGGGTCCCCCGCTCCTGCCTACGGCGCTTGACGCGACGACTGTTCCGAGCGGCCGTCGGCAGGATTCGGCGTGACGACCGCAAGGGCCCGCTGTGGCGAGCGGTCACGACCGTAAACACGTGATTCGCCGAATTTCAAAGACGATCAGGGGGTCTGTGATTCATCTCCCACCGAGATCAAAACGGGCATTAACGGGCGAACCATGACCGGAACTGCCGCTACTTTTCGCCCGTTTCGGCACTGACTTCCAGGGTCTGACCGGGAAGGATGAGGTCCGGGTCGGTTCCGACCGTGCGCTCGTTCTCGGCGTACAGCTCCCGCCACCCGCCGCTCACCTCAAGGGAGTCGGCGATGGCCGTCAGGCTGTCCCCGGGGCGGACGGTGTACGAGCCGTCGACGGCCTCGCGGGAGGCGTCGCCGCCACGGGAGGCGTGCCGGCCCGAGGAGGTGTCGCCGCGCGAGCCGGCCGCGTCGGTGTCGACACCCTCCTCCGCGCTCGCGCCACGGTGACGACCGGTGCCGGCATCCGCGTCATCGCTGGTGGAAGGGGTATCGGTCCGCGTGGAGTTGCCCGAGTCACCGCGGCGGGCGTCGGCCGTGGAGGAGCTGCCGGATTCCCGCGACCCGCCACTGCGGTCGGAGTCCGAGATGTCGACGGAGTCCCCTGCGCCCGCGTCGGCCTTGGCGGAACCCTCGGCGGTATCCGAGGACGAGTCGACCGAACCGGGCGAACCGGATGGGTCGGAGGAATCCGATGAGTCGTCGGACTTGGTGGAGTTACGGGATGAGCCGGATGAATCGGACGAATCGCCTGAACCGGACGAATCTTCCGCGACGCCGGTGTCCACGTCGGCCGAGGTGGAGTCGCCGTCGAGGTTGTGGAGGAGTCCGCAGGTGGACCAGACGCCGACACCCTGGTCGGCGAGGATCCTCTCGGCGACCGCGATTTGCTGCGAACGGCTGGCCTGGTCGGGGCTGGTCGCGTAACTGAGGCCGCCGTACTTCTCCCAGTTGGACTGGGAGATCTGGAGGCCGCCGTAGCGCCCGTTCCCGGTGTCCGCGCTCCAGGAACCGCCGCTCTCGCACTCCGCCACCTGGTCCCAGGTGGTTCCGCTGGCCGCGCTCGCGCCGGTGGCGCCGAGGAGCGGGATCGCGATCGCGGAGCCGGTCACTCCGGCCGCCACGAGGAGTGCCGGAGCCTGACGGGGGCGACGGTGACGACCGTTCCCGGAGAGCATGCGATTGCCTTTCACGCGACAGCAGTGAGCTGCGCGAAGGATGTGACCAACCTTCGCACTGCCGTGTGAACGTAGCCGCAGACGATCAGTTGTCACAAGTTAATGCAGCGGAGATCACGTGAAGATCACGAACTTGAGGGTGTGTCATGTTCTGCCGCTGTTCCGGGTACCGTACGCGCCGTTCAACCGCCCTGACGCGGTGTGAATTCGACCGGAAGCGTGCGCAATCCACGCATGATGAGCCCGCCGCGCCAGCGCAGGTCGGACGGATCGGCCGCGAGCCGCAGATCGGGCAGACGGGTGAGGAGTGTGGCCAGCGCAGTCTGCCCCTCCAGCCGGGCCAGGGGCGCGCCCAGGCAGTAGTGGATGCCGTGGCCGTAGCCGAGGTGCTGGTTGTCACGGCGGGAGAGGTCGAGGGTGTCGGGGTCGGCGAAGCGGGCCGGGTCACGGTCGGCCGCCGCGAGTACCACGAGCACGGGGTCGCCGGGGGCGATGTCCTGCCCGCCGATGGTCAGCGGCTGCGTGGCGAACCGCCAGGTGGCGAGCTCCACGGGGCCGTCGTAGCGGAGGAGTTCCTCGACGCCGGTCTCCAACAGGCCCCTTCCGCCCGCGGCGAGGGAGGCCTGGAGTCGGGCGCGCTGCTCGGGGTGCGTGAGGAGGGCGTAGGTGCCGTTGCCGATGAGGTTGACGGTGGTCTCGAACCCGGCGAACAGAAGGATGAAGGCCATGGCGGCGGCCTCGTTCTCGGTGAGGTGCTCACCGTGGTCCGAGGCCCGGATGAGACCGGAGATGAGGTCCTCGCCGGGGGTGGGTTCGGCGGGGAGCGCCTCGCGCTTGCGATGGATGAGGTCCGCGAGATAGCCGCGCATCTTCTTCACCGACCTGGCGACGCCGCCGCGCGGCCCGCCACCGTGCCGGATCATCATCCCCGCCCAGTCCCGGAAGTCGTCCTGGTCCTCCCGTGGGACGCCGAGCAGGTCGCAGATCGCGTGGATGGGGAGCGGGAAGGCGAACTCGTGGATGAGATCGGCCTCTCCCCGCTCCACGAACCGGTCGATCAGGTCGTCGGTCAACTCCTGGACCCTGGGTGCGAACTCGGCGACCCTGCGGGGCGTGAACGCCTTGGAGACGAGGCGGCGCAGCCGGGTGTGGTCCGGCGGGTCGATGTTCAGCAGGTGCGTCATCAACTCGGCCTTGCGCTCACCGGGGATACCGGTCTTGCCCTTGGCGTGCGCGGGCTCGTCGTGGTGCGCCGGGTTCTTGGACAGGCGCTGGTCGGCGAGGGCCTGCTTGGCGTCCTTGTACCGGGTGACCAGCCAGGCCTCCACGCCGCTGGGCAGCTTGGTGCGGTGCACGGGGGCGTGCTCGCGGAGCCAGGCGTAGGCGGGGTACGGGTCGGTGGCGAACTCCCAGGTGAACAGGGCGGGCGCCGGGGCGGGCGCCGGCTGCGGCCGGGAGTGCGGAGGGTGGGGCTGGTTGGTCACTCCTCGACGGTATCGGGCTGGTCGTCGGGGGGTACGGGCAGCAGGCCCAGGTCGCGCAGCGCGTGGTAGTGGTCCAGGTCGGCGGCCTTGTGCAACCACTTGTCGGCCTCGCCGGTGTCCCCGCGCCGGCGCAGGTGCAGCGAGAGCCAGTAGGCGGCGTCGCCGCTGCCGAGTGCGGCGTCCTCGTGGAACAGGTGCCTCACCTCGTCGGAGGGGCCGTCGCCCACGCGGAGGAGGAGGGCTGCGAGATGGCGGGACGCGGCAGGGTGGCCCGCCTCCTTGGCCTCGCGGAAGAGCCGCTCCGCCTCCTCGTCGTGGTCGCCGAGGCTGTGCAGGTACGCGGCGAGCGCATGCACGGCGTGGGCGTCGCCGAGCGCGGCGCCGCGGCGGAGCCAGAACTCCGCGTCCTTGCTCCTCCGGTAGTACAGGGCCCGACCCAGGCTGGTGGACACCTCCTCGTGACCGGCCCGGACCGCCCTGACGAACCAGCGCAGCGCGTCAACCTGTCCGGAGCCCAGCAGCAGTTCGCCCAGCTCGTGGGCCGCCGCCCCGTCCCCTGCTTCGGCGGCCTTCCGCAGCAACAGCTCCGCGCGCTCGCGGTGCAACCGCCCCGCCTCGCGCGCCGCCTCGACGCTTCCGCCCTGGGCGGCGATCTCCAGATACCGGATCGCGGCGGCCTCGTCACCGGCTTCCACCAGGTGCGTCGCCCACTCCTCGGCGGCCTCGCGGTGCCCGGCCTCCGCGGCCCGGCGGATCAGGTCCGCGCGTTCGTCCCCGCCCACGCGCTCGGCGAGGGCGACCATCAGGTCCGTGTCGCCCGCCTCGATCCGCGGGTGCAGCGCCGCACGGGCCGCGTCCAGCACGGCCTCGCGGTCGATCCGTGCGCCGCCCTGCGCCGCG
The DNA here is from genome assembly GCF_055572155.1 of Streptomyces sp. NPDC030814. NCBI lineage: Bacteria > Bacillati > Actinomycetota > Actinomycetes > Kitasatosporales > Streptomycetaceae > Streptomyces > Streptomyces sp. NPDC030814. Next base: position 150,612 of record NZ_JBVIDX010000015.1, read on the forward strand.
TCCAGCAACAGCCACCACACCGCGTCCGGCACCGGCTCCAGATCCTCCGCGCGCAGCGCCTCCGCGACCAGCGCCCCGTACGCCCGCAAGGTGCCGTCTTCGTCACCGGCCACGAGCAGGCCCGAGACCCCGAACATGCGGGTCGTGGCCCAGGTGAGGGCGTCCTCGAACGACTCGCGCTCCTCCGTGCCGTACTGCTCCTGCACCTGTGCGAGCAGCTCGGTCGGTACGGCGCCCCGCACTCCGCACCGCGCCAGGTCGACGGCGGCCCGGACCAGCAGCTGTCCACACGGGTGCTCCACCTTCGTCCCCGGCCGCCGCCACTCGTCGTACATGGTGTGCCCGATCGCGAAGTACGACGCGGCGCCCTCCTTGCCGCTCCACATGAACGCCGGGTAGGCGCGCGGGTCGTCGAGGTCCTTGAGGCGGTCCAGCTCGGCGTCGCTCCACTCCCGCGGCACCTCGACCGTGCGGGCCTTGGTCAGGGCGAGGCCGATGCGGTCGCTCATCATCCGGCGCCGGTAGTACTCCTCGGAGCGCATCGTGCCGAGCAGGACCGCGCCGAGGCCGGCGAGCCGCCCCAACAGCCTCCGGTCCAGCCCGTCCTCGCCGAGGTGGTCGGTCACCTCGTCCAGCCAGATGACGTACTCGCCGGGCTCGCCCCTCAGCGCGGCGAGCACAGCCCGCAGATCCTCCCCCGGGTCCGGCGCGTACAGCCGGTACCCCTCCAGCGACCGCACCCCGTGCCACGCGGTGTACGACTTGCCCGCGTACCGCTCGCCGAGGACCAGCACCAGCCCGCTGTGCGCGAGCTTGGCGCGCAGGTCCTCGTCGCAGTCGCGGGGCACGTACGGCGGCACGTCGGGCTGCCCCGGTATGTGCCGGGTCGGGCCGACGCCGAACTCAAGGGGCTCCACCTCGCCGACCGGCCGCCACCCGGCCGGGTCGAGCACGACGTGGCGGTCGTGCTCGACGGCGGTGGCTCGGTCCCCGGGGGCTCCGGCACGGGGGCCGGCCAGGCGTTCGTCGGCCGAGGACCCGTGCGAGACGTGGCCGATGCGGCCGGCCTGAATCACGATCCCGTTGCTGACATTGCCGGTGAAGGCGTTCCCGAGGTCGCCCCCGGCGGCGATGGAGCTGCTGCCGCCGGCCTCGACGGAGCGCCTGCCCCCGGTCTCGTCGTCCGACTCCCGACCCACTCGAGCCCCCACGCGTCGCAACCACCCGTGAGGGCAACGGTACTAAGCGTTCAGTCCTTCAGCCGCCCGCACGGCGTCACGATACGAGCGGGCAGCCGCCCGGAGCGCCGCCTCCGGATCGACGCCGGCGGCCTCGGCCCGTACGGCCATCGCCAGCAGCTCGTACCCGATGCCGTCGCCCGCCGGGAGCGGGACGTCCAGCCCGGCCGTGCGAACCCGGGACGCCAGCTTCGAGGCGAGGGCAAGGCCGGGCTGGCCGAGGGGTATGCCGTCGGTGACCGACTCGCGCTGCTTCTCGACGGCCTTGGTGCGGAGCCAGTGCTGCTTGACCTCCTCCGGGGTGGTGGCGGTCGCGTCGCCGAAGACATGGGGGTGGCGGTGGATGAGCTTGGTGACGATGGTGGCGGCGACGTCGTCGATGGAGAAGGGCGCCTCGGGGTCCTCCTCGGCGATACGGGAGTGGAAGACGACCTGGAGGAGGACGTCGCCCAGTTCCTCGCGGAGTTCGTCCCGGTCGCCCTCCTCGATCGCCTCCACCAGTTCGTAGGCCTCCTCGATGCCGTACTTGGCGAGGCCCTTGTGGGTCTGCCGGGAGGACCAGGGGCATTCGGCGCGGATGCGGTCCATGACCTGGATCAGATCGAGGAGACGGGCGCCGGGGAGGTCGTAGGAGGCGGGGAGGAGCTCCAGTGACGGCATCCGCAGGCGGCCGGAGCCGGCGAGGCGGGCCAGGCCGTCGGTGAGTCGGGGTTCGCCCTCGGCGGTCGCCACGACGACCACGGTGCGGTCGCCGGCGCAGGCGTCGACCAGGTCCTCGGCCGTGGGGGCGGCCTGCTCGACCGTGATGCCGGCCTCGCGCAGATAGGGCAGCTGCGGGTGGGCCTCGTCCGCGCACAGGACGCGGTCGGCGTCGTGCAGGGCCTGCCAGGCGGGCCAGGAGAGCAGACCGGGTGCGACGCGGTGGCTGGTGGTGAGCAGGACGACCCTGCCGGGGCCGGAGGCGGGGGCCTCGGTGTCGGGGGCGTCGTCGGGGCGGTGTGCGTTCACCCCACGAACGTAACCCACGCCACCGACGGCCCCCGAAGTTGTCCACAGGCTCCGGCGGCCGACGGCCGACGCGGCTTTCGCCGACCGGTTACGCCGGCTGCTGCGTGGCCTTCTTCGTGACCTCCCGCACCCACGGCGTCTTGGCGTCCGCCATCCCGAGCCGGCCGTCCTGGGCGACGCCCCATGATCCGTAGCGGGGGTTGAGGTCGACGTCGAGTTCGTCCGACGCGTTGGCCATGGCCTTCCAGAAGACGGTGCCGCCCTCGGGGCTGTTCATGTCGGCGCCGAGCGCCGCGGCGAGCTTCTGGACCTCGACGTCGCTGCGCAGGCTCTCCTCCAGGTGCTCGGGGGCGACGTTGTACTGCTGGAGCCAGGCCGTCTCCAGCGCCCGGGAACCGCCCGCCTCGTGCTCGAGGTCGGAACGGTACTTCTGGACTTCCTTGCGGGTGACGGTCACACCGGCGTCTTCGAGCGCCTGGTCGAGGACCTTCTCCAGGACCATGCCGTTCAGCGTGTTGCGGGTGAGGGTGCCGGTCTGGGCGACCAGGCGCTGGTACTGGGCGTCGTCCCCGGTGGCGGCGCGCTGGGCGGTGCGCACGTCGTTCACCCGGTTCTCCAGTTGCGCGACCGTGATCCGCTCGCCGCCCACGACGGCCGCCGCGCCGGGATGCGCGTCGCTCCCGCAGGCGGTCAGCAGGGGAGCCGCGGCGGCGATCGCGGCGGAGAGGACGAGCGCGGTGCGACGGCGGCGGTGCAAGTTGGCCTCCCGAGGAGATTGTGCGACGGTGCACAAGGTCTTGCGGTGATCGATGGTAGGCAGTGGCCCTGCTCTCGGCCAGCCATTCGACCAACGATTCACACCGACTTCCGGCACCGTCGCACCGCGAGGGCGCCCCGGACGGCCCGCAAGGTCGCCCCCACCGGGCCGCGCCCCGCGTCGGGACGGCGCTCGGCGTCCGGTTATCCGACGATCGCCACCGGTGCGTCCCACGCGTCACGGTCCACGGTGATCGTGTAGCCGCCGCGGCTCTCCTTGCTGTTGACCATGTACTGGTGGGCGCGGTGGTGCCCGGTGTACAGCGTCGAGGCGTACGGCCAGTCGCTGGTCGTCGTGTTGACCTTGTCCCACTTGGCGTACCAGAGGTTGCCCGGCAGATTCGTGCGGTCGGTGGCGGTGGCGACCGCCTTGGCGCTGGAGCTGCTGAAGCCGTAGAAGCCGGAGCGGTACTGCTTGGCGCCGAGCGCCTTGTGCCAGGCCCGGACATAGGTGAGGACGGCGTCGTTGCACGCCGTGTCCGTGATGTCGTACGCCTCCATGTCGAGGTAGAGCGCGCTGCCGGGCTTCATACCGAGGGCGGCGGCCTTGGCGACGGCGTCGGCCCCGTCGGCGGCGCCCTGGGAGGCGGCGGTCGACGCGGTGATCACCTCGGGGCTGGAGCCGCTCTGGCAGGGCGGCTGGGCGCCCACGTAGAGCGGGACGAGCTTGAAGCCGAGGGTGTTGACGGACTTCACCCAGGACGCGGTGAGGTTGGGCTGGGCGCAGCCGCGGTTCTTGCCGCCGATGTAGACGGCCGCCGCGCCGTAGAAGCCGGTGTTCCATGCCTTCATCGCGGACAGGGACGGTGCCGTGCAGGTGTCGAAGGCGCGGCCCGTGTAGACCTTGGCGGCCGGCCAGGCGGTGGTCGTGGCGAGGGAGTTCTGCGCGGCGACGCCGGCCCCGGCGAGCACGGCGGCTCCGGCCGCGGTCCAGGCGATGTACCTGCGCTTCCTGGACTGCCGGTGGCCCGGCTTGCCCGACCGTCTGCGGCTGCTCGTGTCATCGGACATGGATGGCCCCACCCCTTGATCGCTCCGTCGTGTGTGTACAGCCAAGCGGCGCCGGCCCCGAGTTCGGGAAACACCGTCTCCGCGGTGCGGCAACCTTCGGCCGAGGCGGCGCAAGACATGCGCCCGGCGTTGGTGTCAGCCGCGCACCTGTCCCAGCCACTGCAAGGTCCGCCGGACCTCCCCCGCCAGCGGATGGCCGGGGCCCCGCAGCCGCTCCACGTCCAGCAGGAGGCGGCCGAGGGTCTCGTGGGCGGCGCCCCGGTCGCCGAGGGCGAGGAGCAGGTGGCCTATGCGGCGGCGGACGTCGAGGGCCAGCTCGGGGTCGCCGCCCACGTACCGGTTCTCGAAGTACGGCAGCAGCGAGCGGTACTCGGCGAGGGCCGCCGCCGGTTCGCCGAGCTGTTCGAGGCACTGGGCGGAGTCGTAGCGGAAGCGCAGGGACTGCGGGTCGGCCTGGCCCGCCTCGGCGGCGCGCTCGTCGGCGAGGCGGCGCAGCTCGGGCAGGGCGCGGCGGTATTGACCGTCGTCCATGAGGGTGGCCGCGTACTGCTTGCGCAGGGTGCGGACGACCGGTGAGTGCTCGCCGTGCTGGGCGGCGGCGGCCGGGAGGATCGCGCCGAGGATGTCGACGGCCTGGGTGATACGGCCCTCGCCGAGCAGCCGCTTGACCTCGTCGACGGCGCCCGCCACATCGGGCTTGTCGACCGGAGGGGCCTCCGCGGGAGCGGCGGAGGGCTGCGGCGCGGGGATGCGGGCGCGGTCCGGCCAGGGGGCGTGCGGACGCAGGAAGGGACGGGTGGGGTCGAGCGGGGAGCCCGTGGGCATCCCGCGCGCCGGAAGCAGCGGCAGGAGCTGCTCGTATGTCTCCTGCGCGGAGGACGGGCGGTGCTGCGGGTCCTTGGAGAGCAGCCGCAGCACCAGTGTCTCCAGGGTCTCGGGGACCTCGGGGCGGAGCCTGCGGACGGGGACCGGCGGCTCGTACAGGTGACGGTGGAGGACGCCGAGGGCCGTCGAGCCCGTGAACGGCACGTTCCCGCTGAGCAGTTCGTGCATCAGCACGCCGAGGGCGTACAGGTCGGTGTACGGGCCGACCGCGCCGCCCATGGCCTGCTCGGGAGCCATGTAGGCGGGGCTGCCGATGGGCGAGCCGGTGTGGGTGAGGCGGGTGGTGTCGGTGTCCATCACGGAGGCGACGCCGAGGTCGAGGACGGTGACCGTGCCGTCCTGCTTGACCATCACGTTCCGCGGCTTGAGGTCGCGGTGGATGATCGGCACCGCGTGCACGGCGGACAGCACCGCGCACAGCTGGGCGGCGACGGCGACCGTCCACTGCCACGGGTAGGGGTCGTGCTCGGCGAGGTGGTCGGAGAGGTCCGCCCCGTCGACGTACTGCATGACGAGGAACAGCTCCTCGCCCTCGCTGCCCGCGTCGTGCACGGTGACCAGGCCGGGGTGGTCGACCTGGGCCGTGACCCGGCACTCGCGCACGAAGCGGCGGCGCAGCTCGTCGGCCTCCTGGCCGGCGACCTTGTCCGGGCGCAGCAGCTTGACCGCCACCCGCCGGTCGAGGCGCTGGTCGTACGCCGTCCACACCTGACCCATGCCGCCCTGTCCGATGAGCGTGGACAGTTCGTAGCGGCCGGTGATCAGGCGTCCGGTCCCCTGGGTCACCGGTCTCCTTCGTTTCTGCGGAGATAGTCACTGAGCTCGTCGAGCTCGGCGCGCACCTGGTCTATGCGGGCCGGGCCGGGGCGCTGCGGATCCGGCGCGGGCTGCGGCTGGACGGGGGGCCCCGGGATCGGCGTCCCCTGCGACTGGACGGGCGGCTGCGGGGCCGGGGTGTAGGGCTGCGGGACCTGGACCGGCGGGTAGCTGTAGCCCGTCTGCTGGGAGTAGACCGCGGTCTGGGCGAACGCCGAGGGCGGGGCCGTGCGGGACCGGCTGAAGTGGCGTATGTCCGCGTACAGGTAGTACGCGACGGTGACCACGAGGCCGATGAGCAGCATCGCCATGCCGACGTCGCCGCGCCAGGTGGTGAACTCCTCCTCGCCCGGGTCGGAGCCCAGGATGTACAGCGCCGTCACGATGTGCACGACCGCCAGGGCGAACAGGAACCAGTCGAGCGGTTTGCGGGTGACGGAGGCCAGTCGCAGCAGGCTGGCCCAGCCGAGGAGGCCGCAGCTCATGACGGTGACCACCACGAAGATCACACGCAGCGTGACCGGCGCCCCCTGCGAGGGGCCGGGGGGCTGTTGCGGCGCGTAGCCGTGGCCGTGCATGACTGCTCCTGAAGGCCTGTGGTAGTGGACTGCGATGTCGTTCCGAGCGTATAGGTCGACCACGACAAGCGGTCCAGGGTTGTGGACAACCGTTGCAGTCCTGGTCACGTCGCCCGGTGCGGAGCGGTTCCGTCCGGTGGACCCGTGTCGGTCGTCCCGGCGGATCCACACGATCGTTCGACGGACCCACCTGATCGTAAGGGCAGTTCGCCGTTTCAGTCCGGGGTGACCGTTCCGTCCGTCAGTCCGTCGTACATGCCGCGCACGAGGCGTGTGCCCAGGCGGCCCGCCTCGCGGAGCGCGTCCTCGAAGGCGGCAAGGGCCCTGAACCGCTCACCGTAGCGGCGCTGCTGGTCCAGGGGCAGCCGGGGCAGTTGGAGGCGGCGTACGTCGAGACGGCTGGCGGTGGAGGCGTAGCTGCTGGCCTGGCGGCTGTTGGCGGTGCCACGCAGGAACCCGGCGACGAACCACGCGTCGAGCGCCGCCGGATCGGGGCGCAGGAGCGTCAGGTTGCGGCCGAGGGCGGCCCCGGCGGTCTCCTCGTCGATCACGCGGGCGATCCCGCCGCCGCCGAGGACGGGGACGACGATGTCGCCCCGCTCCACCAGCACCGGCTCCTCCCCCGTCTCGGGCAGGGACCCGGAAGGTTTTGTGCCCGACAGGACGTCGTGGTCGGTGAGCACGCGCGCGTGGGGACCGTTCCCGCCGGTGCGCAGCAACAGTGCCCCGCCGCGCGCGAGTTCCCCGACGGTGGTGAGCGGCCAGCGCGGGGGCTGCGTCTCGTCGGGGAGCGGGGGCGTGAGGTCGGCGGTCAGCCGCAGGGTCTCGCCGAGGCGTTCGCGTACGGCGGTGAGTTCCGCGGCGCCTGAGCCCGCGGCCGGTGGCGGCAGATGCCGGGCGGGGGCCAGGTCCACGTCGTCGTCGAGGAGTTCGATGACCGGCATCGAACGGCTCAGTCCGGGGCGCTCCTCGACCTCTCCCGCGCGGTCGAACGGTTTCCACGCGTCCAGCACGGCGGTGCGCACGGCCGCCCAGTCGACCCCGCCCCGCCCCTCGGCACCGAGCCGCCCGGTGTCCACGAGCAGCAGCTCCGGCGCCGCCGCCGTCCTGCCCGGCCGGCGCAGCACCCACAGGTGCAGCGGGATGTTGTACGGGGGTGCCGCACCGACCGGCAGGGCGATCACGGCGCGCAGGGCACCGCGGCGCAGCAGGTCGGCGCGGATACGGCGCCCCGAGCGGCGGCTCGCGACGGCCGGCGGCATCAGCAGGACGGCGGTGCCGCCGTCCTCCAGCCGGGCCAGCGCGTGCTGCACCCAGGCGAGTTCGGACTCCGTGCGGGCCGGGAAGCCGTACTCCCAGCGCGGGTCGTAGGCGAGTTCGTCGTGGCCCCAGTTGCGCTCGTTGAACGGCGGGTGGCACAGCACCGCCTCGGCCCTGAGCTGCTCGTGGGCGTCCGCGCGGAGGCTGTCCCCGGCGGCGGTCCGGATGGCGCTCTCGCTGCGCAGGGCGAGCCGGAGCGCGGTGAGGGCGGCCAGGTCGGGTGCGCTGTCCTGGCCGTGCAGCTCCTGGCCGGGGCGGGGGGCGACGGCGCGCAGCAGGGCACCGGTGCCGCACGCCGGGTCGAACACGGAGCGGGCGGGCCCGGCGAGTTCGGCCATCAGCTCGGCCAGCTCGCCCGGAGTGAGCGTGTACTGGCGGGGGTTGGCGTCGAGGTGGCGGGCCAGCAGGAACTCGAAGGTCTGCCGCGCGCCCAGATCCGCCGCGAGCTCGGTGGCGCCGCGCAGCAGCGGGATCGACGGCAGGAGCTCGGCGGCCGTCGGGCGGTGCGCGGCGGGCTCGCCGGCCGGGCCGAAACGGGCGGTGAGGATCTGCGCGAGCTGGTCGGACAGCCTGCCGGCCAGTTCCTTGTCGTCAGGGGTGGCGCTCAACTCCAGCCAGACCAGGGGCCGGTCGTGGAGGTGCAGCAGGGCGCAGCCGGCGTGCACCAGGGCCGTGACGGGGCCGTCCGGGTGGCCGGTGACCTGCTGCCAGACCCGCTCCTTCAGGGGGACCTCGGCGAGCTTGCCCTGCTTGCGCAGCCACTCCTCGACGTCGGTCAGCGCGAAGGACGGGCTGGTCTCCGTGCCGCCGACCGGCCTGGGGAAGTCGGCATGGCGACGACGCCAGTTGCTGACGGCGGCCCGGCCGACGCCGGCGAGCCGCGCGATCTCCGCGGCGGTGACCTCTGTCCCGTTGTCCTGCACGCGCCCGGCTCCCCTCGTACCTGGTGTGTGGCGTTGAGCATACCGACGTACGCAAGATCTACCTCTTCACGCCGTGTACGCACTCGTTATCGTGAACCGTGTTGACTCGGTTCACAAGCTCTGCTGTGATTGACTCATCGAACGACGGGCCGCCCGCCTCGGGTGGTCACACCTCGTCGTGCGGTCGAACACCAGGGGAGGAGGCACGACCATGGGCATGAAGACCCAGCTCGCACTGCATGCGGCGGTCGGTCTGCTCGTAATCGGTGTGGTCTCGGCGAACGCCGGGAGCGGTGACAGCGCCTCATACGGCACCGGATCCGCCGACCGCTTCAAAGCATTTGTGAACACTCACGGCACCTCCGCCGAGAGAGCCGCCGTCTCGCATGTCACCCATGTACACAGACCCGCGCCACCCGCGGGCGGGACCGGCTCGACCGACGTCCTCACGGACTTCACCGGCGGCCCACCGGATGGCGGTGCCCGCCCCGCCCGGCTGATCGCCGCCGCCTTCGCCGACTTCCGGCACGACGACCGGGGCCACGTCACGGTCTACGACTCGGCGGGCGAACAACTCGCCACGCGCGCCTACTGACAGACACCTCCGTTCACCGGGCGGACGTCACGCCCACCGGTCCGAGATCACCGCTCACTTCCGCCGCCGCACGCACACCCGTGCCCGCGTACGGCGGCGGCACCGCTCACTCACCAGATCCCAGGGGGGACCTCCCATGCGTCGCACCGCACTCACCGCTCTCTGCATCGCCGCCGCGGCCACCTTCTCGCTCACCGGCTGCCTGCCCGGCGAGGACAAGTCGAACGAACCGTTCTCCGGCCTGAGCGGCGGCGAGATCGCCGACAAGGCCGTGAAGGCCACCTCCGACGCCGACTCGCTCCGGATGAAGGGCGAGATCAAGGACGACAGCGCCGGCGGCACGATCAACCTCGACATGGCCCTCAACAAGAAGGGCGACTGCGCCGGCACGATCGGCATGAAGGACGGCAAGGCCGAGCTGATCAAGACGGGCGACACGATCTACATGAAGTACGACGAGGCGTTCCTGCGCGCCCAGGCGGGCGGTTCCTCCAAGGAGGAGACCGACATGATCGTGGACATGCTGGCCGGCAAGTGGACCAAGACGTCCGCGACCGCCGAGGACTCCAAGGAGATGGCCAGCTTCTGCGACCTGGACACCGTGCTCGCCGACTTCGAGGACACCAACTCCGACGCCGAGCGCGGCAAGACCACCACGGTCGACGGCACCCCCGCGATCCTCCTCCACGAGAAGGACGGCAAGGACCGTTACACCCTGTCCGTCGCCACCAAGGGCAAGCCGTACCTCCTGCGGGTCGTGAGCAAGTCCGCCAAGGAGCCGGGCGACGTGAGCTTCACCGACTACAACAAGCCGGTCCCGGCCGACGCCCCCAAGGGCAAGGTCATCGACCTGGACAAGGAGTGGAGCTGATCTGACGCCCCGGGGCTCGCACCGGGCACGACCCGCACGAGCCCCGGGGCGCGGGAGGCAGGCACACCGCACGAGCCCCCGCCGCGCGCGTGAGCCCCACGGCGTCCGAGGCGCCCGGCGCCCCGCACGCCACGGTGCACGCCACGGTCTTCTCCGGCGCTCGGTACAGCGACCCTCAGGCCTCAGTCCGCGTGGAAGCGGGCCGGGGCCTTGGTCGGGTTGCCGCCGCCGGGGAGCTTCTGGTCGGGGCAGGTACTCAGCACCCGCTTCATCGCGGTCTGTTCGGCCGAGGTGACCCACAGCTCGTACTTCTTCTTCACGGCGACCTGCGCGGCCACATACGTGCACCGGTAGGCCTTGTTGGGCGGAAGCCAGGTGGCCGCGTCGCCGTCGCCCTTGCCCCGGTTGGTGCCCGCGTCGACCGCGAGAAGGTTGAGCGGGTCGTTGGCCAGGGCTATGCGCTTGCTGTCGTCCCACTTCTGGGCGCCCTTCTGCCAGGCGTCGGACAGGGCCACGATGTGGTCTATGTCGATCTGGCTGCGGCCCCGTACGAACGACACGTCCTCTCCGGTGTACGGGTCCGGGTCGAGCACACCGGAGGCCACCCGGCAGTCCCCGTCGCGGAACTTCACGTCCTCCAGGTCGCGTTGGAGTATGTCGTCCCGGGTGTCGCAGTCATTGGAGTCGGTGTCGGCCCAGGGGCTGCCGAACTCCTCCCGGTCGTAACCGGTCTTCGGCGCACGGCCCTTGACGGTCAGGGACTCCGCCGCGGCCAGGGCGGGGCCTCCCCCGCCCGGGTTGTCCGCCGGCTCCGCGGAACCCTTCGTGCCCGGTTCGCAGCCGCTGACGACGGCGACCAGTACCAGGGCTGCGACGGCCACCCCACCCCTCAGACGCACCACGCGACCCTCCTCACTGTCCTTGCTGGTTGCTTCGGTCCGGTTGCCCTGCCTGTGTTCCCTGCCCACTCCGGCCGACACCGTAGCCCCCGTGGGTAAGGGGCGGATCTGCAGGCACCGGCTCCGGGCTCACACCTTGCCTATCCCCAGCGTCGTCTCCGACGGCAGCAGACCCGAGCCGATCGCGGCGACCCAGAACTCGCCCAGCAGGTCGGCGAGTCGCGCGGTGTCGGCCGGGCCGAGCAACTGCCAGGGCTCGGCGGCCAGTCGGTCGGTGTGCCGCTCGACCTCGCGGCGCAGGCTCCGGCCGGCTTCCGTGGCCGTACCGTCGGCGTCGACCAGTCCGCGTGCTGCCAGGCAGTCGCGGGCAGCCGACCACTCGGCCGGGGTCCAGCCCCGGCTCTCGAAGCGTGCCACCGAGGCCGCGCCTATGGCCGCGAAGGAGACGAGGGATTCGGCGGGGTCGAGGTCCGCGATCAACAGGGCCGCGAGGTGGCCGTCCCCCCGGTGCTCGCGCAGGATCGTCGCCGCCCGCCACAGCTGGAGGTGCGCGGGCTCGGGCCAGGGCAGTTCGGCGTTGGCGGCGGCCAGCGGGCGGCCCGCGGTACTCAGGGACTCGGCAGCGCGGCGGGCCAGGGCGGCAGCCTCCGCGAGTTCGGGACTGTGCGCTCGCTCCGCGAACAGCCCGCGGTACACCCGGTCGACCGCCCGGTCCCGGGCCGCAAGCACGGCCTCCGGGCTCGCGGTCCGCCAGGCCGGTTCGATGTGTTCGGCGACCATGCGCGGGCTGAAGCTGTAGAAGGCGGAGGCCACCCGCTCGCTCCTGGCCGCGCCCAACGGGGCCGCCCGGTAGGCGAAGTAGCTCGGCCAGCGCTCCGTCACGTCGTATCCCAGCGCGGCGGCCTCCTCGAAGGCCTCCGGCGCGTAGTAGAAGACGGCGTGCAGCGGCTCCAGCAGGTGCCACATCCGGCGGACCTCGCCCAGCGCGACGCCGTCGCCCCGGCCCACTTCCGCACCCACACCACTCACGCTGACGCTGACGTTCTCGGACATGACGCATCCCCCTTGCCGCTCCCCCGGCCACGACGACCGAGTCAGAACTTGTCACTGACAAGATTGCCCGACCGCCCGCAAACTTGTCAACGACAAGATTGGGCGTACGCTGACCCCATGCCCCGCAGCAACTCCCCGGACGACGCCGACCGCCCTGACAGGCCCAACCGTCCAGATGGGCCCGACCGTCCCTACCACCACGGCGATCTACGGCGCGCGATCCTCCGCGCCGCGCTCGACGTCATAGCCGCCGACGGGCCCTCCGCGCTCAGCCTGCGGGACCTGGCCCGCCGCGCGGGCGTCTCGCACGCGGCGCCGGCGCACCACTTCAAGGACCGCACGGGGCTGCTCACGGCGATCGCGGCGGAGGGCCACGCGCTCCTGGCCACCACGCTCACCGAGGCCGACGACCTGCGGGACGCGGGCGTCCGCTACGTCCGCTTCGCCCATGAGCACCCGGCCCACTTCCAGGTGATGTTCCGCCCGGAGCTGCTCCGCGAGGACGACCTCGAACTGACCACCGCCCGCGCCCTGTCGGGCGAGCGGCTGCGCATCGCGGTCAGTACCGCCCGCCCCGAGTTCGGCGGGGCGGACCCCCGGCTGGCCGGCATCGCCGCCTGGTCCCTCTCCCACGGCTTCGCGACGTTGCTCCTCAGCCACAACCTCGACGCGGTGGTCGGCGACCGGGACCCGGAAGACGTCTTCCGCACGGCGACGGAGCTGCTGTTCCCGTCCACAGGACGGTGACCACCGCCGTCATCGAAAAACAGCTACGACCCCAGAATCGAAGCCAGGAACTCCCCCGTCCACCCCAGCAACTCCCGCCCGAGCAGCGGCTTGCCGCCGACCTTCGCCGTCTTCGGGCGGGGGACCAGCACCTGGTGGACGGCCGGCTTGATGACCGTGCCGGGGTAGAGGCGCTTGAGGCGCAGCTCCTGGGACTCGCGCAGCTCGACCGGGGCGAAGCGGATGTTGTTGCCCTGCAGCACGATCTCGCCGACGCCGCAGGCCCGGGCGAGCATCCGCAGCCCGGCCACCAGCAGCAGGTTCTCCACCGGCTCCGGCAGCTTGCCGTAGCGGTCGACGAGTTCCTCGCGCACCGCGGTGATGTCGGCCTCGGTGTTGACGGAGGCGATGGCCCGGTACGCCTGGAGGCGGAGCCGCTCGCCGGGCGCATAGTCGTGCGGGACATGCGCGTCGACCGGCAGTTCGATCTTGACCTCGAGCGGCGGCTCCTCCCATCCTCCCGCCGAGGGCTCCCCTGTCTCCAGCTGGCGCCGGTAGTCCGCGACCGCCTCGCCGACCATGCGGACGTACAGGTCGAAGCCGACGCCCGCGATATGGCCGGACTGCTCACCGCCGAGGAGGTTGCCGGCGCCGCGGATCTCCAGGTCCTTCATCGCCACGTACATGCCCGCGCCCATCTCGGTGTGCTGGGCGATCGTCGCGAGGCGCTCGTGGGCGGTCTCCGTCAGCGGCTTCTCCGGCGGGTACAGGAAGTACGCGTAGCCCCGCTCCCGGCCTCGGCCGACACGGCCGCGCAGCTGGTGGAGCTGGGACAGGCCGAAGGTGTCGCCACGCTCCACGATCAGGGTGTTGGCGTTGGAGATGTCGATGCCGGACTCCACGATCGTCGTGGAGACGAGCACGTCGAACTTCTTCTCCCAGAAGTCGACGACCACCTGTTCCAGGGCCTGTTCCGACATCTGGCCGTGGGCGGTCGCGATGCGCGCCTCGGGGACGATGTCGCGCAGCCGGGCGGCGGCGCGGTCGATCGACTCCACCCGGTTGTGGATGTAGAAGACCTGGCCCTCGCGCAGGAGTTCACGGCGGATGGCCGCGCCGATCTGCTTCTCCTCATAGGGGCCGACGAAGGTCAGGACCGGGTGGCGTTCCTCCGGGGGCGTGGTGATCGTCGACATCTCCCGGATGCCGGTCACCGCCATCTCCAGGGTTCGCGGGATCGGCGTCGCGGACATCGTCAGGACGTCGACGTTGGCGCGGAGCTTCTTCAGCTGCTCCTTGTGCTCGACGCCGAAGCGCTGCTCCTCGTCGACGATGACGAGGCCGAGGTCCTTGAACTTGGTCTCGGAGGAGAACAGCCGGTGGGTGCCGATGACGATGTCGACCGAGCCCTCGCGCAGACCCTCCAGAGTGGCCTTGGCCTCGGTGTCCGTCTGGAAGCGGGACAGGGCCCGGACGCTGACCGGGAACTGCGAGTACCGCTCGCTGAACGTGCCGAAATGCTGCTGCACCAGGAGCGTCGTGGGGACGAGCACCGCCACCTGCTTGCCGTCCTGGACGGCCTTGAAGGCTGCGCGGACCGCGATCTCCGTCTTGCCGTAGCCCACGTCGCCGCAGATCAGGCGGTCCATCGGGACCGTCTTCTCCATGTCCTCCTTGACCTCGGCGATCGTGGTCAGCTGGTCGGGGGTCTCCGCGTACGGGAAGGCGTCCTCCAGCTCCCGCTGCCAGGGGGTGTCCGGGCCGAAGGAGTGGCCGGGGGCGGCCATGCGGGCGCTGTACAGCTTGATCAGGTCGGCGGCGATCTCCTTGACCGCCTTCTTCGCGCGCGCCTTGGTCTTCGTCCAGTCGGCGCCGCCCAGGCGGTGCAGTGTGGGTGCCTCGCCGCCGACGTACTTGGTGATCTGTTCCAGCTGGTCGGTGGGGATGTAGAGACGGTCGCCGGGCTGGCCGCGCTTGGCGGGGGCGTACTCGACGACCAGGTACTCGCGGGTCGCGCCCTGCACGGTCCGCTGGACCATCTCGATGTAGCGGCCGACGCCGTGCTGCTCGTGGACGATGTAGTCGCCCGCTTCGAGGGTGAGCGGGTCGATGGTCTTGCGGCGGCGGGCGGGCATGCGGGCGCCGTCCTTGCCGGCCGCCTTCTGCCCCGAAAGGTCGGTCTCGGTGAGGACCGCGAGCTTCAGGGACGGGGCGATGAAGCCGTAGTCGATCGAGCCGCACGCCACATGCACCACCGACGGGGCGATCTTCCCGAGGTCAGCCTCCAGGCGGGCCGCGATGCCCTCGCCGCCGAGGACCTCGACCGTGCGGGCGGCGGGGCCGTGGCCCTCGGTCACGAAGACCGTGCGCCAGCCGTCGGCGAGCCAGCCCTTGGTGTCGGCGAGCGCCTTCGCGGTGTCGCCGCGGTAGGTCTCGGGGGCGTGCATGCCGAGCTTGAGGGTGTCGGCGTCGCCCGCCGCGTCAGCGGCCGATGTCCACGTCTCGTCGGCGGCGAACGGGGACACCGACCACCACATCATGTCCAGCTCACGGGCCCGGTCCCGGATGTCCGCGATGGACCACAGGGAGGCCGCGCCGACGTCGATGGGGGCCTCGCCGCCGCCGGCCGTGGCCGCCCACGACGCCTGGAGGAACTCATGCGAGGTGGCCACCAGGTCCGCGGCCCGCGTGCGCACCCGCTCCGGGTCGCACACGACCGCCATCGCGCCCTTCGGCAGGACGTCGATCAGCAGCTCCATGTCGTCGACGAGGACCGGAGCGAGGGATTCCATGCCCTCGACGGCGATGCCCTCGGCGATCTTGCCGAGGAGTTCGCCCAGCTCGGGGTGGCGTTCGGCGAGGACGCGGGCGCGC
The DNA here is from genome assembly GCF_055572155.1 of Streptomyces sp. NPDC030814. NCBI lineage: Bacteria > Bacillati > Actinomycetota > Actinomycetes > Kitasatosporales > Streptomycetaceae > Streptomyces > Streptomyces sp. NPDC030814. The sequence goes on from NZ_JBVIDX010000015.1 coordinate 166,225, forward strand.
TCGCGCACCTCGTCCGTGAGGAGGAGCTCGCGGCAGGGCGGGGCCCACAGCCCGTGCTCGGCGACTTCCAGGGAGCGCTGGTCGGCGACCTTGAAGTACCGGATCTCCTCGATGTCGTCGCCCCAGAACTCCACCCGGAGGGGGTGCTCCTCGGTCGGCGGGAAGACGTCCAGGATGCCGCCGCGCACGGCGAACTCGCCGCGCTTCTCGACCAGCTCGACCCGGGAGTACGCGGCCGCCGCGAGCGCCTCGACCGTGCGGTTCAGGTCGGCGCTCTCGCCGGTGCGCAGGGAGACGGGCTCCAGGTCGCCGAGGCCCTTGACCTGCGGCTGCAGGACGGAACGCACGGGGGCGACGACCACCTGGACCGGGCCGGTCTCCGGGTCGTCGGGGCTCGGGTGGGTCAGCCGGCGCAGGACGGCGAGGCGACGGCCGACGGTGTCGCTGCGCGGGCTGAGGCGCTCGTGGGGGAGGGTCTCCCAGGCCGGGTACTCCACGACGCCCTCCGGCGGGAGGAGGGAGCGCAGCGCCGCCGTGAGGTCCTCGGCCTCCCGGCCGGTGGCCGTCACGGCCAGGACGGGGCGGCCGGCGTCTCTCGCGAGGGCCGCGACGGCGAAGGGCCGGGCCGCCGGGGGGCCGACCAGGTCGACGTGGGTGCGGTGGCCGTCGGTTGCCGCCCTGATCGCTTCCGCGAGGGGGGCGTCCTTGACTACGGCGTCGAGCAGACCGTGGAGGCTCATGAAGGGCGTTTCCCGTCCGGGGGTCAGGCTGCGGCTGGGGTACAGCGGGGGCAACACGAACGCCCGACCTCGTGGGAGGGGCCGGGGGTGTCCAGGGTACGACGGGTGGTGGGGGTGGTGCGGGGGCTGTGGACAACCGGGGGCGGGCCGGTCACGGGGCCGCCCCACCGCCGCCATGACCCGTCCCCTTCCCCGGGGGCTCCGCCCCTTCGGCCCCGGACGCGCGCCCAGAGCGCCGTCCCGCGGTGCCAGGACCGCGGAGCGCCCCGACCCGGGGGCTGCGCCCCCGGATCCGCACACGAGACAGTGGGGCCTCCCGCGCCCGCTCGACTGCGGACCGTCGTGGTCGCTCGCGCAGTCCCCGCGCCCCTTCTGGTGCCCGGCTTCTGGTGCCCGGCTTCCTGCGCCCCGGCTTCTGGCGCACCGCCTCGTCGTGGCCCCGCACCGCCTCGTCGTGGCCCCGCACCGCCTCGTCGTGGCCCCGCACCGCCTCGTCGTGGCCCCGCACCCCCTTGTGCGAGGGCGTCCGCCTACCCTGTTGGGCGCCCGGCGCACCAGCCCCGCCATGAACGTGAGCCCCGATGCCCCCGACCGTGTCACCACCGGTGTCCTCCGCACCGCCCGTCATACCGGAGCCGGTCATGGCGCCGCCGCTGCGGCCTCGTGACCGTCGCTCGTTCCTCGCGCGGCGCGCCCCCCACCTGCTGGCCCTGGTGCTGTTCGCGGTGTACGCGACGGAGTCCGTCTGCCGGTACCGGTACCTGGGGACACGGTCGTGGGACCTGGGGATATTCGAACAGGCGATACGGGCCTACGCGCATCTGGAGGCGCCGGTCGTCGATCTGAAGGGGCCGGGAGCCCATGTGCTCGGCGATCACTTCAGCCCCGTCATCGCGCTGCTCGCGCCGTTCTACCGGGTCTTTCCCTCGCCCGTGACGCTGCTCGTGGCGCAGGCCGCGCTGTTCGCCCTCTCCGCGGTGCCGGTGACGCGGGCCGCGGCCCGGTGCCTGGGGCTGCCGAAGGGGCTCGCGATCGGCGTGGCGTACGGGCTGTCGTGGGGGCTCCAGCGGGCGGTGGACTTCGACTTCCACGAGATCTGCTTCGCCGTACCGCTGATCGGTTTCTCCCTGGAGGCGCTGCTCGCCCACCGGTGGCGGGCGGCGCTGCTGTGGGCGCTGCCGTTGGTGCTGGTCAAGGAGGATCTCGGGGTGACGGCGGCGGCCCTCGCGGTGGTCGTCGCGCTACGGGCCCGGCGGCACGGTTCACCGAACGACGTCGCCTGCGCCGTCGCCGTCGCGTCGTTCGGGGCGGTCGCGTCGCTGGTCACCTTCACGATGATCATCCCGGCGTTCAACGTCTCCGGCGGGTACGACTACTGGACGAAGGTCGGTGACGCCGGCCCCTTCGACGGCCTCGACACCAAGGTCCGCACCCTGCTGTGGCTGCTGGTCCCCACCACCGGGCTGCTCGCCCTGCGGTCGCCGCTCCTCATCGCCGCCCTGCCCACCCTGGGCTGGCGCTTCCTGTCGTTCGACGACCACTACTGGGGCACGTCCTGGCACTACAGCGCCGTGCTGATGCCGGTCGTCCTCCTCGCCCTCGTCGACGCGCTGCCCGCCGCGCACCGCAGCCCCCGGCCGTGGCTGCGCTCGTACGCGTTCCATCTGCCCGCCGGGGTCGCCTCGGCGGCGCTGGCCCTGACGACCTCGCTGCCGCTGTCGGCGCTCACCGACGCCGACGCCTACCGGGTGCCTGAGCGCGTGACGGCCGTGGAGAAGCTGCTGTCCACGATCCCGGACGGCGCCACCGTCGAGTCCAACGTCGGCCCGATCAGCCGTCTGACGTCACGCTGCCGCGTCTTCTGGATCGGCCGGACCAAGGGCCTCGCCCCGGACTACATCGTCTTCAACAACTCCTCGCGGTGGGTCAAGGACGTTCCCCGGTACGCCCGTCAGCTGCATCCCCGGGACCACTACGAACTCCAGGGCCTCATCCAGGGATATGTACTGCTGCGCCGCGTCTGATCCCCGCGCCACATCCCAATCCACGGGAATACGGAACGCCTCGTTCAATTCCGCGCACTGCCCCAAGGGACAATTGGCGCCCTTCCCCTGACATGACACCGTGGCGATCGCTTCCCGAGCAGCAGTCCACCAGAAACGGGGAAAACCATGACCGTGTTGAGCAGAGCAATTCCCGGCGCCACTCTCTCGGCAGTTCTTCTGCTGACCGGCGCCGCACCCGCCCTCGCCGGTCCCGCCGCGTCGGACGGTGGGGCGTCCACGCAGGCGGTCGTCGGCGTCACCAAGGCGCAGAAGCTCTCGAAGCTGAGCACCCTGACCGGGAACTCGTCCGGCTCCCAGACCAACTGGTTCACCGCGCTCGGCCAGCACCGGCAGCACAAGCCGGCGATCACGAAGTACAAGTTCAACTGGAGCACCAACTACTGCAATTCGTCGCCGGAGAAGATCTGGGGCGGGTACGACTTCTCGTTCGCCTGCTACCGGCACGACTTCGGATACCGCAACTACAAGACGATCGCGGGCCAGGCCGCATTCAAGCGGTCCCACAAACTCCGGATCGACAAGGCGTTTCTGGGTGACATGAACCGCGCCTGCGGACAGAGGTTCTGGGCCGACCCGCTGACACCGGCCGGCCGTGAGAAGGCCAAGGCCGCGTGCCTGAAGACGGCGAAGAAGTACTACCAGGCCGTCCGCGCCGCCGGCTGACGCAGCCCGGCCCGACGGCCGGAGGACTCGGCCTCACCACATCGGCGGGGCGTGGGGATCATTCATTCCCCACGCCCCGCCGTCCCCCGTTCCAAGCGGCCCCCCGTACCGCCCCCGGACCGGCCCCCCGTACCGGTCCGAGCGGCTGGTCCGAGCGGCCGCCCCCTCCCCCTGGCTTCTCCTTCCTCCGGCGTCAGTCCGTCGCGATCGCGTTGAGCACGTTCATCCGTCCCGCCCTGAACGCGGGGACGAGGGCGGCGAACAGTCCCACGAACGCCGAGCCGATGAACACCCCGATGATGGTCGGCCACGGGATGTCCAGGACCTTCAGACCCTCCAGGGCGAGGAGCCGCTGGGCGGTGGCGCCCCAGCCCATCCCCAGGCCCAGGCCCAGCAGCGCGCCGAACAGGGCGATCACCACGGACTCCAGGCGGATCATGCGGCGCAGCTGACGGCGGGAGAGGCCGATGGCCCGCAGGAGACCGATCTCCCGGGTGCGTTCGACCACCGACAGGGCCAGGGTGTTCACGACGCCGAGGATCGCGACGACGATGGCCAGGGCCAGCAGGCCGTACACCATGTTGAGCAGCTGGCCGACCTGGTCCTTCAGCGCCTGCTTGTAGTCGGTCTGGTCCATGACCTGGACCGTGGGGTCCTTGGCGACGGCCGTCTTCAGCGCGGCGTACGCCTGGTCCTTGCTGCCCTCGTCCGCCTTGGCGAGCAGGGCCGTGTCCAGCGGCAGCCGCTCGGCCGGCACGTACCGCTCGACGGTGGTCAGGTTGGTGTACATCGCGCCCTGGTCGAGGCCCGTGTCGTCGGAGGTGATGGCCGCGAGCCTCAGCTTCGCGGTGCGGCCCCCGTCGAAGGCCACGGTCAGGGTGTCGCCGACCTTCACGCCCGCCTTCTCGGCGAACTCGGAGCCGACGGACATCGCGTTGTCGCCGTAAGCGGCCGCGAGGTCACCGGAGACCGTCTCGCGGCGCAGGTCATCGGCGTAGGTGGGTTCGGCGGCGAGCAGTTGTCCCGACTCGGAGGTGCCGTCGGGCGCGGTCACCTCGGCCGGTGTCTCCTTCATACGGGTGACGTGGCCGAGGCCCTTGACCCCTTCGACCGCCTTGACCGTGGCGGGGTTGAGGGGCTTGCCGCCGTTGCCCGCGGTGACGATGAAGTCGGCGCCGACCGACTTGTCCAGCTCGGCGGTGGCGGAGGTCACCATGGAGGAGCCGACCACGGAGAGGCAGGCGACCAGGGCCAGTCCGATCATCAGGGCCGCGCCGGTGGCGCCCGTACGGCGCGGGTTGCGCAGCGCGTTGCGCTCGGCCATCCGGCCGACCGGGCCGAAGGCCCGCAGCAGCACGGCGCTGAGCACCCGCACGACACCGCCCGCGAGGAGCGGGCCGATCACGACGAAGCCGATGAGGCTGAGGACGATGCCCGCGCCCAGGATCAGCGAGCCCTCCTTCGCCTGGTCCGCGGTGGCGGCCAGGTACAGCGCGAAGGCGCCCGCGCCGGTCAGGACCAGGCCCACCAGACCGCGTACGAGTCCGGCGTTGCCGTCCGCCGGGGTGCCCGCGTCGCGCAGCGCGGCCATCGGGGAGACCTTGCCCGCGCGGCGGGCGGGCAGATAGGACGCGAGGACCGTCACCACGATGCCCAGCAGCAGGCCGATGGCGGGGGTCGTCCACTGCACCGTCAGGTCACGGGTGGACAGTTCCATGCCGGCGGCCGACATGAGCTTCATCAGCCCGACCGCGAGGCCGACGCCCGCGCCGACGCCCACCACCGAGCCGAAGACACCGAGCAGGGTCGCCTCGACGAGGACCGACCGGTTGACCTGTCCGCGGGAGGATCCGACGGCCCTCATCAGGCCGATCTCGCGGGTGCGCTGGGCGACCAGCATCGAGAACGTGTTGATGATCAGGAAGACACCGACGAGGAACGCGATCCCGGCGAAGCCGAGCATCCCGTACTTGATGACGTTCATGAACTCGTCGACGTCGCTGCGGTTGGCGTCCGCGGTCTCCTGCTGCGTACGAACCTTGTACGCCGTCTCCCGCGCGCCCTTCGCGCCCTGCTCCCCCTGCGCCTTCAGCGTCGCCAGGGCCGAGCTGACGTTCCGCTTCAGCCGGGTGTCGCTGACGCCCGCCTCGGCGGCCACGTTGACCTGGGTGTACCGGCCGGTGGCGCCGAGGAGTCCGCGCTGCGCGGTGGCGGTGTCGAAGAAGACGACGGCGGCGCCGGGGTTGGTCACCTTGAACGAGGCGATGCCGACGATCCGGGCGGTGATGTCACCGCTGACGGTGATGGTGCGCAGTTCGTCACCGAGCTTCAGGCCGTGCTTGTCGGCGGTGTCGGCGTCGACCATCACCTGGGTCGCGCCGCGCGGGGCGTGCCCGGCGGTGATCTCCATGGAACGGAGGTCGTTCTTGGTCCAGTTGCCCGCGATGGTGGGGGCGCCGGTGGAGGACCCCATGTTCTCGTTGTCGCGGTCGACGACGGTCACGTCCATCGAGGAGACGGCGCCCTCGGCCGATTTGACGCCCTCGACGGCGGCCACCTCCTTCACCAGGGAGGCGGGCAGGGAGTCGGGTCTGCCGGTCCGCGAGACCTCGTCGGGCTCACCGCCGGCCACGGAGACCGTGACGTCGGAGGAGGTGGCCGCGAACAGCTTGTCGAAGGTGGTGCCCATGGTGTCAGTGAAGACGAGGGTGCCCGTCACGAACGCCACCGACAGCATGACCGCGATGGCCGACAGCGCCATCCGTCCCTTGTGCGCGAAGAAGTTGCGCATCGATGTCCTCATCACGCTCATGACGTGCGCCCCCGGGCGTCGAAGTCCTTCATGCGGTCCAGGACCTGGTCGGCCGTCGGCTGGTGCATCTCGTCGACGATGCGTCCGTCGGCCAGGTACAGCACGCGGTCGGCGTAGGACGCGGCCACCGGGTCATGGGTGACCATCACGATGGTCTGGCCCAGTTCGTCGACGGAGCGCCGCAGGAAGCCCAGCACCTCGGCGCCGGCCCGCGAGTCGAGGTTGCCGGTCGGCTCGTCCCCGAAGATGATCTCCGGACGCGCGGCCAGGGCCCGGGCCACGGCGACGCGCTGCTGCTGGCCGCCGGAGAGCTGGGTCGGCCGGTGCTTCAGCCGCTGGGCGAGCCCGACGGTCTCCACGACCCGGCCGAGCCACTCCTTGTCGGGCTTGCGCCCCGCGATGTCCATGGGGAGCGTGATGTTCTCCAGGGCGTTGAGCGTGGGCAGCAGGTTGAACGCCTGGAAGATGAACCCGATCCGGTCCCGGCGCAACTGCGTGAGCTTCTTGTCCTTCAGCCCGGTGATCTCGGTCTCGTCGAGGTGGATCCGACCGCTCGTCACGGTGTCGAGACCGGCGAGGCAGTGCATGAGGGTGGACTTGCCGGACCCCGAGGGCCCCATGATCGCGGTGAACCGGCCCCGTGCGATGTCCACATCCACATGGTCGAGGGCGACGACACGGGTCTCGCCGGACCCGTACGCCTTCACGACCTGCCGCGCCCGCGCGGCAACGGCCGTACGCCCTCCAGTGCCCCCGTGCCTGGTGATGGTCACAGCCGATGTCACGGTATGTCTCCTAAGTCGGTCAACAGGTGGTTCTGTTGCTCAGTGGATGAGCGGCGGTACGACGTGAGATGCCGGGCCCTACGACGCGTGGTGCCGGGCCCCGTCCAACGTGAGGCGCCTGGTCGTACGAGGTGGTGCCTTGAGTCTGGTCGCCCGGGGGTGCCCAGCGCGCTGGTGCCCGGCGCAGTCTTCTGCTGGGGAAAACCCCACCCCCGTGGGTCCGGTGCACCGCCCCCCAGCGGCGTAAAGCCAGGTTAAGGACGGCAACGGCCTCGTCTCTTCCTCCGGCGGTACGAACCCGCCCCTGGCCGTTGTACGGAGATACCCCTAAGGGATCTCCACCGAGGGGTGGAGCCGGCCTCAGGGTTCGGCTCCGCCTTCCGGTGCAGTCAGGTTGCACCCTGCCGTGGCGTGAGGGACAAGTGGCATGGTGGTCCCCGGCAGATAGATGCAGGGGGAAGGGATCCGGTGGGCGAGACACGACCCGCGCTACGCGACACGGCACAGCACACCGGATCCGCCAGGCGGGGAGCGGTCACCGCCGCGCTCATGCTGTCCATGGGCCTGGCCGCCCTGGACTCGACGATCGTCTCGACCGCCGTCCCGCAGATCGTCGCCGACCTCGGCGGCTTCTCCGTGTTCTCCTGGCTGTTCTCGGGCTATCTGCTCGCCGTCACCGGCACCCTCCCCCTCTACGGCAAGCTCTCCGACACCTTCGGCCGCAAGCCGGTGCTGATCGCGGGCGCGGCCCTGTTCCTGCTGGGCTCGCTGCTGTGCGCGCTGGCCTGGAACATGGGCGCGTTGATCGCCTTCCGTATCGTCCAGGGCCTGGGCGGCGGGGCGCTGCAGGGCACGGTGCAGACGCTGGCGGCCGACCTCTACCCCCTTCAGGAGCGCCCCAGGATCCAGTCCAAGCTGTCCACGGTGTGGGCGGTGTCGGCGGTGGCCGGCCCCGGAGTGGGCGGGGTCCTCGCCGCCTACGCGGACTGGCGCTGGATCTTCCTGATCAACCTCCCGCTGGGCGCGGCGGCCCTCTGGCTCCTGGTCCGGTATCTGCACGAGCCGGCCCGGGAGCGGGCCGCACGGCCCCGGGTGGACTGGGCCGGCGCCCTGACGATCTTCGCCTGCGGGGGTGCCCTGCTGACGGCGCTGGTGCAGGGCGAAGTGGCCTGGGCCTGGCTGTCCTGGCCCTCACTGACCCTGCTGGGCACGGGGGTCATCCTCGTCGTGGCGCTGGTCCTCATCGAACGCCGCGCCGCGGAACCGATCATCCCCGGCTGGGTGTGGCGTCGCCGCACGATCGCGGCCGTGAACCTGGCGCTGGCCGCGCTGGGCCTGCTGATGGTGGCGCCGACGGTGTTCCTGGCGACCTACGCCCAGTCGGTTCTGGGCCTGGCCCCGGTGGCCGCGGGCTTCGTGGTGTCGGTCTGGACGCTGAGCTGGCCGGTGTCGGCGGCGCTGAGCCAGCATGTCTACCGCCGTGTCGGCTTCCGCGACACGGCGATCCTGGGCATCGCGGCGGCGGCGCTGCTGCTGTTCGCGTTCCCGTTCCTCCCCTACCCGGGCGAGGCCTGGCAACCGATCCTGCTGATGCTCCTGCTGGGCGCCGCGCTGGGCCTGTTCCAACTCCCGCTGATCGTGGGCGTCCAGTCGACGGTGGAATGGGAGGAGCGCGGCACGGCGACGGCCTCGATCCTCTTCTGCCGCCAGACGGGCCAGACGTTGGGCGCGGCCGTCTTCGGTGCCGTGGCCAACGGCGTCCTGGCCGCCCGCCTGGGCGGCGCGGGCGACCTCGACGCGGTGACCCACGCCCTGGACGCGGGCACGACGGCGGAGCCGGTCCGCCGTGCGGTGGCGGAGGCGGTCCACGCGGTGTACTTGGGCGCGGCGTGTGCGGCGACGGTGGCGCTGCTGGTGCTGCTGGTGGTGGCGCCGCGCAGGTTCCCGGTGCTGAAGGACTGAGCCGGGCGCGTCGCGGCACGAGGCACGGCGGCGTGGCGCGGCCGAAGCGACCCGACGTCCGGCCCCGATAAAGCCTGAGTTAATCCGGGTAACACCCCAGGTCAGCCCGGGTTCTGAGAAGAAAGCGCATACCGACCGCTCAGTTTGCCGAAACCCTCGCGCGTCACCGAACCCGCGGGTAGCGTTCACGCCCGCCCCCCGCTCCCTGCGGTCCGCAGGCACCGGACCATAGCCGCGCAAGGAGACAAGGGATGACCGACGCGTTCTCGTCACCCCCACGCCGAACCACATACCACCCACCACACCAGCCTGCGCACACACCTCAGCCCTCACCCCCGTACACATCCCAGTCCTCGCCCACCTACACGACCCGGCGCCCGTCCGGCCACGAGCCCCCGTTCCCGCCGCCGCACCGGGAAGAGCCCGACGACTCCCGCCTCCAGCACGACAGCGGACTGCGCGTGCTGCGCAGCGCGTACCGGCGGCAGCGGCGGGTGGCGACACTGACCGCGCTGGGCTACTTCGTGCTGTTCCTGATCCTCTCGGCGTTCGCCCCGTCGCTCATGACGAGCACGGTCACCGGCGGACTGACGACCGGGCTGCTGCTCGGGCTGCTCCAGTTGCCGGTGACCTGCCTGGCGATCTGGCTGTACGAACGCACCGCGCGCCGCCGCGTGGACCCGCTCGCGGACCGGATACGCCGGCTTGCGGAGGTCGAGGCGCGCCGGGACGCCAAGCGTGAGGCGGACCGCACCCGCCGGAGCACGGACCGCAACCCCGGACGGGGCATGAACCAGAACTTCCCGTGGGGGCCCGCCCGATGATCACCACCGCCGTCTCCTCCGTCGTCTCCCCCGCCGTCTCCTCCGCCGACGCCACGGCCCCTTCCCTCACCACCGCAGCCGGCGTCCTCACCGAGTTCAGCGGATCGGCGCAGGCCATGTCCCTCGTCGGCTTCACCGCCGTCGCCACCGTGACGCTGCTGCTGTGTGTGATGACGGGCCCGGACCGGGACGACCTCGACGAGTTCTACACCGGCTACAGCTCGCTCTCCCCCATGCGCAACGGCCTGGCGATCGCGGGCGACTACATCTCCGCCGCGACGGTCCTCGGCACCGGCGGCGTGATCGCGCTCTTCGGCTACGACGGTGTCGTCCTCGCGCTCAGCACGGCCCTGTCTCTGATGCTGCTGATGTTCCTGCTGGCCGAACCCCTGCGCAACGCGGGCCGGTTCACGATGGGGGACGCGCTGGCCCGGCGGATGCCCGGCCGGACCGTACGCATCACCGCGTGTGCCGTGACGATCGCCGCGCTGATGCCCATGATGCTGGTGCAACTGGCCGGCACCGGCGACCTGCTGGCGTTCATTCTCGGCTTCTCCAACGACAGCCTGAAGACCGGTGTCGTGGTGATCGTCGGCGCGCTGATGATCGGCTACGCGGCGATCGGCGGAATGAAGGGCACCGCCCTCATCCAGATCGTCAAGATCGTGATGCTGCTCGGCTCCGGCGGGATCATCGCCGTCCTGATCCTCAACAGGTTCGACTGGGACCCCGGCCTGCTGCTGGGCGCAGCGGCCGACAAGAGCGGCATCGGCACCGGCTACCTCCACTCCGGGCTCCAGTTCTCCGGCGGCCCCTACCCGGAACTCGACATGATCAGCGCCCAGTTGACCGTCGTCCTCGGCGGCGCCTGCCTGCCCCACGTCACCATGCGCATGTACACCGCGCGCAGCGCCCGTCAGGTCCGCCGCTCCCTGTCGTGGGCGGTGCCGTCGGTCGCGCTGTTCGTACTGATCATCTCGGTGATCGGCTTCGGCGCGACGGCCCTGATCGGCCGCGAGGTGATCGCCACGGCCGACCCGCAGGGCAACACGGCCTATCTGCTCGGCTCGATGGCGGCGTTCGGCACGGAGGTCTCCACAGCGGAGACACTGCTGTTCACCACGGTCGCGACAGCGGTGTTCCTGACGCTCCTGGCGTCGGTGGCGGGCATGATCCTGGCCTGCGCCAACTCCCTCGCCCACGACGTCTTCGCCGCCCTCTCGGCCGTACCCCTCACGCCCCGCCGTGAGATGACCATCGCCCGGCTCTCGGCAGGCGCGGTCGGCGGCACCGCGATCGTCCTCGCCACGCTGGTCCAGAACCGCAACCTCCAGCCGCTGGTCACCCTCTCGTTCTGCCTGGGCGCCTCCGCGATCGCCCCCGCCCTGGTCTACGGCCTCTTCTGGCGCCGCTACACCCGTACGGGCCTGATGTGCACACTCGTCGGCGGCGCGCTCGCCGTGGTGATCCTCATGACCGGCACCAACCTCGTGTCCGGCTCCCCGTTCTCCGCGTTCCCGCGCGCCGACTTCAACTGGTTCCCCTTCACCACGACCGGCCTGGTCTCCATCCCGCTGGGCTTCGCGTTCGGCTGGCTGGGCACCGTATGGTCCGGCCGCGGCAAGGCGCAGGAGCAGCGCGAGCAGTACGAGGCGGTGGAGGGCTGGATCCTCGCGGGAGCGGTGAGGAGAGGGGCCGGAAGCTGAGATCCGATCGCTCTCCGCGGTCGACCCGGCGGCCCGCACACCCGGGCAGCTGAAGGACCTCAGTCCGTGAGCGCCGAGAGGCTGTCCCGGACATGGTCCATCTGCACCTTCAACCCCTCCGCGCGCTCGGCGTGCTCACGCAGCAGCCGCTCGGTGTCCCGGGCGACACGCTCCTCCCGGACCCGTGCCTCCGCGATCACCTCGGCGGCACGGGCCTCCGCCTCCGCCTGTGTCTGTGCCGCGTCCCGTCCCGCCTCGACGAGGGCCCGCTCCGCCTCGGCGACGGCGGCCTCCGCCAGGGTGACCCGTTCCGCGTGACGGGCCTCGAAGGCGGTCTCACGCTCGGCGACCTCCCGCTCGGCGTCGGCCACCCGCTCGGCGAACTCACCGTCGATCTCGGAGAGCATCCCCTCGGTGCGCTCCCGCACCTCCCGCAACGCGGCGAGCGCCTCGGCGCGCCCCTCCTTCACGGACAAACGCGCGGCGATCCGCAGGTCGTCGGCCTCCGCCCGGGCCGCGATCACCCGCTGCCGGGCCCGCTCCTCCGCCTCGCCACGCAGGTGTTCGGCGTACGCCCGCGCGTCCTCCCGCACGCGCCGCGCGGCCTCCTCCGCCTCCTCGACGAGCCCCCGGGCGTCGGCGCGCCCGGCCTCCCGCACCGCCGTCGCCTCGTCGACGCAGAGTGCGAGCAGCTGCCGGGCCCGCTCGCCGAGCGCCTCGTACGTCTGCTGGGGCAGTCCGGCCACGGTCTCCCGCAGCCGGGCGAGCTCCGCGCCCATGTCCTTGGCGAGCACGGTCAGGCGGGCGGCCCGCTCCCATGCCGCGTCACGGTCCTGCGAGAGGGCAGCCGTACGGGCCTCGACCTGATCGGGGCGGTAGCCACGGCGCACGACGTCGAACTCGACGTCGCAACCGGGGGGCGCCGTCGGTGAACTGCTCATACTGGGAACCTCTCCGCCGGACGCACACGAAATGATGATTTCGCGCATATCTTGATGGATCGGACAGAAGCGTTCACAACGCGACACTCCGTGCGAGGGCCCGGGAGACAGAAGCGTGTCCCGCGAGACAGCGGAGAACGCCGAAGGGCTGGGCCCGGTCGCACGACCGGGCCCAGCCCCTCACGTTCACGCCGCCGACGGTCAGCGGCGCCGGCTCACAGCAAGCCGTCCCACATCTGCTCCAGCAGCACCGACCACCAGCTCTCCGGCGAGCCGAGCGCCGCCGGATCCAGGGCGGCCAGCTGCGCCTGGAAGTCGACGGTCCAGCGGCCCGCCTGCTCCTGGTTCAGCCCGAACCGCAGCCGCCACATACGGCCCAGCAGCGCCAGACAGCGCGTGAACTCCGGCAGCCCGGTGTTCACGAACTGCGGCGGCACGGGCGCACCGCCCGGCCCCGCCTCCACCGGCACCGCCACGATGTTCGCCGTGCCGTACTGCACACACAGCGCCTTGCCGAAGTCGCTGCCCATCACCAGGTACGAGCCCGCGTCCGCCGCCGGCTGCACACCCCGCTCCTGCGCCAGCTCCGCCAGCGTCGGCACCGGACGCCCCGGCTGGGCCTGCGCCCAGAAGAACGGCCCCATGTCCACCGGCAGCCCGGCCACCACCAGGGTGTGCGCCACGATCGGCGGCACCCCCTGCCGCGACACCGCCTGCTGGTCGAACCGGAACACCCCCGGCCCGAACGCCGCCGCCAGTTCCTGCCCGATCGCCTCCGGCGGGACCGGCGGCGCCGGCTGCACCGGCGGCAACGGCGCCCGCACCGGCGCGGGCCGCGCCGGCCCGTCCGCGACCTGGTGCAACTCACCCTGGTGCGCCAGCAGCTGCGCCATGCCCTGCTGCCGGCTCGCGTGGTCCTTGCCGTACGGGGCGATGGACGTGATGCGCGCGTTCGGCCACTGCTCACGGATCATCCGCGCGCAGTACGCCCCCGGCAGCTCGCACGACTCCAGCTCCGTGTGCAGCTCCAGCACCGCCTCCGGCGGAATGTTCAGCCCGCGCAGCTCGTGGAAGATCTGCCACTCCGGGTGTGGGGTGCCCGGCGCGGAACGCCGGATCACCTGCTGCTCGGAGCCGTCGGGCGCGCGGTACCGCAGGACGGCCTGGTAGCCGGGACCCACGGTCGGCTGCCCCGTCGGCTGCTGCGGATACCCGTACGCCGGCGGACCACCCATCGGCTGCCCGGGATGCCCCGGGTGACCGGGCTGACCGGGATGCCCCGGGTGACCGGGCTGACCCGGCTGACCGGGATGCCCCGGGTGACCGGGCATGCCCTGCGGGGCGCCCGGCGGCATACCGGGCGGGCCGGGCGGCTGCGGCATGCCGGGCGCGCCGGGACCGCCCACCGGGGGCCCGGCCAGCATCGTCTCGGCGTGATGCACCGGAGCGGGACCCCCCGCCGGCGTACCGGGCTGACCCGGAGCACCGGGCACACCCGGAGGCTGCGGAGCCCCCGGACCACCCACCGCGGGCCCCGCCAGCATCGTCGCCGCATGGTGCACACCACCCGCGGGCGTACCCCCCGGCGGATTCGGCGCACCAGGAACACCGGGCGCACCAGGAGGACCAGCGACCCCGGCGCCACCAGGGACACCAGGCTGACCCGGAGCACCGGGCACACCCGGAGGCTGCGGGGCCCCAGGACCGCCGATCGACGGCCCCGCCAGCATCGTCGCCGCGTGATGCACACCACCCGCGGGCGTACCCCCCGGCGGATGCGGCGCACCAGGAGCACCCGGCTGACCCGGAGCACCGGGCGCGCCCTCGGGCCCGTCCGGGCCCAGGGCGGAGACCATCTGCGTGGGCACGTACCCACCCGCCGGCGTACCCGGAGCGGACGGCGGCGGAGGCGTGCCGCCCGGACGGACACCGGGCGCACCCGGAACACCCGGCGGGGGCGGCGGCGCACCCGGCCCACCGTTCCTGCCGCCCCTGCGCGGAGGCGGCGCCGCCTTGCTCGTCGCGGCGTCGGCGATGTCCCCGGCGTTCGGCGCCAGCGGACGCCCCGGCGGCGGAGTACCGGGCCCCTGCGGCCCACCCTGCGGATACCCGTACGACGGAGCGCCGGGCGGCGGAGTCCCCGGACCCTGCGGATACCCGTACGACGGCGTACCCGGCGGCGGGGTCCCCGGACCGGCCGGCGGCTGCGGCTGTCCGGACGGGGCCAGCGCGGGCGCCACAGCCGTGGGCGGCAGCTGGCTGCCCCCGGAGATCAGCGCCGTCTTGGCGTCGGGCAGGGCACTCGGCGGCGGAACGTCGTCCTCGCCGCTCACCTCGGTCAACTGCGGCGCGAACACCGTGTCCGGCAGCGGCACCGAACGGTCGTCCTCGACCTCGGCGTTGGTGTCCGTCCCCGCCCACGGCGTCGCCCCGTCGGGCACACCCTGCACGGCGTCCTGCGGCTCGGCGTCCCTCGGCGGCGGCACCGTGTCCCGCACCTCGTCCCCCGCCGAAGCGGCGGCCGGCCACGGCGTGGCATCCACCGGCACCGGCGGCGCGTCGGCCGGAACCGGGGCGGGCACACCCGGCGGCCCCGCCAACGTCTCCGGCATCGCACCGGAACCCACTGACGCCGCCGGACGCGACCCCGCCCCGTCCGACGCGCCCGCGCCGGAACCGGAACCGGAACCGGAACCGGCACCCGAACGACGATCCGGGATCCCCATCCGATCCGCCGCGTCCTGCAACCACTCCGGCGGAGTCAGCAGGAACGACGTCTGGTTCAGATCAACCCGCGCCGCAGGAGCCGGCGCCTCGGCGACAGGCGCCTCCGTCCGCCCGTACTCCTCCTCATAACGGCGGATCACCTCACCCACCGGCAGCGACGGCCACAACGTGGCCTCCCCGCTGTCCCGGGCGATCACCAGCCGCTGCGCACCACCGTCGGACCGCGGACCGTCCGCGCGGTCCTCCGCCCACACCACGAACCCCAGGTCGAACTCCCGCACCCGCACCTCACGATGCTGATAAGCGGGCAGATCACCGTTGATCCACTCCTCGGCGCGCTCCTGCGCCTGAGCGAACGTCACCATCGAGAACTCACTCCCCCACCGAAGACGTCGCGGCGACCGGCACGGCACGAGCGAACCCACCGTCCACCATCAGATTCGCCACCGTCTCCAACTCCGGCGGATTGCCCGCCAGCCGGGACAGGAACACATCGAAGTCCTCACCGGCGGGCAGCAGCAACCGCTCCACCCGCTCGGCCGGCGGCAACGACGGATCCACATCACGGGCGTCGTCGTACGCGCAGAACCACACCGACCCGATCCGGTCGCCCTTCACCTTCACCGCGACCAACCCGCCCTGCGCGAAAGCCACCGCCAGATAGTCCTTGGTCAGATGGTCCCGCAGACACTTGTTGACATACACCAGGTCATTGACCGCCGCCTCGTCCCGCACCGTGAAGAACGGCTGATCCACCAGCAGCCCCAACTCCGCGTCCAACGCCGCCCCCACGGGAGCACAACCACCCGCCGCCTTCAGGAACGACCGGTACGCGCCCGGCAACCGGTACCCCAGGTCCTCCTCGACCCCCTGCACCTGCGACTCCGTCACCGCCACCGCCGACGACTTCGGCAACCCGAAATGCGCCGGCCGCGTCTCCTGCAACGGCCGCGTCCCCCGCTTGCCCTGGTCCACCCGCGCCGTCGCGACACCACCGTGATGCCGCAGCAGCGCCTTCACCTCGACCGGCACCAACTCCAGCCGCCGACTGCCCACCACGTGATGCCACGTCCACCCGTGCGGCGTCGCCACCGGCGGAATCGTGTCCCACAACTCATGCCCCGACGCCGCCAACGCCGCGTTCGCGGACACATAGTCCGTCAACCGCAGCTCATCCACCCCGAACCCCTCCGGGGGATCGGCGATCTCCGCGGCGGCACGCGCATAGGGCGAGAAATCCGGATAACCGTGCGCGTCCACACGGACACCCCTCGGATGACGCGCGGCCCGGACCGGGTCCGGAAACTGCACGACCTGCCCGGCGTAGGCCGCGTTCGGCGGCGCGGCTTGCTGCCCGAGCCGACCTGTCGTCATGGCGGTAGCCCCCTGCGGCGTTCTGTCGACCTGTTCTGGTACTGGCTGACTGGTACTGGCATCTGTACTGACTCACCACTGGCAGTGAAAAAGGCCCGTCAAAGGCCCCTTCCCACTCCCCGACCCGCCCGGAACCCGCACTCGAACGCGGGACCCGCACGGATCGCGGTTGTCGACAGCCTATGCCGTACGGCAACCCCGGTCACCGGCCCTCCGCTTCCGTGACCAGCCGTCACATCACCCTTACCGTGCGCCGAAGCCCGGGCGTGTCGCACAGCCCCAGCTTCCACACCGGCCACACCGTTTGGCACTCTGTGTCCGCTGACGGGGGATGCGACAGGAGGGGACGACGATCATGAGCACGACGCAGGCGGGACCCTCGGGCGACCCGCGCATCGGCTGGAGCACCGCGGAACAGCCCTCCGCCCCCACCCTCCTCCACCGCCGCGACGGCATCCTGCCCACCGTCGCCGCCGCCCTCTCCGTACGCGGCGAAACCCTCACCGGCACCGCCGCCCGAGGCGACCAGCCCCCACCCCTGCACCCCCTCGTCCAGGAGTTCCTCGACTCCCTCGCCACCTCCCAACGCGACCGCTTCACCGGCCGCTGCGCCGAGGCCATCCTCATCTCCCGGCACATCACCACCGCCGACGCGGCCCGCAGCAAACGCGCCTCCCGCAGACCCATGACGAACGGCGAAGCCCGCAAGGTCCTCAAGCAGGCCAAACTCACCACCCGCCACATCCGCGAGGAAGGCGACCCCCTCCACGGCGGCTTCGCCACCCCCTGCCGCTCCTGCACCGCCCTCAGCGCCCACTTCGGCGTCCGCATCGTCGACCCCACCCAGGACAACTGAACGGGACCACCTCACCGCGAGTACTGAGGGAAACCACCAAGAGGAAAACCGGCCGAGCGGGACACACTCACCGGAACCCACCCGGAACCACCGCTCCACCCCCACACGTCACCTGATACGCAATCAGACACACCCCTCAGCGCACCCCCCGCACACCAAAGACCCACCACAACCGACCGAACCACACACCCACCCCACCGACCCACCAGCCGAACACCGACGAACCCCCCGACGAACAAAGGGCAGATGCACACCGACCGCACCTCCACCACGCGCTTCTCCGTACCCGTCGACGCCGCCCTGCGCGCCGCCGGCTGGCAGCCCGGACGCTGGGACATAAAGCAGGCCGAGTTCTGGGCCGACACCCTGCGCGAGCACACCTCGCCCGCAGGACACCGCCACGCCGTCTTCCCGGCCGCCGTCGAAGCCTGGGCCGAATTCGGCGGCCTCCGCCTCACCGCACAGGGACCCGGCCGTCAACTCGCCCCCGTCGACCTCCACCTGGACCCCCTCCACGGCCTCCACCTGGCCCGCACCCTCGGCGACCTCGGCCGCGCCCTCGACACCGAGGTCTGCCCCCTCGGCCACGAAACCGCCACCCGAGCACTCCTCGCCATCGACACCGAAGGCCGCGCCTACGCCCTCGACCACACCGGCGACTGGTACCTGGGCCCCCACATCGACGCGGCCCTCACCACCCTCCTCACCGGCGCGGCCCCGACCCGCCTGACGGCAACCTGAGACAACAGGACCACCCCGCACCCAGCCGCGCCCAGCCGCACCTGCAGACAGCCGCCGGCCCTCACACAGCAAGCGGCGGACAGTCGCGCCTCCGGGGCGACGAGGGGCCCCTGCACGAACGAAGCCGAGCGCTCGGGGGAGGGCAAGCGCAGCGCTACGCCGGAATGACCGCCGACACCCGGAACCCCCCGGCGTCGGTCGGCCCCGACACGAACACACCCCCCAGCCCGGCCACCCGCTCCTTCATCCCGAGCAGCCCGTTCCCCCCACTGGGCAACCGCGCGGCCCCCGCCGCCCCCGGCTCCGGCGGCGGCCCGTTCTCCACCTGCATCGCGATCTCCGCCGTCCGATGCGCGAGCCGCACATGCGTCTTCGCCCCCGCCGCATGCTTGTGGACGTTCGTCAACGCCTCCTGCACCACCCGGTACGCCGTCTGCTCCACCTCCGCCGCATACACCCGCACCTCCCCCTCCACCGACAACTCAACGACCATCCCCGCGGCCGCCGACTGCCCCACCAACTCCTCCAGCTCCGCCAGACAGGGCCCGTCCCCCGCCTCGTCCTCCGCCCGCGAAGCCGCCGCCGCCGCGGCCGCCCCCACCGCCGCCAACGGCACCGACGCCGGCTCGGCCGACCGCACCGTCGAAAACCCCTCCCCCGACCGCAGCACCCCGAGCATCTCCCGCAGCTCGGTCAACGCCTGCCGCCCCATGTCCCCCACCAGCGCCGCGTTCTTCACGGCCTTCTCCGGGTCCTTCCGCGCCACCGCCTGCAACGCCGCCGCATGCACCACCATCAATGACACCCGGTGCGCGACCACGTCATGCATCTCCCGCGCGATCCGGGTCCGCTCCTCGCCCCGGGCCCACTCCGCCCGCTCCTCCGCCCGCTCCGCGAGCAGCTGCAGCTCCCGCTCCAACGAGTCCGCCCGCTCCCGCAGGCTCTCCATCAACCGCCGCCGGGCCCCCACATACAACCCCAGCAACACCGGCGGCGCCGTCAGACCTATCGCCACCGTCAGGGCCAGGAACAGCGCGAACCACTCCTTGCCGCCGATCGCGGCGTCCCCGCTCTCCCCGCTGTACTCACTGGTGATCTGCGTGGCCTGCACGAACCACACGATGAACACCCCCGTGAACGCCATGCCCAACAGCGCCCCGATGATCCGTCTCGGCGCCTCCGACGCGGCCAGGGTGTACAGCCCGACGAGCCCCATCAGATAGCCCATCTGAGCGGGCGCGACAGCGATGAAGACGAGCACCACGGCGACGGGCCACATCCGCCGCACCAGCAGCACGGAGCCGGCCAGCGCCCCGAAACCCACCCCGACGGCCGAGGGCAGCCCGGCGTCCCGGGCGAACTCCACGCCCTCCACCGCACACTCGACCGCCGACACGAAGGCGAGCGCGCCGTCGAAGACGGCGCTGCGCCATCGGTCCCACCACCACGGGCCGACCGGGCGGCCCTCCGTCCTGGCCCCCGTGCGGCCTTCCCCCGTCGCGGTCATACCCCCAGCCTACGTTCGAGTGCCCCCGCTTTTCCGGCGAGTTTCTCGTACTGGCTTACACCACACGGCCCAATCAAACAGAAGCGAAACCACCCGGTATCCCTCGAACTGCTGAATCGCACAACGTTCGACACCGGAACCCATCATTCCGCCCAGACGGTATGCCCATGGCACATCCCCACGGCAAGCACGCCGACTTCGAGACCCTCCGTGAGCAAGCGATCACCTTGCGCCGCCAGGGCCACAGCCTCCGACAGATCCGGGACGAGCTGAAGATCTTCAACAACGACCTACTGAACCAACTGGTCAAGGGCGAACCGCCCCCGGAGTGGACCAAGCGCCCCAACGCGAAGGACGACCTGAAGGCGAAGGCGAGGGAGCTACGCCTCCAGGGCTGGACGTACGACCAGATCCAACTGGAACTGGGGTGCTCGCGCAGTTCGATCTCCCTCTGGGTGCGGGACCTCCCGAGGCCCGAACCGCGGTACACGCCCGAGGAGCGCAAGGTGCTCATGCGCGACGGCCTGGCCCGCCTCCGCGCCGCTCAGAACGAGGAGCGCAAGCAGACCAAGCTCGCAGCCCTGGGAGCGGTCGGAGAGCTGACACCTCGCGAACTGTTCATGGTCGGCATCGCGCTGTATTGGGCGGAGGGCTCCAAGAGCAAGCCGTACGACCGCCGCGAGCGCGTGGTCTTCGTCAACAGCGACCCTGGGGTGATCGAGACCTACCTCGCGTGGCTGGACCTACTCGATGTCGACCGCGAACGCCTTCGCTACCGCGTACTCATCCATGAGTCCGCGGACGTCGAGGCGGCCCAGCGCCACTGGGCCGGGCTCGCGGGCGTAGATACCTCGGTCTTCGACAAACCGACGCTCAAGAAGCACAACCCGAAGACGGTCCGCAAGAACACAGCCGACGACTACCACGGTTGCCTGGTCATCACCGTGGCGAGGAGCGCCCATCTGTACAACCGCATCGAGGGCTGGTGGCAGGGAATCGTGGCGCAAGCGCAGGACCGTCTCCGGTAAGGTCTGAAGCGCTGTCCCCCGTGGTGTAACTGGCAGCACACTGGTTTTTGGTACCAGCAGGACAAGGTTCGAATCCTTGCGGGGGAGCCACAGCACACAAGACCTCAGTTCGGGTCCTGACCCCAGAAAGCCGGGTCGGGACCCGCTCACATTTCCCCCTCACAGCCCCCCGGTATCCTGCGGATGTCCACACCCCACTCATCCACAGCCGAAGGGCATCCCCGTGAGCGCAACCCGCCCGGCAGCCGTCGTCGTCCTCGCAGCGGGTGAGGGCACCCGTATGAAGTCGGCCACACCCAAGGTTCT
The DNA here is from genome assembly GCF_055572155.1 of Streptomyces sp. NPDC030814. Taxonomy (NCBI): domain Bacteria; kingdom Bacillati; phylum Actinomycetota; class Actinomycetes; order Kitasatosporales; family Streptomycetaceae; genus Streptomyces; species Streptomyces sp. NPDC030814. The sequence continues at coordinate 187,263 of NZ_JBVIDX010000015.1, forward strand.
GCACAGCATCTGTGGCCGCTCCCTGGTGGGCCACGTCCTCGCCGCCGCGCGCGAGTTGGACCCCGAGAACCTGGTCGTCGTCGTGGGGCACGCCCGCGAGAAGGTCGCCGCGCATCTGGCCGAGATCGACCCGGGCGTACGGACGGCCGTCCAGGCGGAGCAGAACGGCACGGGGCACGCCGTACGGATGGGCCTGGAGGAGCTGGGCGGCGGCGTCGACGGGACGGTCGTGGTCGTCTGCGGTGACACCCCCCTGCTGACCGGCGCGACGCTCCGCCGGCTCGCCGAGACCCACGCGGCCGACGGCAACGCGGTGACCGTGCTGACCGCCGAGGTCCCGGACGCCACCGGTTACGGCCGGATCGTGCGGGACGACGCCTCCGGCGCCGTGACGGCGATCGTGGAGCACAAGGACGCCACGGAGGCGCAGCGGGCGATCCGGGAGATCAACTCGGGTGTGTTCGCGTTCGACGGTCAGCTGCTCGTGGACGCGCTGGGGAAGGTGCGGACGGACAACAGTCAGGGCGAGGAGTACCTGACGGACGTCCTGGGGATTCTGCGGGAGGCGGGGCACCGGGTGGGTGCCTCGGTGGCCGTGGACCATCGGGAGATCGCCGGCATCAACAACCGTGTGCAGCTCGCGGAGGCGAGGCGGATCCTCAACGACCGGCTGTTGACGGAGGCCATGCTCGCGGGTGTCACGGTCGTGGATCCGGCCACCACCTGGGTGGATGTGACGGTGACGTTCGAGCGGGACGTGCTGGTCCACCCCGGCACGCAGTTGCTCGGTGCGACGCGTCTGGGTGAGGGCGCGGAGGTCGGTCCGAACTCGCGGTTGAAGGACACGGTGGTCGGGGCCGGCGCGCGGGTGGACAACACGGTGGCGGACGGTGCGGAGGTGGGGCCGCAGGCGACGGTGGGGCCGTACGCGTACTTGCGTCCGGGGACGCGTCTGGGGTTGAAGGCGAAGATCGGTACGTACGTCGAGACGAAGAACGCGTCGATCGGTGAGGGGACGAAGGTTCCGCATCTGTCGTATGTGGGCGATGCGACGATCGGCGAGTACTCGAACATCGGTGCGGCAAGTGTTTTTGTGAACTATGACGGTGAACAGAAGCACCACACGACCGTGGGGTCGCACTGCAAGACGGGTTCGGACAACATGTTTGTGGCTCCTGTCACGGTGGGGGACGGTGCGTACACCGCTGCCGGGTCCGTGATCACGAAGGATGTGCCGCCCGGTTCGCTGGCCGTGGCCCGGGGCCAGCAGCGGAATATCGAGGGTTGGGTGGCTCGTAAGCGTCCGGGGAGCGCGGCGGCGAAGGCGGCCGAGGCGGCTTCCCGGGAGGCGGAAAGCGAAAGCTGACCGGAAACGGGTGCGTCGGGGACGGCGTACCGTGATAAGTGCACATCCGCACCCCAGCTGAGCGGTCATCCGTGCCCAGCTGTGACACCTCTGAGGAGACAGTGCTGTGACCGGGATCAAGACGACCGGCGAGAAGAAGATGATGTTCTTCTCCGGCCGCGCCCACCCCGAGCTTGCCGAGGAGGTCGCCCAGCAGTTGGGTGTCGGGGTTGTCCCGACGAAGGCCTTCGACTTCGCCAATGGCGAGATCTATGTGCGTTACCAGGAGTCGGCGCGTGGTGCGGACTGCTTTCTGATTCAGAGCCACACGGCCCCGATCAACAAGTGGATCATGGAGCAGTTGATCATGATCGACGCGTTGAAGCGTGCGTCGGCCCGCTCCATCACGGTGATCGTGCCGTTCTACGGTTACGCGCGGCAGGACAAGAAGCACCGTGGTCGTGAACCGATCTCGGCGCGTCTGATCGCGGATCTGATGAAGACGGCGGGTGCGGACCGGATTCTGGCGGTCGATCTGCACACGGACCAGATCCAGGGTTTCTTCGACGGTCCGGTGGACCATCTGTTCGCGCTGCCGCTGCTGGCGGACTATGTGGGCGCGAAGGTGGACCGGACCAAGCTGACGGTGGTGTCGCCGGACGCGGGTCGTGTGCGGGTGGCGGACCGTTGGTGCGACCGGTTGGGCGCGCCGCTGGCGATCGTGCACAAGCGGCGTGACAAGGACGTGGCGAACCAGGTCACGGTGCATGAGGTCGTGGGTGAGGTCGAGGGCCGTATCTGTGTCCTCGTGGACGACATGATCGACACGGGTGGGACGATCTGTGCCGCTGCGGACGCGTTGTTCGCGCATGGTGCGGAGGATGTCATCGTGACGGCGACGCATGGTGTGCTGTCGGGGCCGGCGGCCGATCGGTTGAAGAACTCGAAGGTGAGTGAGTTCGTGTTCACGAACTCGCTGCCGACGCCGAGTGAGCTGGAGCTGGACAAGATCACGGTGTTGTCGATCGCGCCGACGATCGCGAACGCGGTGCGTGAGGTGTTCGAGGACGGTTCGGTGACGAGCCTGTTCGACGAGCAGTAGGGATCGCGGGGCGGTCGCGTAGAGATCGTTTTGGGTGCGGCCTTCCTTGCCGAGTAGACTGCTGCAGTTGCTCGGCGAGGGAGGCCGTCCGCGTTTGTGCGCGGGTTCGGCGGTCCGTTATCGACGCGCTCTTCGTAGCAGGCCGTTCGTGGCCGGGTGACCACGTCCGTTGCTATCTCTACGAGGAGTGATCATGTCCGAGGTGAAGCTCACCGCGTCGACGCGTACTGAGTTCGGCAAGGGTGCGGCCCGTCGTATCCGTCGTGACTCCAAGGTTCCCGGTGTTCTGTACGGTCACGGTTCCGACCCGCTGCACCTGACGCTGCCGGGACACGACCTGCTGCTGGCGCTGCGTACGCCGAACGTCCTGATCTCGCTGGACATCGACGGCAAGACCACCGAGCTGGCGATCCCGAAGTCCGTGCAGCGTGACCCGATCAAGGGTTTCCTGGAGCACGTCGACCTGCTGCTCGTGAAGAAGGGCGAGAAGGTCAACGTCGAGATCCCCGTGCACGCCGAGGGTGAGCTGGCGCCGGGCGGCAACCTGCTGGAGCACGTGCTGAACGCGCTGCCGGTCGAGGCTGAGGCGACGCACATCCCCGAGTCGGTCAGCGTCTCGGTCGAGGGTCTTGCGGCGGGTGCGTCCGTCCTGGCGAAGGACATCGCGCTGCCGAAGGGTGTCTCCCTGGCGGTCGAGGAGGACGCGGTGGTTCTCCAGGTTCTGGCCGCGCAGGCGGAGGAGCCGTCGGAGGAGGGCGCCGAGGGCGAAGAGGTCGCCGAGGCCTGAGCCGTGCTGCGACAGCGGTACAGCGAGTGTTGATCCAGCCGCCGTTTCCCTTGCGGGAGCGGCGGCTGGTTCGCGTAGGAATGGAGACATGGACGTGACGACCGATCCCGCCGCCCCCTGGTTGATTGCCGGTTTGGGGAATCCCGGGCCTGAGTACGCCATGAATCGGCACAATGTCGGGTTCATGGTGGTGGATCTGCTGGCCGAGCGGATCGGGGGGAGGTTCAAGCGGGCCGGGAAGGCTCAGGCGCAGGTCGTGGAGGGGCGGATCGGGCCGCCGGGGCCGATGAACCGGCGGGTGATCCTGGTGAAGCCGATGTCGTTCATGAATCTTTCCGGTGGTCCGGTGAACGCGCTGCGGGACTTCTACAAGGTGCCGGTGGGGAACATCGTGGCCGTCCATGACGAGTTGGACATCGACTACGGGACGCTGCGACTGAAGCTGGGCGGTGGTGACAACGGTCACAACGGGCTGAAGTCGATGACGAAGGCGATGGGGTCGGACTACCACCGGGTGCGGTTCGGGATCGGGCGGCCGCCGGGTCGGATGCCGGTCGCGGATTTCGTGTTGAAGGACTTCGCGTCGGCGGAGCGCAAGGAGTTGGACTACTTCGTGGACCGGGCGGCGGACGCGGTGGAGTGCCTGGTGATCGAGGGGCTGGAGCGGGCGCAGGGGACGTACAACTCCTGAGGGGTGACTTCGGGAGGGGTGGGGACAAGTCGGTATTCCTTCGTTGTCCGGTTTGGCCTGCGGGAGTTGACCGACCGCGGTGCGATGGCCAATGATCCCCGCCATGCCCGCCGGCCATGCCTCCGCTTCCCGTTCGCGGCACGCCCGTGCGCTGCCGCGCGGGGGCGGTGCGTCGAGCGCGTTGCGGTACGGGCGGCTCGCGGCGATGGGCGTCGTCGCGTTGGTGATCGTGTTCGCCGGGGTGTGGGGTTCCTGGGGGTGCGCCCAGCACGTGATGCTGAGCAAGGGGCGCGAGCAGGGGACGATGACGGTGTCCCGGTGTGACGGGTCGGTCTGCTGGGGGCCGTACGAGCCGGTGTCGGCGGGGTCGACGGCTCGGCAGCGGGTGAGTATCGAGCAGTCGGTGGCGGTGGAGACGGGTGAGACGTACTCGGTCGTCGTGAAGCCGGGCAGCAGTGATGTGGTGCGGACGGGCCCGGCGGGTCTGTTGCACGCGTGGGTGCCGCTCGGTGGTGCGCTACTGCTGTCCTCGGTGGTCGTCGCGGGCGGGTTGCGGATGCGTCGCTCGGCGTGGGTGCTGGGCGGGGCGGGCATCGCGTTGATCACGGCGGCCTGGGTGGCCCTGTGAGGCCGTCCTCCTGAGACCACGCGACGGTGCCCCCAAGGTCGTACGACCTTGGGGGCACCGTCGCGTTGCGTGGGTGGGCCGGTGTGGGGGTCAGCCGGTGTTGCGCAGGCCCGCCGCCACGCCGTTGACGGTGAGGAGGAGGGCGCGGGCGAGGAGCGGGTCGGGGGTTTCGCCGGCGGCCGCCGCGTCGCGCTGCCGCTTGAGGAGGGCGACCTGGAGGTAGGAGATGGGGTCGAGGTAGGCGTCGCGGATGGAGAAGGTCTGCTGGAGGACGGGGTTGGCGTCGAGCAGCTTCTCCTCTCCGGTGATGCGCAGGACCTCGCGCACGGTGAGCTCGTGTTCGGCCTTGATGGTGTCGAAGACGTGCTTGAGTTCGTCGGGGACGAGGGTGTCGACGTAGTGCTGCGCGATCCGCAGGTCGGTCTTGGCCAGCGTCATCTCGACGTTGGAGAGGAAGTTGCGGAAGAAGTGCCACTGTTCGTGCATCTCTTCCAGGACGGTGTCGAGGCCGGCTTCGCGCAGGGCCTTGAGGCCGGAGCCGACGCCGAACCAGCCGGGGACGATCTGGCGGGACTGGGTCCAGCCGAAGACCCAGGGGATGGCGCGCAGGCCGTCGAGTGAGACGCCGGAGCCGGGGCGGCGGGAGGGCCGGGAGCCCAGGTGCAGGTCGGCGAGCTGGTCCACCGGCGTCGACGCGAGGAAGTACGTCGGCAGGTCCGGGTCCTCGACGAGGGCGCGGTAGGCGGCGTGGGCCGCGTCGGAGACGACGTCCATGGCGGCGTCCCAGCGGGCGAGTGCTTCGACGGACTGCCGGGGTGCGGTGTGCAGGGCGGAGGCCTGGAGGGTCGCGGCGACCGTGAGTTCCAGGTTCTCCCTGGCGAGGGACGGCACGAGGTACTTGTCGGAGATGACCTCGCCCTGTTCGGTGACCTTGATCTCGCCTTCGAGGGTGCCCCAGGGCTGGGCGAGGATCGCGTCGTGGGAGGGGCCGCCGCCGCGGCCGACGGTGCCGCCGCGGCCGTGGAAGAGGCGCAGGCGTACGCCGTAGCGGTGGGCGACGTCGCGCAGGCGGCGCTGGGCGCGGTGGATCTCCCACTGGCTGGTGGTGATGCCGCCGAACTTGGAGGAGTCGGAGTAGCCGAGCATGACCTCCTGGACGTCGCCGCGCAGGGCGACGAGCCGCCGGTAGGAGGGGTCGGCGAGCATGTCCTCCAGGATGGTGTCGGCGGCCTTGAGTTCGTCGGTGGTCTCCAGGAGGGGGACGATGCCGATCTTGGCCCAGCCGGCGTGGAGGTCGATGAGGCCGGCCTCGCGGGCGAGGACGGTGGCGGCGAAGACGTCGTCGGCGCCCTGGCACATGGAGATGATGTACGACTCGATGACCTCGGGGCCGAAGACCTCCAGGGCCTTCTTGACGGTCTCGAAGACGCCGAGGGTCTTGGCGCCGTCGGCGTCGAGGGGTGCCGGGGTGGGGGCGAGGGGGCGGCGGGAGCGGAGCTCCTTGGCGAGGAGCTTGTGCCGGTACTCGCGGGGCATGTCCTCGTAGCGCCAGGACTCCTCGCCGAGGCGGTCGAAGAGCTGGCCGAGGGCGTGGTGGTGGGCGTCGGCGTGTTCGCGGACGTCCATGGTGGCGAGCTGGAGGCCGAAGGCGGCGAGGGTGCGGATGGTGCGGTTCATGCGGCCGTCGGCGAAGAGGCCGCCGCGGTGCTCGCGCAGCGAGGTCTGGATGAGGGTGAGGTCCTGGAGGAGCTCGCTGGTGCCGAGGTAGTCGCGGCCGGGTTCGTGCGGGGTGCCCTTGGCGAGGCGCTGCTTGGTGTTCTCCAGCTTCTGCCGGATGCAGGTGGCCTTGAGCCGGTAGGGCTCCTCCGCGTTGAGGCGCTTGTAGCGGGGGCTGATCTCGGGGAGGGCTTCGAGGTCGGCCTGGAGGGAGGAGAGCAGCTCTTCGGTGGCGCCGGTGTAGCGGATGGAGTTGGAGAGGAAGCCGCGCAGCTCGTCGATGAGGTCGAGGGCGTCGTTGATGCCGTGTTCGTGCTGGAGGATGAGGACGTCCCAGGTCACCTGGGGGGTGACGTTGGGGTTGCCGTCGCGGTCGCCGCCGATCCAGGTGCCGAAGGTGAGGGGGCGGGTGTGGTCGGGGAGCTGGACGCCGACGCGTTCCAGTTCCGCGGTGAGGTCCTCCAGCACGTCGCCGACGGCGTTCGCGTGCAGCTCGTCCAGGTAGTAGATGGCGTTGCGGGCCTCGTCGGCCGGTTCGGGGCGGACGACGCGCAGCTCGTCGGTCTGCCAGACGAGGTCGATGTTCTCGGCCAGCCGGGTGTCGTAGCGGCGACGGTCGGATTCGATGACCGGGGTCTCCAGGAGCGCGGCGATGCGCCGGAGCTTGTTGAGTACCGACCGGCGCGCGGCTTCGGTGGGGTGTGCGGTGAAGACGGGGCGGACGTTGAGGTTCCGGACCGTTTCGCGCAGGTGGTCGGGGTCGGCGTCCTTGAGGCGGTCGGCCGTCCGGGCGAGGAGGCCGCCCTCGGCGGCACGGCGTGCCCGCAGTTCGCGGCCGCGGTGGACCTGTTCGGTGACGTTGGCCAGGTGGAAGTAGGTGGAGAAGGCCCGTACGAGCTTGGCGGCGGTCTCCAGTTCCGTGCCGCGCAGCAGTTCGGCGGCGGCTTCGCCGTCTTCGCGGGTCAGGCGGCGGACGCGCTCGACCAGCTCCAGAAGTTCGGGGCCCTCTTGGCGTACGAGGGCTTCGCCGAGCAGATCGCCCAGGCGCCGGATGTCGGCGCGCAGCTCGGCGCTGGTCGTCGTGACCGTCTGGCCGTGGTCGTCGGCACTGCTCACAGGTGCGGCTCCTTGCAGTGTTGAAGCTCGTCTGGGAGGGAACCCGGAGGGCGGCCCAGCGACTCGAGGAGGTGCAGGCGCCGCTTGGTGGGCTTGGCTTCCGGGCAGGATTCAGAGCGGACCGCGCTGTCCGACCGACACCAGGATAGGTGGCCGGTGTCACGAGCAGGCCGCCAGGTGTCCGGTTGGCGGCACTGAGTGCCAGATTCGGGGGTCGGAAGGTCTCTGTTTTGGGCACTGGGGCGACAGATGTCCACTCGGTCCCCGGGACGCGAGCGGACGGGCTCTTGCCGCCCGGCGACGCGCTGACATACTTACGATGCCGTAGGTTACGGAACCGTAGGGAATGCCGTAAGGCGGCCCACGCAGCCTGTCGTCGACAGGCACTCCCCCTCTCTCCACCCTCGACCCCCTAGGGGACGCCCCCATGACCACAAGTTCCGATGTGATCGATGACGCCCCGAAGGCGAACGACTCCTCGGGCTCCGCGCCCGGCTCCCCCGCTGTCTCGGCGACGCTGGGCGGCGAGCAGAAGCGGTCGATCGAACAGATCACGCTGCTCCTCTTCATCACCGTTCCGTTCCTGGCGCTGCTGGCTGCGGTGCCGCTGGCCTGGGGCTGGGGCGTGAGCTGGCTGGATCTCGGCCTGCTGGTGTTCTTCTACTACCTGGGCTGCCACGGCATCACGATCGGCTTCCACCGGCATTTCACCCATGGTTCGTTCAAGGCCAAACGCCCGTTGAAGATCGCGCTGGCGATCGCCGGGTCGATGGCCGTGGAGGGCCCGCTGGTCCGCTGGGTGGCCGACCACCGCAAGCACCACAAGTTCTCCGACGCCGAGGGTGACCCGCACTCGCCCTGGCGGTACGGGGAGACGGTTCCGGCACTGGTGAAGGGCCTGTGGTGGGCCCACATCGGCTGGATGTTCGACGAGGAGCAGACCCCGCAGGACAAGTACGCCCCGGACCTGATCAAGGACAGGACGCTGCGGACGATCTCCCGTCAGTTCATCCTGTGGACGGTGGTCTCCCTGGCGCTGCCCGCGCTGATCGGCGGTCTGGTGACGATGTCCTGGTGGGGCGCGTTCACGGCGTTCTTCTGGGGCTCGCTCGTCCGGGTGGCCCTGCTGCACCACGTGACGTGGTCGATCAACTCGATCTGCCACGCGGTCGGCAAGCGCCCCTTCAAGTCCCGCGACCGCTCGGGCAACGTGTGGTGGCTGGCGGTGCTGTCCTGCGGTGAGTCCTGGCACAACCTGCACCACGCCGACCCGACGTCGGCGCGGCACGGCGTCGAACGCGGCCAGCTGGACTCCTCCGCCCGGCTGATCCGGTGGTTCGAACAGCTGGGCTGGGCCTACGACGTGCGCTGGCCGTCACGCTCGCGTATCGATTCCAGGCGTATCACGGGTGAGAACGCTTCCGAACGCCGGAAGGCACCCGCCGAGGCGGCATGATTGACGCCGTGGCGACCGACTCCAGCAGCACCCCGAGCAATGAGAAGCCGCGGCGTGCGCGCCGCACCCGGATGACGGGCGCCGAACGCCGTCAACAACTGCTGGAAATCGGCCGCACCCTCTTCGCCGCGAAGGGGTTCGAGGGCACGTCGGTGGAGGAGATCGCCGCGAAGGCGGGGGTCTCCAAGCCGGTGGTGTACGAGCACTTCGGCGGCAAGGAGGGCCTGTACGCGGTGGTCGTGGACCGGGAGATGCGGCGCCTGCTGGACATGGTGACCAGCTCCCTCACCGCCGGCCACCCCCGCGAGCTGTGCGAGCAGGCGGCCTTCGCGCTCCTCGACTACATCGAGGAGTACACGGACGGCTTCCGGATCCTCGTCCGGGACTCCCCGATCCCCCAGTCCACGGGTTCCTTCGCCTCCTTGATCTCCGACATCGCCACCCAGGTGGAGGACATCCTGGGCCGCGAGTTCAAGAGCCGCGGCTTCGACCCCAAGCTGGCCCCGCTCTACGCCCAGGCACTGGTGGGCATGGTCGCCCTGACGGGCCAGTGGTGGCTGGACGTCCGCCGCCCGAGGAAGGCGGAGGTCGCGGCCCACCTGGTGAACCTGGCGTGGCACGGCCTGGACGGCCTGGAACAGAAGCCCCGGCTGATCGGCCACCGGAAGAGCTAGCGCTGTGACCGGGTCCGGGCCCGGGGGCCGCCCAGGCCCTCAAGGGCGGGGGAACCGGGCCCGGGGGACGTGGTAGCTGAGCAGTCCCCCGGCGAACATGCCTCCGATCGCGGCCACGGCGCCCTGCTTCGCGGCCCGCGGCAGCTGAACAGTCCCCGGGCGGAGCAATGGGCAGTGCCCCGGCGGCCCGCGGCAACTGAGCCCCCGGCGGGCCGGGCCGCGGCAACTGGGCAGTCTCGCGGCGGCCCGCAGTAACTGAGCAGTCGCCCGGCGGCCCGCAGCAACTGAGCAATGCCTCGGGGCCGTGGGGCACTGCGGAGTCCTCAGGGGCGCGGGGAACTGCGCGACAAGCCAGACGGACCCGCACCCGCAAGAGGCACATGCGCCACCCCTTCAGGCGCACCAAGCCGCGGGCGGGCAGGAGCGTACCGGCCGCGGCCCAGGGCGCGCGGACCGGACCGCGCGAGCCGGCCGGCGGACGACGGCGCACGGCACGACGCGAGCCGACCGCAACACGGCGGCGCACGGCACGCGCGGACCGGACCGCGCGAGCCGGCCGGCGGACGACGGCGCACGGCACGACGCGAGCCGACCGCAACACGGCGGCGCACGGCACGCGCGTACCGGACCGCGCGAGCCGGCCGGCGGACGACGGCGCACGGCACGACGCGAGCCGACCGCAACACGGCGGCGCACGGCGCCGCTACGGCGCTCCCGCCGGGGTCGCGCGCAGCGGCGTCGTCTCCAGAACCTCCGCCGCCATCCGTCCGGCGGGGCCGGCCGTCTGTTCCGCGATGTGCCGGAACGTCTCCTGCGCCTGCCGTGCGGGCCACTCGGCCGGCAGGTGCTGGACGGGCAGCCGGGGGTCGGTGCGGATGATGCGCAGCCACTCGGCGACGAGCCGCAGCCGGGTGGCGACGGGGTCGGCGGCGGCGAGGTCCGCGGTGGTCCAGCGTTTGTCGAAGGCGACGTACCGCGCGGCGAGGGCCTCCAGGTCCCAGCTCTCGCGGATCATCAGCCCGATGTCGGTGAACTCGTCGGCCCGCGCGTGGAACACCTTCACATGCGCGTCGAGCCCCAGCTCCGAGACGATCTCCCGTACGTCGACACGTCCCGGCGCGATCCACAGGCCGCTGTAGAGCGCCCCGAATCCGGACCAGGTGAGCCGGGAGCGCAGGTCGTGGCGTTGGCGTTGCCAGGCCTCGGGGAGGGAGAAGCCGAGGATGGTCCAGGTGCCGTCCCACTCCTCGTTGACGGCGCCGTCGCGCCAGATGCGCTGTCCGCCGTCGCGCAGGATGCCGTTCGCGTGCGGGGTGAGACCGAAGAACATCTTCCGCCCCTCGCGCTGGCGGCGCAGCAGCCCCCGGTTCACCATCCGCGTCAACGTCGACCGCACCGCCTGCTCGCCGGTGCCGACGCGTCCGAGGACGTCGATGATGCTCCCCGAGTACACCCCGAGGTCGCCCTCGCCCCGGTCCAGCACGTGGTTGCCGAAGAAGGCCAGCACCAGCGACTGCGGCCGCGGCTGCGGCGCGGCGGCGACAGCGACGTCCAGGATCTCGTCCTCCACAGCGGTAAGGGTACGTACGGCGGGGGTGGGGGTGGGACGAGGGCCGCCCCCGATCCCACCGCGTCCTCCTACGAGGCCACCCCTTCCTTCACCGTGCTCTCCCGAACGGCCCCGTCGCCGAGCGAGTCCCGATGCGTCTCCCGTACGAACCACACGGTCACCGCGGTGACAGCCGCACCGCCGCACACCAGCAGCGAGACCGGCGTACTGGACCCCCCGTTCGCCGCCACCAGGCTCCCGGCGATCATCGGCGAGAACCCGGCGCCGATGAGGGTGGCGAGCTGGTAACCCAGCGACGCTCCCGTGTAGCGGACCTTCGTGCCGAACATCTCGGTGAGGAGCGCGCCCAGCGGCCCGTACATCGTGGACTGGGCGATGCCGTGGCCCAGGACGACCGCGAGGATCAGCAGCCCCGGCGACTTGGAGTCGACCAGCGCGAGCACGGGGAAGGCGAGCGCGGCGGAGGCGACGGCCCCGGCGAGGACGACCGGGCGGCGGCCGATCCGGTCGGAGAGCGCGGACGCGGCGGGCAGGACGACCAGCGCGACGGACGCCGAGACGGTGAGGGCAGTGAGGACCTGCGGCCGGGCGTAGCCGATGCCGGTGGCGTAGGCGATGAGGTAGCTGGTGAGCAGGGACTGCGCGGTGAACGCGCCGATACCGACGCAGGCGGCCAGCACCAGGGCGCGGGGCCGGCGCAGTACGTCGAGCAGCGGCATCCGCGATTCGGCCCGGTCCTTCTTGACCGCGGCGAAGAGCGGGCTCTCGACGACCTTGAGGCGGACGAACAGGCCGACGGCCAGCAGGACGACGCTGAGCAGGAACGGGACGCGCCAGCCCCAGGCCGCGAACTGGTCACGGGGCATGGCGACGACGAGGGTGACGACGAGCGAGGACATCAGGGAGCCGAGCGGTGCTCCCATCTGGGTGAAGCTCGACCACAGGCCGCGTCGCTTCTCGCCGGCGTGTTCGACGACCATGAGGGTGGCGCCGCCCCACTCACCGCCGATGGCGATGCCCTGGAGGACGCGCAGGGTGATGAGGAGGACCGGGGCCCAGACGCCGATGGTCTCGTAGGTGGGCAGCAGTCCGATGAGGAAGCTGGCGCCGCCCATGAGGCCCATGGTCAGCAGCAGCATCGACTTGCGGCCGAGCCGGTCACCGAAGTGTCCGAACACGATGCCGCCGAGCGGCCGGGCGACGTATCCGGCGGCGAAGGTGCCGAACGCCGCGATGGTGCCGACGGCGGGGTCGGCGCCCGGGAAGAACAGTTGGCCGAAGACGAGCGCGGCGACCGTGCCGTACACGAGGAAGTCGTAGAACTCGACGGCGGTGCCGAGCAGCCCGGACAGCGCGACGCGGCGCAACTGCCGGGCCCGCTCGGCCTGTTCGAGCGTCTGGGGTGGCGTGGCCGGCTCGGCGGGGTCGGGGGGGTTGGAGAGGGGGGACGGGGGCATGCGGGTCTCCCTGGAGCGAGGGGAACGAGGGAGGAACACCGCGAAGGTAGGCGCACACCTATCGGCCGTCAATATTCTGCACAACATCCACTGCGGGACCTCAGCCCGGCGCGTTGCGAGGGCGAAGCGGAGAGGCACCCCGCAGAGGCAGCCCCTGACTAGCTCTCACCCCCTGGCTTGCGCGCGACGACGAAGATGCGGCGGAAGGGGAAGGCCGTACCGTGAGGCGTGGCCGGGTATGCCTCACGGAGGGCGGCCCGGTACTCGGTGACGAAGGGGGCGGCCGCCTCCCCGAGTTCCGTGAGGATCGGCCGCAGTCCCGTCCCCTTGACCCAGTCGAGCACGGGGTCCTCGCCCTGGAGGAGGTGGACGTACGTCGCCTCCCAGACGTCGACCTCGCAGCCAAGGTCGGCGAGCGCGGCCAGATACACGGTGGGCGCATGGACCGCGTCGTCGTGGCGGAGCGTCTCGCCGAGCCGGTCCCGCCACCGGTCGGACCGCGCGAGTTCCCGCATGAGGCGGTGGCTGGGCGAGTCGAAGTTGCCGGGCACCTGGAAGGCGAAGGTGCCGCCCGGTACGAGGGCGTCCACCCAGACCGGGAACCGGTCGAGGTGCCCGGGCACCCACTGGAAGGTCGCGTTGCTGACGATCAGGCCGTACGGCTCCGGAGGCACCCAGGTGCGGACGTCGACGGCGGCGAAGTCGATGCGGCCGCCGCCCGGCATGGCCCCCTCGTACTCGACGTGCGCCCTGTCGAGCATCTCGGGCGAGTTGTCGTATCCGGTGATGTGCGCGCCGGGCCAGCGGTCGGCGAGCAGGCGGGTGACATTGCCGGGGCCGCAGCCGAGGTCGGCGATGCGGGGGCGGTCGCCGGGCGGCTCGGGCACCTGGGCGAGCAGGTCGACGAAGGCGCGGGCGCGGTGGCCGGCGTGGCGCAGGTACTGCTGGGGATCCCAGGTGGGAGTGGTGGCGGGCATGGGCGGGCTACCTCCTCGTAACTCCTTACGCCGCCGGAAGCCGTTCACCGTCGCCGTTCACGGCCGTACGCCCGGCAGACATCCACTGTCGCCGAAGATTATCTCGACGTCAAGATTATCGATATCAATCATCTTGACTCCAAGAGACTTCACATCGACACAACCACTACACTGATCGCCATGGAGGACGAGGTCGATCGGCTGGTCGCAGCGTGGCGCCGGGAGCGCCCCGACCTCGACGTGGAGCCGCTAGAAGTACTCAGCCGGGTGAGCCGGCTGGCCCGGCACCTGGACCGTGCGCGCAGACTGGCATTCGCCGAGCATCAGCTGGAGCCGTGGGAGTTCGACGTACTGACGGCGCTGCGGCGCGCGGGTACGCCGTATCAGCTCTCCCCGGGCCAATTGCTCACGCAGACGCTCGTGACCTCGGGCACGATGACGAACCGCATCGACCGCCTGGCGAAGAAGGGCCTGGTCGAGCGGTTGCCGGACCCCACTGACCGTCGGGGCGTGCTCGTCCGGCTGACGGACGAGGGCCGGGACCGGGCGGACCAGGCGCTCGCCGGACTCCTCGACCAGGAACGAGCGATCCTGGCCGAGCTGTCACGGGCCCAGCGAGGTGAACTGGCGGGGCTGCTACGCCAGTTGACCGCCCCGTTCGACAACATCCCCGGTTAGGTCGGCGGGCCCCACGCCGGCGCGGCGGGCGAGGGCGACGGCGGCGAGGGTGCTGTGGACGCCCAGCTTGCCGAGGACGTTCTGCATATGGGTGCGGACGGTGTGGGGCGACAGGAACAGGCGCTCGGCGACGGCTTTGCGCCCCAGCCCGGCCACCATGCACCGAAGCACTTCACGCTCACGTGGTGTGAGGGACTCGACGAGCCGCTCACTCTCCGTGCGGTGCTTGCGGGCGGCGGTCAGTTCGCGCAGTACGCCGGTGAGGAGGGCGGGCGGCAGATGTGTCTCGTCGCGCAGCACTCCGCGGATGACGGTGAGCAGCCGCGAGAGCGAGCAGTCCTTGGCGACCCATCCGGAGGCTCCGGCCTGGAGCGCGAGCGCGGCCCGGCGCGGGTCGTCCTTCTCGGCGAGCACGACGGTCCGTACGGTCGGCTGCCCCGACCGCACCCCGGCGACGAGGGATATGCCGTCGACGAGCCCGTCCTCGCCTCCGTCCCGTACGGGGACCGGCCCGGAGACGGCGGCGACGGGCCCCCGCCCGGGGCTGTACCCGGGGGCGGCACCTGTCGCGCCCAGGTGGTGGCCTGGACGCACGGCGGGCGGCTGACCATGCCCGCCCAGATCGGCGTCGACGAGCAGCACGTCGAACTTCCGCCCTTCCGCCGCCGCGCGTTCCAGACAGCGCAGCGCGGCGGGGCCGCTGCCGGCCGCGGACACGTCGACGTCGGGCTCGGCGGCGAGAGCCGCGGCGAGCGACTCGGCGAAGATACGGTGGTCGTCAACGACCAGGACTCGGATGCGAACCACTGAAACCCCCACTGGTCGGGGGACGACCGGCGCGGGTACGACGCCCGGAAGGTTCCCCGGTTGACACCTGGGACGGGGCGCCGCAGCCACACGGCCGCCGCCGTGCTGAACCGCTACCCCCACTCCGGGCGTCGTACCCGACTTGTCTCGCCCCCTGATCAGCACCGGCCCCCACCGGCACTGTCCATCAGAGTAGGGCCGGAGGGCAGGAGCGGAAGGTGATTTGCAGAACTGGTTGGCGAACGCGTTTATGGTGTGCCGCATGTTTCGAATCGAGACAGAAGTCGACAAAGATCGAGCCCAGTTGCTGCATTCCCGACTGAGGGCCACCAACACGGCGGCCTCCCCGGTCCTACGGAAGCTGCGCAGCACCCCTGAAGAACGGGAGACACCTCTGCACGTCTGGGCGGTCGACGACGCGGGGACGCTGGTCGGCGGCCTCGTCGGCCACACGTGGGCGACCTGGCTCCATGTCACGTACCTCTGGGTCGACGAAACCGCCCGGGGCTCCGGCCTGGGCACCCGCCTGCTGTCGGACGCGGAACGCATGGCCCACGACGAACGGGGCTGCCGGGCGGCCCGCCTGGAGACCTGGGACTTCCAGGCCCCCGACTTCTACAAGAAGCTGGGCTACGAGGTGGCGTGCGTGATC
Organism: Streptomyces sp. NPDC030814; assembly: GCF_055572155.1. Taxonomy (NCBI): domain Bacteria; kingdom Bacillati; phylum Actinomycetota; class Actinomycetes; order Kitasatosporales; family Streptomycetaceae; genus Streptomyces; species Streptomyces sp. NPDC030814. The sequence goes on from NZ_JBVIDX010000015.1 coordinate 202,919, forward strand.
CCGGACTATCCGCCGGGGGTTACGGAGTACACGTTGACGAAGGGGCTGGGGTGAGGCGGAACGCCGACTACTACGGGGTGCGCCCCAGATGAGTCACCAAGATCCGGATGACGCCGTCATCGATGACGTACAGAACCCGATAGTCACCGATACGCAAGCGACGAATGTCAGAAGACCCGTACGGGGTCGATCCTGCGGGACGTGGGTCGTGGGCCAACTTGTCGATGGTGTCGAGGACCAGAGCGAGACCGTTGGGGTCGTCCTGAAGGAATCGGGCCGCGGCGTTGAGGGCGTGCGGATCGAAGGTGATCTCATAGGTCACTTCTGTTCGAGCCCCAGCCGCGCGCGCACCTCTGCCATGGGAATGCCGGGTTCGATCGCCCCCTCGGCCTTACGCCGCTGATAGTCGGCGACAGCCAGAGCATCTTCGAGATCCTCTATCACCTGAGGCGAGACGAGCAGCGCTGCCACATGACCATGATCGGTGAGGGCGATGGTCTCCCGCCCGTGGGCAGCCCGGCGGACGAGGTCGCCGAGCTGGGAGCGGGCTGCGCTGATCGCGATCTCAGTCATGGAGTGATAGTGCCACAAGATTAACCTTGTGCACCATTCATGGCCTCGTCTCTACCCGCAACTCGGTCGCGACGGCCTTGGCGCGGGTTACTGAGCGTTTGCAGCTCGGCCACTGATCGGGTGACGCTGGCGGTGTGCGCAACGCACGAAACTCACGTGCCGTTGGGGGAGGTGTTCGAAGTCTCAACCCACAGGCACAGGAGTTGCGTTGGTTCCGTATTCTGCCGCGCTCGACCTGCCTCACAGGCTCGTGGGGTGGGTCACCATGCTCATCGTCACCCGCGAGGGTGACCGCCGCTGCAAGCTCCCGCCGCACCAACGTGCGTTCGTTGCTCTGGTGTACCTGCGTCGGCACGACACCCTGACGCAGATCCCGGCCGGGTTCGGCATGTCCGTCGGCACCGCCCACGCCTACACGGCCGCTGTCATCGACCTGCTCGCCGACCGCGCGCCCGGCCTGCTCCGTGCCCTGCGTGAAGCCGACCCAGAGTACGTCCTGCTGGACGGCACCCTCGCGGAGTGCGACCGGGTCGGCGACAGCCGAGCCGACTACTCCCACAAACACCACCGACACGGGGTGAACGTGCAGATGGTCACCGATCCAGACGGCCGGCTGCTGTGGATCCCGCACTCCCCGGCCACGCCCACGACCTGACGGCGGCGCGCAACCACCGGATCATCCGGATCTGTGAACGCCAAGGTGTCCCAGTCCTCGCTGACCGGGCTTATATGGGAGTCGGCTCATGGGTGACGAAACTCCTCAGACGCCCGCCGGGCCGCGAGCTCACACCGACCCAGCAAACCGTCAACCGCGCGCTGTCCGCAGCCCGGGCCCCGGTCGAGCGCGGCGTCGCACGGCTGAAGTCCTGGCGCATCTTCCGCCGGTCCCGCTGCAGCCCGAATCGAATGACCCTCAATCGCCGCTGCCGTCCTCACGCTGGAGCGGCAACGCTGAAAGAGCTCAGTAACCACTGGACGACCAGAAGTCCGAATGGACATTTGGAGGCGGTAGCTCCTGTTGTGAGTAATCCGGTCCGTTCGGCTTGCTAGTCGGCGAGGCAACCTCGGATTTCTCCACGCACGGAGTCGTTACGCTGAGATGGGCCTGCCCGTTGATTCCGATAAGGACCTGAAGCTGAAAGTCATCCTGAGTCCTGAAATGGGCTGACAACCCGTTCTCGCTAGCCGTGATGAACTTGTATCCCTTGCTCTTCCAGTGGCGCTCCAGCACGCCCAGAAAGCTGCCGCGCCGTTTGGCCGAAATGATCGTCATGACGGCACGATCACGGTCCACATAGCAATCCCCCGGCATCGAGTAGGTATGCGTCCACCGAACGGGAGGCTTTATGGCAGCGAACGCCTCATCGAGAATGGAGTCCGCTCGATCGGCGGCCTCTTGCATGTTCATTTTCACTTTACCTCCCGTGCTCGACGGCGTAGTACCGGTCAGGCCACATCCGGTAAGGAGCATCACTGCAACAACAATAGCCATCCTTTTCATCATCGTGGCGCTTCCCTCGTTACGTATCCCGGCTGCCCTGCGACAATGGCAGCAATGTTCCCTGCGGAAATCCGATCCTTCCCTTCCTCCGGCGTGAAGTAGTTACTGTGGGCCTCAAGGGTGATCTTCGAGTCCAGCACATCTGGGACCACAGGCTGGACCAACTCAGGTCCGGGCATGGTCTGGAATCTATTGGCGCCGAATGCTTCACTTGCCGGGTCCTTTCCAAACCAGATATCGTCGTCGCCCTGATCAGCAATGTCGCCCCACAGATACCCGCCAAGCAGCCCGCCTGCGAAGAACGCTGCAGCTTCACCCCCAGAAGGGAGCTTGGTGACGATGTCGTTCTCAGCCGCTCCCACCCAGACGTGCCCCTTGCCCACGCCTAGATCTTCTGCCTTGTCAACGCCGACGCCAGGGCTGCCGACAAGAATGATGTCATCGGCCCCTGGAATACCGCCCGGTTCCTGCGTGGCAGCCCCCACGAGTCTGGAGCCATAGGAATGTCCAATCGCCGTGACGTGGGGGTCTGCGTGGTCATTGGTGGCCGAAATTCCACCCAGGAAACTGTTGTATGCAGGAGCACCCCGCTCGGCATCGTCCGCCGTCATCACATCTAGAGTTTGCGGGGCATCGTACCCGAGCCATACGATCGCAGACGAGGAAGGATCGATCTGTTGAGCACCCTTGGCAGTATCAAACGCTCGCTTAACCGTGCCATTTGCAAAATCGCCATCGAGTTTAGTCCCCAGTCCAGGCACATAAGCCGAGACATTCTTCGACGTGTCGGGGTTCCCAAAGGCGACGATCGCCCTTCCGTTTCCCTCAAGACCAACTCCCAGGAGAAACATCGGTGGCTGACTTCCCGAGTTTAGCTTGTTCTGAATACCTTTTAGCCCGTCGAGCTTTTCTTTGGACGCTTCATCGGTCCCTCCTTCCAGTTGCGCGATGAGAAGTCGAATGTTCTCCCGGTTGGCATCGTCGCGCACTACAGAAGGAACACCATCCAAGTTTCCGATGATTTCCGGAAAGGCGATTCTGTATTCTGCTCGCTCTTCATCACTCAGGCCGTCCCACCACTTTTTGCGCTCGGCAGGCGACTTTTCCAGTGGGATTTGATCCTTGATGTAATCACTTGCAACTGAGCTCACCGAGTCGACGTCGGATGCCACGTCCGCCCACGTCTTGGTGTTGACTGCCAGGCCCTTGGTGGCCTTCAGTTTCTTCAGTGCCTCGCTGTACTCTCGGTCGATGTCATTGGCTTCTCGCAGAGCATGGGCGATGCGGTCGGCGATGTCCTGCGCCTTTGCTGCCCGAGGGTTGGGGACGCGCAGTTCCGGCCCTGTCCCGGTGAGTAAGCCATTGACATCAGGTCCTCGAAGAGCTGGGCTATTGGAGGGGTTCAACAATCCGTTGTTACCTATGGCTGTGCCTCCGGGGTACTTTTCCCCGGTCATTTCACTCTTGCCGCCAGCTGGATATGTCACGTTGCCGTTCGAGTCGACGGAGAAACCCAGCTCAACAGCTTCCTCCAGCGCCTCGATCAAGTTTTTTCTGGGGACAGAAATCTCGGCCGAAAAAGCGTTGAGGACTCCGCTGATCAGGCCACACTCGATCTGCGTGTAGTGAAAGTTTTGTGACAGTTTCCGCAACTGCTTTTGGGCGGCGTCCGCTGCCTCGCCTTCGTTGGCCTTTCGCATGGCTCTGACAATCTGAGTGTCAATACGCTCCTTGGCTGTACTGGCCATGTCACTGACAGTTCGATAACCATCGGCGGCTTCTGCGTAGTCAGAGGGCTTCAGGCCCCTGAGAGTCTTGTGGTCCATCGCCGTCACCGGCCCTTGACCGAGTCGGAACTGGACTTCAGCTTGGCGATTTCTGCCTCAATGGCCTGGTCGGTCCGCAGTTGATCGTTGCCTGTCTTCTCCAGTACCGCTGCGAGCCCGCCGCACAGATCGCTGATGTCCGTCACACGGCGTTCCCAAGACTCGTACACGGTCTTCTGAGCGGCAGCAGTCTGGATACCTGTCGCCTCGCTAATGCCGGTCTGCCCTTCACCCAGCTTCCTCAGCGCTTTACCGATGCTCTCCTGCAGGCTGCCCACTTCTACGCCCGCCTTGGACCATGTGGCCTTGTCCGACCTCAGCGTTCCGGTCGTGGGAGCACTGCCGTCGGGTCCACCGATTCCCGGCTCTGGGGCCACGTGATTGATCTTCATGTGCGTCGACTGTCGCTCGGCGGCAGCGGACTTGAGCTGCTCCCACTCGTCCCACGCCATGGGTGGCGCCCTCCCCGATTTTCGTGCGGCGCTGTATCTGCGCTGTCATCGACCCAGTTATCGGGGGATACCGTAGCGCTCCCGCTCACGTGCCTCATCCGCAACTGCAACCAAGCTGTCTGAGTATCTGTACTCAGAAGCTGTTGTCTTTCCGGAGGTGATCGACGCGTTTCCGCTGGTCGGGGATAGGAGTGGTGGTTCCGTGGGAGTGGTGGCCTGTCGGGTCGTCG
>NZ_JBVIDX010000016.1:0-204925 GCF_055572155.1 Streptomyces sp. NPDC030814
CTGGGAGATACGCGACGACATCCACGAAGCCTTCCTCACCCTCGGATGCGCACTCATCTGCTGGAGACGCCTGAAGTCATTGCGATAGGAGTTCTTAGGCCCTCCGGGCGCCCTCCACCACGCCCTCCGCCGTGTCGACGGTCGGGGCCGTGAAGTGGAGGGCGTTCTCGTCCCGGGTGGGGGCGAGGCCGCCGGAGGCGATGTCGAGGTTGAAGACGAAGCCGACGGACTCCTCCTTGATCGCGTCGGTCATGGCGACGAACATGTCGAAGCCCTCGCGCTCGTACTCGATGATCGGCTCGCGGCCCAGGGTCCAGCGCAGACCGATGCCGTCGCGGAGGTAGTCCATCTCGTAGAGGTGCTCGCGCCAGGTGCGGTCCAGGACGGACAGCACCACCCGGCGTTCCAGGTCGCGCAGGGTCTGCCTGCCCAGCTCGGCCTCGCGCTCGGCGTAGCGGGCGCGGATGTCGTCCGTCAGGGCCGTCACCAGGTCGTCGGCGGTGAGGTTGCCGCGGCCGCCGTGCTCCCGGGCCAGGTCCTCGATCATGAGCCCGACCGGGTAGAGCTCCCCGAGCGCCCGCCACAGGGCGTTCAGGTCCCACTCCTCCGGGAAGCCCTCGGCGGTCTCGGCGGCGACGTACGCCTCGACGGTGTCCTCCATGAAGTGGAGGATCTGGCCGCGCAGGTCCTCGCCCTCCAGCACGCGGCGGCGCTGGGCGTAGATCAGCCGGCGCTGGCGGTTGAGTACCTCGTCGAACTTGAGTACGTCCTTGCGGGACTCGAAGTGCTGGCGCTCCAGCTGGGCCTGGGCGGAGGCGACGGCACGGGTGACGATCCTGTTCTCGATGGGGACGTCCTCGGGCACGTGCGTCGCGGCCATGACGCGTTCGACGAGCTGGGCCTGGAACAGCCGCATCAGGTCGTCCTGGAGGGAGAGGTAGAAGCGGGACTCCCCCGGGTCGCCCTGGCGGCCGGAGCGGCCCCGCAGCTGGTGGTCGATGCGGCGGGCGTCGTGGCGTTCGGTGCCGAGGACGTAGAGACCGCCGAGTTCGGTGATCTCGGTGTGTTCGGCAGCCACCTCGGCGGTGATCCGGTCGAGGACCGTACGGCGCTCCTCCTCGTCCGCGTCGTCGGGCAGCGCGGCCCGGGCCAGGGCCTCCGGGTTGCCGCCGAGCATGATGTCGGTGCCCCGGCCCGCCATGTTCGTGGCGACCGTCACCGCTCCCCTGCGTCCCGCCTGGGCGACGATCATGGCCTCGCGCCGGTGGTTCTTGGCGTTGAGGACCTGGTGCGGGATACGGCGTTCGCTCAGGCGGGCGGAGAGCGCCTCGGAGACCTCGACGGTGGTGGTGCCGACCAGCACCGGCTGGCCCCTGGCGTGCCGCTCCGCGATGTCGTCGACGACCGCCGCGAACTTGGCCTCGGCGGTCCGGTAGATCAGGTCCGGCCGGTCCTCGCGGATCAGGGGCCGGTTGGTGGGGACGGGGACGACGCCCAGGTCGTAGATCTGGTGGAACTCCGCGGCCTCCGTCATGGCCGTGCCGGTCATGCCGGAGAGCTTGTCGTAGAGGCGGAAGAAGTTCTGCAGGGTGATGGTGGCGAGGGTCTGGTTCTCGGCCTTGACCGACACGCCCTCCTTGGCCTCGATCGCCTGGTGGAGGCCCTCGTTGTAGCGGCGGCCGGGCAGCATGCGGCCGGTGTGCTCGTCGACGATCAGGACCTCGCCGTCGATGACGACGTACTGCTGGTCCCTCTTGAACAGCTCCTTGGCCTTCAGGGCGTTGTTGAGGTGCCCGATGAGGGTGGTGTGGTCGGACTCGTAGAGGCTGTCGATGCCCAGCTGGTCCTGGACGTACTCGACGCCCGGGTCGAGGATCGCGACCGTGTGCTTGCGCGGGTCGTACTCGTAGTGGTGGCCCGCGCGCAGCCGCTCCAGCCGTTCCTTGTCGGCGGGGCGGGTGAAGCGTTCCTCCTGGATCTCGACGCCTCTCATCGGGCCGACGAGGGTCGCGAAGGCCTCGTACCAGTGGGTGGCCCGGTCGGCCGGGCCGGAGATGATCAGCGGGGTGCGGGCCTCGTCGATGAGGATGGAGTCGGCCTCGTCGACGATCGCGAAGTGGTGGCCGCGCTGCACGAGTTCGGCTCTCGACCAGGCCATGTTGTCGCGCAGATAGTCGAACCCGAACTCGGTGTTCGTGCCGTAGGTGACATCGCACGCGTACGCCGCCCGGCGTTCGTCCGGGGTCGATTCGGAGCGGAGAACGCCCACGGTCAGGCCGAGGAACTCATACGCCTTTCCCATCCACTCGGCGTCCCGGCGGGCCAGGTAGTCGTTGACGGTGACGACGTGGACGCCTTCTCCGGTGAGGGCGTTGAGATAGACCGGAAGGGTGGCCACCAGGGTCTTTCCCTCGCCCGTCTGCATTTCGGCGATATTGCCGAGGTGGAGGGCCGCGCCGCCCATGACCTGGACGTCGAAGGGGCGCATGCCGAGGGTGCGGCGGGCGGCCTCCCGCATGGTGGCGAAGGCCTCCGGCAGCAGGTCGTCGAGGGTCTCGCCGTCGGCCAGGCGCTGTCGGTACTCGTCGGTGAGGGCGCGCAGTCCGGTGTCCTCCAGGGCCGTGAAGTCCTCCTCGACCGAGGCGACCTCGTCGGCGATCCGGTGCAGTCGGCGCAGTATCCGGCCCTCGCCCGCGCGCATGATCTTGTGCGTGAGGGAGTTCATGCCCAGTTCGGACATCGCAGCATCACCTCGGCGCCGTCGCCCCGTCCGCCGTCCTCTTCGATTGTCGGCTCGTGCGGTGAGCGCGGCAAACAGCGAGACGGCGGAGCGGGGCGACGGTGGGTTCCGCGGGAGGAGGCTCAGCGAACGGGGCGGTGGACGTTCTCCCTCTCGCTCGCGCCCGGTGTCGCGTCCGCGATCCACGGGCCTTCGCCGGAGGGGTCGACCACACCCTGCTCGAGCCACTCGTACGCGCCCCCGAGCACGCCCTTGACCACCTTGCGGTCGACGTCGTCGGTGTTGCTCCACAGCCGGCCGAAGAGCTCCTCGACCCGGAGGCGGGACTGCCGGCAGAAGACGTCGGCGAGCTGGTACGCCTCGCGGCCGTGTCCCTCCGTGGTGCGCAGCAGCTCGGCCCGTACGCAGGCCGCGCTCATCGCGAACAGTTCGGCTCCGATGTCGACGATCCGGCCCAGGAAGCCCTGCTTGGTCTCCATCCGTCCCTGCCACCGGGACATGGCGTAGAAGGTGGAGCGGGCCAGTTTGCGGGCGGAGCGCTCGACGTAGCGCAGGTGGGCCGAGAGGTCGGGGTGCCCCGCCGGGTGGAACTCGGCGTAGGCGCGCGGGAGCTGTCCCGTACCGGCGACCAGTTTCGGCAGCCACTTGGCGTAGAAGACGCCCGCGTTCGCGCCCGCCCTGGCCTTGTCGGAGAGGGATTTCTCGGGGTCGATCAGGTCTCCGGCCACGGACAGGTGGGCGTCGACGGCCTCGCGGGCGATCAGCAGGTGCATGATCTCCGTGGAGCCCTCGAAGATGCGGTTGATCCGCAGGTCGCGGAGCATCTGCTCGGCGGGGACGGCACGTTCGCCGCGCGCCCTCAGGGACTCGGCGGTCTCGAAGCCCCGGCCGCCGCGGATCTGGACCAGCTCGTCGGCGATGCGCCAGCCCATCTCGGAGGCGAAGAGCTTGGCGAGGGCGCCCTCGATCCGGATGTCGTTGCGGTCCTCGTCGGCCATCTGCGAGGAGAGGTCGAGCACCGCCTCCAGGGCGAACGTGGTGGCCGCGATGAAGCTGATCTTGGCGCCCACCGCCTCGTGGTCGGCGATCGGCTTGCCCCACTGCTCACGGGCCGCCGACCACTCGCGGGCGATCTTCAGACACCACTTGCCGGCGGCCACGCAGGACGCGGGCAACGACAGTCGGCCGGTGTTGAGGGTGGTCAGCGCGATCTTCAGGCCTGCGCCCTCGGGGCCGATGCGGTTCGCCGCCGGGACCCGGACCTGGTGGAAGCGGGTGACGCCGTTCTCGATGCCGCGCAGGCCCATGAAGGCATTGCGGTTCTCGACGGTGACGCCCGGCGAGTCCGTCTCCACGACGAAGGCGGTGATGCCGCCCTTGTGGCCCTCGCTCTTCGGCACCCGGGCCATCACGACGAGGAGGTCCGCGACGACGCCGTTGGTGGTCCACAGCTTCACACCGTCGAGGACGTAGTCGTCCCCGTCGGGCACCGCGGTCGTCGCGAGCCGGGCCGGGTCCGAGCCGACGTCGGGCTCGGTGAGGAGGAAGGCGCTGATGTCGGTGCGGGCGCAGCGCGGCAGGAACTTCTGCTTCTGCTCGGGGGTGCCGAACAGTTTCAGCGGCTGCGGTACGCCGATCGACTGATGCGCGGAGAGCAGCACGCCGATCGCCGGGCTGGCCGAGCCCACCAGGGCCAGCGCCTTGTTGTAGTACACCTGGGTGAGGCCGAGGCCGCCGTACTTGGGGTCGATCTTCATGCCGAGGGCGCCGAGTTCCTTGAGGCCGTTGATCACCTCGTCGGGGATCCGGGCCTCGCGCTCGATGAGGGCGCCGTCGACCTTCGTCTCGCAGAACTCGCGGAGCTTGGTCAGGAACTGCTCACCGCGCCGGACGGCCTCGTCGGTGGGCAGCGGGTGGGGGTGGATGAGGTCGAGGCGGAACCGGCCCAGGAACAGTTCCTTGGCGAAGCTGGGCTTGCGCCAGTCCCGCTCGCGGGCGGCCTCCGCCACCTGGCGGGCCTCACGTTCGGTGACGACGGGTTTCTTGAGGGGTGGTGCGGACATGAGGCTCACCTCGCCGCGAATCGGGATCTTGTACCGGATGAGTACCTGATTGGTTACCGATGGGTGCTACCCGATCGTTGGTACCCGATCCGGACGCCCCCCGCCACCCCTCGCGCCCGCGTTCACCGGATGGTGGCCGAGTACCGCCTCGCCGCCCCGTCGGCCACTCCTGGCCACCTCCCGGCCGAAAGCAGTCGCCCGGCCCTAAGCTGAGAAATGCGGCGCCTCTCGAACAGGGGCCGCCCGGGAAGGGGCGCGGGAACTGCGCGACAAACCCCCGCGGGCCCCGCACCCGCCGTACGACATCCTCCCCCGCACCTCGGGGCGCCCAGCGATGAATCGAAGCGCTTCGACAACCTATGGACACGCATCCACCTCCGAGCTACTGTCGAGCCACCCTCACATCCACCTGTATGGATCCAACGCGCCGTCGAAGCGCTTAAACACGCTTGGAGAGCTGGATGGTCACCCTCGCCGAGGTCGCCCAGCACGCCGGAGTCTCGGCGAGCACGGTGAGCTATGTCCTCAGCGGCAAGCGGTCCATCTCCGCCGGCACCCGCCAGCGGGTCGAACGGAGCATCCAGGAGCTGGGCTACCACCCGAACGCCGGGGCGCGCGCCCTGGCGAGCAGCAAGTCCAACATCATCGCGCTGATGGTCCCGCTGCGGACGGACATGTACGTCCCCGTGATGATGGAGATCGCCATCGCGGTGGCGACCACGGCCCGTACCCACGGCTACGACGTGCTGCTGCTCACCGGCGAGGAGGGTCCCGACGCGGTGCGCCGGGTCACCGGCAGCGGGCTCGCCGACGCGATGATCCTGATGGACGTCGAGCTGAACGACGAACGCCTGCCGCTGCTGCGCGACACCGACCAGCCGTCGGTGCTCATCGGACTGCCGGCCGACACCACCGGCCTGACCTGCGTCGACCTCGACTTCGGGGCGACGGGCGCGCTGTGCGTGGAGCACCTGGCGATGCTGGGCCATCGCGAGATCGCCGTCATCGGCGAGGCCCCCGCGGTGTACGAGCGGCACACCGGCTTCGCCGAGCGCACCCTCGACGGGCTGCGGTCCCGCGCACGGGAACTGGGGCTGCGGGTGCTGCACCGGCCCTGCGAGGGCGGCTACGACGCCATGGCCGCGACCCTGGCCCGGATCTTCGACGAACGACCGGGCACCACGGGGTTCGTCGTGCAGAACGAGTCCGCGGTCGAGCCGCTGCTCGCGCTGCTGCGCCAGCAGGGCCGGGCGGTGCCCGAGGACGTCTCGGTGATCGCCGTCTGCCCCGAGCAGGTCGCCATGCAGGCGTCGGTACGGCTGACCTCGGTCGCCATTCCCGCCCAGGAGATGGGACGGCGGGCCGTGGAGCAACTGGTCGCCAAGCTCGACGGGCGGGAGACGGACGAAGTGGTGCTGCTCACCCCCGAGCTGACGGTCCGCGCGAGCACGGGACCGCTCTCCGGCGGCGGCTGAGACCGGGGCCGGGACATGGCCTGCGGGAACCGGCTCCCGCAGGCCGGCTGCCACCCCCACCGCCCGTCCTCCGCAGGCCGGCTGCCACCCCCACCGCCCGTCCTCCGCAGGCCAGCTACCACCCCCACCGCCCGTCCTCCGCAGGCCGGCTGCCACCCCCACCGCCCGTCCTCCGCACTCCGATTCCGCCCCGCCCCCGCCCTCCGGTCGTCCGGCGCCCCCGACCCCGCCCGCCGTCCTGCCCTCGTCCCGCACGTCGTCCCCCGACCCGCCCGTCGTCCGGGTGGTCGGCCCTGCGCTCCCCGCCCATGCCCCCTCACCCCCGTCCCCCGGCAGTCGCCGTCACGCCGGGCGTGCCGCCACTTCCTCCTCCCAGGAGCCGTCTCGTGAACCTGTCTGCCGAGAACCAGACCCCGACGGGCGCGGTCAGCCTCGCCCAGTCCTCCCCCACCGTCGGCACGTTCCGTGAGCGGGACGGCGCCCTGGAGTGGAGCGGACGCCAGGAGACCTTGCGGATCGAGCCCTGGGGCCCGGACGCGGTCCGGGTCCGTGCCCGGCTGGGCGGCCCGATCCTCGACGGACTGCCGGGCGCCCTGCTCGACGAGGCGGAGAGCACCGAGAGCAGCGTCAAGATCGAGGAGGGGCGGGGACGGCTGACGGTCGGCGCACTCACCGTCGAGGTCAGCACCGAGGGCCTGGTCCGGTTCACCCGTACCGCCGACGGCCGTGAACTGCTGTCCGAGGCGCGCGCCCACTTCTGGTGGCCGGGCTCGCGCCTCTACACGGCGGTCGGCAACGGCCACCACCGTCTGGAGCAGCGTTTCGCCGCCTACGACGACGAGAAGCTCTACGGCCTGGGCCAGCACCAGCACGGGCGGCTGGACCAGAAGGGGATGGTCCTCGACCTGGTGCAGCGCAACGCCGAGGTGGGCATCCCGGTGCTGACGTCCAGCCGCGGCTACACCCTGCTGTGGAACAACCCGGCGATCGGCCGGGTCGAGCTGGCGGGCAACGGGACGCGCTGGGTGGCGGACTCGGCCCGGCAGATCGACTACTGGATCACCGCGGGCGAGCCGGCCGACGCGCAGCGCCGCTACAGCGCGGTGACGGGCCGCACGCCGATGCTGCCCGAGTGGGCGGCCGGGTTCTGGCAGTGCAAGCTGCGCTACCGCACCCAGGACGAACTCCTCGCCGTGGCACGGGAGTACAAGCGTCGGGGTCTGCCGATCGATGTGATCGTGTGTGACTTCTTCCACTGGACGCACCTCGGCGAGTGGAAGTTCGACCTGAGCGAGTGGCCCGACCCGGCGGCCATGGTGAGCGAACTGGCCGAGATGGGCATCAAGCTGGTGGTGTCGGTGTGGCCGTCGGTGTCGCCGCTGTCGGAGAACCACCCCGTGATGGACCAGCGGGGCTACTTCATCGGCACGCAGTACGGTCCGACGGCCCACGCCGACTGGCCCGACAAGGAGGTCGCGTCCACGGTCCAGGTGGCCTTCTACGATGCGACGAACCCCGGGGCCCGTGAGTTCGTGTGGGCGCGGGTGAAGGAGAACTACCTGGAGCCGTACGGCATCACGGCGTTCTGGCTGGACGCCTGCGAGCCGGAGCTGAAGCCGGGCTTCCAGGAGAACCTGCGGTACTGGGCGGGCCCCGGCCTCGAGGTCGGCAACATCTACCCGGCGGAGAACGCCCGCACCTTCTACGAGGGGCTGAAGGCGGCCGGCGAGGACGAGATCGTCTCCCTCAACCGCTCGGCGTGGGCGGGCAGTCAGCGCTACGGGGCCGCCCTGTGGTCCGGTGACATCGGCACCGACTTCCCGACCCTGCGCCGGCAGATCGCGGCGGGCCTGAACACCGCACTGTCGGGTATTCCCTGGTGGAACACCGACATCGGCGGTTTCCACGGGGGTGACCCGGACGACCCGGCGTACCGCGAGGTGATGGTCCGCTGGTTCCAGTTCGGCGCGTTCTCCCCGCTGATGCGGCTGCACGGCTTCCGGGAGCCCGGCATGCCGCTGGGCCCGGCCATGACCGGCGGCCCCAACGAGGTCTGGTCGTACGGCGAGGAGGCCGGCGCGATCCTGGAGCGGTATCTGCGGCTGCGCGAGCGCGTCAAGCCGTACGTCCTGCGGGTCATGCGCGAGGCCCACGAGCAGGGACTCCCGGTCATGCGCCCGCTGTTCCTGGAGTTCCCCGGGGACGAGCGGGCCTGGTCGGTCGACGACGCCTATCTGTTCGGCCCCGACGTACTGGTCGCGCCGGTGCTGGAGGCGGGCGCGACAACCTGGACGACGTATCTCCCCGCGGGCGCCCGCTGGACCGACGCGTGGACCGGGGAGACCTACGACGGGGGCGCGTCCGTCACCGTCGACGCGCCGCTGGACCGCATCCCGCTGTTCCTGCGGGACGGGGCGTCGTTGCCGATCAACGAGTAGGCGGACGGCGGCCGTTCGGACACCGGGTCTACGCTATGGCGCCACGGCCATCCCGTGATCTTCAGGGGGTGTGCGCGACCCCCTGAGTGAGCGGAGACGACCAAGCATGAACAGCCGTACGGGAGACCCTCGCCGGGTGCGCGGGGGACGGCAGGGCCTGCGGGGCGGTCCCGCGCGCAGACCGTTGCACCGGACGCGGACGACGATACGGACCACCGGCGGCGGCCATCTGGAGCTGCCGCCACCGGCGGCGGCCCCGGCGACGCCGGTCGGCGCCGGTGGTTTCCTGCCGGGGCCCGCGCGGCACATCGCGGTGTGGAGCGCGCTGACGCTGCTCGTCACCGGTGTCGTCGCGGTGGGCGTGTGGATCTGCGTGACGTTCCAGACGGCGGTCACACCGGTGCTGCTCGCGCTGCTCGGCACGGCACTGCTCGGGCCGTTCTACCGGCGGCTGGTGGCGATGCGGTTCAACAAGTCCCTCGCCGCCGGGCTGACCTGTGCGGCCGTGGTCGTGGTGATGGGCGGCGCCGCGTACATCGTGGTCGCGGCGCTCATCGACACCGGCGACCAGATCATCTCCTCGCTGCGGGACGCGGCGAAGTCACTGAGCGACGAGTTCGGGTTCGCCGGGACGTCGTTGGACGACCTCGCGAAGAACGCCCAGGAACTGCTGTCGAAGTTCGGCGGCACGGCGGCCTCCGGGGTGCTCACCGGCGTCAGCGCGGTCAGTTCGTTCGTCGCGATGGCGATCCTGGCGCTGCTGCTGATGTTCTTCTTCCTCCGCGACTCCGACAAGGCGGTCGCGTCCCTGCACTCCCTCGCGCCGCGCGGCCGCGGGGAGACCCTGGAGGTGATGGCCCGGCGCGCCTTCCAGGCGATCGAGGGCTTCATGCGGGGCACGACGATCATCGCCTTCATCGACGGTGTCTGCATCGCCGTCGGCCTGCTGATCCTCCAGGTGCCGGGTGCCGTCGGACTGGGCGCGCTGGTGTTCGTCGGCGCGTACATCCCGTACCTCGGCGCGTTCCTGTCGGGCGCGGTGGCGATCCTGGTGGCGTTCGCCGACCGGGGGCTGGTGACGGCGCTGTGGGCGGTCGGTGTGGTGTTCGCGGTGCAGATCCTGGAGGGGAACGTGCTCCAGCCGATGATCCACAGTCGGACCGTGCAGATGCATCCGGCGGCGATCCTGCTGGCGCTCACCGCGGGCGCCTCCATCGCCGGCATCCTCGGCATGCTCCTGTCGGTGCCGCTGACGGCGGCGGCGTTCGGCGTGCTGTCGGAGCTGCGCTCCCGGTACGGCGACGGGGCGGACCGGGCCGAACCCACGCGGCCGAAGGAGATCGCCGGAACGGCGGGATGACCGCCGACGCCCGTCGGCCGCCAAAGGGGGGAACCCCAGCCGACGTGCGGCTGGGGTTCCTTCAGGCGGTGCGTATCAGGCGGGTCAGCGCTGGAGGGTGAGGACACCCGGCCGGTACGGCCACGTCAGGTAGTCGGCACCGCTCGGGGTGGCGCCCCTGCCCTGGTAGAGGAACTGCAGGTTGCAGGGGTCGATGGTCTTGGTCTGGTCGGGGTTGTTGCGGACCAGGTCACCGTGGCTGATGTCGTTGGTCCAGGTGACACCGGTGTTGGCCTTGCCCGCGAAGGGGGCGCTCTCGCTGCCGGCCTGCACGGTCCACGGACCGTTCAGGCTGGTGGCGGTGTACGAGCGGAAGTAGCGGGCCTGGTTCGTGCCCCTCGCCTCGACGATCATGAGGTACTGGTTCTGGCCCTGGACCTTGTAGACCTCCGGCGCCTCGAACACCTTGTCCACGGTGTCGCTGATGACCGTCGTGTACGACGAGCCGAAGTTGCCCGGGAAGTTCGCGAGCGGCATGCTCGTCTTGTAGATCTTGCCGTTGTCACCGGCGAAGAACAGGTACATGTTCTGGTCGTCGGCGATCAGGGTCTGGTCGAGCGCGCCCACGGAGCTCTCGGTCTTGGGGAGCTCGCCGGTGAACAGCGCCTGCGGCGCGGACCAGCTGTTGGGGTCGGCCGGGTTGCTCGACGTGCGGTAGTTGAACTTCCAGCCGCCGGCCCACTGGGAGGCCATCACCCAGATGTTCTTGGGCGCGAAGTAGATCAGCGTGGGCGCCACCGCGCCCTGGCTCATGGCGGTCTGGGGGGCCGTCGCCATGTCGGACCAGTTCGTGAAGGGGCCGAAGCCCATCGAGTGCCAGCCGCTGGCGTCGGCGTACGTCCCGTAGACCAGGTGCTTGCCCTGGTACGTCACGGTGGTGAAGTCCTTCTCCGAGTACCACCCGTTCGCCGGCTGCGCGAGCGGGCCGGTCGAGGTCCAGTTGTACGTCGACGGAAGAGCACACGTGGTGCTCGCGGACAGGCCGGTCCACTTCTGGTTGCTGCCGCCGTTGCAGGTCGCGATCTCCACCGCGGTGCCGTTGGCGGTACCCGCACCCACGACGCTCAGGCACAGCCCGGACTCCACGCCGACGACCGTGCCGTCGGTGTTCACCCGCCACTGCTGGTTCGTACCGCCGTTGCAGTCCCAGATCACCGGTCGGGTCCCGGACGTGGTGGCGTGGCCCGGGACGTCCAGGCACTTGTTGCCGTACACGGTCAGCTGGTTGCTGTCCGTCAGCGTCCACTGCTGGTTGGTCCCGCCCCAGCAGTCCCAGATCTGGGTGGTGGTGCCATTGGTCTGGCTGGCGCCCGGCACGTCGAGACACCGGTTGGAGCCGACGCCGCGCAGGGCGCCGCTGGTGGCCGCCTGGGCGGCCGGGCTGGCGACCAGCAGCGCCGCCAACGAGACCATGGTCGCGGTCGCGGCGGCGAGGACCGCGGACGGACGTCTGCGGCTGAAGCTGAGTCTGTGCATGGGGACCTCGTTTTTCTGAGCGCGCGGCCCTGCCGGCTCCTCGGAGGCTGTGCGAATGGTGGTGCGGCGCGTCCTCGCATGCGTTCGCAATTTCGAACGCGGATCGAAGTATCGAGCAAGTGGATAATAAAGATCCGGCCACCAGCGTCAATACTTCTCACAGAATTCACGAGCCGGAAAAAACGGCCTACCCGATGACCCGGCCCAGTTCGATGCGGTCGATGTTCGGTGCCCAGGCGCTCGCGTTGCCGAGGGTCACCTTGTTGGCGCCCTTCCCCAGGTCGACGGGGACGCCGACGGTCCAGTAGTCGTCCCAGCTCCAGGTGTTCTTGAAGGTGACCTTCCGCGGGGCCCCGGTGCCGACGGTGATGTCCGCCGTGCGGGACATGATGTCGGTGTTGTAGGCGTGGCCGTTGTCCCGGCGGTCGTTGTGGGCGTAGTGGACCACCAGGACGTAGCGGCCGGCGCTGGGCGCGTTCACGGTGAACTCCGCTGTGCTGTCGGCGCTGTTGCCGAGCCGGCCGATGTAGGCGCCGGCGGAGGCATGCGCCGAGTCGACCAGCCTGGCCCCGCCGGTGAGCGTGGCGGCGGCGGCCCCGTAGGAGAGGGCGCCGTCGGTCGAGCCGTCACCGGAGACGTCGAGGGAGCGCACGGCGGAGTGCTCGGCGGTCGCCTCGATCCGGTTGTTGCCCGCGACGAGGTACATCTTCAGTGGACGGCCGGGCACCGCCGCCACCGACTGCCCGTGCAGGGCGAGCCGTACCGGCGCCGACGCCCGGGGCACCACCCGGTAGTAGCCGTCGCGCGGGGCGTACACGTCGAAGACCGCCCTGTCGCCGGGGCCGAGGACGAGGGCACCGGTGCCGACGCCGGCCGAAGAGGAGTAGTCGTACGACGGCCTGCCGCTGATGTCGGCGAGCGTGGCCTCGTAGGAGGCGGCGGGTGCCGCGGTGCGGGCGGTGAGGTCGATCCGGTCGAGGGTGACCTCGGCGGCGCCCTTGGCGAGGGTCAGGGTGTGGCTGCCGGCCGACAACTCCACGCGGACGTCCTTCTTGGCGCGGTAGGTCCAGTTCTCCGTGGAGGGGTAGGTGACCGTGACGGGGTCGCCGCCGTCGACGGTCAGCTTCTGGGTGGCGGGACCGCCGGACTGGTTGCCGTAGAGGATCGCCAGGTCGTAACGGCCGTCCTCGGGGACCGTCACCGTGAAGTCGACCTTGCTGCCGGGCTGGTTGAGGGAGCCGACGTCCTTGGTGCCGGAGGCGGCGTAGCCGTTGGCGTTGGCGACGGTGCCCTGGGTGTAGACCTTGCCGTCGGTGATGGCGGCGTCCTCGGCCTCGTAGGAGGCGGTCCAGGGGACGGCCGGGGCGGACGGGGTGCCGGAGCCCCCGGGGGTGAGGACGATCCGGTAGGCGGACATCCTGTGCATGCCGCGCAGGGGGACGGTCACCGTGCCGTCGTCGGCGACCCGCGCCTTCGTGCGGCTCAGGACGCGCGGCGTGGCGTGCTGCCCCTCGTAGCCGGACCAGGCGGCCTCGGCGACGGTCGCGGTGACCGTACGGCCGAAGAGGGAGCGAGGGACCCCGCGGACCACGACGTCCGCGTCACCGGCCGAGCCGCCCAGCAGGACCTGGGCCTGGCGGCGGGAGGTGTCGAGGGAGGCGAGGCCCTGGAGGGTGTCGACGGTGTTGGCCCGTGGCGGGGTGACCTTCACGGTGTCGCCGGTGAGGCCCGCGTACCAACGGAAGAACCACCAGCCACCGTTGGGGATGTTGGAGCGGACGACGTTGCCGTCCAGGTTCCCGGCGGCGTCCCAGTACGCCTGGTTGGCGTACACCTTGTTCCTCTCGAACATGGAGACCCACTGCACCAGCTGGCCGGGGACGGAGAGGTCGCGGCGGTTGGCGTACTCATCGATGTTGATCTTCAGTGGGGCGATGCCCAACTGCCGTTCGAGCGACCGGTAGGCGTCGTAGTGGCCCTGGAAGTCCCTCAGTGAGCCGGAGTCCAGTTCGTGCCAGGTCATGACCTGGGGCAGGACGTTCTCGCGCTGGGCGAAGGAGAGGAAGTCCCTCAGCAGGCGTGTGTGGTACGCGGCTTCGTTGGGGCCGGCGATCCGCGCGTCGGGGTCGATGGCGCGGATGCGCTGGTACACGGTCTTCCAGTCCCGGAAGAACCGGTCGCGGTTCTTCTCGTACTGGGTCTGGTCGGCGACGTCGAGCTTGTACCAGATCTGGTCCGGCTCGTTGAAGGGGACGTAGACGAAGCGGTCGCTGTTCGGGGCGGCCGCGATGTCCTTGACGATCCTGTCGACCTTGGGGAGGTAGTCGTCGATGCCGAGATCCTCGTACGGCCACTTCGCGTAGATGTCCTGCATCATCACGTTGATCTCGCCGCCGCCGTTGCGGAAGAACGACTTCGAGACGGTGAGCGCGTCGCCGTTGGGGTGCTGGGCGCCGCCCTCCGGCTTCTGCGAGATGCTGGTGATCTTCAGCGGGGCGAGGGCGGCGTCGCTGGGCACGCCGTCGTCGCTGAGTCCGTAGAGCGCGCCGTTGGCGCCCAGCATGACGGGGCCCTCGGAGGCGGAGAGGTCGACGGTGAGGCGCTGCGGTTCCCCGGCGGCCGCGCCGGCCCCGGTGGCGGGAAGGGTGCCTGCCATGGCGGTGACTCCAAGGACTGCGGTGATCAGGACGGTTCGCGCCCGGGACCTGATGCGGGTTCGTCCACGGGCACGTGTGCGGGTGGGGGTGATCACTCGGTCGGACCTCCGGTCATGTGACGGCTCCACTGGTGATTCCGGACACGATGTCTCGCCGGCCGGCGAGGAACACGGCGATCATCCGGGCCGGATGCCCGCGATTCCCGGCCGCCACCGCCCGGGCAGGTCCGGGTCCGGCCCGTGAGGGCCGGGACGGAGGGTGCTCTTCTGTGCATGAACGTGCCTTTCGAGAAAGGGTGGTTCAGGGCCGAGAGGAACTACGGGGCGGTCAGGCGCGGACGGGCGGCACCCCCGAGCTCTCCCGGATGACCAGCTCCGGTACGCAGACCCGGTGCGGGGCGATCGGGGCCGACTTCTCCAGCACGCCGTGCAGCAGGGCGAACGCGGCCCGGCCGAGGCCGGTGAAGTCCAGGCGTACGGTCGTCAGGGACGGGGTCAGATACGCGGAGTGCGGCGCATCGTCGAACCCCGCCACGCTGACGTCGCCGGGGACGGAACGGCCGTTCTCGTGCAGGGCGCGGAGCACGCCGAGCGCCAGGTCGTCGTTGCCGCAGAGGATCGCCGTGACCGACGGGTCCCGAGCCAGTTTCCGGCCGGCCCGGTGTCCGCCCGCCGGGCCCCAGTCCCCCTGCACCGGGCGCGGTTCGGGCGCCCCCGCCTCCTCGAGTGCCTGCCGCCAGCCGGTGGTGCGGGCGCTGGTGCGGCGGGTGCTGGACGGGATGGCGACGTAGTGCACGGTCTCGTGGCCGAGGGAGAGCAGATGGCGGGTCACCGCGTAGGCGGCCTCGCGGTCGTCGGTCCACACCC
The DNA here is from genome assembly GCF_055572155.1 of Streptomyces sp. NPDC030814. Taxonomy (NCBI): domain Bacteria; kingdom Bacillati; phylum Actinomycetota; class Actinomycetes; order Kitasatosporales; family Streptomycetaceae; genus Streptomyces; species Streptomyces sp. NPDC030814. The sequence goes on from NZ_JBVIDX010000016.1 coordinate 15,115, forward strand.
AGGGGCGGTCGCCGTCGGGCGGGCTCGCGGGGGTCTCGACCACTCCGACGACCGGCAGGTCGGCCGGCACGGCGGCCAGGGCGCCGACACCGGCCGGATCGTAGGCGATCACGATCAGCCCGCCGCCCGCGTCCGCGGCCCGCCGCACCTCGGCCGCGACGGCCGTCTCCTCCGCCGATTCCAGGACGCCGATCCCGACCGCGTACGACGCCGCGCGGGCCGCCTCCTCGATGCCCTGGAGGATCGAGGCGTAGCCGTAGTGGGTGGTGTTGGCGGTCAGCACGGTCAACGCCCGGCTGCGGCCGCTGGCCAGGGCCAGGGCGGTCGCGTTGCGGCGGAAGCCCAGCTCGTCGATGGCCGCCAGCACCCGCTCCCGGGTGGACTGCTTGACGCTGGGGTGGCCGTTGATCACCCGGGAGACGGTCTGGTACGAGACTCCGGCGGTGGTCGCGACGTCACGGATGCTCGCCGGGCGCCTTGTGTGACCGGTCACATTCACGCCAGGATTGTGACCGGTCACACTGGGGGCGTCAAGGGAAAGTGACGCGGCTTCACGCAAGCGGGCACCGCGCGAGGGCCGGAGGACGCTGTACGCGAGCGGCGCGGCTCAGGAGGGGGCAACGACTTGACCGGTACGACGGATCAGACGGTGGGCGGCTGCAACTCTTCTCCCACGGCGTTCCGTTGGGGGCATCCGGCGCTGCCCGCGGAGTTCGCCACGGCGGCGGACGGCACCCTGCGTCTGGTCCGGCTGGGCCCTGCGGGGACCGCCGTCGATCCGGAGGTCGCCCTCCCCCTGGTCGAGTTGACGGTGGTCGGGCACGGGAGCGGGTGGTCCGGGCCCCGGTTCACCGGGACGGCGTTCGGGTCGCGGCTCGGATACCGGGGGCACCGTGACCTCAGCGGTTCCGGCTGGGCCCGGCTGACCGTCGAACTGCACGACCCCACGACGCGGTTGACGGCTTTGGTCGAGCTGGCCTCCCCCTGCGGGACTCCGGTGCTCCGCTCCCGGGTACGGCTCCGCAACGACGGCACGGACCCCTTGGTCGTCCAGTCCGTCAGCAGCCTCCTCCTCGGGGGACTGCCCGGCCCCGATGCCCTCGACGTGCACCGGGCGCGCAACGGCTGGCTCGCCGAATGCCGTTGGTACGCCGAGCCGCTGCGCGAGACCATCGCCGACATCAGTGTCGACGCCCACCAGCACGACAGCCGGGCCGCGCTCTCCCTCACCGGGCGCGGCAGCTGGCCCACCGACGGCCATCTGCCGATGGGGGCGCTGACGGAACGGGGCGGCGGCCGGGCCTGGGTGTGGCAGGCGGAGTCACCGGCCGGCTGGCGCTGGGATCTGGGCGAACGCGCACACGGCACGTACCTCGCGGTGAACGGCCCCACGGACGCCGAGCACCAGTGGCGGGTGCGGCTGGCGCCGGGCGACGAGTTCACGACCGTGTGGGCGGCGATCGCCACGGGGTCGGTGGGGTCGGTGGAGGGCGCTGCCGGGGCGGACGCCTCGGCGTCCACCGCTGGGGCTGACGCCGGGGAGGGGGCGGGGGCGGACGCCGGGCAGAGGGCGGGGGGCGGCTCGCCGGAGGCCATCACCGGGCTCGGCTCCCGTGCCGGCTCAACGGCGGCCCCGGCGCCCCGCCCGGCAGACGGCTCGGCGGATGCAGTCGCCAGGCTCGCCTCAGAAGTCGGCTCGACGGCGGCCCCGGCAGGCGACTCGGCGGGGACTGCGGCGCTCCCGCCGCGAGGCGGCTCGGCGCTCGACGCGGCGTTGGCCGCCATGACCTCGTACCGGCGGGCCGTCCGGCGGCCGCATCCGGACCATGCCGCGCTGCCCGTCGTCTTCAACGACTACATGAACACGCTGATGGGCGACCCGACCACCGAGAAGCTGCTGCCGCTGATCGACGCGGCGGCGAGCGCGGGCGCAGAGTACTTCTGCATCGACTCCGGCTGGTACGACGACACCGTGGACGGCGGCTGGTGGGACGGCGTCGGCGAGTGGCAGCCGTCGACGCGCCGCTTCCCCGACGGCGGTATCGAGGCTGTGCTGGACCGCATCCGGGAGCGCGGCATGGTACCGGGGCTGTGGCTGGAGCCGGAGGTCGTCGGGGTGCGCAGCCCGGTCGCCTCGGCGCTCCCGCCGGACGCCTTCTTCCAGCGGGACGGCGTACGGCTCACCGAGCAGGGCCGCCATCAGCTCGACCTGCGCCACCCCGCCGCCCGGGCACACCTGGACAGGACGGTGGACCGGATCGTCGGCGACTGGGGCGTGGGATATCTGAAGCTGGACTACAACATCGTCGTCGACCCGGGCACCTGCGCCCCCGGCGACCTCTCCCCCGGCGCCGGGCTCCTCGGCCACGCCCACGCCTTCCTGGAGTGGCTGTCCGACGTCCTGGACCGCCACCCCGGTCTCGTCGTCGAGAACTGCGCCTCCGGGGGCATGCGCATGGACGGCGCCACCCTGGCCGTCGCCCAGCTCCAGTCCACCAGTGACCAGCAGGACCCCCTGCGCTTCCCCGCGATCGCCGCCGCCGCGCCGACGGCGGTCCCGCCGGAACAGGGCGCCGTCTGGGCCTACCCGCAGCCCGAGTTCGACGACGACCTCATCGCCTTCACCCTCGGCGGCGCGCTCCTCGGCCGCATCCACCTCTCCGGCCACCTGAACCGTATGTCCGAACACCAGCTCGACCTCGTCCGGGACGCCGTGAACACGTACAAGTCGATCCGCGGGGACCTGGCACGGGCCGTACCCTTCTGGCCGCTCGGTCTGCCGGGGTGGACGGACGCGTGGCTGGCGCTGGGACTGCGGGTCCCGGACGGGCCGTCGTACGTCTCGGTGTGGCGGCGCGGCGGTCAGGCGGAAGTGTCGCTGCACGTCGGCCGTGTGGCGGGCCGCGATGTGCGTGCGGAGATCCTGCACCCGGCCACGGGGAGCGGCGGCTCGGCGGACTGGGACCGGGACCGGCACGTGCTGCGGGTGTCGCTGCCGCGCACGCCGACCGCCGTGCTGATCCGCCTCCGCGCCGAGGCCCGGTGATCCGCCGCCGGTCGGTCTCGTGCCACAGCGGACGGGCCCGAGCCGGGGCCGTGTGGGGGTCCGGCACCGGCTCGGGCGGGAGACTCAGCTGCTGCTGACGGTCAGGTTGTTGGTCTGGAAGTTGAGGCCGCCGGACGACGAGGTGATCTCGAAGCCGAACTGCACGTCACCGATGGTCTCGTTGCCCATCCAGCCCTTGGTGTCCTTGATCCACTTCAGGACGGGCAGGATCTGGACCGAGCCGGAGGTGGAGTCCGCGGTCCGCAGGAAGGAGAAGACGTCCCAGTAGGTGCCGTCGCTCCGGTACACCCGGCCCTTGTGGACGTTCCAGTTGTGGCCGCCGAGCGTGACGTTGCCCTGGTAGTCGCCGAGCGCGCCGACCGCGCCGTTGTAGTTGACCCAGAGCATGATCTCGTAGTCGTGGTCCGTGTCCCAGACGTCGTACGAGGTGTTGTACGCGCCCGAGGACGGGACCGTGACGTTGTAGTTGCTGTTGAGCGAACCGAGCGAGGTGATCGTCTTGTTGATCACCTTCTTGGAGTTGGGGTACGACTTGATGCCGCCGGTGTTGGGGTGGTTGGCCCAGACACCCCAGTTGGTGCCGGAGTTGGCCCAGATGCACTGGCTGCCGGCGCCGCCGCCCCAGATGTTGTTGTAGAGCGTGTAGCCGCCCAGGCTCGTGTTGCCCCACTGGTCACAGGTGTTCCAGACGGCCGCCGAGGCGGGGGCGGCGGCGAGACCGACGGTGGCGCCGAGCGCGAGCGCCGGCGCGAGCAGGGCCTTGCCGATCCCGCTCAGGGCGCGGGTGCGTAGTGCCATGGCTTTTCCTTCCATGGGTGGGGGGGAACTGCGGGGAGGATCACCACGCCCCCGCATGGGGGACGTGGCCTTCTCCGGCGACCGGTTCGAGCGGGTGGAGCGGTTCGGCGCCGGACGAAGCCGGAGGTCGACGCAGCACGGACGACCGGGGCGGGCGGTCCGGCCGGTCATGGCTTGAGTACCGCCGCCCCGTACCGTCCGAGGGACAGCGGGCCGGTGACGGTCGCACCTGTCAGGAGGTCGCGGTGGGTGCCCGGTACATGGACGGTGACCTCGTCGCGGCCGTGGTTGAGCAGGAAGAGCACTTCTCCCCTGCGTACCGCCTCGATACCGTCGGGCAGCCCGTCGAGCACCGGTCGCACCCCCGCACCGGCGGCGATCCGGGCCAGCAGACCGCGCAGCCCGGCCGGTTCGGGCAGCGTGGAGACATACCAGGCGCGCCCCTTGCGCAGCACCGCCGGAAGCCCGTCGAGTTCGCCGCCCTGGTAGGGGACCACCTCGTCCGCGTCGGCCGCCTCCAGTTCCTCGGACCACAGCCTGCCGCGGAAGCCGTCGCAGGGGACGTCCTCCCCGGCGTCCAGCGGCCACCACTCGTGCAGGGTGCGGATGCCGAGGAGATCGCGGAGCCGGGCGTCCATGCCGCCGGGTCGGACCCGGTCGTCCGCGTCGGCGACGCCGGTCAGGAAACCGCAGACCAGGGTGCCGCCCCCGCGGACGTGGGCGAGGAGGTTCTCGATCGCGGTGTCCGTGAGCAGATACAGCTGCGGCACGACGACGAGCCGGTACGCCGACAGGTCGTGCTCGGGGTGGGCGAAGGCGGTGGTGAGGTGGGTCTCCCAGAGGGCGCGGTGCCAGTCGCGGACGACCCGGGAGAGGTCGACCTCGGTCGACAGCCGGCCGTCCTGCGCGCCGGCCCACCAGGAGTTCCAGTCGAACAGCACGGCGACGTCGGCGGCGATGTGCCGGCCGGACACCTCGGCGCCGATGGCGGCGAGGTCGGCACCGAGCCGCTTGACCTCCTGGAAGGTGCGGCCCTGCTCGCCCGCGTGGCTGACCATTCCGGAGTGGAACTTCTCCGCACCCTGCCGGGACTGCCGCCACTGGAAATAGCAGACGGCGTCGGCGCCCCGGGCGACGGCCTGGAGGGACCAGAGGCGGTTGAGGCCCCGGGGCTTGGGGTGGTTCACCCCGCGCCAGTTGACCGGTCCGGCGGCCTGTTCCATCAGCATCCAGGGGCCGCCGCCCGCCTGCGAACGGGTCATGTCCTGGATGAGCGCGCCGTGCTGCGCGCCCAGCGGGTCACGCGGGTCCGGGTACAGGTCGACCGAGACGACGTCCTCCTCCTCGCCCCAGCGCCAGGCGTCCTGGCCCGCCCACAGCGGCATGAAGTTGGTGGTGACCGGGATGCGGGGGGTGTGCCGGCGGACGATGTCCCGCTCCATCACATAGCACTCCAGGAGCATGTCGCTCGTGAAGCGCTTGAAGTCCAGCACATGAGTGGGGTTCCTCATGTAGTGCGCGCGGCGGGGCGGCAGGATCTCGTGCCAGCCGTCGTAGCCCTGGCTCCAGAAGGCTGTCCCCCAGGCGTCGTTGAGCGCGTCGAGCGTGCCGTACCTTCCGCGCAGCCAGTCGCGGAAGGCGGTGGCGGCCTCGTCGCCCCAGTCATAGGTGCAGTACTCGTTGTTGATGTGCCAGAGAGTGAGGGCCGGGTGGGAGCCGTAGCGGGCGGCCAGATCCTCGGTGATGGCGGCGGCGTAGCGGCGGTAGACGGTGCTGGAGTGCGAGAAGTGCTGGCGGGAGCCCCACCACTCGATCTGTCCGTTCTCGTCGCGCGGGAGGGTCTCGGGGTGGAGACTGCCCATCCACGGCGGCGGGGAGGAGGTCGGGGTGGCGAGGACGACGCCGACGCCGTTCTCGTGCATCAGGTCCATCAGGGTGTCCAGCCAGCCGAACTCCCGTGCGCCCGGCCGGGGTTCGAGCTTCGCCCAGGAGAAGACGCCGAGGGTGACGGAGTTGACGCCCGCCTCCTTCATGAGGCGTACGTCCTCCTGCCAGACCTCTTCGGGCCACTGCTCGGGGTTGTAGTCGCCGCCGAAGAGGATCCGGCCGCGGGTGGCGTCGGCGAGTGCGGGTCCGGTGCTCCGCCGTGTCATCGGGCCGGCTCCCCGTACTGGATGCCGCGGCCGTTCGTCGCCACATAGACCCGGCCGTACATCCGCGGGTCGCCGGCGATGGCCTCGCCGGTCCAGCCCCACTGGTGGGAGTCGTCGTTGACGCGGGTCCACGTTCTCGCCCCGTCGTCGGAGCGGAGGACTGCGGTGAGGCTCTCGACGGCCCCGATCTGGTAGATCGCCGGGTAGTCGGCGCCGGGGGCGGCCTTGCCGAAGCCGAGGACGTGCGAGGCCCGGCAGCTGTCGACCTTGGAGAAGCGGGCTCCGCCGTCGGTGGACCGGTACAGCCCGGTCGTCTTGGTGCTCAGCCAGAGATCGCCGGTGCGTCCGGGGGCGGCGGCCAGTCTGAACTGGCTGTCCCCCGAGGGCAGGCCGGTCGCGCGTGCGGTGAAGGTGCGGCCGCCGTCGGTGCTGGCGTACAGCGTCCCCGTGTCGGCGTCGTACGCGTAGAAGCGTGCCGCGTCCACCGGGTCGGCGAGGGGTGTGGCGCCCTTGGGGAAGGTGGGGACCTCCGCCCAGGTCGCGCCGTTGTCGGTGGAGCGGTGCGCCGCGTGCTTCGTGCCGTCCCAGTGGACGAAGGACCACAGCAGCACGCCGGCGTCGGCGCTGACGGCGATCGGCCCCGGCGCATCCCTGGCGACGGCGGGCTGGCCGGCGAAGGGGGCCCAGGTCCGCCCGCCGTCGTTCGAGAAGGCGCCGTTGCCGTGGTCTCCCGAGCCGGTGCGGACCACGTACGACGGCTTCGCGGCGGCCAGCGCGAGCCCCGTCCCCGACCCGAACACGGGGTTCGTCGCCATGCCGCGTGACGGGGACACCGTGAGCCGCTCGTGGTACATCGTGCCGAGGTCCCCCAGTCCGCTGATCAGGTGCGCCTGTCCGGCGGGGGGCGAGATCAGCTGGCGCACGGACGTCTCCTCCAGCCCGCGGATCTGCGGCGCCCAGTGCTTGAGGTCGCGGGTGCCGTAGAGGGTGGCGCCGGTGCCGTACACGACGTGCCTCGAGTCGTACGGGTCGAGCGCCAGCGCCTGGATCCACCAGCCGAACTTCGGCTTGTCCGCGCCCCACTTGAGGAAAGGGGTCTCGGACACGTCGAGGACGGCGGAGTCCTTGAGAGAGGTCCAGGTACGGCCGCCGTTCGTGGAGCGGAACACCGTGTCGATGTCCGCCCAGCGGTTGTTGGTGGACACGACGACGGTGCCGGGACGGCGGGCGTCCACGCCGACACCTCCGTAGCCGAAGGTGTCGGCGGAGCCGTCGTCCGTGGTACCGCCTGGCTGCACCGGGGTGACGTCGGTCCACTTGCCACTGGTGGTGCGCAGTTTGTGCACGCTGCCGTCGGACTGGCCGTTGGGGCCGGGCCCGTTGGCGTACGTCACGTACAGCTCGCGGGTGTGCCGGTCGTACGCGGCGCGGATCGGGACCTTGGCGGAGGTGCCGGCCGGCTGCCCGGGGACCGCCTCCCAGGTGGTGCCGTCGGTCGTGCGGTACAGGTTGGCGGTGGCGGAGGTGCCGTCGCCGTCGCCCCAGCCGGCGTAGAGGGTGCGGTCGGCGGCGACGAGCAGGGTGACGCCCTGCCCGGTGGCGCTGGGCGTGGCCGGGAAGCCGGTGGCCTTCGCCCAGGTGGAACCCCGGTCCGTCGACCTGAGCAGGCCGTCGTGTCGGGTGCCCAGCCACAGGATGTCGCTGTCCCGGGGGTCGACGAGCAGGCGCTCTCCCGTGCCGCGGCCGTCCTCGTTGGCGCCGAGCTTCACGGTGAGGTCGGTGCGCGTCCAGGTGGCGCCCCGGTCGTCGGAGCGGAGGATCGCGCCGTTGCCGGCCCAGGGCTGGGTGTAGGTGCCGAGGGCGAGGTAGAGGCGGTTCGGGTGGGCCGGATCGACGGCCATGGCCTCCACGCCGAGGAGGTTCCAGTCGTCCCAGCCGAGGTGGTCGGTCAGCGGGATCCAGCGGGCCTCGCGGTCGTCCCAGCGGTAGGGGCCGCCGATGTCCGTGCGGGCGTAGGCGAGGCCGCGTACGGAGGGGTGGAAGAGGACACCGGTGATGAAACCGGTGCCGCCGATCACGGCGGTGCGCCAGCGGTAGCCTCCGGCGGTCGAGCCGTTGTGGGCCCCGGTGGCGTGGGCCGTGGCGGTGAGTGCGGGGAGGGTGGTGAGGGCTGCTGCGGCTGTGGTGGCGGTGAGGACGGTGCGGCGACTCGGGTGGGGCGTGCGCATGACATACCTCGGTCCGGGAGGGGGGTGTCAGGGAGGGGCGCGTTCTTCGGCGCCTGAGAGCTCGGGCTGTTGCGCCATGTCGGCGGCCGCGGGTCGTGTTCGGCCGGTCCCGCAGGCCGCGCGCCCCGGGAAGGGCTGCGCCGTTCGAAGGGGCGGGACCCTGCCGACACGGGCGCCCGGCTGCTGGGCCCGCCGTGCTCGGCCGGGTGACAGGCACGGCCGAACACGGCGGGGGTCGGTGGGGCGGCTCGGGTCAGCCCTTGATCGCGCCGGTGAGCATGCCCTTCTTGAAGTGCTTTTGAACAAAGGGCGACAGGACGGCGACCGGAAGCAGGGCCATCACCATGACGGCCATCTGGATGGCCAGGGGGGAGAGTTGGCCGGTATTGATCTGGGCGGACAGGCCGACGGGGCGTTCCTGTTTCTGGACGAGCTGGATCATGACGTTCTGCAGCGGCATCATGTCCTGGTCGGTGAGGTAGATCGAGGCGTTGAACCAGGCGCTCCAGTAGCCCACCGCGTAGAACAGGGCGATGACCGCGAGGACCGCCCTCGACAGGGGCATCACGATCTTCCAGAGGATGCGCCAGTCGCCGGCGCCGTCGATACGGGCGCTGTCGACGAGCTCCGGGGAGATGCCCATGAAGAACGACCGCAGGACCAGGATGTTGAAGACGCTGACCGCGCTCGGGAGGATCAGCGCGAGATAGGTGTCGGTGAGACCGAGGGCCTGGACCAGGAGGTAGGTCGGGATCAGGCCCGCGCCGAAGAACATCGTCGCGAGCAGGGTCATCAGGAGCCAGCGGTGGCCGAGGGAGCCCGTGCGGGAGAGTCCGTAGGCGCACAGGACCGAGACCGTCATGCTGAACAGGGTGCCGACGAGGGTGACACCCACGCTGACCAGCGCGGCCCGCTGGACCTGGCCGCCGCCGAGAAGCTCCTGGTAGGCGACGAAGGTGATGCTCTTGGGGATGACGACCAGGCCGCCCGCCTCGTCGATGGTCTTCTTCGTCTGGAGGCTGGTGACCATGACGATCCACAGCGGGAAGAGGATCGCGAAGCAGGCGAAGCCCAGGGCGATGCCCTTGCCCGCGAGTCCGGCCCTGGCGGGTTCCTCCTCCCAGACCGGCCGTGGCGGGGCGGCCCAGCGGCTCGGTTTCTGCGGGGCCGGCCGCCGGCCGGCCTGCCTGGCAGTCTTGTCGAGGAGCGCGCTCATTTCTTGTACACCCCCTGCTCGCCCATGAGATGGGCGACCTTGTTGGCGACGAGGACCAGGGAGACGCCGACCAGACCCTTGATGAGTCCCGCCGCGGCGGCATAGCTGAAGTCCTGGTTGCGGATGCCGTTCCACCAGACGTAGGTGTCGAGGACCTCGGAGGCGTCGACGCCCACGGCCGAGCGTTGGAGGAGGAGTTGCTCGAATCCGACGGTGAGGGCGTCACCGACGCGGAGCACCAGGAGCAGGGCGATCACCGGGCGCAGGGCGGGCAGGGTGATGTGCCACATGCGCCGCCAGCGGCCCGCGCCGTCCATGGCGGCGGCCTCGTAGAGGTCGTGGGAGACGGAGGAGAGCGCGGCGAGGAAGACGATGATGCCCCAGCCTGCGTCCTTCCAGATCATCTCGACGGTGACCAGGTATTTGAAGGTCTCCGGGTTGGTCATCAGGTCGAAGCCCTCGACGCCGTGCCGGCGCAGGGTCTGCGCGATGATGCCGGCGCCGCCGAAGATCTGCATGAACACGGTGACGACGAGGACCCAGGAGAAGAAGTGCGGCAGGTACATCACCGCCTGGGCGACCGCCCGGACCCGGGGCCTGACCACGCTGTTGATGAGCAGCGCGAGCAGGATCGGGACCGGGAAGAACAGCACCAACTGCAGGAAGAACAGCACGAACGTGTTCTGCACCGCGTGCCAGAAGGCCGAGTCCGCGACGATCCGCTCGAACTGCTCCAGCCCGACCCAGGGGCTTTCCAGCATGGCGACGAAGCCGTTGTCGCTGAGGTAGGGGTCGTAGTCCTGGAAGGCCACCACATTGCCGAGGATCGGTATGTAGTTGAAGACCACGAGGAGCAGGACCGCGGGCAGCGTCATCAGGATCAGCGTGCGGTCACGCCGGAATCTGAGCCGCAAGCTCAGCCTGCCGGTGCGTCTTTCCCCCCGGGGCCGTGACCCGGCGGCGTCACCGGACGCCACCGGGGGCTGCTCGGGGGGCTTCGCCTCGGCCCCGGGCCGGGGCACCGTGCTGTGGGACACGGCCTTCTCCTTGCCTCGGGCCCCGGGTCAGCTCGCCGAGCCGGTCTCGTCGAGCAGCTTCTTGTACCAGTCGCGCAGTTTGTCGCCGCCCTTGCTCTTCCAGTCGGACACCGCCTGCTGGACGTCGCTGATCTTCTTGCGGCCGCGGACGGTGTCGTCCTCGAGCTGCTCGAAGTTGTCGGCGAGGTTGGCCCAGCGGTTGGGCTCGGTGATGGTCAGCCCGAAGAAGGAGGTCTTCTTGGTGAAGGCGCCCATGCGCTGCTGCCACTCGACGATTCCCTTGGTGATCTCGGGCAGGTCGGGGTAGGCGACGTACGGGGCGGGGTTGCCGGTGTAGTCGTAGGCGCCGTTGACCTCGTTGACACCCTGGGTGGTCTTGACCGGCAGTCCCTTCTTCGTCTCGTAGTCCGTGCCCTCGACGCCGTAGGCGGTGAGCATGAACTCCTTGGTGCCGTAGGGGGCCGCGCAGTAGTTGCAGAGGGCGAGGAAGTCCTTGATCTGCTGCTTGGTCGCCTTCTTGCTGATGAAGGTGAAGATGCTGGCCGGCTGGCCGGCCCAGAGCGTGGGGTCGCCGCCGTCGGCGCCGAAGTAGTCGAACGCGGCCATGTCGAAGTCGGGGTTCTGGGTGCGCTGTTCGGCCGTCTTTCCCCACCAGTCGGAGATGTTCTGGTTGTAGACCAGCACCTCCCCGGCGGTGAAGCGGTTGCCCGCGGTGCCGCCCGCCTTGATGTTGAGGGCGTCGGGGTGGACCACGCCGGCCGCGTAGAGCTTGCGCGTCCACTCCAGGGCTTCCAGGTACTCCTCGGTCTCGACACGGTTGACCAGCTTCCCGTCGACCATGTTCCACCACAGCTCCTTGTCGCCGCCGGGGAAGACGCCGTGGATGTGGAACGCCGCCCACTTCATGTCGTCGCAGGCCCACAGCTTCGACTTGGCGTCGGTGGCCTCCTTCGCCCAGGACAGGAACGCGTCGGGGCTCTTCGGGACCTCGTAGCCCTTCTTCCCGAAGAGGTCCCTGCGGTAGAGGGGCGCGATGTTCGTGACGTACGAGCCGGGCATCGGGATCCCGCGGAGCTGGCCGCCGAAGATGGCGCGCTGCCAGGCCTCGCTGGGGACGGCGGCGAGGTTCGGGTACTTCTTGACCTTGTCGCCGGAGAGGTAGGGGCCGAGGTCGGCGAACTTGGCGTTGATGGCGCTGGGTATCTTGCCCATCAGGTTCCAGGCGGGCACGACCACCGCGTCGGGGATGTCGCTGGAGGCGAGGACCGCGCCGAGCTTCTGGTCGTAGGTGATGCCGTCCTGGTTCTGCCAGATGACCTCGACCCCGATGGCCTCGTTCATCGCCTGGTAGTACGGGTTGTCACCCTTGGGTGGGGTCCCCCAGAACGGCGACATGACCTTCAGCCGGCCGCCGCTGCCGAGCTTCTTCGGGACCGAGGTCTTCAGTTCCGCGGTGGGGATCGCCTTGGTGAAGCCCGCCGCCGAGCCGTTCTTCGCCGGGATGTCGGGGGCCACGACGGTCGAGGCGACGAACGCCGGAAGGAGCTTCTGCGCGTCCTTCCCGGACGTGGTGCCCTCCTTGCGGCCCTCCTGCGAGCCGCCGCAGGCGGACAGCAGAGGCACACCTCCCGCCACGACGGCGGTGGCAACCGCCGTGGAGGCGAGGAAGCTTCTCCGGCTCGGGGCGGAGGGGGCGGCGGAGTTCGGCGTCATTGCGTCAACCCTTCATGGCGCACACCAGGACACCCGGCGGTGGCCGTCGGCTGCGGTGTCTTGAGTGGGACTGGTTGTGCTGAGGCGATGTAACCCATGACCGGCGGAGGGACGGGGAGGCGGGCGAAGCGGTCCCCACGCCGTCGAAGCGCTTCGATGTTGCTGCGAGGTTAAGTGAACGACCGGGGGTGCACAAGGGTCGATTCCCAGATTCCCCGGAGGTATGGACAACTGACGCGACCCCCGGAACGGGGCCTGTATGACAGTGAGGAAACAGATCCGTTGCGCCTTGGTCTCTTGACACCCACCCCACGGTCGAATGAGCATCGAAGCGCTTCGAAAGTGCCTCGCCGCTCCATCACAAAGGGAACCCCACGTGACCGCTCAGACGCCGCCTGTGCCGCCGTTCCGTGATCCGCAGCTGCCGGTCGCGAAGCGCATCGACGACCTGCTCCAGCGGCTCACCCAGGACGAGAAGATCAGCTTTCTGCACCAGTTCGCACCCGCGGTCGAACGTCTTGGCGTCGCCGCGTTCCGCACCGGCCAGGAGGCCCTGCACGGGGTCGCCTGGATGGGTCCCGCGACGGTGTTCCCGCAGGCCGTCGGTCTCGGCGCCACCTGGAACGAGGACCTGGTACGCCGGGTCGGCGAGGCGGTGTCCACCGAGGTCCGCGCCATGCGGGCCCGCGACGACCGCGTCGGTCTCAACGTCTGGTCCCCGACGGTGAATCTCCTGCGTCACCCCCTGTGGGGCCGCAACGAGGAGGGCTACTCCGAGGACCCGAGGCTGACCTCGGCGATCGCGACCGCGTACACCCGGGGCCTGCGCGGCGACCACCCCACGTACTGGCGCACCGCCCCCGTCCTCAAGCACTGGCTGGCCCACAACAACGAGACCGACCGCTCCGAGACGTCCTCCTCGGTCCGCCCGCGCGTCCTGCACGAGTACGATCTGCGCGCCTTCCGCGCGACCGTCGAGGCGGGCGCGGTCGCCGGCGTCATGCCCGCGTACAACCTGGTCAACGGCCGCCCCAACCATGTCTCGCCCTACCTGGCCGAGCATCTGCGCACCTGGACCGACGAACCCCTGCTCGTCTGCTCCGACGCGGGCGCCCCGTCGAACCTGGTCGACTCCGAGCACTACTTCGACACCCACGAGGAGGCGACCGCCGCCTCGCTGCGCGCCGGCGTCGACAGCTTCACCGACCACGGCACCGACAGCTCGACGATGACCGGACGCATCCGGCGCGCTCTCGACCGGGGCCTGCTGACCGAGGACGACATCGACGAGGCGGTCCGCCGCCAGCTCTCGGTCCGCTTCCGGCTCGGCGAGTTCGACCCCGGGGCCGACCCGTACGGCGACGTCAAGGACTTCGACACCCCGGCCCATCGGGCCCTCGCCCAGGAGGCCGCCGAGCAGGCGATCGTCCTGCTGAAGAACGAGGGCGGTCTGCTGCCGCTCCCCGGGGACACCCGGATCGCCGTCGTCGGCCTCCTCGCCGACGAGTGCAAGCTGGACTGGTACAGCGGCACCCTCATCCACCGCTCGACCCCGCTGGAGGGCCTCCACGACCGGTTCGGCGCCGAGCGCGTGACGTTCGCGGAGGGCGTGGACCGGGTGAGGCTGCGCACGGCGGGCGGCGCGTACCTGGCCGTCCCCGAGTCCGGCGACACCGCCGACGAGGCGCCCGGTGCGGCGGGCGCCCTCGACCCGGCGCTCCTCGCCGGCCGTTCGGACCTGCCCCCGCTCACCACCGACCCGACCGGCACCGAACTCGCCCTGGTCGACTGGGGCGAGGGCGTCCTCACCTTCCGTGCGCCGGACGGCCGTTACCTTTCGGTCGCCGAGGACGGCCGGGTCCGTGCCGCCGCCGACCAGCCGGGCGGCTGGGTGGTCCAGGAGACGTTCCGCCTGGAACCTCACGAGAACGGTCACCTCCTCAAGCACACAGGGACGGGCCGGTACGTCACTGTCGCCGCCGACGGCGTGCAGGTTGCCGACGGGAATCCGGAGGTCTTCGAACTCGTCGTGGTCCAGGCGGGCGAGGAGGCGGTGGGACAGGCCGCCGCCGAGGCCGACGTGGTCGTCGTGGTCGCGGGCAACGACCCGCACATCAACGGCCGGGAGACCGAGGACCGCACCACCCTCGCCCTCCCCGCCCACCAGGAGCGGCTGTTGCGCGCGGCCCGTGCCGCCAACCCGAACACGGTCCTGGTCCTGGTCTCGGCCTACCCGTACGCCGTCGACCCGGCCGATCTGCCCGCCGCCCTGTGGACCGCCCACGGCGGCCAGGCCTCGGGCACCGCCCTGGCCCGCGTCCTCGCCGGCGACGTCTCCCCCGCCGGCCGCCTCCCCCAGACCTGGTACGCCTCCGACGCGGACCTGCCCGACCTCCTCGACTACGACGTGATCGGCGCCCGCCAGACCTACCTCTACTTCGAGGGCGAACCGCTGTTCCCGTTCGGCCACGGCCTGTCGTACGGGGAGTTCGCGTACGAGAACCTCGACGCCCGGGTGGAGCCGGGCCGGGACGGGGGTGGGGACGAGCTGACCGTCTCCTTCACCGTCACCAACACGAGCACTGTGGGCGCCGACGAGGTCGCCCAGCTCTACGTCCGAGCGGTGGACCCCTCGGTCCCGCGCCCGCGCCGCGAACTGGCCGGCCACCGCCGTCTCACCCTCGCCGCCGGCGCCGCGACCGAGCTGACCTTCCGGCTGCCGCTGTCCGCCCTGGAGTTCTGGGACGTGGCCCACGGCACCTGGCGGCTGGCACCGGGGGCGTACGAGGTGCTGGCCGGCGCGTCCAGCGAGGACATCCGCCTGCGCACGACCATCGAGGTCGAGGGCGAGCCGCTCACCCCGCGGCCGGTCCGCGAACGCGGCCTCAACGCGGCGGACTTCGACGAGCAGCGCGGCACGGAGATCGTCGACCGCACCAAGGCGGCGGGCGACGCCGTGACACCCCTGGGCGCCGCCTCGGGTGAACTGATCTTCCGCGGCTGCGACTTCGGGCCGGGGGTCACCGGGATGTCGGTCGAGGTGGCGGGCGGGGGAAGCGTCGAGTTCTCCCTCATCGGCGGCCCGGTGCTGGCGACCCTGACGCTCGGCACCCCCACCGCGGACCCGTACACGTACACCACCCTGCACGCCGCCGTCTCCGCCACCGAGGTGCACGACGTCCATCTCAGAGTCCGCGGCCCGCTGCGGCTCGCGCGCGTCGGCTTCTCCGGTTGAGGGTCCGGAAGCAGGCCGGCACACAGAAGGGGCCCGGCACCGGAAGGCATCGGTGCCGGGCCCCTTCATCCCGGGATCTGACACCAGAATATATGAAAACGATTGTCAGAGGCTAGAGGTGCGCTCCTCGTTTTCCGCGTCCCGCCTTCCTCGCCCGGCGGCTACCGGCCCGCTCGACCCCGCCGGCAGCTCGGCCAGGCGCTTGTCGGCCGCGGGCACCCCGGCGTTCCGCGCCTTTCGAAGCGCGGTCTCGGCTCCGGCGAGACCGCCGCGTTTCTGCCGGAACTCGGCCAGGGCCAGAAGCGCGTCCGCCTCTCCGCGAACCACCAGCGACGTCAACAGGTCTTCCGCTGCGCCCCACTCACCCCGCGGGGCACGCGCCCGCGCCAGTTCCTTCATGCGGTCAGGCCAGTCGCCGGCCAGTTCCTCGGCTTCCCTGGTCCGCCCGCCGCGCATCAGGAGACGGATCAGTTGGTTCGCCGCTGAGTCGTGCCCTTCCCGGAGAGCGCGCCTGTGCAGGCGTTCCGCCTGCTTGAGTCTGCCCTCCGCCTCCCTCAGGGCGGCCAGTTCCAACAGGACGCAGTCCAGGCCGAGGTTGTAGGCCCTCCAGAACAGGGCGGCGGCAGAGCGGTGGTCGCCCATGAGGAGCAGATCGTCCGGATCGATCGGATGCCAGAGTCTCCACCCGTGCGGCAGGCGCCTGATCGCCTCGTACGCCGCCCGGGACTTCCCCGTGGAGGAGTCGCCCAGCAGGACCTTGACGACGCTCCTCCCCCCGCGGGCCTGGTCGACGGCGGCTTCGAGCGCGTCGTCGAACGGACGGCGGAGGCAGCGGGGAAGCGAGCTGCCCTGCGGGTCGTCCCCACACTCCAGCCCCGCCACGCATGCCGCGATCCTTCCGCACCTACGGTCATCAACCGGAGGCGGGGTGCTGCCCGCTCGGATAATCCAAGTGCGGTCCGGTCGTCCCTCGTGATACCCCTCCCGACCATGGGCGATCTTGTGACAGCGCGGCTCGTGCTTCATCCGATGACGGTCAGCGAGGCTGAGCGAGTGGTGGCGGGCGAGCCGGATGGCGATGCCCGATGGGCGCCCGGGTACCCCACCGATGGGGACGTGTCCGCCGCCAGGCGCTTTGTGGGCACCTGCGCGGACACCGGTGATCCCCGACCGTTCGGTAACTATGAGATCCGTCGCCGCGAGGACGGTCAGGCGATCGGCGGTCTGGGCTTCCACGGACCTGCGGACGACAACGGCAGCGTCACGATCGGCTACGGTCTCATCCCGTCAGCGCGAGGCAGGGGATACGCCTCCGAAGCCCTCCGCGAGCTACTGCTGTTCGCCCGGGCACGCGGCGTCACCTGCGTGAAAGGCGACGCCGACCACGACAACATCGCGTCCCAGCGCGTCATGATGGCAGCTGGCATGCGGCCGGCCGGAGAAGACGAACGCGTCAGGTACTTCGAGATCGCCTGGACCGACACGACGGCGGATACTGACCCACGCTCCTAGCCAAACCCGCTGACATCAGGGGGTCGTCATAGGACGACGGCCCCGAAGCAGGAACGGCCGCAGCCCCCGCACACGGGGCTGCGGCCGTTAATCTCCCACCAGTCCCGTGGCGAATCAGAGGGCGAGGCCGGTCAGCACCAGCACCCGCTCGTACGTGTAGTCGTCCATCGCGAACCGGACGCCCTCGCGGCCGACGCCGGACTGCTTGGCGCCGCCGTACGGCATCTGGTCGGCGCGGTAGGACGGGACGTCGCCGATCACCACGCCGCCGACCTCCAGCGCACGGTGGGCGCGGAAGGCGGTCTGCAGGTCGTGGGTGAAGACGCCCGCCTGGAGGCCGTACTTGGAGTCGTTGACGGCGGCGAAGGCCTCGGCCTCTCCGTTCACCTTCTGGACGGTGAGGACGGGGCCGAAGACCTCCTCGCAGGAGATCGTGACGTCGTCCGGTACGTCGGTGAGGACGGTCGGCGCGTACGAGGCGCCGTCGCGCTTGCCCCCGGTGAGGAGGGCGGCCCCCGCGTCGACGGCCTCCCGCACCCACGCCTCGACACGCTTCGCCGCGTCCTCGCTGACCAGCGGACCGACGTCGGTGGCGGCGTCGGACGGGTCGCCGGTGACCTGGGCCTCCACGGCGGCCACGATCCGCGGCAGCAGCCGGTCGTACACGGACGCGTCCGCGATCACCCGCTGGACCGAGATGCAGGACTGGCCGCCCTGGTAGTTGGAGAAGGTGGCGATGCGGTTCGCGGCCCAGTCGAGGTCCTCGTCGGAGGCGTAGTCGGCGAGCACGACCGCCGCGCCGTTGCCGCCCAGCTCCAGCGTGCAGTGCTTGCGCGGCACCGAGTCCATGATCGCGTAGCCGACCTTCTCGGAACCGGTGAAGGAGATGACCGGCAGCCGCTCGTCCTGGACGAGGGCCGGCATCCGGTCGTTCGCGACGGGGAGGATGCTCCACGACCCGGCGGGCAGCTCGCTCTCGGCCAGCAGCTCACCGAGGACCAGACCGGAGAGCGGGGTGGCCGGGGCGGGCTTCAGGATGATCGGCACACCGGCCGCGATCGCCGGGGCGATCTTGTGGGCGCAGAGGTTCAGCGGGAAGTTGAACGGCGCGATGCCGAGGACGACGCCCTTGGGGAAGCGGCGCGTGAGGGCGAGCCGTCCCTGACCGCCCAGGTCGGTGTCGAGGCGCTGTGCCTCACCGCCGTTGAACCGGCGGGCCTCCTCCGCCGCGAACCGGAACACGGACACGGCACGGCCGACCTCGCCGCGGGCCCACTTGACCGGCTTGCCGTTCTCGGCGGAGATCAGCTGCGCGATCTCCTCGGTCCGTTCGGCCAGACGCCGGCTGACGTGGTCCAGCGCGGCGGCCCGTACGTGCGCCGGCGTCGCCGCGAACTCGTCCCGCACGGCGTACGCGGCGGCCACCGCCTCCTCGACCTGCGCGTCCGTCGGCACGCTCACCCTGCCGACGAGCCGGTCGTCCCACGGCGACGTGACATCGAACGTGGTCTCACCGGTGGCCTCGCGGCCGGCGAGCCAGAAGGCATGCGTGGCGGTCATAGTCGTTCCCGGCCCTTCGGTGCGTCTCTGTACAACCTCTTCTCGGCTCCACGGTAGGGCCGGGAAGCCGGGGGGTCGTTTGTCCGGCGCGTATGAGTGGGGCGGGGGGTTGCTCCGCTTTGGTGCGGTGGTGGGTGGGGCCGGGCGCCGGATGACTCGAGGGTGCGGGTGGGTGGACGGGCACGGGCGCGTCGTGGCGGGTCGCGCAGTTCCCCGCGCCCTGAAGACGGCCTGCGGCCCCTTCGTCAAAAAGCGGGGGCCGCAGGCCCCGCTGTTTGAGGGGCGCGGGGAACTGCGCGATCAGCCCCCACCCACCCGCACATACCCACTCCCCCTGGCGGGGTCGAAGGGGCGCAGCCCCTGGCGACGGAACGGGTAGGGGCGGCGGGGGCGAAGAACCCCCGGTCACTCCCCCGCCGCTGACGTCGCCTTCAACGCCAGCCACAACTCCATCCGCACATCGGGATCGTCCAGCGACCGCCCGAGAATCTCCTCCACCCGCCGCATCCGGTACCGCAACGTATGCCGATGCACCCCGAGATCGGCCGCCGCCGCGTCCCACTGGCCGTGCCGCGACAACCACGCCCGCAACGAGGCCACCAGGTCCCCCCGCCCGGTCGCGTCATGCTCGCGCAACGCACGCAGTAGCCCGTCCGCGAAGGCTCGCACCGCGTCGTCCGCGAGCAGCGGCAGCACGGACCCGGCCGCCAGGTCCTCGTGCTCGACCAGACACCGCCCCCGCCGCCGCGCCACTGACAACGCCTGCTCTGCCTGCTTGTACGCGGCCGAGACCGCTATGGGCCCGGCGGGCGCGGAGAGACCGACGACGAGTTCCCCCTCCTCGGCGAAGACGGAGGCCGCGGAACCGGCCGCGGCGGAGGCGGATCCCGACCCCCCGGCCGACGTCCCGCCCGCACCCCCCGCACCCCCCGCTCCCCGCACCGTCGCCGCCCGTGCCGTCTCCAGAGCCGCCGCGAACTCCCCGCACGCGGCCACCGCCGCGCCCCCGTCCACGGCGAGCACGACGAGGCGCTCCCCGTCGGGCACGACGAGCACCGTCTCCCCGCCCCGCGCGGCCGCCGCCTCGACGACCTCGGCAAGCTGCCCGAGCGGATCACCGTGCGCGGAAGCACCGGCCGGAACGGCCGCCCCACCACCGGCGGCGCCACTACGGGCGGTCTCGCCCCCGGCGACCGCCGCGCCACTCCCGGCCGAGCCGCCGCCGACCGCCCCCTCCGCCCGCGCCCGAGCCGCCGACGCGGAGCCCGACTCCGCGAGGATCAGCCGGAACGGGGCATCCAGCAGCTCCCCGTACAGGTCCCCGGCGACGGCCCGCGCGTGGTCCGGTTCCCCGGCGAGCAGCATCCGCAGCACCGCCGCCCCGATCCGCTGCTCGGCGGCGCGCAACGAGCGTGACCTCTCCGTCGTGAGCGTCAGCAGCGCGATCGCCGAGTGGACGGCGTACCGCTCGGCGGTGCCCAGGGCGGCGGCCGTGCCGACGGCGAGTGCGGCGCGGGCCCGGCGCCCGGTGCCGAGGGAGTGCAGCTCGACGCGGTCCTCGCCGCCGACGACCGCGCTGGCCGGGGCGGGCCGGTCCCGCAGCCGTTCGACGTCGGCGGTGAGCCGACCGGCCCGCCGCTCCGCCCACTCGGGCGCCACCGCCACCACGGCACCGGAGGCGTCGTAGAGCGCGGCCCAGCCGTCGACCTGCGCGGCGAGCGCGGCGAGCACCCCCTCGGGGCCGGCGCTCAGCGCCTGCTTGGTGAGTTCGCGCTGGGCGGCGAAGCCCGCCGTCACCGCCCGGTACTGGTCGGCGGCGATGGCGGCCGACACCGCCTTGCTGATCGCGAGGAAGGGCGTGCGCCGGGGCACCTCCAGCAGGGGCAGCCCCTCGGCGTGCGCCGCTTCGACGAGCGCCTCAGGGACCTCCTCGTAGTTCACCCCGACCCCGAAGCCGAGCCCGACGACTCCGGCGCCGACCAGCCGCCGTACATAGCGCCGCATCTCCTGCGGATCCTCCGCGTCCAGCTTGAGCGCGGTGCTCAGCAGCAGTTCGCCACCCTCCATGTAGGGCACGGGGTCGGCGAGTTCGCTGACGTGGGCCCAGCGGACGGGCACGTCCAGGCGGTCCCCGCCCGCCCGCACGGTCAGCTTGAGCGCGGAGTGGTGGACGAGCGAGGCGAGCGTCGGGGGCATCAGGCCTTCAGATAGTCGGACCGGCGTCGGGGCATCGGGATCTCGGCCGTCTCGGCGATCAGCGTGGGTACGTTTTGGCCGCTGCGTATGAACGGCCTGTCCCGATTCTGCCTCACCGTAGGGTCGCCGCGCGCCCCCTCCGCCGTGTCGACCGCGCCCCGGGGCGGTCAGTTCCGCAGGTTCACCAGCAGCGGCGGCGCGTGCTCGCCCCGGACGTTCGTGAGCGACAGCACCGCGTGGCCCGGCGGAACCGCGTGCGCCAGTTCGGACGCGGACCAGCGCTCCCGTTCGACCTGCCGCACGGTGACGGCGCGGGCGGTCGGGGCGTGTCCCGTGATCACCCGGCGCAGCGCGTGCCATGCCTTGCCCGCCGGGGAGTCCGCGATGATCTGCCGGTCGGTGACGTCGCGCGCCTCGGTCCACTCCTTGCCCCAGACCTCGGCGAAGTCCTGCCCGTCCCACGGGGTGATCCCGGACAGCGCGATGCGGCAGCCGGTCGCGCCGAGCAGCGGCCCGCGCAACGGCCGGGGCACGTCGTCGAGGGTGCGGAGGGTGAGCACCGTGCCGGCGTTGGCGGACCGCAGCCGTTGGATGCCGCGCACGGCCTCCGGGGTGATGACGCCCGTCGCGTCGTCCAGCACCAGGCATGCGAACAGCGAGCGGTCCTCCCGTACCGCCACGCTCGCGGTGAACTGCGCGAGCACCAGCCGCGCCAGGATCCGTGAGGCGTCGGCGTGGCCGCGCTGGGGGAGGTCGATACGCACCCGTACGGGATGGTCGAGCGCCTGGAGGGAAAAGGGCCGGGACTGGCCGGAGGTGTCGAAGAAGCCGGCGAAGGCGGGCCGGTCGAGCAGGGCGACCCGGTCGGCCAGGACGGAGCCGACGTCGCCGGGGTGCCCGAGCTGCCGCTCCCGAGCGTCCAGCTCCCGCAGCAGCGAGTCCTGTCCGGCGTCCTGGAGCGCCTTGCGCAGCTCGCCCAAGGGGCCGGGGGCTCCGTCCAGCAGCTGCCGCAACTGCGGTACCGACGGGAACCGTCCGTGCACCGCCCGGAACGGCCCGAGCAACTGTGCGAGCACGGTGGTCGAACGCCGGCTGTCGCCGCCGGGGTGCGGGTCGGCGAGATCGCCGACGAGCGCCTCGGCGAGCACGGCGGCCGCCTCGTCGGGGTCGGTGGTGCCCCCGTAGAGGTCCAGGTCGTACACGGACTCCGGGTTGCCGATGCGGACGACGACGTCGTAGGCGTCGGCCGGGCCGAGCCCCGCGCCGGCCGCGCCCACGACCACGACCGCGGCGCGGCCGGCCAGCGCGTGCAGACACAGCGACTCGGCGACGGGCCACACGATGCCCCCGGTCTTGCCCGACCCGGCGGGACCGACGGCCAGCAGGGAGGTGCCCAGCAGCTCGGGGCCCAGGGCGAGGCCGGTGCCGCGGTAGGCGTAGGGGTTGCGGGCGTCGTCCGCCGTCGTGCCGAGCCGGACCTGCCCGGTCACCATGTCGTGCTGCGCGAGCCTGCTCGGGAGGTCCCGCTCCCCCGAGGGATGCAGACACGCCGCCGCGCCGTCCTTCAGCACCGCGCCCGTGAACGTCGCCATGCTGTGCCGCCCACTGCGCACCCCCTGCCAGGCCCGCATGATCCGTGCGTGATCCACGTCCCGCATGAGCCCGGCCGCCGCTTCGGCGACGAGCCGGTCGGCGACCTCGACGGCCCCGGCCTCCCTGAGCTGCGGCCACTCGGCGGGGTCCCGCTCGGGCGGCGGTACGGCCTGGCGCTCCTGGGGCCGTTTGAAGCGCGGGGCGCCGTACCGGCGCCAGACCTCGCCCCAGCGGCCGAGCCGCCCTACGCCGATCATGATCGCCAGGGCGACGACCACGTACCAGACATAGCTGAGAACAACCGCGGAGTACGAGTGGGCGGGGGCCCAGGAGTCCGGGATCATCGCGTAGAGCGGCACCAGCCACCAGCCGCCGAGATAGCCGTTCCAGAGGAGGGACCAGATCAGCCAGCCGACGAGGAAGGCGATGACCGCGCCGCCGAGGAGCTGGCGGCCGGGGACGATCTCGGGTTCCTCCTCGGGTCGCGGGCGATGGCCGAGCCGCCAGACGCCGGGCGCCGCGTCCGGCCGGGGGGCCCGCAGCCAGGTGAGGAAGGCGTTCCCGTCGGGCCTGGGCGGCGCGCCCGGCACCCCGGCGGGCATGGGAGGCAGCGGAGGCACCGCGGGCATCTCCGGCGACCCCGCCGGACGCGGCACAGGATTCGCATGGGTGCCCCGCGCGTCCCGCGTCCCGTCGCTGTTCATCGCCTTGCCCCCTGACCAGCCGTTCCGTCCACCATCAGCGTGCCAATCTAACGCTCCTGGAAAGGGAGTTCACCGCATACGCGGCCGACTGCCCACCCGGGCTCACCGTTTTACGCGGTGGGACGCACACCCGTACCCACGGTTCCTCCATGTCCAACGCGGACAAGACCAACCCTCGACACCGCCCACATGGAGCATGCCCAGCCTCCGGTCCCCGTCCTAGCCTGCGAGAAAAGAAGACAAGCGTCCGTAACGCCCCCAGGAGCCCCACATGAGCGCACTTCCGCAGGAGCGCCGCGTAGTCACCCCCATCCCCGGCCCGAAGTCGCAGGAGCTGCAGGCCCGTCGTACCGCCGCGGTGGCGGCGGGTGTGGGCTCCGTGCTGCCGGTGTTCACCGCGCGCGCGGGCGGCGGGATCATCGAGGACGTGGACGGCAACCGGCTGATCGACTTCGGTTCGGGCATCGCCGTGACGAGCGTCGGCGCCTCCGCCGAGGCCGTCGTCCGCCGGGCCTCCGCCCAGCTCCAGGACTTCACGCACACCTGTTTCATGGTCACCCCGTACGAGGGCTACGTGGCCGTCGCCGAGGCCCTCGCCGAGCTGACCCCGGGCGACCACGCCAAGAAGTCCGCCCTGTTCAACTCGGGCGCCGAGGCCGTCGAGAACGCCGTGAAGATCGCGCGTGCGTACACCAAGCGGCAGGCCGTCGTCGTGTTCGACCACGGGTACCACGGCCGCACCAACCTGACGATGGCGCTCACCGCCAAGAACATGCCGTACAAGCACGGCTTCGGCCCGTTCGCCCCCGAGGTGTACCGCGTGCCCGTCGCCTACGGCTACCGCTGGCCCACCGGCCCGGACAACGCGGGCCCGGAGGCCGCCGCGCAGGCCATCGACCAGATCACCAAGCAGGTCGGCCCGGAGAACGTCGCCGCGATCATCATCGAACCGGTCCTCGGTGAGGGCGGCTTCATCGAGCCCGCCAAGGGCTTCCTCCCGGCCATCAGCAGGTTCGCCTCCGACCACGGCATCGTCTTCGTCGCCGACGAGATCCAGTCGGGCTTCTGCCGCACCGGCCAGTGGTTCGCGTGCGAGGACGAGGGCATCGTCCCCGACCTGATCACCACCGCCAAGGGCATCGCCGGCGGTCTCCCGCTCGCGGCGGTGACCGGCCGCGCCGAGATCATGGACGCCGCCCACGCGGGCGGCCTGGGCGGCACCTACGGCGGCAACCCGGTCGCCTGCGCGGGCGCCCTCGGCTCCATCGAGACGATGAAGGAGCTCGACCTCAACGCCAGGGCGAAGACCATCGAGGCGATCATGAAGGCCCGCCTCACGGCCATGGCCGAGAAGTTCGACGTCATCGGCGACGTCCGGGGCCGCGGCGCCATGATCGCCATCGAGCTGGTCAAGGACCGCACGACGAAGGAGCCGAACCCGGAGGCGACCGCCGCGCTGGCGAAGGCCTGCCACCAGGAGGGCCTGCTGGTCCTGACCTGTGGCACCTACGGCAACGTGCTGCGCTTCCTGCCGCCGCTGGTCATCGGCGAGGACCTCCTGAACGAGGGCCTCGACATCATCGAGCAGGCGTTCACCCGCATCTGAGCCGTCGGCGAATCCCCCTGCAAGTCCCGAGCGCGCCCCCTGTTGCCGTCCACGCCTTGCACGGGGCGCGCATACGGAACCACCCATCCGCCTCCGACGTCCCACGCTTCCCGGAACCGGAATACCACCCCGGACTCCGGTGGCTGTGGACAAGCGTCGGAGGGCGTGAAGAAGGTGTGCAAGGTGCATGTCGGGTCGCGTTTTCGCCTGTCGTCACCGCACCGCCTGTCGTAGGTTCTGGGGCAGATGAGAGATACACCCCGCCCGCAGGGGACTGTGGGTGACACCCGGACGGGGCCTCCCCAGCTTCGTCCTGGTCGTGCCCTCGCGCACACACCCGGAGCTTCCGGTTCCGGATCTCCTCACCGATCGGATGGCCGCTCGCCCCAAACCCCCCGGGGCGCGCGGCACACCGATCCGGACGGCCGCTCTCGAACCACCCCCCCTGTTCGAGGGCGGCCGACCATCTTCTCCGGCCGCCGCGCCGCACTCCTCCTTCTCGGCCTTCCGGGCCTCCTCTTCACGCTGATCACCTGGCAGGTCGTCGCGCACGGTCCACTGGCCCACATGGACGAACGTGTCAGCGACCTGCTCGTGCGCCGGGGCGCCGCCACGCAGTTCCTCGCCGACCTCGGCAACGTCACGGTCGCCGTGCCGGTGCTCGGGCTGGTCCTCGTGTTCGTCGCGTGGCGCACGCGTGCCACCGGTACGGACCACTGGTGGCGACCCGCCGCCGGCGCCGCCGCGCTCATGGCGGCCGTACCGCTCTGGGTCGTCCCGCTGAAGGAGCTCATCGCCCGCCCCGGCCCCGCGATCATGGGACCGGGCACGGGCTTCTATCCCTCCGGTCACACGGCGACCGCCGCCGTCGCGTACGGCGCCGCCGCCCTGCTCCTCCTGCCCGTGCTGCGTGGGGCCCCGGCGCGCGCCGCGGCCGTCTGCTGCGCGGTCGTCCTCAACCTCGGCGTCGGTGCCGGCCTGGTGCGCCAGGGCTACCACTGGCCGCTCGACGTGCTGGCGAGCTGGTGCGTGTGCGCGCTGCTCCTCGCCGCGCTGGGCCGCTGGTCGCGACACCGCTGCCGTACCCCTGACGACGGGGCCTAGCGGTCCCGGTCCCCGGCCGGGCCAGCCGCCGCCTCGTGCATCGCCAGTTCCAGCAGGGCCGGGTCGGTCAGGGTGCCGGTGCCGTCCGGGGGGACCAGCCAGCGGACGCCGCCGGACGTCCGGCCGGGGTACGGCACCACGATCCAGGTGCCGCGGCCCGCGCTGCGCACCCCGGTCCCGAGCCAGCGGGACGCGGTGCCCGGGGGCACGAAGAAGCCCATGCGGTCGTCGCCGAAGTCGACGAGCACGGGCCCGGGTCGGTCGATGACGCGGGTCAGGACGTCCAGTGTGGGGTAGCCGAGCTTCCCCGGCAGGATCAGGACGTCCCAGGCGCGGCCCGCCGGGAGCAGCGTGACTCCCAGGGGGTTGCGTTCCCACTCCCAGCGGCAGACCTCGGGATCCGGCGCCGCCGATGCCAGCCACTCGATCGCTGTCTTGGCCCCAGTCATGACGGGACCTTCCTCTCTATAGAGCTCCGTCGGACGCGGTTGGCGTCAGGAGCACCGACAGCGGTGCGGGCCGGGCATTACGCGGGTTTCCCTCATTTCCTGGTGGTGAATCCGAGAACGGCGATCGAGCTGGGCGTACGCCTATACCGAAACGGCGTACGCCCGTAGCTCACGAGCGCGTTGGTGCGCCCCCTACATCCTCTGCTCGGAATCAGCTGTCGAAGCCCAGCCCCAGGCGGTCCATGGCTTTCAGCCAGAGGTTGCGCCGGCCGCCATGGGAGTCGGCACGGGCGAGGGACCACTTGGTGAGGGCGATACCGGTCCAGGCGAACGGCTCGGGTGGGAACGGCAGGGGCTTCTTGCGGACCATCTCCAGTTCGGTGCGCTCCGTGCGCTCCCCCGCGAGCAGGTCGAGCATGACCTCCGCGCCGAACCGGGTGGCGCCCACGCCCAGCCCGGTGTAGCCGGCCGCGTAGGCGACCCTGCCCTGGTGGGCGGTGCCGAAGAACGCCGAGAAGCGGGAGCAGGTGTCGATGGCGCCGCCCCAGGCGTGGGTGAAGCGGACGCCCTCCAGCTGCGGGAAGCAGGTGAAGAAGTGACCGGCGAGCTTGGCGTAGGTCTCGGGCCGGTCGTCGTACTCGGCGCGCACCCGGCCGCCGTACGGGTAGATGGCGTCGTAGCCGCCCCACAGGACGCGGTTGTCGGCGGAGAGCCGGAAGTAGTGGAACTGGTTGGCGGAGTCCCCGAGCCCCTGTCTGTTCTTCCAGCCGATCGACGCCAGCTGGTCGGCGGTGAGGGGCTCGGTCATGAGGGCGTAGTCGTAGACCGGGACGGTGTACGCGCGGACGCGCTTGACCAGGCTGGGGAAGATGTTCGTGCCGAGGGCGACCTGTCGGGCGCGGACCTGGCCGTACGGGGTGCGGACGGCCATGCCGGCACCGTACGTCTTCAGGCTGAGCGCAGGGGTGTGCTCGTAGACGCGGACGCCGAGCCTCACGCAGGCGCGCTTGAGGCCCCAGGCGAGCTTGGCGGGGTGCAGCATGGCGACGCCCCGGCGGTCGTGGAGGCCGGCCTCGAAGGTCGGTGAGGCGACCTGCTCGCGGACGGCGTCTGCGTCGAGGAACTCGATGCCGTCGGCGAGGCCCCTGCGGCTGATCTCGTCGTACCAGTCGCGCAGTTCCCAGGCCTGGTACGTCTCGGTGGCGACGTCGATCTCACCGGTGCGTTCGAAGTCGCAGTCGAGGTCGTGCCGGGCGACCGCCGCCTCGATCTCGTCGAGGTTGCGGGCGCCCAGTTCCTCCAGTTTGTGGATCTCGTCCGGCCAGCGGCTGAGGCCGTTGGCCAGACCATGGGTGAGGGAGGCGGCGCAGAAGCCGCCGTTGCGGCCGGAGGCGGCCCAGCCCACCTCACGGCCTTCCAGCAGGACGACATCCCGTCCGGGGTCGCGTTCCTTGGCGATGAGCGCGGTCCACAGTCCGCTGTAGCCGCCGCCGACGACCAGCAGGTCGCAGGTCTCGGCGCCGGTGAGGGCGGGTTCGGGGTGGGGCTTGCCGGGGTCTTCCAGCCAGTACGGGACCGGCTGTGCGTCGGAGAGAGACTTTGTCCAACCAGGGGGTCTGGGGGTGTTGCCCCCAGAATTGAAGGGCATGGCGCTTGGGGCCATGATTTCAACTCCCTACAGAATGATCCGACGGGCGGCGTTATGCCTTCTGCCGCTTTCTGCGGTTCGTGACGACCATTCCGGCCACCACGAACAATACGGCGATGAGGAACATGGCCGTACCGATGACATTGATCTGGACGGGCGTTCCGCGCTGTGCGGAACCCCAGACGAACATGGGGAAGGTGACGGTCGAGCCCGCGTTGAAATTGGTGATGATGAAATCGTCGAAGGAGAGCGCGAATGCGAGGAGCGCGCCTGCCGCGATACCGGGGGCGGCGATGGGGAGGGTGACGCGGAGGAAGGTCTGGACGGGGCCGGCGTACAGGTCCCGCGCGGCCTCCTCCAGCCGTGGGTCCATCGACATCACGCGTGCCTTGACGGCGACCACGACGAAGCTGAGGCAGAACATGATGTGGGCGATGAGGATCGTCCAGAAACCCAGCTCTGCACCCAGGTTGAGGAAGAGGGTGAGCAGCGAGGCGGCCATCACGACTTCGGGCATCGCCATCGGCAGGAAAATCAGCGAGTTGACGGCGCCCCGTGCGCGGAACCGGTAGCGGACGAGCGCGAAGGCGATCAGGGTGCCGAGGACGGTCGCGCCGAGGGTCGCCCAGGCGGCGAGCTGGAGGCTGAGGGTGAGCGAGCCGCACAGGTCGGCGACGCCGCACGGGTCGGTCCAGGCGGCCGTGGAGAATTCCTGCCACTCGTAGTTGAAGCGGCCCTTCGGCTGGTTGAAGGAGAAGACCGTGACCACGACATTGGGCAGGAGGAGGTATCCGAGGGTGAGCAGTCCCGCGATGACGACGAGATTCCGCTTGAGCCAGTTCAGGAAGGCCATTTAAACCAGATCCTCCGTCCCGGACTTACGGATGTAGACCGTGACCATGATGAGGATCGCGGCCATGAGGATGAACGAGAGGGCCGCGGCCGTCGGATAGTCGAGAATCCGCAGGAACTGGCTCTGGATGACGTTGCCGATCATCTGGGTGTTGGTGGAGCCGAGGAGTTCGGCGTTCACGTAGTCGCCGCTGGCGGGGATGAAGGTCAGCAGGGTGCCGGAGACGACACCGGGCATGGACAGCGGGAAGGTGACCTTGCGGAAGGTGGTGAACGGCGTCGCGTAGAGGTCGCCGGCCGCCTCGTGCAGCCGCCCGTCGATGCGCTCCAGCGAGGTGTAGAGCGGCAGGATCATGAACGGCAGGAAGTTGTAGGTGAGGCCGCAGACCACCGCGAGCGGGGTGGCCAGCACCCGGTCGCCCGCCGTGAGGCCGAGCCAGCTGGTGACGTCCAGGAGGTGCAGCGAGTTGAGGGCGCCGACCACCGGGCCGCCGTCCGCGAGGATCGTCTTCCAGGCGAGGGTGCGGATCAGGAAGCTGGTGAAGAACGGGGCGATCACCAGGATCAGGATCAGATTGCGCCAGCGTCCCGCGCGGAACGCGATCAGATACGCCAGCGGGTAGCCCAGCAGCAGGCACAGGATCGTCGCCGTGCCGGCGAAGAGCACCGAGCGCAGGAACTGCGGGTAGTACTCGCTGAGCGCGTCCCAGTAGGTCGCGAAGTGCCAGGTGACCTGGTAGCCCTCCTCCAGGGAGCCCGTCTGCACGGACGTGGAGGCCTGGTAGACCATCGGCATCGCGAAGAACACGAACAGCCAGATCAGACCGGGCGCGAGGAGCAGGTAGGGCGTCCAGCGGCCCCTTCTGCGGGGCGGCTTCGCCGTCGGTACGGGGGCGAGGGGCGGTGGCGCCTCGGCTTCGGTGAGGGTCGACATCACAGGGCCGCCCCCTCTTCGACGCCCGCGGAGCCCGCTGTCCCGGCAAGCAGGGACTGGGAGGCGTCCAGGCCGAACGTGTGGGCCGGGCTCCAGTGCAGGACGACGTCGGCGCCGGGGACCAGGCGGGCGTCGCGGTCGATGTTCTGGACGTACACCTCGAACTCGGGGCAGACGGAGCTGTCGATCACGTACTGCGTGGAGACCCCGATGAAGCTGGTCGCGGCGATCTTCCCGGTGATGCGGTTGCGGCCGACCGGGATCTCGCCCGCGTCGTCCGCGTGCGTGAGGGTGATCTTCTCCGGGCGGATGCCGACGAGGACCTTGCCGCCGGTCGTCGCGGGCGCCGAACAGCGTGCCTCGGGCAGGACGAGTTTGCCGTCGCCCGCCTTCAGCACGATCTCCTCGCCGCTTCTGGAGTCGACCTCGGCCTCGATGAGGTTGGAGGTGCCGAGGAAGTTGGCGACGAAGGTCGTCTTGGGGTTCTCGTAGAGGTCGGTCGGGGAGCCGAGTTGCTCGACCCTGCCGCCGTTCATCACGGCGACCATGTCGGCCATGGTCATGGCCTCCTCCTGGTCGTGCGTGACATGGATGAAGGTGATCCCGACCTCGGTCTGGATGCGCTTGAGCTCCAGCTGCATCTGGCGGCGCAGCTTGAGGTCGAGGGCGCCGAGCGGCTCGTCGAGGAGCAGCACCTTGGGGTGGTTGATCAGGGCACGGGCGACGGCGACGCGCTGCTGCTGGCCGCCGGAGAGCTGGTGCGGCTTCTTGCGCGCCTGCTCGCCGAGCTGGACCAGGTCCAGCATCTCGTCGACCTGCTTCTTCACGCTCTTGAGGCCGCGTCGGCGCAGTCCGAAGGCGACGTTCTCGAAGATGTCGAGGTGCGGGAAGAGGGCGTACGACTGGAAGACGGTGTTCACCGGCCGCTTGTACGGCGGGAGGTGCGTCACGTCCTGGTCGCCCAGCGAGACCGTGCCGCAGGAAGGTTCCTCCAGGCCGGCGATCATCCGCAGCGTGGTGGTCTTGCCGCAGCCGGAGGCGCCCAGAAGCGCGAAGAAGGAGCCTTCCGGCACGGTCAGGTCGAGCGGGTGCACGGCGGTGAAGGAGCCGTAGGTCTTGCCGATGCCGGTGAGGCGGACGTCACCGCTGCTGTTCTGTGTGGTCTTCATGGTCCTCGTCACGCCCCCGTCAGCTTCGCGAACTTCTCTTCGTACGCCGTCTCTTCCTTCTGGGCGAGGGAGCGGAAGGCGTGGGACTTGGCCGCCATGGCGGCGTCGGGGATGATCAGCGGGTTGTTCGCCGCGTCCTCGTCGATCCTGGCCAGCTCCGCCTTCACCCCGTCGACGGGGCACACGTAGTTGATGTACGCGGCGAGTTCGGCGGCCGGCTTCGGCTCGTAGTAGTAGTCGATCAGCCGTTCGGCGTTGGACTTGTGGCGGGCCTTGTTCGGGACCAGCAGGTTGTCCGTCGAGGTCATGTAGCCGCTGTCCGGGATGACGAAGTCGATGTCGGGGCTGTCGGCCTTGAGCTGGACGACGTCGCCGGCCCAGGCGATGCAGGCCGCGAAGTCGCCCTTGGTGAGGTCCGAGGTGTAGTCGTTGCCGGTGAAGCGGCGTATCTGACCCTTGTCGACGGCCTTCTGGAGGCGGGCGATCGCCGCATCGTAGTCGTCGTCGGAGAACTTCGCGGGGTCCTTGCCCATGTCCAGCAGGGTCATACCGATGCTGTCGCGCATCTCGGAGAGGAAGCCGATCCGCCCCTTCAGCTTCGGGTTGTCGAGCATGTCGGAGACCGACTTCACCTCCTCGCCGTCGAGGGCCTTCTTGTTGTAGGCGATGACGGTGGAGATGCCGGTCCACGGGTACGAGTACGCACGCCCCGGATCCCAGTCGGGGGTGCGGAACTGCTGGGAGAGGTTCGTAAAGGCGTGCGGCAGGTTGGACGGGTCCAGTTTCTGGACCCACCCGAAGCGGATCAGCCGGGCCGCCAGCCAGTCGGTGACGCAGATCAGGTCCCGCCCGGTGGCCTGACCGGCGGCGAGCTGCGGCTTGATCTTGCCGAAGAACTCGACGTTGTCGTTGATGTCCTCGGTGTACTTGACCTTGATGCCGGTGCGCTTCGTGAACGCCTCCAGGCTGGGGCGGTGTTTGCCGCTGTCGTCGACGTCCATGTACTCGGTCCAGTTGGAGAAGGAGATCTCCTTCTCCTTGGCCGAGTGGTCCTCGGACGAGACGCCCGAGGTGTTCTTCGCCGCGGGGATGCCGCAGGCGCTCAGCGCCCCGAGCGCGCCGACGGCGAGCGCGCCGCCCGTTCCGGCGCGCAGCAGCGAACGGCGGCTGAGGGCGGCCCTGCCGTTCCTGAGACTGCGCCGCATGGCGGCCACCTGGGCCGGGGACAGGCGGTCGGGCTCGTACTGCTCCATGCGCGTGATGCCCTTTCGGGAAGTGCCCTTTCGGGAGGATGGCGGGGACCGGCCGGAGGTCGGGCGGCCGGGACCCCGGTCTGACTAGCGGTCCCCGAAGATCGTGCGGTGCCAGTCCTTCCTGGCAACCGCCGTATTGTCGAACATGACGTGTTTGATCTGCGTGTACTCCTCGAACGAGTACGCCGACATGTCCTTGCCGAAGCCGGACGCCCGGTAGCCGCCGTGCGGCATCTCGCTGATGATCGGGATGTGGTCGTTGACCCATACGCACCCGGCCTTGATCTCCCGTGTCGCACGGCCCGCCCGGTACACGTCGCGGCTCCAGGCTGAGGCGGCGAGCCCGTACGGGGTGTCGTTGGCGAGACGGATGCCCTCGTCGTCGCTGTCGAAGGGCAGGACGACGAGGACGGGGCCGAAGATCTCCGACTGGACGATCTCGCTGTCCTGTGCGGCGTCGGCGACGAGCGTCGGACGATAGTACGCGCCCTTCGCCAGCTCCCCCTGTGGCGCCTCCCCACCGGCGGCCACGCGCGCGTACCCGCGTGCCCGGTCGACGAATCCGGCGACCCGGTCGCGCTGGACGTGCGAGATCAGCGGCCCGAGGTCGGTGCCCGGGGTGAAGGGGTCGCCCAGCCGGACGGTCTCCATGAGGGCGGCCGTCCGCTCCACGAACGCCTCGTAGAGGGGACGCTGGACGTACGCGCGCGTGGCGGCCGTGCAGTCCTGCCCGGTGTTGATGAGCGCGCCCGCGACGGCCCCGTTCACGGCGGCGTCCAGGTCCGCGTCGTCGAAGACGACGAAGGGTGCCTTGCCGCCGAGCTCCAGGTGGAGCCGCTTGACGGTCGCCGTGGCGATCTCGGCGACCCGCTTGCCCACGGCGGTGGAGCCCGTGAAGGACGTCATGGCCACATCGGGGTGGCCGACGAGGTGCTCGCCGGCCACCTTGCCGGTGCCGGTGACGATGTTGATCACACCGTCGGGGATTCCGGCGTCGGTGGCGGCCTGCGCGAAGAGCAGCGAGGTGAGGGGGGTCAGCTCGGCGGGCTTCAGGACGATCGTGTTGCCCGCGGCGACCGCCGGGAGGATCTTCCAGGCGGCCATCTGGAGGGGGTAGTTCCAGGGGGCGATGGAGCCGACGACACCGATGGGCTCACGCCGTACGTACGAGGTGTGGTCGCCGGAGTACTCACCCGCCGACTGGCCCTGGAGGTGACGGGCGGCGCCCGCGAAGAAGGCGATGTTGTCGATGGTGCCGGGGACGTCGAACTCGCGGGTGAGCTTCAGCGGCTTCCCGCACTGGAGTGACTCGGCCCGGGCGAACTCCTCGGCCCGGTCGGCGAGCACGGCGGCGAACCGGTGCAGCGCGTCGGACCGCTCGCCGGGCGTGGCCGCGGCCCAGCCGGGGAACGCCTCGCGGGCGGCGGCGACGGCCGCGTCCACGTCGTCGGTGCCGGCCAGCTCGTAGCTGAGGACCTGGTCGCCGGTGGCGGGGTCGACGACCGCGTGTGTGCGACCCGACGTTCCCTGGGTCGGGCGGCCGGCGATGTACTGCGCGCCGGCCGCGAAGCGTTCCTGTGCGGGGAATCGGTCCGGGGTGGCGGTACCCGGGTTCTGCATGTCGCTCTCCTCCGCCTTGTCCCCCTGCGTCCCGGGGGACGGGTGGCGTAGCTCCAGCTCGAATTGAGTGCCGATCCTGACAGAGGGATGGGGCTTCAACAAGTGATTCCGTTGTTGCCTTTTGGTTACGCGACGGAATCTGTCGACCAGGTGTCCAGTCTCAGGGGAAAATCGGGTACGGAGTGTCAGTGGCGGGTGCCACACTCCTCGGCATGCTGAAGATCGATTCTTGGGACGCGCTGATCAGCGAGGTCCAGGCGGGGGCGAGGGTCAAGTACCTGCACTTCTGGGGGCACCGGCCGCGGCCCGACGGCCGGGTGGGGCCGAGCTGTCTGAGTCAGTGGTGGCCGTCGCCGTTCACGGTGGACGGCGTGGAGTACGCGACGGCGGAGCACTGGATGATGGCGTCCAAGGCCCGGCTGTTCGGGGACGGGGAGGCGGAGCGCAAGGCCGTCGCGGCGTCGAGTCCCGCGATGGCCAAGAAGGTCGGGCGGCTCGTGCGCGGTTTCGACGAGGCCCTGTGGGAGCGGGAGCGCTTCGGCATCGTCGTCGAGGGCAGCGTCCACAAGTTCGCCGCTCACCCCGACCTGCGGGCCTACCTGCTGGGCACCGCGGGCCGCGTCCTCGTGGAGGCCAGCCCTCTCGACCGTGTCTGGGGCATCGGCCTCGCCGCGGACGACGAGCGCGCGTTGGATCCCACCCGGTGGCGCGGCCCCAACCTGCTGGGCTTCGCCCTGATGACGGCGCGGGAGCGGTTGCTGCGGGGCGACGAGGGGTAGCCGGAGCCCCGCCCACGACGCGGACCGGTCCGGCGCGGCGGGGCGCCGGGGATTTGTGCCGGTGAAGGGCTACCGGCCCCGTACGGCGGGCCGGGTGAGAGGCGGCGGTGCGTTCTCCGTCGGCAGGACCAGCGACAGAGAGGTGTCGTAGCCGTCCTCGAAGACATCGGTATCCGAGTCGTCCGTGGCGTCCGGTGCCATGAGGATCAGGACGAAGAAGCCGATGCCCATGAGGAAGCCGGCGATGCCGCAGATGATCCCGGCCAGCGCGTGCCCGGGGTTCGTCGCCTCGCCCCGGGCGGCCTTGGCGCGGCCGAGGATGCCGAAGATCACCGCCATCACGCCCAGCAGGATCGCGAGCGGCCACATGCAGAACAGGGTGGCCGCGCAGATCCCGAGCACCATCGAGGCGATGCCCATCCCGTTGCTCGGTGGGGGCGGCATGAGGGGCCAGCCGTAGCCGGAGGCTTGCGCGTGGCCGACGGTGCCGGGACCGCCGCCCGGGTATGGCGCATAGCCGTACGGGAACTGCCCGGGCCCGTCGGGGCTGATCGGCGGGGGCGGTACGGGGGCACCGGGGCCGGATGCGGCGAACGGGGCACCGCCCATCACGCCGGGTACGTGGGTGTGAGCGTGGGCCATCGGCGCCGACGGAGCGAAGGGGGCGCCGGGACCGGGTGCCGGCGTGGGCGGAGGGTAGGCGGCGTAGGGCGCGGGCGCCGGGAGGGGCGGCCCGTCGGAGGGCGGAGCGAACGGGTTGCTCGGGGCGGGACCCTGCGCCGTGGGACAGGGAGCCGCTGCGGGCGCGGCGAACGGGTCGGCGGTGTGCGGCACCGGCGCCGGTGAGGCCGTTCCGTCCGAGGGCGGAGCGAAGGGAGTGGCCGGGTGAGGGGCGGGCGCCGGGAGAGCCGTCCCGTCCGAGGGCGGAGCGAAGGGAGTGGCCGGGTGAGGGGCGGGCGCCGGGAGAGCCGTCCCGTCCGAGGGCGGAGCGAAGGGGTTGGCGGCGTGGACCGTGGGCGCCGGGAAGGCCGTCCCGTCACCCGGTGGCGCGAAGGGGTCGCGGGCCGCGGGCGCGGCGGCGGGGGGCGGGGTCCACGCGGGAGGGGTCACGGCCCCCTGACCGGTGGGGGCCGCGAACCCACCGGGGTCGGCCCAGGGGCGGGGTGTCGCGGCCGCCGGGGCAGGGTTCGCCGTGCCGGTGGTGGCGGACTTGTCGAGCGTCACCGGGACGGCGTCCGCCACGTCGGCGACCGCCGGCTTGTCGAGCACGACCTTCCGGGCAGCGGCACCCCCGGGCTGCGAAGGGGCGTCAGCGGGCTGCGGTGAAGCCGCCTCCGGCTGCGGAAGGGCGTCCGCCAGCCGCGGAACGGCATCCTCCGGCCGGGGAGCGGCACCCTCGGACTGCGGAGAAGCCTCCTCACGCTGGGGAACGGCGCCCCCAGGCTGTGGAGCAGCATCTTCCGACGGCGCAACTGCACCCCCGGCCTGCTGAGGGGCGCCCTCAAGCTGGGCGTCGGCCTCTTCCGCCGACTCGGGCGGCGGGCCCCCATCGATGAGGGTGGGCGCGGACGGCACCCGGTCCTCAGCCGCGGACGGCACCCGGTCCTCAGCCGCGGGCAGCACCCGGTCCTCAGCCGAGGGCGGCACCCGGTCCTCAGGCACGGACCGCACGTCCCTGGGGCCGGCCCCGCCCTCGGACGCGGACGAATCGCCCTCCTCGGCGACGGACACCCCGGCCCACGCGGCCGCCTGCTCCCCCGAGTCGCGCGCCGTGCCCTCCCCCGGAGGCGCCCAAGGGCCCCCGGGTGTCGGGTCGGCCGGTGTCCCCGGGGTTCTGGCCTCGTCGGACGACATGCGCGGGTCCCCCTCTGTTCCGTTCCGCGTCGTGGCGTTGCGTCTCGTTGATCCCGTCGTATCGCTGATCCGTCGCACCGAATGACCGGTACGACATCAGCTGTACGTTCGGTCATGCTAAGGCCCGGGGTCCTCCACGCGGTTCGCCGCCTACGATGATCCCCGAGTCACCGATCAGCCGATCACCCGCGTCCCCCGGCGAAGACCTCGGTCCGGGCCGGACGCCGTTCCCGGGAGGAACCTTGACCGTCCATCGCACCGCGCCCGGCGGCTCCGGCGCCCGCGACCTGCACGCCTTCATCGCCGGCCTGCCCAAGGCCGAACTGCACGTGCACCATGTCGGCTCCGCCTCCCCCCGGATCGTCTCCGAACTCGCCGCCCGTCACCCCGACTCCAAGGTGCCGACCGACCCCGAGGCGCTCGCGGACTACTTCTCGTTCACGGACTTCGCCCACTTCATCCAGGTGTATCTGTCCGTCGTGGACCTGATCCGCACCCCGGAGGACGTCCGGCTGCTGACGTTCGAGGTGGCCAGGGACCTGGCCCGGCAACAGGTGCGGTACGCCGAGCTGACCATCACGCCCTACTCCTCGACCCGCCGCGGCATCGACGAGC
The DNA here is from genome assembly GCF_055572155.1 of Streptomyces sp. NPDC030814. Classification (NCBI taxonomy): domain Bacteria; kingdom Bacillati; phylum Actinomycetota; class Actinomycetes; order Kitasatosporales; family Streptomycetaceae; genus Streptomyces; species Streptomyces sp. NPDC030814. The sequence continues at coordinate 52,010 of NZ_JBVIDX010000016.1, forward strand.
GGGCGTTCATGGACGCGATCGAGGACGCGCGCAAGGCGGCCGAGGCCGAGTTCGGGACCGTACTGCGCTGGTGCTTCGACATCCCCGGCGAGGCGGGACTCGTGTCGGCCGACGAGACCATCCGGCTCGCCACCGACGACCGGCTGCGCCCGGAGGGCCTGGTGTCGTTCGGGCTCGGCGGGCCGGAGGTCGGCGTACCGCGACCGCAGTTCAAGCCGTACTTCGACCAGGCCATCGCGGCCGGACTGCACTCCGTGCCGCACGCCGGCGAGACCACCGGTCCGGAGACGGTCTGGGACGCGATCAACGAACTGCGCGCGGAGCGCATCGGGCACGGCACGAGTTCCGCCCAGGACCCGAAGCTGCTCGCACATCTCGCCGAGCACCGGATCGCCCTGGAGGTCTGCCCCACGTCGAACATAGCGACGCGCGCGGTCCGCACTCTCGACGAGCACCCCATCAAGGAGTTCGTGCGGGCCGGGGTCCTGGTGACCGTCAACTCCGACGACCCGCCGATGTTCGGCACCGACCTCAACACCGAGTACGCGGTCGCCGCCCGGCTCCTCGACCTCGACGAGCAAGGGGTGGCCGCGCTCGCGAAGAACGCGGTGGAGGCGGCCTTCCTCGACGAGCCGGGCAAGGCCCGGCTGGCCGCCGAGATCGACACCTACACCTCGGCCTGGCTCGCCCCCTGACCCGCACCGGAAGCACCATGAACCCCCTGCGCACCGTCACCGCCGTGGCCCACCGCGGCGCCCCGTACCGCCATCGCGAGAACACCCTGGACTCGCTGCGGGCGGGGCTCGCGCTGGGCGCGGACGCCGTCGAGTTCGACGTCCGCACGACCCGTGACGGCGTGCCGGTCCTGCTCCACGACTCCACGCTGAAGCGGTTGTGGGAGCTGGACCGGCCGCTGGCGGCCCTCTCCTCCGCCGAGTTGCGGGGGCTCACGGCGGACGGTGTGCCGACTCTGGCCGACGCGCTGGCCGCCACCGGGGACAGCCGGGTCATGATCGACCTGCCGGGTGCGGCCGCCCCCCGGGCGATACGGCACGTGGTGGGCGTCGTACAGGAGTGCGGGGCACAGGAGCGGGTGTACTACAGCGCCGGGGCCGACACCATGCTCGCGCTGCGGGCCGCCGCCCCCGGCGCCGAGATCGCCCTCACCTGGAAGACCCTCGCCCCGCCCCGCCCCGCCCTCCTCGACGCCGTACGTCCCCGCTGGCTCAACTACCGCTTCGGGCTGGTGAGCCGTGCCCTCGCGGACCGCGTCCACCGGGACGGCTATCTGCTGTCCGTCTGGACGCCGGACACCCGCCGCTCCATGCGGCGGCTGGCGGATCTCGGGGTCGACTCCATCACCACGAACCGCATCGAGACGCTGTGCGCGCTGCGGAACGGGAACTGACGACCGCACACCCGGGTCGCGCCGCCCTCACACCTGCGACCGCTGAGCCACCGTCGCCGCGTCCTCGGGCGTCTCCCGCGTGACGTACTGCGGTACGGGTGTCGTGTCCGTGCCGTTGTCGCGGACGAGGCCGTAGCGGAGGGCGCCCTGGTCGGGGCCGCGGTTGACGTCCTCCTCGACGGCGGTCCGGGAGGAGGGGAACACGGAGACGTTGTAGTCGGCGCCGCGTTCGTTCTGGACGAGGGTGACCGTGCCGTCGAGGTAGAAGTACTCGTTCTGCCACATCTGCTGGGCGCCGTCGGGGAGGACGATGTATCCGATGTCGGGGCCGCCCATGCCGCTCGTCCGGCCGTCCGGTGACGTCGGGTCGTCCATGCGGCGGCCCCCGCCCGAGGCGACATGGAAGAGCTTGCCCTTCAGCCCGGTCCAGGCCGGCATGACCAGGCCGCCCGGCCGGTACTGCGGCAAGAGCTGCCAGCGGACGAGGATGTAGCCCTCACCCTGGAGGGTCACGCTGTCGCCCCGGTGGTTCATCACGGCCCGCGCGCCCGCGCTGCTCCCGATCCCCGTCTCGGGCCGGCGCGGAAGGGCGCGGGGCGGGGTATCCCGGTCGGGGGCCCGGTCCACGGCGTCCACGATCGTGCCGTACACCTGGCTCTTCTTCTTCGGTGACGGTGACGGGGACGGGCCGGGGGGCGACGACGACGAAGGGACGGCCGGGGAACGGCGCGGGGCGGTGGCCTGCGGGCGGGCCGTGCTCAGTGCCGTGGGCGCAGCCTGCGGGGGCCGTTCCTCGCGGGGCTTCGTGACCACGTACGCGCCCCCGGCGACGATCGTCGCGCTCGCCGTCACCGCCACGGCCGGTTTGGTGAGGGCGCCCAGCACTTTGGCGGACCAGCCCATCGAGGCCGTGGCGGCCGTCGCCGCGGCCGCCGTCTTGCCGCCGAACGCCAGGGACAGGGTGAAGCCGACGGGAAGGGGGACGAGCGCGAGTCCGACGAGGAGGCGCTCGGCGGGGACGACCGCCTCACCGCGCCTGCCGTGGCCGTCGCAGCGGTCACAGCCGCGGATGTGCCGGGCGATGCGCTTGCGCCACACCGAGTCGGGCTGCCCGGTCCACCGCGCGGTCACCTCGCGCAGGTCGGCGCAGGCGGAGTCGAGGGCCCGGACGATGCCGCGCGCGGTCTCCAGACGGGCCTTCATCCGCTGCACCCGTACCGCCGCGTGCTGCCGGCTGATGCCGACGGCGGCCGCGAGCTCGCGCCGGGTAAGTTCGCCGACGACCTCCAGCCACCACAGGGAGAGCAGTTGCCGGTCCTCGTCGTCGAGCCAGCGGACCGCCTCCGCGACCTCGCGTCGCTGGCCCTCCAGTTGGAGGCGCAGCACGGTCAGTTCGGCGAAGTCGGCGGGCCCGCGGGCGTCGCCGTCGGCGAGGTGGTCGGTGGTGCGCCGGCGCGCCCGGTCCCGTATCTGACGCATCGCGATGGCGACCAGCCAGGACCGGAAGCTGTCCGGGTCGCGCAGCGTACCGAGGTTGCCGACGGCGCGCAGCATGGTCTCCTGCACGACGTCGTCGACGTCGGCGTGACCGTTGAGTGCGCGGCCGACGATGTTGTAGACGAGCGGCAGCCAGCCCTCGACCAGGTCGTCGAGGGCGCGCCGGTCGCCCGCCTGTGCGGCCGCGATGGTGGGGCGCCACTGCCGCCCGTCCACGTGCGTTCCTTCCGCTCCCGCTGGGTGCACCCTGTTCACTCGGCTGATTTCCGTACCTTCTCAGTCGTTCCCGTGACATGGGGAACCCGCGAGTCGGAGATCACACAGCCCATACGGCGCACTCCTGTACGTGGGGAAACAGGGGTCATCGGGGAGACGGGACGGAGGCACCGCCGATAACAGTTTTTCGTCCCGTCGGAACCCGGCGGGGCTCAGCCGGCCACCGCGACGACCGGCTCCGCCACCGGCGGCAGCGACTCCAGCCGCTTGATCCGCTTCCACACGACGTACAGCGGGATCACACCGAACACCCCGAACGACATGTCGATCAGCGACCACCAGAAGGGGATGCCGCGGATCGGCCCGCAGATCAGGGCCAGCGGGATGATTCCCGCGCAGGCGATCATCCCGACCTCGACGACCCAGATGTTGCGCACCGGGTCGCGGTACGGCCCGAGGAAGGCGACCGCGATCACGAGGTGTGCGAAGGCCAGCCAGTCCGTGCCGTACAGCAGGAACGGGTACTCGGCGTCGGCCGCGTCCAGCCCGGCGCGCACCCGCTCGATCCACTCCATGAGCCCCGGCAGGTGGTCGCCGACGGACAGCGATCGCATCAACTCCTCGCTCCAGCGCAGCTCGTGGACGAGTGGGAACGCCGTGGCGCCGCTCAGCACCAGGCAGACGACGAAGAAAACCAGCCACGCACGGATGCCCTTCAGCAGGGCGGCTCTGTCGCTCATACCAGGAGCGTACGCCTGCACTTGAACGCGTTCAAAAGCCCCCCAGGCCCCGACCGCGGGCGAGCGACGCACCGCCCCCGCCCCGACCGGCAGGCGAGCGCACACCGCCCCTCCCCGCGCCGGAAAGCACACTGAATACTTCTTGACGCAATAAGGCGATTCTTCCCGCTTTTCGCGACCCGCCCGCCGTTCGACGAATTACGGTGAATAGCAGACGAATGACAGGCGAATGGCAAGGGCAATTCGTGGCGACCGTGTGGGTGGCTCTTGAAGAAGACTTGCGGCCCTTTCCCAACTGCCGTAGTTACGTGAATCATGAACCTGTTCAACCGTGCTGCGTCCCTGCGCCGCCCGGCTCCCCCCACTGCCCGACAACTCCCCCACGACTCCCCGGCGTTCGCCACCGGCACGCTGGATCCCGCCCTGGCGGGGCTGACCGGAGAATGGATCATCGACCGGGCGCACAGCCGTATCGGTTTCTCCGTCCGCCACGCCCTGGTGACGACCGTGCGCGGAGCTTTCACTCAGTACGAGAGCCGGCTCTATTTCGACGGCCGTGACCCGTCCCGCTCGCAGGCCGAGATCCTGCTGTCCACCGCGTCCGTCGACACCGGCGTGGAACAACGCGACGCCCACCTGGTCGGCCGGGACTTTCTCGATGCCGCGACCTACCCCCGTATGCGCTTCGCGAGTACGGCGGTCCAGCTCGTCGGCAACGATGTCTACCGCATGACCGGCGACCTCACGATCAAGAACGTCACCCGCCCCGTCGACCTCGAACTCACCTACATCGGCCATGTCGTCGACCCGTTCGGATACGAGCGGGTCGGCTTCGACGGCACGACCACCATCAACCGTTCCGAATGGGGACTGACCTACAACCAGCGGCTCGCCGAGGGCGGTGCCATGGTCAGCGAGAAGGTCCGCCTGCAGTTCGACCTCGCCGCGATCCGCCAGATCCCCGGCGCCTGACGAGCACCCGACGGGACCGCCCGGGGAGGCACTCGCCCCGGGCGGCTCCGCGACCCGGCCGACTCCCGTGGCGGGCCGGGAGCCGCGTCACTGCGCCCCGAGGGCCTCATCCGCCGTGCCGTCCTTCCCGCCTCCAACGACAGAAGGAACCCGATCCTGGCACCGGCACCATCCCCCTCCCTACGGTCGCCGGCAACCTGTAGCTCGACTCCGGCCCCGACTCCTGGGGCATGCGGTTCCCCGAGGCCGAGCACCAGGTGCCGTGCACCCGCTTCCTCGACGAGCCGGCCGACGCCGGCTACCGGTGGCGTGGGCTCGGCCTCTACGGCCACCTCCCCGCCGACCCGCGGCGGCTGAAGGAGGAACTCGACGCCGCGGACTGCAGGTGTCCGGCGGCACCGCGTTGGGCGCGCTGAACCGGCCGGAGGCCCGGGACGGCATGCTCGCGCATGTCCGGCGGGTGGCCGCGCCGACCGCCGCCTCGGGCGCTCACCACCTGGCCTCATCCCGCCGAAGTACCGGGCCGAGAGGACCGGCGCGTTCACCGAGCAGCTTGAGCACGCGGACCTCGAATGCCCGCTGATGAACTCGGAGTTCGACTGCCACCCCGAGCACGCGGCCGAGAGCGAGGCGGCGTTCTGGCGCTCGCCGGAGTTGCTGCCCCCTTCGAGCGGGTGGGCATCGCGCTGAACCTGGAGGCACACCCGGACGACTCCTGCGAGGAGAACACCACGCCGTCGATGTGGTCCGCGCGGTCAACAAGCCCTGGGCCACCAGCGCCTCGGCATCGGCCAGGGCGAGGTCGACTGGTACGCCTTCTTCGGCACCTCCGCGACCTGACTCGACGGCGTCGTCACGGCGTGCGTCTTGACCTGGGAGGAACATGCCAGGGAGTCCTCGGCGTTCCGGCTGGACCGCAACGCCAAGGAGCTCGCCCGCTGATCCCTCCGGTCACCCCTCGGCGGCCTCGCGGGCGATCCGCTCGAACTGGGCGCCCATGGCCTCGGAGAGCGCCTGGGCGGCGGAGAGCGGTCGCACCATCACCGTGAACTCGTCGATCCTGCCGTGCTCGTCGAAGTGCAGGAAGTCGCAGCCCTGGAGCTGCTTGCCGGCCACGGTGGCGGTGAAGACGAGGGCGTGGTCCCGGCCGTCGGGGTTGGCGATCTCGCGGACGTAGGTGAAGTCCTCGAAGACCCGGGACACGGCGCGCAGGATCGCGGCAGTGATGGCCTTGCCCGGGTACGGCTTGAAGGCGACGGGGCTGGTGAAGACGACCTCGTCGGCCAGCAGGGCGGCGACGGCGTCCATGTCACCGCTCTCGACGGCCTTGCGGAAGGGATGCATGAAGCCAGCCTTTCATATTCAAAAAATTGACTACCTGAAGGGAGGCTAGAGGGTGCGTTCCACCTCTGTCTACAGAGTGTCTACGGGGCGAGAGCGGTAAATGGTCACCTCGTTGAGTACTCACAGCGGTGTTAGCGTGGGTCCATGGCTTTGCGGAACGCGGTGATGGCCGCGCTGCTGGAGGGCGAGGCGTCCGGGTACGACCTCGCGAAGGCGTTTGACGCGTCGGTCGCGAACTTCTGGATGTCGACCCCCCAGCAGCTCTACCGGGAGCTGGAGCGCATGGAGACCGAAGGGCTGGTCGCGGCCCGCGTCATCGAGCAGGAACGCCGCCCCAACAAGCGGCTGTTCTCTCTGACGGAGGCCGGGCGCGCGGCCGTGCACGCCTACACCGTCGAGCCCCTGGGCAAACCGTCGGTGATCCGGGACGAGTTGATGGTCAAGGTGCAGTGCGTGGACGCGGGCGACATCGAGGCCGTACGCAAGGCCGTCGCCGAGCGCATGGAGTGGGCCACGGCCAAGTTGGCCCGTTACGAACGACTTCGCCGGCGCCTGCTCGACGGGCGCTCGGAGGAGGCGTACTTCGCCGAGGCCGAGCGCGTCGGCCCGTACCTCACCCTGCTGCGCGGCATGTCCTTCGAGCGGGAGAACCTCCAGTGGGGCGACATGGCGCTCCGCCGTCTCGACCAGCGCGCGAACGCGCTCCGCGGCGAGGGCTGACCACGAAGGTCCCACCCGGCCGACGACGCCCTACGCACGCTGGTACTCAACAAGGTGAGTGCTCACGGGGTGGCGGCAGTCACCGGCAGCAGGTCGGGGCGCTTGGGTCGGCGGCCGTCGCCGGAGGACCGGCCGCGGAGTCGACGGACGAGCCAGGGGCCGAGGAAGGTGCCGGCCCAGTGCAGCTCGGTGCCCACGGCCCGCAGTCCCGAGGCCGCCGCCCCGTCGACCGGCAGCGGCAGCGTCCATCGGTCGTCGCTGCCGGGCAGGCCGAGCGCGTAGGCGACGGCGTCCGCGATGCGGGCGTGGCCGAGCGGACCGGCGTGCAGCCGGTCGGCGCTCCACAACCGCGGGTCGGTCACCACCGGGTGCGCGGCCGTCTCCGCCACCACCACCTGGTGCCGTGCGGCGGCCGCCCGGATGCGCTCGTTGAGGGCGAGGACCCGGTGGCCGAGCGGGCGGGCCACCGGAGTGATGCGCCCGACGTCGGGAAACATGAGCGTCGCGACGGTGGCGCCCTGTGCGGTGAGCGCGGCGAACATCGCCTCCAGATGACCGGCCACCTCGTCGAGGTCACAGCTCGGGCGCAGCACGTCGTTGACACCGGCCACCACGGTGGCGAGGTCGGGGCGCATCGCGAGCGCCGGGGCGAGCTGCTCCGCCCGCACCTGGCCCGCCTTGCGTCCGCGCACGGCGAGGTTGGCGTAGAGCAGGCCGGGGCTGCGCTGGGCGACCCGCTCGGCCAGCCGGTCCGCCCACCCGCGAAGCCCGTGCACGTCGTCGCCGTCCCCGACCCCCTCGGTGTGGCTGTCCCCCAGGGCGACGTACCGCAGATACGCACCGCTCGACATGGGCCGACCGCCTCCTTGTCCAAGCCGCCCTCAAAGGCGGCGCCCCGTCGGCCTGATACCCAACTATCGACCTAGGTGCATTGTTGACTATGACGATAGCGTCGAGCCAGGCGCCCCCACAACCAGCGCCGAACGGTCGCGGGCCGTCGCGGGGGCGCCGGCCGTCGCGGGCCGTCACCGGCCGTCGTGGGGGGGGCGGGCCGTCGCGGGGGGGCGCGGGCCGTCGCGGGCCCTCGTCACCGGACACGGCCGGGGCGGCAGCAGAAGTGCTCAGTCGAGTCGGTGAACGACGTCGCTGGATGACGCGTTCGTCCGGCGGACCGCCAGGAGCGCCGCGCCGATGTCCGCGGCCGCTCGCGGATCGGACAGGGAGCGGGCCGTGAGCTGCTCGACGCGGCGCAGCCGGTAGCGGACGGTGTTGGGGTGGACGAACAGGCTCCGCGCCGCGTCGGTGGCGGACCCCGCGGCGGCATACCAGTGCTCCAGGGTTTCCAGGAGTCGAGCGCGCTCCGCGACCGGGAGGTCGAGCAGGGGCTGGAGGACCACCTCCACGAGGTGCGCCGCCTCGGCGGGGGCCGCGGCGACGACCATCGCCAGCGGGGCGTCGTCGAACCGCGCGACGCCGGGACCGGTTCCCTGCAGGCCGGCCAGAGCCAGGCGGGCGAAGCGCAGGGCCCGGGTGGTGTCCCGCAGCGAGTGGAAGCACGGGCTGACACCGACGCGGGCACCCGCTCGGCGCAGGATGCGCAGGCAGGTGCTCTCCAGCGCCGCAGAGGGCAGGGCGGCCAGGCCGATCTGCTGGTCGGGCAGCAGCCGCCAGACGAAGTGGACCTGGGCCTGGCGCAGCGCCGCTTCCACCCCCGCCAGCGGCTCCTCACCGGGAGCCTCGGCCGCCGCGGCGGCGACGACATAGGGACCGCGGTCGGGCAGACCCAGCTCGCGGGCGGCCTCCCACAGCGTGCGATCGGCGATGACACCGGTGAACAGCGCGTCCATCAGCGCCGAGCGACGCGCCTGACGACGCGCGGTCAGCTCGGCGCTCGTCTCACGGTAGGCCGCCGCCACGGCCTCCGCGTAGCGGCCGAAGAGGGCCCAGATCTCAGCGGACTGGGACACCAGTTGGGCGTCGTCGACCTCGGGATGAGTGCGCGCCTCGGCAAGGATCTCCGTCCATACGAGCTCGAAGCCGATCCGGTACGCGTGCAGGGTGTCCGCCAGCGGCACGCCCTGCTCGGCGCGGACACGGCCGGTCTCCCGCGCCGGGCTCGGGGCCTGCGCGTCCGCGTGGCCGAGCTGGTTCAGCAGCAGCTCCGCGTTGGCGGTGCACGAACGGCGCAGCGAGTCGAAGGGGATCAGTGACTCGTTCTGGTAGGCGTCGACATCCGAGCGGATGCGCTGCGCCACCCGTTCGCCCAGTTCCGGCAGTCTCGCCTGAAGCGCCGAGACCACCCCTGAGACCTTCATTCCCGCAGCGTAACGCGCCCGCTTTGTTCCTGGGAACAAGCCGGGAGGGCGGACGCTGTCCTACCGCACATAGGCCGTCGCCACGGAGATCTGCACGATGTCGTCAACGTGAACAGCGGATTTCAACGGTGACTTTCGTGGAGGCGATCATGGCCAATCTGGCTCAGTTCCTGGTGGAGACGGCACAGCGGCAGCCGGAGCGCCCCGCGCTGCGACTCGGGGACCGGGTCACCAGCTACGCGGAGCTCGACGAGCGCAGCGCTCGCGCCGCCGCGCTGCTGCGGGCGAAGGGCGTACGACCGGGAGACCGGGTCGCTCTGATGCTGCCCAACGTTCCCGAGTTCGTCGCCCTCTACTACGGCGTGCTGCGCGCCGGAGCGGTCGTCGTCCCGCTGAACCCGCTGCTGAAGACCCGCGAGACCGAGTACCACCTGCGGGACTCCGGCGCGGTGCTGCTCTTCGAGTGGCACCAGGCGCCCGGCGAGGGCGCACAGGGCGCGGCCGCCGCCGGCGTGCGGCACATGGCCGTCGAGCCCGCCGCCTTCGCGGACCTGCTGGCCGGACACGAGCCGCTGCCCGGGGTGAGCGCGCCGGACGGCGAGGACGTGGCGGTGCTGCTGTACACCTCCGGCACCACCGGCCGACCCAAGGGCGCCACCCTCACGCACGCCGGACTGCGGCACAACACCGAGGTCAACGCGGTCTACGTGCAGCAGATGACGGCGGACGACGTGGTCGTGGGCTGCCTGCCGCTGTTCCACATCTTCGGCCAGATCTGCACGATGAGCGTGACTGTCCGCGCCGGTGCCTCGCTCACCCTGATCCCCCGCTTCGATCCGCAGACCGTCCTGGACGCCATCGCCCGGGACGGGGCGACGATCTTCGAGGGCGTGCCGACCATGTACGCCGCACTGCTCCAGCACCCGTCGGAAGCCGATGTGTCCACACTGCGGATGTGTGTCTCCGGCGGAGCCTCCCTGCCGGTGGAGATCCTGCACGGCTTCGAGCGGCGCTTCGGTTGCATGGTGCTGGAGGGCTTCGGCATGTCCGAGACCAGTCCCGTCGTCACCTTCAATCACCCCGACCGGCCGCGCAAGGCCGGATCCATCGGCACCCCGATCAAGGACGTCGAGGTGCGGCTCGTCGACGACAAGGGTCAGGACGTGGCTCCCGGCGAGGTCGGCGAACTGGCCGTCCGCGGGCCGAACGTGATGAAGGGTTACTGGAACCGCCCGGAGGAGACGGCCGCCACCATCCCGGACGGCTGGCTGCGCAGCGGCGATCTCGCACGCCGGGACGAGGACGGCCACCTCTACATCGTCGACCGCAAGAAAGACATGATCATCCGCGGCGGCTACAACGTCTATCCGCGCGAGATCGAGGAGGTACTCCACGAGCACCCGGCCGTCGCGCTGGCCGCGGTGGTGGGCGTGCCCGACGCGCATCTGGGCGAGGAGATCGCGGCCGCGGTGGTGCTGCGCCCGAAGGCCGAGGCCACGCCCGAAGAGCTCCAGCGGTTCGTCAAGGAGCGCGTGGCAGCGTACAAGTACCCGCGCCAGGTGTGGCTCGTGGACACACTGCCGACCGGCCCCAGCGGCAAGATCCTCAAGAGAGAGATCACCGCGCCGGCAGGCTGAACGCCGACGGCTGAAGCGAACGGCCCCTGGCCGGGCGGCTCGATGAGACGGCCTCACCGAAGGGGCACCCGGATGTCCCTTCGGTGAGGCCGCCCCGCGCCTCGGCATCCGCGCGCCACCTCAGCGTCACCTTTCAGCGAATCGCTGCGCCAGGAACTGGCACGTCCGCACGGCCGCGTGTCCGTCGTCGAACCGGGCAGCGTCGACACCGTCGGCCGCATCGTCACCCGTCCCCGGCATACCGCCGCCACCGAACCCGACGGCCGACACCATCGTCCGCGCCTGTGACGGCAGCGACGCTCCACCGTCAGGGAGCGTCTGAGGCACCGGCGGGCAGTCCGACCTGCGCCGCCGCGTCCGGCATCCCGCACCGTCCCCGCCGCACACCTGCCCGTCCGCAAACGGCCGACGTACCGCGAGTCCGCTTTCACCACCGTCCGCCTGCGCCCGAAGATCACTCGCGGAACCTCCGTCGGCCTGGTCACCGCCCGATCCTCCGGCGGGCCAACACCCGCACAGCATGCGTCAGCGCGGGAAGACGACCGTCAGCAGGCGGAAGAGTTCGGCGCGCTCCTCGTCGGACAGCTGGTCCAGGCCGGTCTGCGTCTGCTCCATCCGCTCACGGATCGCGTCGATCGCCTTCTCGCCCCCCTCGGTGAGGGCGACGTTCTTCACACGGCGGTCGGTGGCGCTGACCTCGCGGCGGACCAGGTCGCGCTTTTCGAGCCGGTCGATGATCCCGGTCATGTTCGACGCGTCACAGGCGAGGGTGTGCGCCAGCGACCGCATCGAGGCGGGTGCGCGACGCAGCACCGTGAGGGTCTTCGCCTGGCTGGAGGTCAGGCCCATGTCAGCGGCGGCTGACGTGAAGTCGGCGTAGTGCGTACCGACCGAATGGGCGAGCAACTCCATGAGCTGCGCCTTGGACGGGATGGGGGACATACGTCGAGGGTACCGCGAAAAGCTTGAACCTCCCAACCTTTGACATCCACCAGCTCTTATTATTTGATGCCTTCAAGCATCGAGTACCTCAATGGTTTGACTCCTCGACCATCGATGCACCCATCCTTCGGGCTCCCCTTCCCTTCCCTTCCCTTCCCTTCCCTTCCACAGGAAAGAACACCGTGAAGTCCTCTGCTGCCACCGCCCCGGAGCACCGCACCGGCCGCCTCAGCCTCGTGCTGGTCCTGGGCCTCGCCGCCATGGTCGTGTCGATGATGCAGACCCTGGTCATCCCGATCCTCGGCATCATCCAGAACGACCTCGGCGCCACCACTGCCCAGGTCAGCTGGGTCACCACCGCCACGCTGCTGTCGGCCGCGGTCTTCACCCCGCTGCTCGGCCGCTTCGGCGACCAGCACGGCACGAAGCCGACCCTGCTCGGCGTGCTGGTGGTGATGGTCGCGGGATCCGTACTCGCGGCGACCACGAGTTCCCTGCTGTGGCTCATCGTGGCCCGCGTGATGCAGGGCGCCGCCACCGCGATCTTCCCGCTTGCGCTGTCCGTGCTGCGGACAGAGGTCGAGCCGTCGCGGCTGCCCGGCGCCATGGCCCTGGTCAGCGGAACGCTCGGGTTCGGCAGCGGCCTCGCCCTGGTGAGCGCCGGGCTTCTCTCCCAGGGTGCCGACCCCGACTACCACCAGGTCTTCTGGCTGGCCGCCGCGCTCGCCACCGCAGCACTCATCGCGGTCGCGGTCGCCGTCCCCGCGCCCCGCATCCGGACAGGCGGGCGCACGGACTGGCTCGGCGCGGCCGGTCTCGCCCTGGTGCTCGTCCTGCTCCTGCTGCCCATTTCGCAGGGCCACACCTGGGGCTGGACCTCGCCCCGCACGCTCGCCCTCTTCGCGGGCGCCGTCGTCATGACCGTCATCTGGGTCCTCGTCGAACGCGGGGTCCGCGACCCCCTGGTGGACATGAAGATGTTCGTCCACCGCCCGGTGCTGTTCACCAACGTCGCCGGAGTCCTCGTCGGATTCGCCATGTTCGCGCAGTTCATCGGTGTCTCCTACCTCGTCCAGACGCCCGCTGACATCGCCGGCTACGGCTTCGGCGCCTCCGTCCTGCGCGCCTCCGTCGTCTACCTGCTTCCCTCCGCCCTCGTCTCACTCGTCGCCGCCCAGTTCGGAGGCATGCTGGTACGCCGCATCGGCGCGCGTCTCACCCTCGCCACCGGCGCCACCTTCGGCGTCATCGGTTTCGCCTGGCTGACCCTCGCCCACGACACCACCGCTTCGGTGATCCTGGCCGGCATGGTCGTCGGCATCGCCATCAGCTTCGGCTACGCCGCGATGCCCGCGCTGATCGTGGCCGGCGTCCCGCACCACCAGACCGGCATCGCCAACGGCATCAACTCCATCTCCCGCTCCGCCGGCAGTGCCATCGGCAGCGCGGTCGTCACCTCCCTGCTCGCCTCCCAGACGCTCGACAACCTGCCCGCCGGAGTTCCCGCGCTGCCCGCCGAGAGCCAGTACACCCTGAGCTTCGCCCTCGCCGGCATGGCCTTCCTGCTGGTCATCGGCGTGGCCATGGTCGGCCTGGCGATCCGCCGCAGGTCCCCCTCGCCCGCCACGGACACGCCCGCCTCGTCGGGCGACGCCGAGATCACACCCGACCGCGCGGCCGTCACGGTCTGACCGCGGCGCACGCAACAAACGTTCCCTACCTCCGGATGCCCACGACCTTTCCCTCCAGACCGTCAGACCGTCAGACCGTCAGACCGTCAGACCGTCAGACCGTCAGACCGTCAGACCGAAGATCCTCTTCCGCCCCGGCCGCATCCAGCCGCCGGCGTCGCGCCGACAGCAGCCGACCCGCCTGGGCGACCAGAAACGCCTCATGGACGACACGCTGGAGCGGCTCGGCGCCGGCACGTGCATGCTGGTCACCTGCTACCGCAAGGACGGCACCCCCGTCGTCACCCCGGTGTGGGTGGTCCGCGACGGCGACACGCTGGGCGTTGCGGACCAGCCGACTCCTGGAAGGTCAAGCGGATCCGGGCACGCGGCGACGGAGCGGACATCACCGCGGCATGCCGCCCGACCTCGACCCGCTGTAACACGGGCTGCTTGCAAGCACTGTGGGCCGCAAAGCACCAAAAGGGGGCGCGGGGAACGCGCGACGGGCCACCACGCGCCCGCAACCGTCGACGAACCCGCGCCGACCTACGGACCGGCGGTCCCCGGAACGGGAACCGGCCGGCCCTCCGCCTCTCAGTCCAGCGACGTCATCACGTGCTTGATCCGCGTGTAGTCGTCGAACCCGTAGCCCGAGAGGTCCTTGCCGTAGCCGGACTTCTTGAACCCGCCGTGCGGCATCTCCGCGACCAGCGGAATGTGGGTGTTGATCCACACGCACCCGAAGTCCAGTGCCTTGGACATCCGCATCGCCCGCCCGTGGTCCTTCGTCCACACCGACGACGCGAGGGCGTACTCGACGCCGTTCGCCCACTCGACGGCCTGGGCCTCGTCGGTGAACGACTGCACCGTGATGACCGGACCGAAGACCTCCTTCTGAATGATCTCGTCGTCCTGCTTCAGCCCGGAGACGACGGTCGGCGCGAAGAAGTAGCCCTTGTCACCGACCTGCTTGCCCCCGGCCTCCACACGTGCGTGCGCCGGCAGCCGCTCGATGAACCCGGAGACCTGCTTGAGCTGGTTGGGGTTGTTCAGCGGCCCGAACAGCACGTCCTCGTCGTCCGGCTGCCCGGTCTTCGTGTCGGCGGCGGCCTTGGCCAGCGCGGTCACGAACTCGTCGTGGATCGACTCCTGCACCAGCACCCGCGTGGCCGCCGTACAGTCCTGCCCGGCGTTGAAGAAGCCCGCCACGGAGATGTCCTCGACGGCCTTGGCGATGTCGGTGTCCTCGAAGACGACGACCGGCGCCTTGCCGCCCAGCTCCAGGTGGACCCGCTTGAGGTCCTTGGACGCGGACTCGGCGACCTGCATGCCCGCCCGTACCGAACCGGTGATGGACGCCATGGCGGGCACCGGGTGCTCGACCATCAGGCGGCCCGTGTCACGGTCACCGGTGATGACGTTGAAGACGCCCTTCGGGAGGATCGCCCCGATGATCTCGGCCATCAGGACGGTCGACGCCGGCGTGGTGTCCGACGGCTTCAGGACGACCGTGTTGCCCGCGGCGATCGCCGGGGCGAACTTCCACACGGCCATCATCATCGGGTAGTTCCAGGGCGCGACCTGGGCGCAGACACCGACCGGCTCGCGGCGGACGATGGAGGTCATGCCCTCCATGTACTCGCCGGCCGAGCGGCCCTCCAGCATCCGGGCCGCACCCGCGAAGAAGCGGATCTGGTCGACCATCGGCGGGATCTCCTCGGACCGCGTGAGCCCGATCGGCTTGCCGGTGTTCTCCACCTCGGCCGCGATGAGCTCCTCGGCCCGCTCCTCGAACGCGTCCGCGATCTTGAGCAGGGCCTTCTGGCGCTCGGCCGGGGTGGTGTCCCTCCAGCCGGGGAACGCGGCCGCGGCGGCGGCCATGGCCGCGTCGACGTCGGCCTCGCCGGACAGGGGCGCGGTCGCGTAGGCCTCGCCGGTCGCGGGGTTGACCACCTCGGTGGTCCGTCCGTCGACCGCGTCGCGGAACTCCCCGTCGATGTAGTTACGCAGACGACGCAGCTCGGTGCTCACTGCCGTGCCCTCCAGATGTGGGTTCCAGATGGTGGTGTCCATCCTTTGAGACACCACCCTAATCCGCCGCCCGACGTTTTCAACACCCCCGACACCAGACTTGCTGCGAAATCCGCAAGCTACAGCACAGTAAACAACGAATTTCATCGATCCGGCCTTGCGGAACTGTCGATACCTCGTGCAGAGTGAGCTCGTGGCCAGTCGAAGCGCAGAGCAGAGAGACTCCAGGGAGCCCAGGAGGGACTCCAAGGAGCCCAGGAACGGCACTCCCCAGTTGGACGCCGTCTCCCTCGCCATCGTCGAGCAGCTGCAGGAGGACGGCCGCCGGCCGTACGCCGCGATCGGCAAGGCCGTCGGCCTCTCCGAGGCGGCCGTGCGCCAGCGCGTCCAGAAGCTGCTGGACCAGGGCGTGATGCAGATCGTCGCCGTCACCGACCCGCTCACCGTGGGCTTCCGGCGGCAGGCGATGCTCGGCATCAATGTCGACGGTGACCTCGATCCGGTCGCGGACGCGCTGACGGCCATGTCTGAGGTCGAGTACATCGTGATCACCGCGGGCTCGTTCGACCTCATGGTGGAGGTCGTCTGCGAGGACGACGACCACCTCCTCGAGGTGATCAACAAACGCATCCGGACCCTGCCCGGCGTGCGCTCCACCGAGAGCTTCGTCTACCTCAAGCTCAAGAAGCAGACCTACATGTGGGGAACCCGATAACCGTGAGGACGCGATAACCGTGAGCCCCAAGGACCTCAGCAAGACCGCGTACGACCACCTGTGGATGCACTTCACCCGCATGTCGTCGTACGAGAACACCCCGGTCCCCACCATCGTCCGGGGCGAGGGCACGTACATCTACGACGACAAGGGCAAGCGGTACCTCGACGGTCTCGCCGGTCTCTTCGTGGTCCAGGCGGGCCACGGCCGCACCGAGCTCGCGGAGACAGCGCTCAAGCAGGCGCAGGAGCTGGCCTTCTTCCCGGTGTGGTCCTACGCCCACCCGAAGGCCGTCGAGCTGGCCGAACGCCTCGCCCACCATGCCCCCGGCGACCTGAACAAGGTCTTCTTCACCACCGGCGGCGGCGAGGCGGTCGAGACCGCCTGGAAGCTCGCCAAGCAGTACTTCAAGCTCGTCGGCAAGCCGACCAAGTACAAGGTCATCTCCCGCGCGGTCGCCTACCACGGCACCCCGCAGGGCGCCCTGTCGATCACCGGCCTGCCCGGTCTCAAGGCCCCGTTCGAGCCGCTGGTCCCCGGCGCGCACAAGGTCCCGAACACCAACATCTACCGCGCCCCGCTCTTCGGCGACGACCCCGAGGCATTCGGCCGCTGGGCCGCCGACCAGATCGAGCAGCAGATCCTCTTCGAGGGCCCGGAGACGGTCGCGGCCGTCTTCCTGGAGCCGGTGCAGAACGCCGGAGGCTGCTTCCCGCCGCCGCCCGGCTACTTCCAGCGGGTCCGCGAGATCTGCGACCAGTACGACGTACTGCTCGTCTCCGACGAGGTCATCTGCGCCTTCGGCCGGCTCGGCACCATGTTCGCCTGCGACAAGTTCGGCTACGTCCCGGACATGATCACCTGCGCCAAGGGCATGACCTCGGGCTACTCCCCGATCGGCGCCTGCGTGATCTCCGACCGCATAGCCGAGCCCTTCTACAAGGGCGACAACACCTTCCTGCACGGCTACACGTTCGGCGGCCACCCGGTCTCCGCGGCGGTCGGCCTCGCCAACCTCGACCTGTTCGAGCGCGAGGGCCTCAACCAGCACGTCCTCGACAACGAGGGGGCGTTCCGCTCGACGCTGGAGAAGCTCCACGACCTGCCGATCGTCGGCGACGTCCGCGGCAACGGCTACTTCTACGGAATCGAGCTGGTCAAGGACAAGACGACGAAGGAGAGCTTCGACGCGGACGAGACCGAGCGGATCCTCTACGGCTTCCTGTCGAAGAAGCTGTTCGAGAACGGCCTGTACTGCCGCGCCGACGACAGGGGCGACCCGGTCGTCCAGCTCGCCCCGCCGCTGATCTCCGACCAGTCGACCTTCGACGAGATCGAGCAGATCCTGCGCGCCACGCTGACGGAGGCGTGGACCCTGCTGTAAACCGCCCGTCCGGCGCCTCGACGGCCCGGGATGCCCCCGTACGAGTGAGATGGGGGCGTCCCGGGCCGCGTGCCGTCGGGCCCCGCCACCCGTCGTGCCTAGCGTGCCTGGTAACCGATCAGCCCTGCTTTCGTTCCCCCGGACGGGGACTCCCCACGGCAATTCCTGATCCGAACCGAGGTGTACGCCCATGGAGGCCCCGCCGGACAACGACGTGCTCTGGGCACGCGGTCTCACCTACGCGCACGACGGCTCGCCCGCGCTCCAAGGCGTGTCGATGAGCGTACGGGTGGGCGAGATCGTCGCCGTGACCGGTCCACGCGGCAGCGGCAAGACCACGCTCCTGCGCTGTCTGTCCGGACAGCTGCGGCCCCTGAAGGGCGAGGTGTGGTTCAACAGCGTCCCGGTGCACACCATGGGGGCGGTCTCACGCGAGCGGCTGCGCCGTGACCGCTTCGGCTGGATCGACCCGGAGCCCGCGCTCGTCCCCGAGCTGAACGTCTGGGAGAACACCGCTCTGCCGCTGATGCTGCGCGGCACGGGCCGCCGGGCCGCCAAGTCCGCCGCGCTGGAGTGGCTGGAGCGCCTCGACATCCGCGACGCGGCCCGCAAACGGCCGCACGCTCTGCTGCAGGCCGAGCGGCAGCGGGTGGTCGTCGCCCGCGCCCTGGTCGCCGCGCCGACCGTGCTCTTCGCCGACGAGCCGACCGCCTCGCTGCATCGCGCCGAGCGCTCCCATGTCCTGCGCACTCTCATCACGGCGGCCCGCTCCCACGACATCACGGTCGTCCTCGCCACCTACGACCCGGAGACCGCCGCCCTCGCCGACCGCTCGGTGACCCTGCTGGACGGCCGGTGCGTGAGGACCGTGCACCTCCCGTCCGCCGCCCACGGCGCAGCCCGGACCGCTGTGCGCCGTGCGGCCCGGCCCCCCGCACGGGGAGACGCCCGGACCCCCTACGAGGACGAGCGCCTCGCCGCCGCCGTCGGCGGAACCCGGCACACCGCCGGGGCCGGAGGGCGGCCCGCCACCGAAGCCGGGAAGCCCGTCGCCGCCCACGGCGGGGAACCGGTCGCCGTCGAAGGCGATGGGCCGGCCGCCGCCGAGGGGGACGGCAGCTCCGGCCCAGGGGACCGCCCGTCCACCGCCGAGGGAGGAGGCCGGGCCGCGTGCTCGCTCTCCGCCTAGCCCGCCGGGCCCACCCGGTCGTCCAGCTCCGCCGGTTGCTGGTCGTCGCGGCCTCCGGCGGCACGGGTTTCCTGCTGCTGTGCGCGCTGGGGCACGCCCTGTCCCATCAGCACGCACCCTCCGGCTCGCTGCTCCGACTGCTCTGGTGCCTCGCGCCCGCCGCCGCCACGGTCCACTTCGCGGTGGCGGTCGCCCGCACCGACCCCGGCACCCGGCCACGCCCCGGCCTCTCCGCCATCGGCCTCGGCCCCGTCCGGCTCATGGCCGTCTCCGCCGTGACGACCGCCCTGTCCACCACCCTCGGCTCCCTGCTCGCCCTGCTCTTCTTCCTCCATCTGCGAGGCGATCTCACCGGCATGCCCTTCGACGGCTCCGCCGCCGACGCCCTCGCCGCCGACCGCCCCCTGCCCCTCCCGGCGGCCCTCACCCTCCTCGCCCTGGTCCCGGCCGCGGCCTCCGTGACCACGGCTCTGGTCCTGCGCCCCCACGGCATCCGGCCCCGCGCCGTCGGCCCCAGCACGCGCTTCATGGCGTACGACACCTTCGACACCCGCCGCCGCCAGGTGCTGGAACCGGCGGGTGCGACGAGGTTCGAGGAGGAGCCGGAGCCCCAGCCCGAGGAGGAGGCCGCCGCGACCGCCGAGTCCCTGCAGCCACCGGCCCCGCGCCCCGCGCCCGGCGGCCTGCCGTGGGGCATCGCCGTGCTCGCCGTCGGCATCGCCGCCGAGACCTACGCCGGGCAGTCCGGCGCCGGCTCACCCCTCACCCTCCCCGGCGGCTTCGCCGACAGCCCCGCCGGGGTACTCGGCGGCTGGCTGCTGACCGCGCTGGGGCTGGTCCTCTCCGGGCCCGGGCTCACCCACCTCACCGGCCGGCTGCTCCAGGCCGTACGGCCGGGGGCGTTGCGGCTGCTGTCCGGGCGGGTCCTGCAGGCGGAGGCCCGGCGGATCGGGCGTCCGCTGGGCGTGGTGTGCGCGGTGGCCTCCGGCACGTACGCCATGGCGACGCTGTCCACCCCCGGCGCACGCCCCGCGGTCGGTCCGCTCACCCTGCTGGGCGCCGCCGTCGTGGCGGGCTGCACCGTCCTCACCCTCGCCACGGCCGCCATCGAGGCCCGGCAGGCGCACGCCGACACCACGGCCGCGCTGCTGCGACTGGGGGCGCCCGCCGCGCTGCCCCGCCGGGCGGCCCTGCTCCGGGCGGGCGCTCTGCTCGCTGTCTTCGGCCCGCTCACCTGGACGGTCGCGGAGCTCGCGGCACATCCGCTGGCCTCCTGACCTGCGTCCCGCGGCGGCTTCGAGGGCGGCCGGAGAACTCGTACGAAAAAAATCCGGGACCGGCGATGAGTTCCGCGGAGGGCCCCGGTCTACCCATGCGAACGGACCGAAGCCCACGACGGACCGACCGACGCCTACGGGAGAGACTCGCATGTACCAGCAAATGATCTTCGTGAACCTGCCCGTGAACGACCTCGACGCCTCCAAGAAGTTCTTCACGGAACTCGGGTACTCGATCAACCCCCAGTTCAGCGACGAGAACGCCGCCTCGGTCGTGATCAGCGACACCATCGTGGCGATGCTGCTGACCAAGCCGTTCTACGCGACCTTCACCAAGAAGGAGATCGCGGACGCCACCCGGACCAGCGAGGTGCTGCTGTGTCTGAGCGCCGAGAGCCGCGAGAAGGTGGACGAGTTGGTGGAGAAGGCGGTCGCCGCCGGCGGTACGGCGTCGGAGAAGGTCCAGGACATGGACTTCATGTACGGCCGCGCCTTCGACGACCTCGACGGCCACACCTGGGAGGTCGTGTGGATGAACCCCGATGTCATCGAGGGCTGATTCCCGGCGGTATGACCGCGTCCCCGGGTGGCTCGCGGTGGATCGCCGTGACACCGCGGAGCTCCACCGGCAGGGTGCCTAGCATGGGCGGGTGCAGACGATGCCCGCCCATGCGGCCCACCACAACGACCGCGAGATCGAGACGATCGAGGAGTTCGACGCGACCGTCTCGGCACGCGGCACCCTCTCCGGATACCGCGTCCAGGCCGTCGACCTGACGGACCGTACGCGCGAACTGCTCGCCACCGACACGGCGGGCGCCGTCTTCCTCGGCTGCCCGATGCGCGACGACGCGGCGGCGAAGATCCGCGCGGACGGCGCCATGGTCTTCCCGCCCATACCGGATCTGCCCTTCGACCCGTACCGCGGTCTGCTCTACTCCCCCGATGAACTCTTCGCGTCCCTGTCGGACGGCGGTTACGAGGCGACACCGGACGCCCGCTCGTACGCCTGGTTCCAGCGGACCAAGGCCGACCGGGACGTCTTCGCCTCCACACTGCGCGCCGTCCATGACGACTCCGTCTCCGACGCGCTCGACGAACTCCTCGTGGGCGCACGGGTGGTGGGGGTGATGGGCGGCCACGCGATGGCCCGTGGCACCGAGGCGTACGAGGGCGCCGCCCGCCTCGGCCGGAGCCTCGCCCGATCCGGTCTCACGGTCGCCACCGGCGGCGGCCCGGGCGCGATGGAGGCCGCCAACCTCGGCGCCTACGCCGCCCCGTACGACGACGAGATGCTCGCGGAGGCCCAGCAACTGCTGGCGAAGGCACCGAGGTTCACACCGTCGATCACCGACTGGGCGGGCGCCGCATTCGAGGTGCGCGCCCGCTGGCCCAAGGGCGGCACCTCCGTGGGCATCCCCACCTGGTTCTACGGCCATGAGCCGCCCAACCCGTTCGCCTCCCACATCGCCAAGTACTTCGCCAACGCCACCCGTGAGGACGGCCTCCTCGCCCGCTGCGACAACGGCGTCGTCTTCCTTCCCGGCGCCGCCGGCACCGTGCAGGAAATCTTCGACAACGCCACCCCCAACTACTACGAGTCCCGTGGCGAACCCACCCCGATGGTCCTCGTCGACCGCACCCACTGGACGGAGAGACTCCCCACCTGGCCCCTCCTCCGTTCCCTGGCCCGTGGCCGCTCCATGGAGTCCCGCATCGCCCTGGTCGACCGGATCGAGGACGTCCCGGAGGCGTTGGAGCAGCTCCGGGGATGAGGGGGCGCATGGCGGAACGGGAGTGGCGGTGGGGGCTGTTCATCACTGAGCAAAGCCAACGGCTCGGACGCTTCTTCGGATTGACAGTACTTATGGCACGCTTATAAACCTGTGAGGCACATGGGGAAGCCGCTCCACCCGCGGCGCCTCCGTCACCCCCACCCCCCTGTGCTCCCCGTGAAGGGCAAACGTGTCCACATCTCCCCGAATCGCGCGAGCAGCGCGTCGTCTCGGTGTCGCCTCCGCTTCCGCCGCACTCGTGGTCGGCGTCGCGGGCAACGCCATGGCCTCCAGCATCAAGGACTTCTCCGCCGTGGCGGAGTGCGACGGCGACAAGGGCGTCATCCGCGTGACCGACGTGGACCCGCTGGGCGTCCCGGCCGAGGTCACCGTCTACCTGGAGAACAACGGTGCCGACCTGCGCAAGGTCGGCACCCAGGTCATCGAGGACTCGACCGCCGAGGGTGTGACCGTCACCTTCGACGAGAAGTGGAAGCCGAAGGCCGAGTACCGCATCCACATCGCGGCGGACGAGTACGTCGACGAGGACCTGCCGATCCTGGTCACGCCCGACGAGTCCTGCAAACAGGCCGACACCCCGCCCGCCGCCTCCGGGAAGACGGAGAAGCCCGGCAAACCCGCGAACCCCGGCAAACCCGGCAAGCCCGTGGAGAAGGAGCCCGCCAAGGCCGGCAAGTCCCCCACCCCGGCGGCCTCGGAGAGCGACACGCCCGCGGGTTCGAGCGGCAACAACAACGTCCCGTCCTCCGAGGGCGACTCCAACCTCGCGGAGACCGGCGCCGACTCCCACACCGGTCCCACAGCCGCCATCGCGGCGGCCCTGGTCGCCCTCGGCGCCGGTGCCGTGCACTACAGCATGCGGCGTCGCGGATCCTCCATGCGCTGACCGTGCTCGTACGGGCGGCGGCCCGCGCTCCTCGCTGAGGGGGCGGGCCGCACGCGTGTCGGGGTGCTGACATCGACGGCTCAGGCTCACCCGAAGGTCGCCCGCTCCAGCCAGAAGTCCAGCAGTTCCCGGTCCCCCAGGACCTCCAGCCGCCCGCCGTCCGGCGGCAGTCGGCGGTAGAAGGCCAGCAGCACGTCGGTGAGCGGGCCCCGCAGCACGACGGTCGCCTTCTCGTGTCCCCGCCGCCAGAGCACGCCCTCCTCGGTCAGCTCGACGAACCACTCGGCCGTCACCCCGGCGGCGGTGTCCGTGGCGTGGAGGTGGATGCTGCGGCCGGGGCCGCGCAGTTCATTGGCCGCGTCGTGCGGCATGGTCCGCTGGGCGAACTCGACGATCTCCAGCCACTCGTCGATCGCGTCGGCGGCGATCTCCGGCGCCACCTCGAACGGCAGCCCGGCGGCGAGCGTCGCGTCGGCCCGGTGGACGACCAGCTCATGGGTCATCCGGCGGGCCCAGAACCCGGCGGACCGCTCCCAGCCCCAGGTCCACACCGGCGCCCGGGGCCCGGCCTCCCGCAGCGTGGCGAGGAGCGCCTGACCGGACTGAGCGAGCCAGGCGTCCAGGGCGGCCGGGTCCCCCCGCTTCCCGGGGCCGTCGTACAGCGGCACCCGCTCCTCGGGCACCTCTTCCTCCGCCCGGGTCCGTACGGTGAGTTCGACCCAGCGCAGGGCACCGCCGGTGTGCCGGACGAGCTCTTCCAGCGACCAGTCGGGGCAGGTCGGCACGGTCGCCGACAGGTCCGCACCGGAGGTCACGACGTCCCTCAACTGCCTCACCTGGCGGTCGATCTCGGCGCAGTAGCGGTCATGACGGTCCTGGGGCTCTTGTGTACGCAGCGTCATGATTCCGGACCTTATGCGGGCGGGCCGTCACCGAGCACAAGGATTTCAGCGGCGTCGAAGGCCACGCCGACCCGGTCGCCGGGTTCCGGCGCGTCCCGCAGCGCGCACGCCGCCTCCAGGCGCGGGGCGCCCTCGGGCTGGAGGTGGACGGCGACATGGGTGCCCCGGAAGGTACGCGCGGCCACGATGCAGCGCAGCCCTTCGGCGGCGTCGACCAGCCGTACACCGGCGGGCCGCACCAGCAGTGTGCCCGGCCCCTGCCGCGAGGCCTCGGGCACCGGCACCTTGCCCCAGGGGGTGTCGGCGGCCTGCCCGGTCACCGTCGCGTCGACCACGTTGTCGAAGCCGAGGAAGCGGGCCACGAACTCGTCCGCCGGCCGCTGCCACACTTCCAGGGGCGTACCGGACTGGGCGATCCGCCCGTCCCGCATCACCACGACCCGGTCGGCCAGCGCGAAAGCCTCCCCCTGATCGTGCGTGACCGCCAGCACGGTCGTACCCAACTCCGCGAACAGCTCGCGGAGTTCGACGACCAGCCGCTCGCGCAGCGAGCGGTCCAGCTGGCCGAGGGGCTCGTCGAGCATGAGCAGCCGGGGGCGTGGCGCGAGGGCCCGGGCCAGCGCGACCCGCTGCTGCTCACCACCGGACAGCTCCCCGACCCGGCGGCGCGCGGCCCCGGGGAGTCCGACCAGCTCCAGCAACTCCCCCACAAGGGCGGCACGTTCGTCCTTGGCGGCGCCGTGCATCCGCGGCCCGAAGGCGACGTTGCCGGCGACGTCCCGCTGGGGGAAGAGCTGATGGTCCTGGAACATCAGGCCGACCCCGCGCTTGTGTGCCGGCACGCCCGACTGGTCGCGCCCGTCCAGTGACACCCTTCCGGCGTCGAGCGGCTGGAGCCCTGCGACCACCCGCAGCAGGGTCGACTTGCCGCTGCCGCTCGGCCCCAGCACGCACACGATCTCGTGCTCGGCCATGTCCAGATCGACCCCGTCGAGCACGGGCCGCCCGTCGAACCGTACGGTCGCGTCCTCGATCCTCAGCAACATCAGAACTCCCCCGTGCCGTCGGTGCGGAGGCGCTCCAGCACCAGCAGGGCCACCGCGCACACCACCATCAGAATCGTCGAAAGAGCCATGGCCTGACCGTAGTTGAGGTCGCCGGGCCGCCCGAGCAGCCGGGCCACGGCGACCGGCAGGGTCGGGTTGTCGGCGCGCGCGATGAACACGGTCGCCCCGAACTCACCGAGCGAGACGGCGAAGGCGAACCCGGCCGCGATCAGCAGCGCCCGCCGTACGAGCGGCAGGTCGACCTCTCGCCACACCCGCCACGGCGACGCCCCGAGCACGGCCGCCGCCTCCCGCAGCCGATCGTCCACCGCCCGCAGCACGGGCAGCAGGGTCCGTACGACGAAGGGGACGCCGACCAGGGCCTGGGCGAGGGGCACCAGAATCCAGGAGCTGCGCAGGTCGAGCGGCGGTTCGTCCAGCGCGATCAGGAAGCCGAAGCCGACGGTCACGGCGGACACCCCGAGCGGCAGCATGAGCAGTGCGTCGAAGCCCCGGACGAGACGGTCGGTGACGGGGGTTCCGCCGTTCCCGCGGGGGCGGGAGCGCAGGGTGAGGGCTGTCGCCGCGAGCCCGCCCACGAGGACGGCGAGGGCGGTCGCGGCGCACGCGTAGGTGAGCGAGTTTCCGATCGCCTCGATCGGCGCCACCAGGAAGACCCCACTGTCGTCGCTGGTCAACGCCTTGTAGTAGCCGAACCCGGGGGCGTCGAGCGACCGCTGGACCAGCACGCCCAGCGGCAGCAGGATCAGCACGACCACCGTGGCGAGGACCCCGGCGAGCAGCGCCCACTGCCCGCCCCCGCGGGGCCGCCGTGCCGTGAGCGACGCGTCGACCAGACGCAGCGCGGCCTCCCGCCGCCGCACCGTCCAGGCGTGCACGGCGAGGATCAGCCCGACCGCGACGAACTGCACGAGCGTCAGCACGGCTGCCGTCGTCAGGTCGAAGATCTCCGAGGTCTGCCGGTAGATCTCCACTTCGAGCGTGGAGAAGGTCGGCCCGCCGAGGATCTGCACCACCCCGAACGAGGTGAAGGTGAAGAGGAACACCATCAGGGCGGCGGCGGCCACGGCGGGCGCGAGAGCCGGCAGGGTCACCTTCCGCCAGGCCGCGAGCGGGGACGCCCCCAGCATGCGCGCGGCCTCCTCCTGCCGCGGGTCGAGCTGCGCCCACAGCCCGCCGACCGTCCGTACGACGACCGCGTAGTTGAAGAACACATGTGCGAGCAGGATCGCCCACACGGTGGTGTCCAGCCGTACGCCCCACAGCTCGTCGAGCAGCCCACCACGCCCGACCAGCGCGAGGAACGCCGTACCGACGACCACGGTGGGCAGCACGAACGGTACGGTCACGACCGCCCGCAGGATGTCCTTGCCCCTGAATGCGAAGCGCGCGAACACATACGCGCCGGGGAGCGCGATCAGCAGGGTGAGGGCGGTCGAGACGAGCGCCTGCCAGGTGGTGAACCACAGCACGTGACGGATCCCGGAGTCCCCCAGTACCTCAGCCATCCGCCCGAACTGCCAGCTTCCGCCGCGGTCGCCGGCCTTCAGTCCCCGCACGACGATCGCCGCGACGGGGTAGGCGAAGAACACCCCGAAGAACGCGACAGGCAGGGCCATCAGCCCGAGCCGCGCCGCGCTCCCCCTACGGGCCACCCGCCGGGGCACGGCGTTCGCCGTCCCGGGAGGCTTCTTCGCTACTTCAGTACGAGCGAGGTCCATGACTTGACCCACTCGTCACGGTTCTCGGCGATCTTCGCCGGCTCCATGGTCTCCGGGTCCTTCGCGGCGGGGCCGTACTCGGCGAAATCGGCGGGCACGGACGCGCCGTCGACGACCGGGTACACGAACATGTTGAGCGGCATGTCCTCCTGGAACCTCTTCGAGATCAGGAAGTCGATGAGCGCCTTGCCGCCCTCGGCGTTCCGCGCGTTGCTCAGCAGCCCCGCGAACTCGATCTGCCGGAAGCAGGTGCCGGTGGCGACGCCGGTGGGCGCGGTCTTCGGACGCGGCTTGGCGTAGATGACCTCGGCGGGCGGCGAGGAGGCGTACGACACGACGAGCGGCCGGTCGCCACCGGCCTTCTTGCCGTCGGCGGAGCCGGAGAACTCCTGGTAGTAGGCCTGCTCCCAGCCGTCGACGACCTTGACGCCGTTGGCCTTGAGCTTCTTCCAGTACGCCTGCCAGCCGTCGTCGCCGTACTTCGCGGCCGTGCCGAGGACGAATCCGAGGCCGGGCGAGGAGGTGGAGGCGTTCTCGGTGACGAGCAGGTTCTTGTACTCGGGCTTGATCAGGTCGTCGAACGACTGCGGCGGCTCGATCTTCTTCCCGCTGAAGTACGCCTTGTCGTAGTTGACGCAGATGTCACCGGAGTCGATCGGCGTGACCCGGTGCTCGTCCTTGTCGAGCTGGTACGCGGCGCCGACCTTGTCGAGGCCCTTCGCCTCGTACGACTGGAAGAGCCCGTTGTCGAGCGCGCGGGACAGCAGGGTGTTGTCGACGCCGAAGAAGACGTCGCCCTGCGGGTTGTCCTTGGTCAGGATCGCCTGGTTGACGGCCTGGCCCGCGTCGCCGCTCTTGAGGACCTTGACCTTGTAGCCGGACTCCTTCTCGAACGCCTTCAGCACGTCCTTGGAGTAACCGAAGGAGCCGTGGCTGACAAGCGTGACCGTCTTGGAGCCGCCCGATCCGGTGCCGTCCGACGACGAACCGCACGCGGACAGCGTGACGAGGCCGAGGCCGACGGCCGCGGCGACGAACGTTCTGATGTGCACTGATGTCCTCCTGGGGGTGACCAGGAAGAGACGCGGCCCTGCCCGGGACTCCCTTGGCGGGTTCCCGGGCAGGGCGCAACAGCTTGAGTGAAGACCGAACTTCCTACCCAGAATGACCTGGGCGAGGTTCAGAGGGTCTGCGGCCTGGATGCCGCACTCTCAGCGCTGTGGCGCTCCCCTGTCGGAATATGCAGATGTGTACGAAGGTCACACTACCCCGTGGCCGGATTCCGACTCCTGGGTGGTGGGGGTTGGGCCGACGGCTGCTGCCCGGCGTCGTGACCCGGCTGGTACGGGCCTTGCTACCGCTCGGTGGCCGCGAGCTGGCCGCAGGCCCCGTCGATCTCCTGACCCCGGGTGTCCCGGATGGTCACCGGTACCCCGTGGGCGGCGATGGCCTCCACGAAAGCCTTCTCGTCCTCGGGCCGCGACGCGGTCCACTTCGAGCCGGGCGTCGGGTTCAGCGGGATGAGGTTGACGTGCACCGGCCTGCCCTTGAGCAGCCGGCCCAGCCGGTCACCACGCCACGCCTGGTCGTTGATGTCCCGGATCAGCGCGTACTCGATGGACAGCCGCCGCCCGGACTTCGCTGTGTACTCCCATCCGGCGTCGAGGACCTCGCGCACCTTCCACCGGGTGTTGACCGGTACGAGGGTGTCGCGCAGCTCGTCGTCCGGGGCGTGCAGCGAGATCGCGAGCCGGCATTTGAAGCCCTCGTCGGCGAACCGGTGGATGGCCGGCACCAGCCCGACCGTCGACACGGTGATCCCACGCTGCGAGAGCCCGAGCCCGTCCGGCTCCGAATCGGTGAGCCGCCGGATGGCACCGACGACCCGGTTGTAGTTCGCCAGCGGCTCGCCCATCCCCATGAAGACGATGTTGGAGAGCCGAGCGGGCCCACCGGGGATCTCCCCGTCCCGCAGCGCCCGCATCCCGTCCACGATCTGGTGGACGATCTCGGCGGTGGACAGATTCCGGTCCAGCCCGGCCTGCCCGGTGGCGCAGAAGGGGCAGTTCATCCCGCACCCGGCCTGCGAGCTGATGCACATGGTGACCCGGTCCGGGTACCGCATCAGCACCGACTCGACGAGCGTCCCGTCGAACAGCCGCCACAGCGTCTTGCGGGTGGTGTCCTGGTCCGTCGACAGATGCCGTACGACCGTCATCAGCTCCGGAAGCAGCGCCTCCTGGAGCTTGGTGCGCGCACCGGCGGGGATGTCGGTCCACTGCTCCGGGTCGTGCGCGTACCGCGCGAAGTAGTGCTGCGAGAGCTGCTTGGCACGAAACGGCTTCTCCCCGATCGCCGCCACCGCGTCCTTGCGCTCGGCGGGCGTGAGATCGGCAAGGTGCCGCGGCGGCTTCTTGGCTCCGCGGGGGGCGACGAAAGTGAGTTCTCCGGGTGCAGGCATAACCCACCCAGTGTCGCAGATCGACTCGGGTGCCCGGCGGCCGGAGGTCCGGCCTCCGCGGCCTCTGAGTCTCCCGCTCCCGCCGTTCCCCCTCGCACGGGTGTGCGTGCACCGAGAACCGAACACCTCCCTGGGGCGTGATACCGGAGAACGCACACGGGAACGGGGGGACGCGAGTGGGATCCGCATTACGCATGAGACCGGTGGTGCTGGCCGCTGCCGTGGCCGGGGCCATGGTCACGGGGGCGGTGTCGGCGGACGCCGGGCAGCCGGCGCCGGCCGCCGCCTCCGCCGCGCCGGACGGGGCCGGGACCACCACGGAGGCGAAGGCCGGGGCCGGGCCGGCGGCGACCGTCACATTGATCACCGGCGACCGTGTGGCCGTCGGTTCCGACGGCCAGGTCGTCGAACTGATGCGCGGCAAGGGCCGCGAGAAGATCGGCTTCTCCGTGCGGCGCGCGGCCGGTCACACCTATGTCGTCCCGCAGGACGCCCTGCGTCCGATCGCCGACGGACTGCTCGACCGGCGGCTCTTCGACGTCCGGCGGCTGGTCGAGGACGGATACGACGACGCGCGCCGCGGCACGCTGCCGCTGATCGTCGGCTACCGGAAGAGCACGGGGGCGAAGGCCCCCGCCGACGCCGACGACCCGTTCGCAGGCGTGGCCGTCCGGGAGCGGCGTGCGCTGCCCGCCGTCGGCGGTGAGTCCTTCGAGGCGCCCAAGGCCGATGCCCCGGCGCTGTGGGCGGCCGTGACCGGCCGCTCCCCGGCCCGCACGGCAGGCGGCTCGGCCACTCACGAGCGGCCCCTCGCCCATGTCTGGCTGGACGCGAGGGTCCGGGCCGCCCTCGCCGAGAGCGTGCCCCAGATCGGCGCGCCCGCCATGTGGAAGTCCGGCTACACCGGCAAGGGCGTCAAGGTGGCGGTCCTGGACTCGGGTGTCGACCAGACCCACGCGGACCTCAAGGGCGTCGAGATCGCACAGAAGAACTTCAGCGGCTCCCCCGACGTCAGGGACCGCTACGGGCACGGTACGCACGTGGCCTCCATCGTGGCCGGCAGCGGCGCGAAGTCCGGCGGCCGCTACAAGGGCGTGGCGCCCGAAGTGAGGGTGCTCGACGGCAAGGTCCTGGGCGACGACGGCTACGGCGACGTCTCCGGCATCGTCGCCGGCATGCAGTGGGCCGTGGACCAGGGCGCGCAGGTCGTCAACATGAGTCTGGGCGCCCTGGACGAACCGGGGGTCGACCCGATGGAGGCTGCCGTCGCCCGGCTCTCCGGCAGGGCCCTGTTCGTGGTGGCCGCGGGCAACAAGGGCGCGGACGGACCCGGCACCGTCCAGTCGCCCGGCAGCGCCGCCGCGGCGCTCACCGTCGGTGCCGTCGACAAGCAGGACCAGATCGCCGACTTCTCCGGCCGGGGCCCGAACCTCGACGGCACGCCCAAGCCGGACATCACCGGCCCGGGCGTCGAGATCACCGCCGCCCTGACCACGCAGAGCGAACAGCCCTCCAGTGAGGGTTACGTCGCGCAGACCGGCACGTCGATGGCCGCCCCGCACGTCGCGGGCGCCGCCGCCCTGGTGCTCCAGCAGCACCCGGACTGGAGCGGGGCCCGGCTGAAGTCGCTCCTGACCGGCTCGGCCGAGCCTCACCCGCGGCTGCACGCCCACCAGCAGGGCGCGGGCCGGGTCGACCTGGAGCGCGCCGCCAGGGCCCACACGGTCTCCGAGCCCGGCTCCCTCGGCTTCGGCCTGCAGTCCTGGCCGCACTCCGACGACAAGCCGGTCGTCAAGACCCTCGCCTACCGCAACTACGGCACCCGGGCCGTCACCCTGAAGCTGACCGTCACGGGGACCGATCCGTCGGGCGGCCCCGCCCCCGCCGACATGTTCAAAGTCAACGACGCCCAGCTCACTGTTCCGGCCGGCGGTACCGCGAAGACCACCGTCACCGCCGACACCCGCAAGGGCACCGTCGACGGCGTGTTCGGCGGCACCGTGCTGGCGTCGGGAGACGGCCAGCAGGTACGCACCGGTCTGGTGGTCGAGCGCGAGGTGGAGTCGTACGACGTCACCGTGCGGCACATCGACGCCGACGGGGCGAACGCGGACACCTACTCGACGATGATCACCCGCCGAGACGGGGACGGCGGCTACGTGGAGCTGCCGAGCCGCCCGAACGGCACGGTGGTCCAGCGGCTGCGCAAGGGCTCCTACCACCTGGAGAGCCTGGTCTTCGCGGAGGACAACGAGCTGGGCTTCTTCGTGCAGCCGGTGCTGGAGATGAACAAGGACCTGACGGTCACCCTCGACTCCCGCAAGGCCAAGCCCCTCGCCGTGAAGGCACCGGACAAAGCCGCGAAGCTCGTCACGTCCGTCGTCGGTTACTACGACGAGACCCTGGGCACGGGCAACTACTGGTTCACCGACGGGGTGCCGCCGATCCGCACGGCCGCCCTCGGCGCGGCGTCCGCCACGATGCGGGCCCAGTTCAACGGCGTGTGGAAGAAGCCGGGCGCGGCCGGGAAGAACGTCGACTACCGGCTCGCCTTCCACCGCAAGGGCAGCTTCTTCACCGGCCTGAACCGTACGGTCACCCGGGCCGAGGTCGCCGAGGTCAAGCTGGGCTTCGGTGCCTCCGTCACCGGCACCAAGGGCCGGGTCCACATCAGGCCGCTGGACGAACTCGGGAACAGCATCGGCATCCAGGAGCCACAGGAGCAGAAGCTGCCGCAGTCCACCACGCACTACCTCAGCACTGAAGGGGTGCGCTGGTCCTGGACGGCCGCGCAGCTCAATGCCCGTGGCGAGGCGCGCGTGCGGTACCTGAAGGAGCGGGTGGCCTACAAGCCGGGCTCCAGCCACACCCTGAGGTTCAACACCGGTGTGGTCGGCCCCGACCTCTCTGCTGCGGGGGTTGACGGGCAGGGCGCCGAGCGGACCGGTGACCACGTCAGCGCCATGATCCCGCTGTTCAACGACGGCGGCGGCAACCGCGGAAACTCGATCGTCACCAGCGGCTTCGCCCGGCTGGAGTCCGGCGGGCGGACCCTCGGCGAGGGCGCGGCGACGGACATGCTGACCGCCGAGGTCCCCGCCGCCTCCGCCTCGTACCGTCTGACGGTCGAAGCGAGCCGCTCCACCGCGGACACCTCCACCAGCACCAAGGTGGCAGGGGTGTGGACGTTCACGTCGGGCCGCCCGGCCCAGAACCGTACGGTGAGGCTGCCGCTGTCGACGGTGCGTTTCACGCCGAAGCTGAGCCTGAGCGGGACCGCCCCTGCGGGCGGCACCCTCAACGTGCCGCTGAAGCTGACGGGCGCCGCCGCGGCGGCCGGGCAGGTCGCCACGCTGACCGTGAAGGTCTCCTTCAACGGGGGCAAGACCTGGAAGACGCTGTCCGTGAAGACCGACGCGAAGGGGGCGCGCTCGGTCACCGTGAAGCATCCGGCGGCCGCCAAGGCTGTGACCTTCCGGGTGGACCTCAGGGACAAGGGCGGCAACGCGGTACGCCAGACGATCACCAACGCCTACCGGCTCGCACCGTGAGGTGATTCCGGGGCGGCGACCGTCGCCCGCGGCACCGTCCGCTCCGGCCCGGCTCCCGCACCACGGGAGCCGGGCCGGCCCCGTGGGCGGCTATGCGGACGCGTGCTCCAGACGGTCCTTCAGATGCATCTCGTTGCGCGGCAGCTCCTTGCGGATCTGGGGCCGCACGACGAGGGGGACGAGGACCTTGCCGATGCCCCGGCCGTCGAAGCCGACCTCGACGGTGACACGGGAGCGGCGGCCGTCGTCGAGCGGGGTGATCTCCCCGTGCACATGGGTGCGGACGGGCCCGTCGATGCCCTCCAGGCTCCAGGCACGCGGCGGCTCGTACTCGGTGAACTGCATGGTCATCGGAATGTTCCGGCGGCCGAAGTGCCGGGTGACCCGCACCCGGGAGCCGACACCGACGGGGTCGGTGTCCAGCGGCTCGCTCGCGACCGCGCTCTCCTGCCACTCGGGCAGATGGGAGAGGTCACTGACATACGCCCAGACGTCCTCCGGGCGGCGGTCGATGTCGATCGATTCACGGAAGTCGGACATGAAGCCCGCCCCCTTTCGGCTTGATCCCCCTGGGAAAATCGTCCCACTCGACCGGCAGCGCGGCCACGGCTCGGCCTGCGCACGGGGGAGGACAGAAGGGCGAAGACCACAGCTCCTCGGCGGGCGTCCGGAACAGCCCGTTTCGTGGGTAGGTCTCCGAACGGCGAAGGGCCCCCGCCCTGTCGCCAGGTCGGGGGCCCGCGTACACCGCGTACCCGTGGGGCGTTCCGGTCAGCCGGAACCCACGAACAACACCAGCAGCAGCCAGACCAACGGAGCCGTCGGCAGCAGTGAGTCCAGCCGGTCCATGATCCCGCCGTGGCCCGGCAGCAGCGTGCCCATGTCCTTGATGCCGAGGTCCCGCTTGATCATCGACTCGCCGAGGTCACCGAGGGTGGCACTGCCGGCGACCGCGAGGCCCAGGAGCAGACCCTGCCACCAGGTGCCGTCGTCGATGACGAACTGCATGAGCAGAGCGCCCGCGACCATGGCGAAGGCGACCGCGCCGAGCAGTCCCTCACGGGTCTTGCCCGGGCTGATGCGCGGGGCGAGCTTGTGCTTGCCGAAGCGCCAGCCGACGGCGTACGCGCCCGTGTCGCTGACCACGGTCAGCACCAGGAAGGTGAGGACCCGCTGCGGTCCGTCGTCCGCGCTGAGCATCAGTGCGACGAACGTGGCGAGGAACGGCACGTAGAACGCGGCGAAGACACCCGCTGTGACGTCCTTGAGGTAGTTGTCCGGCGGTTCCGTCATCCGCCACACGAGAACGGCGAGTGCGGTCAGCGCCATGGCCACCCATGCGCCCTCCGGGCCCCGCACATACCCGGTGACCACCATGGCGGCGCCGCCGACCGCGAGCGGCACGAGCGGCGCCTTGATGCCCTTGCGTTCCTGCAGGCGGGAGGTGAGCTCCCACAGGCCGACGACGACGGCGACCGCTATCACGCCGACGAAGACGGCCTTGACGATGAACAGCGACGCGACGATGACCGCGCCGAGCCCGACACCGACCCCTATGGCGGCGCTCAGGTCACGGCCCGCGCTCTTCTTCTGCGGGGCGGGCTGAGGGGCGTCGGGCATGGGCTCCGGCTTCTGCGGCGCCTCCCCTCGGGGGTGCGCCGACGGCGTCTCGTCGCGGAACGGGGGGCCGGCTGGCCGAGCGGCCCCCCGGTCGTCGTCCTGGTTCCCGCCATGCGCGGGTACGTCGGGCACGATGGGCATGGGCTGAGTCTGCATCGGATGCTGGGCCTCAGGCGCATCGTACGGGGGACCCGCCGGGGCATGTCCCTGGACAGGTCCCCGGTCGGTCGGCGCCCAGTACCCGGCTTGTGGCGGCGCTCCCCAGGAAGAGTCGTTCATCAGACC
The DNA here is from genome assembly GCF_055572155.1 of Streptomyces sp. NPDC030814. NCBI lineage: Bacteria > Bacillati > Actinomycetota > Actinomycetes > Kitasatosporales > Streptomycetaceae > Streptomyces > Streptomyces sp. NPDC030814. Next base: position 86,359 of record NZ_JBVIDX010000016.1, read on the forward strand.
TCGAGGAGCTCGGCTTCCTTGTGCTTGAGCAGCTCGTCCACCTGGGCGACGTACTTCGCGGTGGTGTCGTCGAGCTCCTTCTCCGCACGGCGGCCCTCGTCCTCGCCGACCTCGCCGTCCTTGACGAGCTTGTCGATGGCGTCCTTGGCCTTGCGGCGCACGGAACGGATCGAGACCTTGGCGTCCTCACCCTTGGTCTTGGCGACCTTGATGAACTCGCGGCGGCGCTCCTCGGTGAGCTCGGGGAACACCACGCGGATGATGTTGCCGTCGTTGCTGGGGTTGACGCCCAGGTCCGAGTCGCGGATCGCCTGCTCGATGTTGCGCAGCGCGGTCTTGTCGAACGGGGTCACCACGGCCATGCGCGGCTCCGGCACGGAGAACGAAGCCAGCTGGTTGATCGGCGTCAGCGCACCGTAGTAGTCGGCCACGATCTTGTTGAACATCGCCGGGTGCGCACGACCGGTGCGGATCGCGGCGAAGTCGTCCTTGGCGACCACGACGGCCTTCTCCATCTTCTCCTCGGCCTCGAGGAGGGTCTCTTCGATCACCACTTGCTCCTGCGTGTCTTGAGTAGGCCCGGCTGCTGTACTTGGTCACGTCGGCGGCCGGCTGCGTCGCGTCTTATTCCTGCACGGTTCCCGACCGGCAGGACATTGTCCATCCCCCGGTCAGGCTCCGTCCCCCGGGCAGGGGAAGGACCCGGTCAGGCCCGGCTTCCCTGATCACCCACGAGAGTGCCGATCTTCTCACCCTTGACGGCCCGCGCGATATTGCCCTCCTTGAGAAGCTCGAACACGAGGATCGGGAGCTTGTTGTCGCGGCAGAGCGTGATGGCGGTGGCGTCCGCGACCTTGAGTTCGCGGGTGATGACCTCGCCGTAGCCGAGGGAGTCGAACTTGACCGCGTCCGGGTTGGTCTTGGGGTCGGAGTCGTAGACCCCGTCCACGCCGTTCTTGCCCATCAGCAGCGCCTGGGCGTCGATCTCGAGGGCGCGCTGGGCGGCGGTGGTGTCGGTGGAGAAGTACGGCATGCCCATACCGGCGCCGAAGATGACCACACGGCCCTTCTCCAGGTGGCGCACGGCGCGCAGCGGGATGTAGGGCTCGGCGACCTGCCCCATGGTGATGGCGGTCTGGACCCGGCTGTCGATGCCCTCCTTCTCCAGGAAGTCCTGGAGGGCGAGGCAGTTCATGACCGTGCCGAGCATGCCCATGTAGTCGGAGCGGGCCCGGTCCATGCCGCGCTGCTGGAGTTCGGCGCCGCGGAAGAAGTTGCCGCCGCCGATGACGACCGCGATCTCCGCGCCGTCACGGACCACGGCCGCGATCTCCCGGGCGATGGCGTGCACCACGTCCGGGTCGACGCCGAGGCCACCGCCCCCGGAGAACGCCTCTCCGGACAGCTTCAGCAGAAACCGGCCGTGTACTTTGCCGTCGTCGCTCTTCTCGGGCTTGGTGGTCATGGAGATCTCGCCTCTTTACGTGTCGCACATACGAAGAAGGCCATTGCCGGTGGGGTGATGTTCGCATCCCATGCGCGGCAATGGCCTCCTCGTCAGATCTGCTGTCGTCCGTCACACGCGCGCGTGCGACGGCGTACGCGAACGACTGCTTCCGACCCTATAGGGACCGGACGTCCGTCGCGGTACGGACTCAGATGCCGACCTTGATGCGCGTGAAGCGCTTCAGGGTGACACCGGCCTCGTCCAGAACCTTCTGGACCGACTTCTTGTTGTCGAGCGCGTACGGCTGGCCGAGCAGCGTGGCGTCCTTGAAGAAGCCGTTGAGGCGACCCTCGACGATCTTCGGCAGGGCGGCCTCGGGCTTGCCCTCGGCGCGGGTGGTCTCCTCGGCGACGCGGCGCTCGGACTCGACGACCTCGGCCGGCACGTCCTCCTTGGAGAGGTACTTCGGCGCGAAGGCGGCGATGTGCTGGGCAACGCCCTTGGCCAGGTCGGCGTCGGCCTTGTCCAGCTCGACCAGGACACCGATCTGCGGGGGCAGGTCGGGCATGGTGCGGTGCATGTAGGCGTAGACGAAACCGTCGGCGAACTGCGCGAAGCGGTCCAGGACGATCTTCTCGCCGAGGTTGGCGTTGGCCTCGTCCACGAACGCCTGGACGGTCTTGCCGGCCTCGATCTCGGAGCCGAGCAGGGCCTCGATGTCGGCGGGGGAGGTCGCGGCGACGTGCGCGGCGATCGCGTTCGCCACGGCCTGGAACTTGTCACCCTTGGCGACGAAGTCCGTCTCGCACTTCAGCTCGACCAGGACACCGGAGGTGTTGTCGTCGGCGATGAGGGAGACGACGGCGCCGTTCTCGGCGGAGCGGCCCTCACGCTTGGCGACGCCCTTCTGGCCCTTGATGCGGAGCGCCTCGACGGCCTTGTCGACGTTGCCCTCGGCCTCGTCCAGCGCCTTCTTGCAGTCCATCATGCCGGCGCCGGTGAGCTCGCGGAGCTTCTTGACGTCGGCGGCGGTGTAGTTCGCCATGAGTCTGTGAGTCTTTCTCGAAGTCTGGGAGATCGGAGATCCGCGCGGTCCGGGATCCGCATCGGGATGTCGGTACCCATCCAGATGCAGCTCTCCGACTCGGCGCTGACCTACGGGTGAACGGCGGGAGCGGAGTTCATGTCACCGCTCCCGCCGTCAACACGACGGATGCTGACCGGGTCAGGCCTGCTCGGCCTCGGCGGCCGGGGCCTCGGCAGCGGCCTCAGCGGGGGCCTCGGCCGGAGCCTCAGCCGGAGCCTCGGCAGCGGCCGGGGCCTCCTCCGCCTTCTTCTCGCCCTCGAGCAGGTCGCGCTCCCACTCGGCGAGGGGCTCGCCCGCGGCCTTCTCGCCCTTCTCACCGGTGGCGACGCCGGAACGGGCGATGAGGCCCTCGGCGACGGCGTCGGCGATCACACGGGTGAGCAGGGTGACGGAGCGGATCGCGTCGTCGTTGCCCGGGATCTTGTAGTCGACCTCGTCGGGGTCGCAGTTGGTGTCGAGGATGGCGACGACCGGGATGTTGAGCTTCCGGGCCTCGCCGACCGCGATGTGCTCCTTCTTGGTGTCCACGATCCAGACGGCGCTGGGCACCTTCTGCATCTCGCGGATACCGCCGAGGGTCTTCTCCAGCTTGGCCTTCTCACGCGAGAGGACCAGGAGCTCCTTCTTGGTCAGACCCGACGACGCGACGTCCTCGAAGTCGATCTGCTCGAGCTCCTTGAGGCGCTGCAGACGCTTGTAGACGGTCGAGAAGTTGGTGAGCATGCCGCCCAGCCAGCGCTGGTTGACGTAGGGCATGCCGACGCGGGTGGCCTGCTCGGCGATGGCCTCCTGCGCCTGCTTCTTCGTGCCGACGAACATGACCGTGCCGCCGTGGGCCACGGTCTCCTTGACGAACTCGTAGGCACGGTCGATGTACGACAGCGACTGGAGCAGGTCGATGATGTAGATGCCGTTGCGCTCGGTGAAGATGAAGCGCTTCATCTTCGGGTTCCAGCGACGGGTCTGGTGACCGAAGTGGACGCCGCTCTCCAGCAGCTCCCGCATCGTGACGACGGCCATGGCCGTTCTCCTTGATTTTTCTCGGTTGTGCCGCGGACACCGGACGGCATCCGCGCCTGACGCCCGCAATGCGCCGTTGCCGCTAAGGACCGAGGGGCGCTGATACGGACCGCTGAGGGCCACGTACCGGGGCGTGCGAAGTCGACCCGGTGACCCGGATCGCCTTCAGAAGTGTACGGGACCCGGGAGGCGCCGGGTGACGCCGATATCCACAACCGGTCAGTACTCCACAGATCCCAGCCATGATCGCTCCGCTCGGGGGACGCTTCGGGCATGTCTGACGAGCAAAGCGAGCGAGGAACTCACCGGGGGCGTCCTGGCCGGTCGGGACGGATGGGCCGGGCAGGACGGATGGGCCGGGCGGGACGGACGGGGGTGGGCTGGGCGGGACGGATGGGCGGATCGGTGCCGCCCAGGGGATCGGGCCCGCCGGGACCGGTGGGACGGACTAGGTGGGGAGCGAGGTCGGACAGGTCGGTGCCGGCAAGCGGGCGACTGCGGCCGGGTGGGGCGGTGGGGCAAGGCAGGGCGGGGCGGCAGGGCGGGGCATTACGGCGAGGGAGGCCGGGCCGGTCGGCGGTGTTGGCGGGCTTCTTGGCCGTGCTGCTGACCATGGGCTGGATGTCGGCGCCGCGTGCGGTGCCGGCCGCACCGGGCCCGTCCGGTGGCGCGGCTGAGGCGGGCGGGGCGGACACGGTCCCCGCAGTCGGCCGGGCATGGCCCGTGGGCCTGCGGCCCCTGGTGGTACGGGCCTGGGAGCCCCCGCCGACCGCCTACGCCCGGGGTCATCGGGGGGTCGACCTGTCGGCCCCCGCAGGTTCCCCTGTACGGGCCGTCGCCCCGGGCGTGGTGTCCTTCGCAGGCCGGGTGGCGGGCAGAGGAGTCATTTCGGTCGAACTGGCGAACACGGGCGACCCGCCCCTCCGGACGACCTATGAACCGGTACGGGCATCCGTACGAAAGGGCGACGCGGTGGTCCCGGGAGACATCCTGGGCACCCTGGAAGCCTCCCCCTCCCACTGCCCCACAGCCTGCCTCCACTGGGGTCTGCGCAGAGCCGACACCTACCTGAACCCCTTGCTCCTGCTCCCGCCCTGGCTACTCCGCAAGGGCCCGTCCCGCCTGCTCCCGGTACCGGGGTAGCGGTTCACACGAGGAGGGCACGTCCCCGGCCCCGCCCGGCCGGCCGACCTGGGTGACGGCGGGCATCGAGGGGAGCCGCTCACCGCCGCACCCCGCTGCCGTCAGCCGCACAGTGCCGGGCCCGTCGGGCCACACCGGGCACGGCAAGTGCCCGCCCGTACCCTCGGCGCGGCCGGGTCGCGAGTGGACGCTGCCCATGTCCCCGAGCCGGTCGGCGAAAGCGGCCCCGTCCGGTGGCAACGCCGGGCGGCATCCCAGCGGGCGGGCCTGCGCGGTCAGCCCCGGACGCCTCGCAAGGCCATCGCGACCGCCGCGTCGGTGATGGCGGTCGGCTCCTCCGCCGCCCCCAGCTCGATCCGCCGCACAGCCGCGTCGACCACGCCCTGGAGCAACATCGCGGCCAACCGGGGCTCCGCCTGTCCCAACGCCGCCAGCGCCTCGACGATCATCGCGACCAGCCCGCCGTGCGCGGCGCGGATCTTCTCCCGGGCACCCGCGTCCAGTTCGCTCGCCGAGATCGCCACGACAGCCCGGTGCCGTCGGTCCCCGACCAGCTCCAGTTGCTTGCGGACGTACACCTCGATCTTCTCCTCGGGCCGGTCGACGGCCGCCATCGCCGCCTCGACCTCCGCCGCCCAGAGGGGAAAGTCGACCTCGCACAGCTCCTCGACCACGGCTGCCCGGGATCGGAAGTACTCGTAGACGGACGACCGCGCCAGCCCCGTGCGCTCGGCGAGGGCCGGGAACGTCAACGCCTCCGTTCCCCCCTCGGACAGCAGGGACCGCGCCGCGTCCAGCAGGGCGGCTCGCTGCATCGACCGGTGCTCGGCCACGGAGGCCGCTCGAATCCTTGGCACGTCAACCACTGTACGGACGGACCGCCACCCACGGGAGTGCCTTCCCCCGACCGGCCGTCCCCCGGCACCGGCCCCCGTCGCTCGGGCTCAACGGCCGAAACTCGCCAGCTTCGCCCGCAGCTGCAGCACCGACTTCGTGTGGATCTGGCTCACCCGGCTCTCGGTCACCCCGAGCACATTGCCGATCTCGGCGAGGGTGAGCCCCTCGTAGTAGTACAGGGTGACGACGGTCTTCTCCCGCTCGGGCAGCGTGTTGATGGCCCGCGCCAGAAACCTCCGCAGTTCCCGGTCCTCCGCCACCTCGACCGGGTTGTCCGCGGCGGTGTCCTCCAGCGTGTCCATCAGACTCAGCCGGTCACCGCCCTCACCCCCCACGTGCAGCAACTCCTCCAGTGCCACCACGTTGGCCAGCGACAACTGGCTGAAGACGGAGTGGAGTTCGTCGACGGGGATGCCCATCTCGGCGGCCACCTCCCCCTCGGACGGGGTCCGTCTGAGGCGGGACTCCAGAGTGGCGTAGGCCCGCTCCACGTTGCGGGCCTTCTGCCGCACGGAGCGCGGGATCCAGTCCAGCGCGCGCAGTTCGTCGATCATCGCGCCGCGGATCCGGGTGATCGCGTACGTCTCGAACTTGATCTCCCGGTCGATGTCGAACTTCTCGATCGCGTCGATGAGCCCGAAAACCCCGGAGGAGACGAAGTCCGCCTGCTCGACGTTGGCCGGCAGGCCGACGCTCACCCGGCCCGCGACATACTTCACCAAGGGTGAGTAGTGGAGGATCAGCTGCTCGCGCAGTCGTTCGTCGTTCGTCGTCTTGTACGTCCGCCACAGCTCGTCGAGTGTCGAGGGGGCGGGCGGGCGCACGGTGCCGCGAGCGGCGGACGGTACCGCCGCCCGGTCAGACCCGGAGGTGTGCTGGGGCATTCGTCGCCTTGTGCCGTTCTGCCGTGAACTGGGGGTGCCTGGGTGAGCTGTCGGTCTGATGTCGAGATGCCTGCCTGATTCGGAATCCTCGTGAGCGTAGCGTGACTGAGGTGTCGCAGTGCGCGAACGGCGAGGGATCACCCGGGCGCAGATACGTTCCGCTGGGCGCGCTCCGGGGGTGCAACGGTCGCACACCGTGACGGACGCATGGTGCCCAACTACCGGAAACCGCAAGGCTGTCGGCGTTCCCCCGGACGGCCGAACACGCTCGGTCAACCCGGCCTCCGATCCGAAGAAACGGAGATCATCGCCTGGCGTGTCAACTTCCAGGTGTCGCCGTGTCGTTCGACGTAACCAAGTGCGCGGAGTTCGTACAGTCTCCCGACCGCGTCGTCCACCGTCGTCCCGGCACCTCTGGCCACCGCGTCGACGGCCGCCGCGCCCCGCCCCGGCAGGGCGGCGAGCACCGCTCGCGCGCCGGGTTCGAGCAGGTCACGGGGGAGGACCGGGCCCCGCTTGTCGGGCGCGAACTCGCCCATGTCGCCGACCAGCTCGACGACTTCCGCGGCGTCCGACACGAGCACGGCGTCGCCCCGCAGCAGCTCGTGCACCCCCGCCGACAGGGCCGAGGTCGCCGGTCCGGGCACGCCCATCGTGAACCGTCCCAGCCGCTGCGCGGCCCGCGCCGTGACCAGGGCGCCGCTGCGATGGGCCGCCTCTACGACCACAGTGCCCCTGGTGAGGGCGGCGATCACTCTGTTCCGCAGGAGGAAACGGCTCTGGGTGGGGTGCTCCCCCGGCGGCAATTCCCCCACGACGAGCCCCTGTTCGGCGATCCTGCTGATCAACTGGGCATGCCCCCGTGGATACGGCCGGTCCACCCCGCAGGCCAGCACGGCGACGGTGGCCCCGCCGACCCCGAGCACACCTCGGTGAGCGGCCCCGTCCACGCCGTAGGCCCCGCCGGACACCACCACCCAGCCCCGCTCGGCCAACCCCGCACCCAGCACGGCCGCCATGTGGGCCCCGTATTCCGTGCAAGCCCTTGCCCCGACAACGGCCACGGACCTCAGAGCCCACATCCGCGCATTGACCTTGCCCTGCACCCAGAGCCCGAGGGGCCGTCCGTCCCCGAGGTCATCCAACTGCCCCGGCCACTCCGCGTCCCCGGGCACCAGAAACCTGACCCCGGCCGCGCGCGCCTGTGCCAGGTCCCTCTGTGGATCGGCACGTCCGGCGCGGGACTGCAGCCCCGCCCACCGCTTCTCCGACGCGCCCGGCAGCGGCCCGCCGCCCCCGGAGAGCCGCCGTACCGTCTCCCTGGCCCCGAGTTCCCGCAGCCATCGCCCGGCGAGCTCGTCGCCTGGTTCGATGACGCGGGCGAGGAAGGCCCGGTCGATGCGCTCGGCGTCGGGCGCGCCGCCCTCGGTCATGACCCACCCACCGACGCGTCGCGGCGCTCCGGCCTCATACCAGGGCTCCGATCGCCATGGGTACTCCACGCGGAACGCCGGTGCGCAGTTGGAGAGCCAGATTGACGTCCGCCGCATCGGGACGCTCGTGGCCGACGAGGTCCGAGATCGTCCACGCGACCCGCAGAACCCGATCCAGTCCGCGTGCGGTCAGAATGCCCCTCTCCAGACTCCGCTCGGCCTCGTCCATGGCACCGGGCGCCGCATGCCACCGACAACGCAGCTCACGCCCCGGGATCTCGCTGTTCGTACGCCACGGCGTGCCCGCCAGCCGCAGCGCGGCGCGCTCCCTGGCCGCCCGCACCCGTTCGGCCACCGTCGCTGTGGATTCGCCGCGGGCGCCTCGCCGGGTGAGTTCGGACCGGCCGACCCGGTCGACCTCGACACGGAGGTCGACCCGGTCCAGCAGCGGCCCGGACAGCCTGGCCTGATACCGGCGGATCGAGGCGGGCGGACACTCGCACAGGTCGTCGGTCCGGGAGAAGCGCCCGCACGGGCACGGGTTCGCGGCGAGCACCATGAGGAACTTCGCCGGGAAGCGGACGACCCCGGCACTGCGTGCGATCACGACGTGCCCCGCCTCCAGTGGCTGGCGCAGGGCATCGAGCGCCTGGCCGCTGAACTCGGGTGTCTCGTCGAGGAAGAGCACCCCACGGTGGGCCAGTGACACCGCGCCGGGCCTCGCGATGCCCTGACCGCCCCCGACGAGGGACTGCATCGTCGCCGAGTGATGCGGCGCGCAGTAGGGCGCCGCATCGACCAGCGGCTTGCCCGCCGGCAGGAGACCGGCGATCGAGTGGACTGCCGTGACCTCCAAGGACTCCTCTCTGCCCAGCTTCGGCAGGATGGCGGGCAGACGCTCCGCGAGCATCGTCTTGCCCGCTCCCGGTGGGCCTTCCAGGAAGAGGTGGTGCCCTCCGGCCGCCGCCACCTCCACCGCGGTCCGCGCCGCGAGCTGCCCGACGACATCGGCCAGGTCATGCCCTTGGTCGTGCTGGGCGGCGCCGGTGGTGTGGATACCGGTGGCCGCTCCCGTGCCCGGCATGCGCAGGCCCGCCAGCAGGGGATCCGGACGTCCCTCGTCGGGTTCCTCGTCCGGCACGGGCTCGTCGGCGAGGACGGCGATCAGCTGCCGCAGGGTGCGGACGCCGAGGACGGACACGCCGGGGACCAAGGACGCCTCCGCGGCGGAGCACTCCGGCACGACCACCTGTTCGTAGCCGGCCTCGGTGGCGGCCAGTACGGCCGGCAGGATGCCGCGCACCGGACGGACCCTCCCGTCGAGTCCCAGCTCACCGATCATCACGATGTCGGAGAGGACTCGCGGATCGATCCGCTCGGAGGCACCCAGGACCGCGCATGCGACCGCGAGGTCGAAGCCACTTCCGGCCTTGGGCACCGACGCGGGGCTGAGCCCCACCGTCAGCTTCTTCTGGGGCCACTCGGCGCCGGAGTTCACCACCGCCGCCCTGACCCGGTCCTTGCTCTCCGTCAGGCTCTTGTCCGGCAACCCCACCAGCGTGAAGGCGGCCACGCCCGGTTCGAGGTCCGCCTGGACCTCGACGACGACGCCCTCCACGCCCACGAGGGCCACGGAGCAGGTGCGGGCGAATCCCATCAGGCCACCCCCCGTACGTGTTCGACGACGGGCGCCCCGCGAGGGGGCAGGACGACTCCGACGACGTCGATGCGGACGCCGCCCGGTGGGGCCCCTCCGTGTTCCTGGAGCCAGCGTTCGGCGAGGCCGCGCAGGCGTTCCGCCTTGGTGGTCGTGACGGCCGCCATCGGGTGTTCGAAGGGGCCGGCCCTTCGGGTCTTGACCTCGCAGACGACCAGCGCGTCCCCGTCCCGGGCCACGATGTCGATCTCACCGGTCCTGCCGCAGCGCCAGTTGCGCTCCAGGACCGTCATCCCGGCCTCGGCCAGCCGCCGTGCGGCCAGCTCCTCGCCGTACCTGCCGAGTGCTCCTCGTGCGTTGCCCATGTCGGCACCACCTCCGGCGCCAACACTGAGGGCATCTCGGCCCGCTATTGGATCTTGGTGGAAAAGTCCACGGTTGTGGACAACCTCGTCACCCGCCGGGATGACGACCGACGGACGGCCACCCCGCTGGGGAGGGGCAGACGAGGGGCAGCCGCAGCCGGCGTCCCGCCCGGCCTCAGCTGCCCGGCAACTCCAGATCGCTCTTGTTGAGCTCCTCGATGTTCACGTCCTTGAACGTGAGCACCCGCACCTGCTTCACGAACCGGGCCGGCCGGTACATGTCCCACACCCAGGCGTCCGCCATGGACACCTCGAAGAACACCTCGCCCTGCACCGAGTGCACCTGCATCTCGTAGTCATTGGTGAGATAGAAGCGTCGCTCGGTCTCGATCACGTATTTGAACAGACCGACGACATCGCGGTACTCCCGGTAGAGCTTCAGCTCCATCTCGGTCTCGTACTTCTCGAGGTCCTCGGCGCTCATGGCATGTTCCCCTTCAGCCGTGCGATCCCACCATTGTGCGCCAGCCCCGCACGCCTCTAGACAATTTCGGTCTCGAGGACCACGGGCTGAGCCGGGGGACCCTCGTCGAGCAGCGTGCGCAGCAGTTCGGCGAGTCTGGTCGGGTACACAGTCTCATGCGTGCGGGTGAGTTCCCCGCACGTCCACCAGCGTGCTCCCGCGACACTGCGTCGTTCCAGTTGGGTCAACCCCGCCGCACCGGGCAGCGGCTGGTGGGCGACGGCCGTACGGGCCAGGTAGTACCACTCGTCCTGGTCCCAGCGGCGCCCGGCGAAGGGGAAGGAGCACCTACGCCGCCAGAGGACCTGACCGAGCTCGGCGTCCGTGATCCCGGTCTCCTCGGCGAGCTCCCGCAGCGCGGCCTCCTCCAGCCTCTCCGCGCCCTCGACGCCTCCGCCGGGGGTGAACCACCAGTCGTTCGACGGGTCGTCCGGTTCATGGCCGTGCAGCAGCAGGATCCGGTCCCGGGGGTCCAGCAGGATCACCCGCGCCACCTTGCGGAGCCCGCCCTCGTAGGTGTCCTCGGCCGCGCCCTGGGCATCCCGGTCGCCACCGCCGTACGGGCTGTACGAAGCCCCGTACGACGAGGCCGGTGGCCGCGCGGACGACGGACCCGACGACGCACCGAGCGACGGCTCCCGCGACGGCTCAGCCGACACCGGCGGGCTCCGTCCGCACGCGGTCGCGGCCACCGAGCCGCTTGGCCACGGGGCCGTAGGCCGCACCGACCAGGACGAGCAGCATGCCCACGACGAGCGCGGCGGTGATCAGCCGCAGCGGGCCGGGAGAGGACAGCGCGCCCAGTTTCTCGAAGCCCGTGGGGCGGGCCAGCATGCCGTCCATCGGCCAGACGACGGCGTCCACGCGCGCGTCGACGTTGCCCCGCGGCACCGTGCCCTGGCCGGCTTCGGTGAGGTGGGCGGTGGAGTCCAGGGAGCCGCTGCGCTCGTCGCCGAGCAGGAAGAGCCTGCCCTTGGGGACCGTGATCTCAGGGATGCCGGTCAGCTCGGCGTCCTGGCCCTTCGGCAGATACGCCTCGTCGACCTTCTTGCCGTTGACGGTCAGCTTGCCGTCGGTGCAGCAGGCGACGGTGTCACCGCCGACCGCGACGACTCGCTTGACCATGGGCGAGTTGCCCCAGGCCTCCTCCCGGAAGACCACGACGTCACCGCGCTTGATCTCGGCGCCGTCGATCCGCTGGGCCAGGATGCGGTCCCCGGAGGTGATGGTGGGAGCCATGGAGTCGGTCGGCACGGTGTAGGGCTGGTAGACGACGGCGCCCCAGAGGAAGCCGCCGAGGAAGAGCACACAGCCGAGGGCCACGGCCAGCCCCGACAGCTTGCTGCCGAGCCGTCCGCGGCCCTCGTCCGTACGGCCTGTCGTCCCGCTCATCCCAGTGCTCCCCCAGGTCGGAGATTCGATCGCCCGGGCGCCGTGCGGCGCCACGGATGATCGGCGATCTGGGACGGCACCCTACCCGGCGGTACGCGCGTCAGAAACCCTCGGGCCGTCGGCCGCGAGGAGGCGGCGCCGGCGCCAGAGCACCAGCGGAACCGCGCCCGCGAGACCGAGCGCGCCGGGTGCGGCGGCGCTCAGGTTCTGGTCGAAGGTGTCGGGAATCGGCAGCGTGGACCAGCGGGTGGGCGGCCAGGCGACCACGATGGCACGGCCGACGACGCTGTCCACCGGGACCATGCCCTTGTTCTTGTCGTTCTGGTGGTAGCGGGAGTCCAGCGAGTTCTGACGGTGGTCACCCATGACCCAGATTTTGCCCTCGGGTACCTTCACCTTGAACTGACCGCCGGTGTCGTCGACGGTGCAGGGGGTGTTGCCCGGGTACACGTAGGGCTCGTTCAGCGCCTTGCCGTTGACCTTGAGCGGGCCTGTGCCCTTGCACTCCACGGTGTCGCCGGCGACGCCGATGACGCGTTTGATGAGGTCCTTCTCCTCCGCGGACGGCATCAGGCCGATCCAGCCGAGGACCCGCTGCACCGGGTTGGGCTCCAGGGTGGGCTCGCCCTTGAGCCAGCCGGCCGGGTCGTGGAAGACGACGACCTCGCCGCGCTCCGGCTCGGAGCCGAACCAGGGAGTGAGCTTGTCGACCAGGACCCGGTCGCCCTCCTGCAGGGTGTTCTGCATCGAGTCCGACGGGATCGAGAACGCCTGCACCAGGAAGGTCTTGATCAGCAGCGCGAGGACCAGCGCGATACCGATCAGGATCGGCAGCTCCTTCCAGAAGGAGCGCTGTTTCTTCTTGGGCGTCCGGTTCTGCTCGCCGTCGTCCGTCGAGGTCTGGGCACCTTCCCCGCTGTCCGCCCCGTCCGGGTGGTCACTCCCGTCGGACACGGAACCGTCGGCGAGGTTCTCCGCGGCCGGGGAAGCCGCCTCGTCGGACTGCTCGGGCCGTTCCTCGGAACCACCGTGCCCGGACCGTGCGCCGACCGCCAAATCCCCCACATCCACTCCTCACGCCGTACCGCCGCCCACGCCACATCCGGTGCAGGCCCACCACTCCCATAACGAGCGGGAGTTCCGCAGGGGTCGGGAGGGGGATCAATCCGTTTCGATCCGCGGGGGCCACCCTATGCGAAGCGCCGAGGGCGGTGGGCGACCCGCTCGGCACGGCGGAGAACGTGTCCGGCTCCTCCAGCTGCTCCCAGTGGCCGACCGGCCAGGCGATGACGACGGCCCTGCCGACGACGGCGTCCTCGGGGACCGTACCGCTGAACCGGGCGGTCTTCGAGTCGTCCGACTGGTGGGCGCGCGAATCGGCCGAATCCTCACGGTGGTCGCCCATGACCCAGAGCCGTCCCTGGGGCACGGTGACCTGGAACTCCTGGGTGGAGGGCTTGTTGCCCGGGTGGATGTAGGCCGTCTCCTCGAGCGGCATCCCGTTGACGGTGACGCGCCCCTGGAGGTCACAGCACTTGACGGTGTCGCCGCCGACCGCGACGACCCGCTTGATCAGGTCCTTCTCGTCGTCGGACGGGAGCAGTCCGATGAACTGCAGGCCCTCCTTGATCTGCTTGATGACGATGGGGTCCTCGGTCGTGGGCGTGGTCTGCTCGTCCTCCAGCCAGCCACCGGGGTCCTTGAAGACGACGACGTCCCCCCGGGTCGGTTTCGAGCCGAACCACGGGGTGAGCTTGTCGACCAGGACGCGGTCGCCGATCTGGATCGTCTGCTCCATGGAGCCCGACGGGATCACGAACGCCTGGACGAGGAAGGTCTTGAGGACCAGCGCTATCACGACGGCGACACCGACCAGGAGCGGGATCTCCTTGACCGCCGAGCGGCGCCTGCGTCGCTTGATCTTTCGGGCGAGCTTGCGCCGTTCGACCCGGCTCGGCCGGGCCGCGCCGCCGGCCCGCCGGGTGCCGGTGGGCAGCAGATTGTCGGACGGGGCGCTGGCGGCACCGCGGGGCCTGCCACGGTTACCCATGCGCACCGCCGGCGGCGGGCACGCGTGCGTAGGCGTCGGGGCGGTGCAGACGCGTCCAGTGGTCCGCGGGCCAGGCGATCCAGTCGGCCCGGCCGATCACGGCGTCGAGGGGGATCATGCCGCCGCCCGGGGAGCCCAGGTGGTTGCGGGAGTCGCTGGAGTCGCCGCGGTGGTCGCCGAGGAGGAACAGGCGCCCCTCGGGTACGACCACGTCGAAGGGCACGCTCGACGGGCTGTCCCCCGGGTACAGAAACGACGACTCGTCGACCGACCGGCCGTTCACCTCAAGCCTCCCCTCCTGGTCGCAGCAGACCACCCGATCTCCCCCCACGCCGACAACGCGCTTGATGTAGTCGGCGTTCCCGAAGTAGCCGGTGCCGTCGAAGACGACGACGTCACCTCGCCGCGGCTCAGAACCGAAACGGTACGCCAACTTATTTACGAGAACGCGGTCCCCGATCCTCAATGAACGCTCCATCGAGCTGCTGGGAATCTGGAACGGCTGCATCACGAAGTTGCTGAAGAGCGTCAGAAAAAGCAGGCAGACCAGTACAGCAAGGGTGTATCGCCCGCCCGGAACGGACTCGGCGGCCCTGCCCGCCCACACGAAACGCGACCGCCCCTCCGGCCGCTCTGTCTCCGAGGTCTCCTCGGAACCGGCCGGGACGGGGGACGTCCCGGCTTCAGAAGGGCGGGGGGAGCGGTCGCGCTCCATGTACTGCTGTGCCTCGGTGTCCATCGGGGCCAGATCGTATCCGGCCCCTCTGTGACACGTGAGCGCGCGCTCAGTTCTCGCGCTTCTCCTTGATCTTCGCCGCCTTGCCGCGCAGCTCGCGCAGGTAGTACAGCTTGGCGCGACGGACGTCACCGCGGGTGACGAGCTCGATCTTCTCGACGATCGGGGTGTGCACCGGGAAGGTGCGCTCGACGCCGACGGAGAACGAGACCTTGCGGACCGTGAAGGTCTCGCGGACACCGGCGCCCTGGCGGCGGATCACCACGCCCTTGAACTGCTGCACACGCGAGCGGTTGCCCTCGATGACGCGGACGTGGACGTTGACGGTGTCACCCGGGCGGAAGGCCGGGATGTCGCTGCGCAGCGACGCGGAGTCGACGGAGTCGAGCAGGTGAGACATTGCGTCTGCTTTCTTCGCCCATGCCACAGGTCATAGGCGGGAGCTAGGTTTTCCAAGAGGATGCTGTCCGTGTCGGGGCGGGCGTCGTGTCCCCCTGTGGCAGGGGCGCACGCCGGACGACGCACAACAGCGGCCTATTCTTCCACGCCCTCCAGCCGACGCCAAAATCGGCCGTGGGTCTCACCCTCGGGGTCGGGGGCCCAGCCCAGGATGGAGAGCATCTCGCGGTCCTTCTTGTCGAAGGCCTTGGGGTCGCAGCGCTCGATGAGGTCGGGCCGGTTGACCGTCGTGCGCCTCAGCGCCTCGTCCCGCCGCCAGCGCGCGATCTTGCCGTGGTGGCCGCTGAGCAGGACCTCGGGGATGTCCCGGCCGCGCCACTCGGGCGGCTTCGTGTAGACCGGCCCCTCCAGGAGGTTGGCCATGGCGCCGGGCGCGAAGGAGTCGTCCCGGTGGGACTCGGCGTTGCCGAGGACGCCGGGCAGCAGACGGGCGACTGCCTCCGTCATGACGAGGACGGCCGCCTCGCCGCCGGCGAGCACGTAGTCGCCGATGGACACCTCGTACACGGGCATCCGGGTGGCGTACTCGTCGATGACGCGCCGGTCGATGCCCTCGTAGCGGGCCGGGGTGAAGAGCAGCCAGGGGCGCTCGGAGAGTTCGACGGCGAGGGTCTGGGTGAAGGGGCGGCCGCTGGGCGTGGGGACGACCAGGGCGGGCCGGCGGGCCCCGGTCTCGTAGCCGTGGGCGAGGACGGAGTCCAGCGCGTCGCCCCAGGGCTCGGTTTTCATGACCATGCCCGGGCCGCCGCCGTACGGCGTGTCGTCGACGGTGTTGTGCCGGTCGTAGGTCCAGGCGCGCAGATCATGCACGTGCACGTTCAGCTGTCCGCGCGCGCGTGCCTTCCCGACGAGGGAGACGTTCAGGGGGTCGAGGTACTCGGGGAAGATCGTGACGACGTCGAGCCGCATCAGGCCTCATCCCGGGACGACGCGATCTCGGCGCGGTCGTCGACCAGTCCCGGCGGCGGGTCGATGACCGCGCGCTGTTCCTTCAGGTCGATCTCGGTGACGATCTCCTCGACGAAGGGGATCATCACCTCGCTGCCGTCGGGCCGCTCGACGATGAAGAGGTCCTGCGAGGGCAGGTGCGAGATCTCGCTGATCCGGCCGACCTCGACTCCGTCCTTGGTGACCACGTCGAGATCGATCAGCTGGTGGTCGTAGTACTCGTCCTCTTCCTCGGGCAGTTCGTCCGGGTCCACCTCGGCGATCAGCAGGGTGTTGCGCAGCGCCTCCGCGGCGTTGCGGTCCTTCACACCCTCGAAGCGCAGCAGGAGGCGGCCGCTGTGCACCCGGCCGGTCTCGATGGTGAGGGGCCCCGCCGAGGCGGGGTCGGTGGCCAGTACGGCGCCGGGCGCGAGCCTCAGCTCCGGCTCGTCGGTACGTACCTCGACGGTGACCTCGCCCTTGATGCCGTGGGCGCGGCCGATCCGTGCGACTACCAGCTGCACTGTGCTTGATCTCCTGTCATCGGACGGTCCGGCCGACCGTACGACGTCGGGCCGGGGACGGCTCGATGGCCCTCCCCGGCCCGAGCCGGTGCTGCGAATTACTCAGCGGACGTGGTCCACGTCGACGAGGTCGACACGGACTCCGCGGCCGCCGATGGCACCCACGACGGTGCGCAGGGCGCGGGCGGTACGGCCGTTGCGGCCGATCACCTTGCCGAGGTCGTCGGGGTGGACCCGGACCTCGAGGACGCGCCCGCGGCGCAGGTTGCGCGAGGCGACCTGTACGTCGTCGGGGTTGTCGACGATGCCCTTGACGAGGTGCTCGAGAGCCTCCTCGAGCATGCTCAGGCCTCGGTCGACTCAGACGAGGAAGACTCGGCGGCCGCCTCGTCCTTCTTCTCAGCCTTCTTCTTCTGGGTGATGGCCTCACCCTTGCCCTCGTCGTCGCCGCCGAGGGACTCGAACGACGGACGCGTGGACTTCGGCTCGGCGACGAGGAGCGGCGCCGGGGCGGGCTCGCCCTTGAACTTCTGCCAGTCGCCGGTCTTCTTCAGGATGGCGAGCACGGGCTCGGTCGGCTGCGCGCCGACACCCAGCCAGTAGGCGACACGGTCCGCGTCGACCTCGATGACCGACGGGTTGTACGTCGGGTGGTACTTGCCGATCTCCTCGATCGCACGACCGTCACGACGGGTACGGGAGTCGGCGACGACGATGCGGTAGTGAGGCGAACGGATCTTGCCCAGACGCTTCAGCTTGATCTTGACTGCCACGGGAGTGGGTTCTCCTGGATTTGACGTGGTTGGGCACGGCGAGAATGCCGCGTGGGGTTGCGGTACCCGAGTGCCCGATGGACGCGTCAGCCGGAGGAGAGAGGGGTCCTGTGCGGCTGTCGAGTACAGCTAGCCATTGTGCCACACCCCGCGGGTCGCGCTTGCCGCGAGGGGGCGCGTGCGGCCATGACTGAGCGGCACCCCGCGCCAGGGGTGCGTTGCGCTCACCGCCGCGTGGAGGATGCCGCCGGGACGGCACCCTCCACTCCCGACGTGACGTACGGCTCGACGTACGACTCACTGGTACGGCCGCCACGAGCAGCCGTCTGTTCAGTTCGCCGTCGCGTCACGCCGCGCCCACGACCTCCGGGATACGGAAGGGCTTTCCGCAGCCGCCGCAGACGATGGGCGCCTGGGCGAGCACGGAGGGGACGACCCGGACGTTGCGTCCGCAGTCGCAGACCGCCTTGACCCGTACGCCGCCGCCGGAGGAGCCGTGACGGGCGGCCGGGCCCCGGAAGCTGCGGGCGGTGTCGGCGGAGGTGGCCGCCGTGTGGGCCTTCAGGGCGCGTTGCAGTCTCTCGATGGTGGGGCGGTAGCGACGCTTCGCCTCGGGGTTGAGGGTGACCAGCGAGAAGCCGCTGCTGGGATGCGGTTCCTCGGGGTGGTCCAGGCCCAGTTCCTCGGCGATCGCGAGGAATCTCCGGTTGTGGTAGCGGCCGGCTCGGGAGGTGTCGCGGACTCCGCGGGCGGCGGCGATGCCGTGGACTGCTTCATGGAGCAGTCGCTCGAAGGAGAGTTCGTGCCCGCAGGCGGACGACGACTCCCCGATCAGGGACTCGGGTGCGGCAAGATCCGGCAGCTCGGGGTGGTACCGCTGAATGTCGGCCCACGCCTGTGCCAGTTCTGCGGCGAGAACGGGTGGTGTCTGTGTCGTGCTCACGTAATGAGAACGAGCCTGAGGGCCCCTGTGTTCCGATTCCGGGGCATCCCAAATAATTTGCACGTACCCGTCAGTTGCCACTAGTGCGTCCCGACGAGGGCGGGTGCGCTGATCTGCGGAGAAGCCTCGCAGCTCCACTCAAGGCGGTACGTAGTAACACGTACGTCCCCCGCCTCCCGCACCCATCCTCAACCGAGGCCCTGTCGGGTCGCCCCTCTTGACAGGGCGCGGAGCCGAGGTCCGCGCGCCGGGGCACCTGTGGTCGTCAGATGCGCAAGGGGCGATTCGGTCGCTCTCGCGACGGAACGGGTCGCTCTAGTAAGCGCGCGCCACGACCGCGACGTTACCGGGTGCGTCGTAGGAGTCGGGCACCGACCCGTCCTCGGCGACCAGACACCGTACGGTCGCGGCGTGCTCCGCGAGCTCGGCCTCGCCCTTCTCGCCGAGGGTGGACCACGGGATGCGAGCCCAGCCGCCGGCGCGTGCGGCCTCGATGGCCTCGCCGATGGTCGAGACCTCGGTCGTACGCGATTCCCGGCGCTCGCGCGACTGCTTCAGGAGCAGCGCCTGGTCCTCCTCGAGGACCGTGGGCAGCAGCCTCACGACGGAGTCGACGGCAACCGCTTCCTTGCCCCCGGGGATGCGGCGGGCGAGGATCGCGGTGCCGTTCTCCAGGTCGCGGGGGCCGATCTCGATCCGTACGGGGACGCCCTTGAGTTCCCAGTCGACGGCACGGCGGCCGAACGGGATGTCCGTGCGGTCGTCCACATGGACACGTACGCCCGCGGCCCTGAGCCGGTCGCCGAGCTCTCGAACCTTGGCCAGAACCGCGTCGTCGCCCTTGATCGCGAGTACGACGGCCTGGATGTGGGCGAGCCGGGGCGGGACCCGCAGGCCCTTGTCGTCGCCGTGCATCATCACCAGGGCGCCGATCATGCGGGTGGTGGAGCCCCAGGAGGTCTGCCAGACGAGCTCCTGCTTGCCCTCTCTGGACAGGTACTGGGTGTTGAAGGCCTTGGCGAAGTTCTGGCCCAGCTCATGACTGGTGGCCATCTGGAGGGCCTTGCCGTCGCCCATCATGCCTTCGAGGGTCAGGGTGTTGATGGCTCCGGCGAAGCGCTCCTTCACCGTCTTGCGGCCGGGGACGACGTCCATCGCAAGGACGTTCACCATGAAGTCCTCGTAGACCTGCCGATGGATGTGCGCGGCGAAGTCGCGCGCCTCCTCGTACGTCGCGTGCGCCGTGTGGCCCTCCTGCCAGAGGAACTCGGTGGTGCGGAGGAACAGACGGGGACGCAGTTCCCAACGGACCACGTTCGCCCACTGGTTGATCAGCAAGGGGAGGTCCCGGTAACTCTGGACCCACTTCGAGAAGTAGTCGTTGATGATCATCTCTGAGGTGGGGCGGACCACGGCGGGCTCTTCGAGGTCCTTGCCGCCGCCGTGCGTCACCACGGCCAGTTCGGGCGCGAAGCCCTCGACGTGCTCGGCCTCCCTGGTCAGGTACGACTGCGGGATCAGGAGGGGGAAATAGGCGTTCTGGGTACCCGTCTCCTTGATCCGGGCGTCCATCTCCTGCTGCATCCGCTCCCACAGCCCGTACCCGTACGGTCGGATGACCATGGTGCCGCGCACCGGGCCGTTGTCGGCCAGCTCCGCCTTGGTGATCAGGTCCTGGTACCAGCGCGGGAAGTCGTCCGCCTGGGGCGTGAGAACGGGTGCCTTTGCCATGGCGCGATCGTACGGGGCCACGTTGCGGGGATGTGAATTCTTTTGCCCGCGCACAGACAGACCACAAGCCGGTGTCCGAGACCCCTGGACGGCGCGCCGGGTGCGGAGTTATCTGGCATACGGGGGGAGTGCGAGCGCACTGTCACGGGGGCCCTGAAAACGGGCACAGCGACGACTCTCGGCGGATTGGGGCGCTTTCGATATGACACCTACGCTCGTGCGGCAGCAACTGCCTCGCCCGGGGGCCACGCCCCGTGTGGACCAGTGTGCACGCGCGCGTGACTGGGCCGAGATCCAGGAACGGATGCTGGTCCCGCTCTATGAGGCGGTCTACCGCCGGCTCGAGGTGGGCACCGGTACCCGGCTGCTGGGCATCGGCTGCGGGTCGGGGCTGGCACTGGTGATGGCGGCGTCGCGGGGCGCCGCGGTCACCGGCGTCGACGCCTCCTCGCCCGAGAGAACGGCTCTCGCGCGGGAACGGCTGCGGCCGGAGGGTTGGGGCGGTCACGCGCGTGCCGTCGCCCGGATCGTGGAGGGCGCTCCCGAGGACGCGGCCGGGGGCCCGAGTGCCCCGCCGTACAACCTGGTGACCGCCTTCGAGCCGATCGGCTGCCTGGCCGGCGACTCCGAGGGCCTGGGCGAGCTGCTGGCCCGCACGACCCCGCTGGTGGAGCCCGGCGCCCCCGTGGTCCTCGTGGGATGGGGTCCCCCGGAGCGCTGCACGACGTCCAAGGTCCTCCGTGTCGCCACGAAGCTCGCGGATCCCCTGCGCGGCACCGGCGGCTGGCGCATCGCGCTGCGGGACGACCTGGAGGAGGTCGCCCAGCGGGCCGGGCTGCGACCCGACGGCTCCGGACGCGTGGCCTGCCCCTTCGGCTACGCGAACGTGGACAACGCGGTGCGGGGGCTGCTGTCGACGGGGCTGTTCGACGCGGCGATCGCGGCCACGGACCAGGTCCAGGTGAACAAGGAAGTGTCCGAGGCCCTGCACCCCTACCGCCGCCAGGACGGCACGGTGTGGATGCCGAACGTGTTCCGGTACCTGATCGCCCGGACGCCCTGAGAAGCATGAACGGCCCCGAGATGGGCGCGCTGAGAAGGTCTTCGACACTTTCGGCCGATGCGCGTGTGAATGGTGTGGAGAAAGCGGTACGGCCCGCCTCAGGCTTCGCCAAGTGAAGGACGATCCTCATAGCCTGACGCACCGTCCAGCCGAGCCACGCACTCGGATGCCGACAACCACTCATGTGGCGTCCACGCACGGCACGGGCGTCGCGCGCCCCGGCCACACCCCCCGGCCGACCGCGCGGCGCCCGCCGCCACACCTGACACGCCACTGGGGGCGCCCTCCTCACGGAGGGCGCCCCCAGTGGCGTGCGCGGATTCTGAACCGTATACGGCCGCGAACGCGGACGCGGACGGACCGTCAGCCCATGAACTTCTTGAAATCGTCGGGCAGTTCGAAGTCCTGCCCGCTTTGCTGGCCCGGCAGACCGAAGGCACCACCCGGAGCACCGCCCTGGGCGGCGGCTGCCCGGCGGGCGGCCTCCTCCTGCTCCTGCTGCTTGCGCTTCATCGGGTTGCCGGAGCGCTGCTTGCCCTTGGCCTTCTTGGGCTGCTTCTTGGACCGGCCGGGACCGCCACCCATGCCGGGCATTCCCGGCATCCCGGGCATGCCGCCGCCCTGGGCCATGCGGGACATCATCTTGCGGGCCTCGAAGAACCGCTCGACCAGGTTCTTCACGGCGCTGACCTCGACACCGGAACCCTTGGCGATACGGGCCCGGCGGGAACCGTTGATGATCGTCGGGTCCTGGCGCTCGCCCGGGGTCATCGACTTGATGATCGCGGCGGTGCGGTCGACGTCACGCTCGTCGATGTTGTTGATCTGGTCCTTGATCTGGCCCATGCCGGGCAGCATGCCGAGCAGCTTGCTGATGCTGCCCATCTTCCTGACCTGCTCCATCTGGGCCAGGAAGTCGTCGAGGGTGAAGTCCTGGCCCTTCTTGGACGCCAGTTTGGAGGCCATCTTGGCGGCCTCTTCCTGGCTGAAGGTCTTCTCCGCCTGCTCGATCAGGGTGAGCAGGTCACCCATGTCGAGGATGCGGGAGGCCATCCGGTCCGGGTGGAACTGGTCGAAGTCGTCGAGCTTCTCGCCGTTCGACGCGAACATGATCGGCTTGCCGGTGACCTGGCGGATCGACAGGGCGGCACCACCGCGGGCATCACCGTCGAGTTTGGAGAGCACCACACCGTCGAAGCCGACGCCGTCGCGGAAGGCCTCGGCGGTGTTGACCGCGTCCTGACCGATCATCGCGTCGACGACGAAGAGGATCTCGTCCGGCGAGACGGCGTCCCTGATGTCCGCCGCCTGCTGCATCATCTCCTGGTCGATACCCAGGCGACCGGCCGTGTCGACGACCACGATGTCGTGGACCTTCGACTTCGCGAACTCGATGGAGTCCTTGGCGACCTTGACCGGGTCGCCCACGCCGTTGCCCGGCTCGGGGGCGTAGACCGCCACACCCGCGCGCTCGGCGACGACGCTCAGCTGGTTCACCGCGTTCGGCCGCTGGAGGTCACAGGCGACCAGCAGCGGGGAGTGGCCCTGCTCCTTCAGCCACCTGCCGAGCTTGCCCGCGAGGGTCGTCTTACCGGCACCCTGGAGACCCGCGAGCATGATCACGGTCGGCGGGTTCTTGGCGAAGCGGAGGCGGCGGGTCTCGCCGCCGAGGATCCCGACCAGCTCCTCGTTGA
The DNA here is from genome assembly GCF_055572155.1 of Streptomyces sp. NPDC030814. NCBI lineage: Bacteria > Bacillati > Actinomycetota > Actinomycetes > Kitasatosporales > Streptomycetaceae > Streptomyces > Streptomyces sp. NPDC030814. The sequence goes on from NZ_JBVIDX010000016.1 coordinate 109,107, forward strand.
CGATCTTGAGGACCTGCTGGGCGGGGTTCAGCGCCTTGGAGACCTCGGCGCCGAGCGCCCGCTCCTTGACGTTCTTGATGAAGCCCCGGACCACCGGCAGCGCCACGTCCGCCTCGAGGAGCGCGATGCGGATCTCGCGTGCCGTGGCGTCGATGTCCGCCTCGGAGAGGCGTCCCTTACCCCGCAGGTTCTTGAAAGTCGCTGAGAGGCGATCGGAGAGCGTATCGAACACGGCGGTGTCGGTCCTCGGAGTCGGGGGCAGTCTGACGTGCCCTCCAGGGTATCTGTCTGGGTGTGGTCGGGTCTCCACCCCTGTGGACAACAGTGCCCGACCCGGGGCCACGGGGGCGGTGCCGACCCCGTGACCCCGTGGTTCAACCGCGCAGCGTCTCCTCGAGTTTCCGTGCCAGCGAGGCAGCATCGTCGCCCGGGAGGGGGGCGCCGTCGCGGCCGGTGACGTAGAAGGCGTCCACCGCGTTGGCACCGAGCGTGCTGACGTGGGCGCTGCGCACGCGTACCCGCGCGTCCTCCAGCGCCCGCCCGATGCGGTGCAGCAGGCCGGGGGCGTCCTGGGCGCGGACCTCGATGACCGTCGCGTGGCGGGAGGCGGCCGCGGCCACCGTGACGCGCGGCGGGGGCGCGACCACGCCCCGGCGCCGTGGGTAGGCGGCGTCGCGCTCGGCGAGCCGCCCGGCGATGTCCAGCGAGCCCTCCAGCGCCCGTACCAGGTCGGCGCGGAGCCGGGCCGCCTGGGGCAGCGAGCCGTACTCGGCGGCGACCCGCCAGTCCAGCAGCAGGACGGAGCCCTGGACGCCGTCCGGCAGGTCGAGCGCCCGCAGCTCCGCCGTGCGCACCGTGAGCCGGTGCATCGCGAGGACACCGGCGAGGGCGGGCAGCACACCCGGCTGGTCGGGCACCGCGATGAGGAGCTCCACGCCGAGCGGCTCCGGGTCGGCCTTCTCGTCCTTCTCCTCGGTCGCCACGGTGACGTCGTCGGGCCGGGCGCGCAGCGACAGCACCGGGCCGCCGGTGCGGAACGCCTCGATGGCGAGCCGCTCCTGTTCGGCGGTGGGGGCGGCGGGCTCCGGCTCCTCCGGGACGTCTCCGGCGAACACCGCGGCAACCCGCTGGACCAGGTCGGACACGAGCGAGGCCCGCCACGACGACCAGGCGGCCGGCCCGGTCGCCAGCGCGTCGGACTCGGTGAGGGCGTGCAGCAGTTCGAGCGTGCCCGGCGACCCGACGGCCTCGGCCACGGACCGCACGGTGGCGGGGTCCTCCAGGTCACGCCGGGTGGCGGTGTCGACGAGCAGCAGGTGATGACGGACGAGGGTGGAGAGCACGGCCACGTCCTCGCGGTCGAAGCCGATCCTGGTCGCCACGTCCTTGGCGATGATCTCCCCGGCCACGGAGTGGTCGCCGGGCCAGCCCTTGCCGATGTCGTGCAGCAGCGCGGCGACGAGGAGGAGGTCGGGGCGGTGGACCCGGCGGGTCAGCGCGGAGGCCCGGACGGCGGTCTCGATGAGGTGCCGGTCGACGGTCCAGATGTGGACGGCGTTGCGCTGCGGACGGCAGCGGACCCGCTCCCAGTCGGGCAGCAGGCGGGTGATGAGCCCCTCGGCCTCCAGGGCCTCCCAGACGTCCACGGTCGGCCGCCCGGAGCCCAGCAGCGTGACGAGCTGCTCCCTGGCCTCGGCGGGCCAGGGAGTGGGCAGCGCCCGGGCGGTGGCCGCGAGCCGCCGCACGGCGTGCAGGGACAGCGGCAGTCCGGCCTGGGCCGCGGCGGCGGCGGCGCGCAGCGGCAGCACCGGGTCGCGTTCGGGCCGGGCGGCACGGGCGAGCACGACCTCGCCGTCCTGCTCGACCACGCCCTCGGCCAGCGGTGACCGCTCGGCGACCGGCTTGCCGCCGCCAAGCATGGCGCGCAGCCGGGGCCGCACAGCGCGCGAACGCAACACGCGCCCCACTTCACGCCAGGTGACATCGCTGGCGTACGAGATGACCCGTGCGGCCTCGTACACCTGGCGCAGCAGGGTGTCGGCGTCCAGCAGCCCCAGGTCGGCCGCGACCTGGTCCTGTTCCTGGAGCGCGAGCCGGTCGGTGGCGCGCCCGGTGGTGAGGTGCAGCGCGTCCCTTACGTCGAGGAGGCGGCGCCGGGCGTCGGCGAGTCCCTCGCGCGGGGCGTCGGCGAGCCAGGAGGCGGCGACCGCGCGGAGGGCGGTGGCGTCGCGCAGCCCGCCGCGCGCTTCCTTCAGATCGGGTTCGAGGAGGTACTGCAGCTCCCCCTGCCGCTCGGCGCGCTCGGCGCACAGTTCCTGGAGCTCGGGGAGGCGTTTGGGCGCCTGGTTGCGCCAGTCGGCGAGGACGGCGGTGCGCAGTCCGGCGGTGAGACCGAGGTCACCGGCGAGATGCCGCGCGTCCAGCAGTCCCAACTGCACCTTGAGGTCCTCGCCGGCGGTCTTGCGGGCCTCGGCGGGGGTGCGCACCGAGTGGTCCAGGGCGAGACCCAGGTCCCAGACCGGGTACCAGACGCGGTCGGCTAGGGCGGCCACGGCCTTCTCGTCGGAGCCGTCGTGCAGGAGCAGCAGATCGAGGTCGCTGCGCGGGGAGAGCTCGCCGCGCCCGTAGCCCCCTACGGCCACGAGGGAGACTCCACGCAGCTCACCGGCGCCCGCGCCGAAGAGTCCGGCGAGCCAGTCGTCGGTCAGCTCGGCGAGGGCGGCACGGCGCGGCGGCCCGGACCGCGCCTCCTGCTGGAGGAGGCGCAGCCGGGCCGCCGCGTAGCCGCTGGGTCCCGAGTCCTCTGCATCCGTACGTACGTCCGTACTCGTCACCCAGTGACTCCTGTTCTTCTGTGCGGTCAGAGCGCGTCCGGGCCGCGCTCGCCCGTCCGGACCCGTACGGCCGTCTCGACCGGGAGGGACCAGACCTTGCCGTCACCGATCTTGCCGGTGCGGGCGGCCTTGACGATGACGTCGATCAACTGCTCGGCGTCGTCGTCCTCGGCCAGTACCTCGATCCGGATCTTGGGAACCAGGTCGACCGTGTACTCGGCGCCGCGGTACACCTCGGTGTGTCCCCGCTGCCGACCGTACCCACTGGCCTCGGTGACCGTCAGTCCGTGCACCCCGAAGGCCTGCAGCGCTTCCTTGATCTCGTCGAGCCGGTGCGGCTTGACGACGGCGGTGATCAGCTTCATGCCTCGACCTTCTTGCTCTGGGTGGCGGGGGCCACGGTGCTCGTGGCGCTGGAGATGTGCGAACCGGCGGCCGAGCTGAAGTCGTACGCGGTCTCGGCGTGCAGGGCCTGGTCGACACCGGTGACCTCGTCCTCCTCGGAGGCGCGGAAGCCGATCGTCTTCTGGATGGCGAAGGCGATGATCCAGGTCACCACGAAGGTGTAGCCCATCACGGAGAAGGCGCCCGTGGCCTGCTTGCCGAACTGGTCGAGGCCGCCCACGCCGCCGGTGGCCAGGAATCCGACCATCAGGGTGCCGAGGACACCGCCGACCAGGTGAACACCGACGACGTCGAGGGAGTCGTCGTAGCCGAGCTTGTACTTGAGGCTGACGGCCCAGGAGCAGACGGCACCGGCGACGACACCGATGAGGATGGCGCCGAAGGCGTTGACGTGACCGCCGGACGGGGTGATCGCGACCAGGCCGGCGACGGCGCCGGAGCAGGCACCGAGGGTGGTGAACGCCCCGTGACGGATGCGCTCGTAGATCAGCCAGCCGATGATGGCCGCGGCGGTCGCGACCTGCGTGTTGATCGCCATGCGGGCAGTGGTGCCGTCGACGCCGAGCCACGAACCGGCGTTGAAGCCGAACCAGCCGAACCACAGCAGGGCGGTGCCGATCAGGACCAGCGGCAGGCTGTGCGGCCGCATCGGGTCCTTCTTGAAGCCGATCCGCTTGCCCACGACCAGGACCGCCGCGAGCGCGCCGATACCGGCGTTGATGTGGACCGCGGTACCACCGGCGAAGTCGATGACGCCCATCTCGAAGAGCCAGCCGCCGGGCGCCCAGACCCAGTGGGCGACCGGGAAGTACGCCAGGGTGACCCAGAGAGCGACGAAGATCATCCAGGCGCTGAACTTGACTCGGTCGGCGAGTGCGCCGCTCATCAGGGCCGGGGTGATCACCGCGAACAGCATCTGGAAGAGGATGAACGCGAAGGCGGCGATCTGGTGCGGCTTGTCGTTGGCGCCGGTGACGAAGCTGTCAACGGTGCTCGTGATGTCGATGCCCTTCAGGCCGATCGCGTCCAGGTTGCCGATGAAGCCGCCCTGGTCACCGCTGAAGGACAGTGAGTAGCCGTACAGCACCCACAGGATGCTGACGATGCCCAGCGAGATGAAGGACATCATCAGCATGTTCAGCACGCTCTTGGCCCTGACCATGCCGCCGTAGAAGAGCGCGAGGCCCGGCGTCATCACCATGACGAGCGCCGCACTGATCAATACGAATCCGGTATCTGTGCCGTTCAATGCCGGTATCTCCTCGTGGTCGGAACGGCCCGTGCGGATGCTGAAGCTTGGGGGAGCTATCGGGGAGGGCCGACTGTGCTCAGGAGATTGGCGCAGCACCGTTTCACGGGGAGATTGGAATTGTTTCCCGCACGTGACGAACGCGCATGTCGCGTTACGAGCGCGTGAAACGTAGGTCACGGCGGATTGAGGGCGCGCGGGGCCCGGCCCCTGCGGACGTGTTGCCGGGCATCGGCTTCGTATCCGATGGAACTCGGGACACGGGCCGGCCGCGGCCGGGGGGAGCGAGCTGCCTCCGGTCCGGCCCGGCCGCGGTTGGTCCTACCGGCTCACGGTCGGGTCAGCGCTTGACGCAGACCCTGACGGTCTTGTTCCAGGAGTCGGACGCGCCCTTCACATACGCCGTGACCTCCGGCCGCGCGGAGAGACACAGCTTCTCCTTCTTGAGGGAGACGCGGACCATTCCGTCGAAGCTCGCCGGACGGCCGCTGTTGCTCTGGGTGTACTTCCAGAGGTTCTCGTTGTAGGTGGTGGCGCGCGTCGCGGCCTTGCGCCGGCCGCACTCCAGGGTCGGGGTGACGGAGATGCTCCACACGCCCACCGCGACCTTGGCGTTCATCTTGCACTTGGTGCTCTCGTACCAGCGCTGGGTCAGCTCCAGCTTGGTGAGCTTGGCCCGCTTGCCGCCCGAGCAGCTGGTGTAGGTGGTGGCCGTCATGCTCGGGTCCTTGAGCTTGACGTCCGTGTAGGCGTGGTCCTTGGCGCCCTTCATCTGCCAGTAGTAGTGCTTGAACTCGATCCGGCCGGTGAGCTTCACATAGACGCAGCGCTTGAGCGGCTTGGACCACATCGCGACGGTCGCGCTGTACGGCTTGCTGTGTGAGGTCTTTGCGACCGCACCCGCATTGGGCGCCATGCCCATGACGAGCGCAAGCGAGGACGCACCCACCGCGACGGCGGACGCGACTGACTTGACCTGCATGTCCGGTTACCCCGTTTCCCCGTGGTTTTCCTGGCCGTAACACCAACTGTGCGTACGACCGTTGGAGTTGGAGGCCGCCCCGGTCGGGCGGCGCAGACGCAACTCTAGTCACCAGGGTTGACACGGGCACGCCACGTTACCAAGGGAGATCGAAGTCGTTACAGTGCACCGGCTTTGCAAATGTCACGCAAAGGACCGGCCGCGGCGGCCATCCGATGACCTGGCATGGGGGAGCCGAGTCGGGCAGTAGGGATGGCCGGCCGCGGCCGGAGTCGGGGGCCCTCGGGGTCGGCGGGCTGGGTCAGACCGCTTCGGCCGTCTCCGGGAGGTGGAGGGCGAGCTGGTCGGTGAGCTCGACGACCTCGGCGAGGTCACCGAAATCGCGTACGGCCGTGTCGACGGTCTTGCGGATCCGTGTGTTGAGGCGCTCCGAGCGGACCTTCTTGGCGACGGTCATCGCCTGCTGGGCCATGGCGGCGCCCTGCTCGGGCTCGCGCTGGAGAAGATGGACCGTGGCCATGCCGATCAGATTCAGCGCGTACGACCGCTGGTGATCGGTGTCCGTCGCGAAGAGCTCGACAGCGCGGCGCATCACGGGCTCGGCCAGGGAGGCGTACGTGGGGCTCCGGCCGGCCACATAGGCGAGGTCGCGGTAGGAGTGGGAGTTCTCGCCGTGCAGTTCCGCCTCGTTGAAGAAGCGGATCCAGTCGGGGTCCGGATCGTCCCATTCCTCGGCGTCGGCGAAGGTGTCCTCGGCCATCCGGACGGCCCTCTTGCACTTGGCGGGCTGTCCCATGTTGGCGTAGGCGCGGGCCTCCATCGCATACAGCATCGCCTGGGTGCGCGGGCTCGCGCAGTCACGGCTGCCGTACTGGGCGAGGTGGATCAGTTCGAGTGCGTCGTCGGGCCGGCCGAGGTGGATCATCTGGCGGCTCATGCTGGAGAGGACATAGGAGCCGAGGGGCTTGTCTCCCGCTTCCTTCGCCGCGTGGAGGGCGAGGACGAAGTACTTCTGGGCGGTGGGCTGGAGGCCGATGTCGTAGCTCATCCAGCCGGCCAGCTCCGCCAGCTCCGCGGCGACCTTGAACAGTCGCCGGTTGGTCTCTTCGGGCTGGGGCTCCTGGAGGAGGTCGGTCACCTCGTGCAGCTGGCCGACGACCGCCTTGCGGCGCAGGCCGCCGCCGCACTGGGCGTCCCACTGCCGGAACATCACCGTCGTGGACTCCAGGAGGTCCAGCTCGGGTTTGGAGAGACGGCCGCCGCGGCGCGTGGCGGCGGACGGCTCGGACTCCGAGCGTGGGGCGGGCAGCGTAGGGACGAGCCAGCGCTGCATCGGCTCGATGAGGGCCGGGCCCGCGGCCAGGGCCAGCGAGTTCCCGAGGAAGCCGCGCCGCGCCAGCATCAGGTCACTGCGCGAGAACTCACTGATCAGCGCCACGGTCTGCGGGCCCGTCCAGGGCAGATCGACACCGGACACGGACGGTGCCTGGTGCGCGGCGCGCAGTCCCAGGTCCTCGACGGCGACCACACAGCCGAACCGCTCGGAGAACAGCTCGGACAGGATCCGCGGGATCGGCTCGCGCGGGTTCTCCCCGTCGAGCCAGCGCCGTACGCGCGAGGTGTCGGTGGAGATGTGATGGGCCCCGAGCTGGCGGGCCCGGCGGTTCACCTGACGGGCGAGTTCACCCTTGGACCAGCCGCTGCGGACGAACCACGAGCCCAGCAGTTCGTTCGGGCGCTTCTCAGCGTTCGTGCCGCTTCCGCCGTTGCCGCCCACTGGAACGCCCCCATCCCTGAAACCACTTGTGCGCTGTGTGCGCCAAGCCCTACCAGGATGCCGGTTACCGCGCCGTACGTCCGCCCGCTCTCACCCGTCGAACGGAAAGACGACTTGCCTCCGGCATACCCACGAGCGCGTGCATCCCCAGGATCTTGTGCACTCAAAGTAATCCCACGATCACGCGTCCGGCCATGGCGATTCCAGAAACGCCACCATTCGCCACCCCTTCGAATGAACTAACGGTCGCCCGCACGCGATTCACTTGACACATGACGGCCGGGGGTCGGCGGAGCGATGCATTCAAGGGCGCACGCCACGACCTCACCACCCGGGGGTGCCGTAGTGCGCCGCCCCGGCGGAAACAGAGCGTCACAGCGCGCCTCCGTGACGTAACCATCGGCGTGCTGGACCCGTTGGAGGGGGCATGGGCTTCACGATCGGCGGCATTCGCGAGTTGCGATCTGGGCGGCGCGGCCGTTCTTCGGACTGCACGGCGGTGGCCGAGTTCACCGGCCTCTGGGGGTGGGACGTCGTCCCCGGCGCACGGGCGGCCTCGGGCGCGTGCTCATGCGGCAGGACGACCTGTGAGGCGCCCGGCGCGCACCCCCTCGGCTTCGCTCCCCCGCTCCGCGCCGGCGCCACGCTCGACGAGGTGACCGAGGCCTGGGCCGAACACCCCGGCGCCTCGATCATGCTGCCGGTCGGCCGCTCCTTCGACGTGATCGAGGTGGCCGAATCCGCCGGGCGGCACGCGCTCGTCCGGCTCGAACGCATGGGCCTGCCACTCGGCCCGGTGATCGCCACCCCCCAGGGTCGCGCCCACTTCCTCGTAGCCCCCGGCGCCGCCGCCGAGTTGCCGGAGCTGCTGTACCGCATGGGCTGGGACGACCCGTCCGCCCTCGACCTGCACGGCCTCGGCCCGGGCGCCCACATCACCGCCCCGCCCTCCGACCGCGGCGGCCTCGGCCCGGTCCGCTGGCTCCGCTCCCCCGCCCTCGACTCGGCGACGAGGCCCCCGGCCGCGCGACTGCTGCTGGGCACCCTGGCGTATGTGGCGCACCGCTCGCGAGCGTAGCGGCCCCGGCTCCCGGACCCCGTACACGGCGAAGCGCCCGTCCCCCTCCGCATCGCGGGGGCGGGCGCTTTCGTCATGAGCGCCTACGGACGTCCGTAAGTGCTCATGATCAGTCACCGATGAGGGCGTCGACGAACGCCTCCGGCTCGAACGGCGCCAGGTCGTCGGCACCCTCTCCCAGGCCGACGAGCTTGACGGGGACGCCCAGCTCCCGCTGGACCGCGATGACGATGCCGCCCTTCGCGGTGCCGTCCAGCTTGGTGAGGACGATGCCGGTGATGTCGACGACCTCGGCGAAGACACGTGCCTGGACCAGACCGTTCTGGCCGGTGGTGGCGTCGAGGACGAGCAGCACCTCGTCGAGCGGGGCGTGCTTCTCGACGACCCGCTTCACCTTGCCGAGCTCGTCCATGAGGCCGGTCTTGGTGTGCAGCCGGCCGGCGGTGTCGATGAGGACGACGTCGGCGCCCTCCTCGATGCCCTCCTTGACGGCGTCGAAGGCGATGGAGGCCGGGTCGCCGCCCTCCGGACCGCGCACCGTACGGGCGCCGACGCGCTCGCCCCAGGTCTGGAGCTGGTCGGCGGCGGCGGCGCGGAAGGTGTCGGCGGCGCCGAGGACGACGTTCTTGCCGTCGGCGACGAGGACCCGGGCCAGCTTGCCGGTGGTGGTGGTCTTGCCGGTGCCGTTGACGCCGACGACCATCACGATGCCCGGGGTGTCGAGCGGCGAGTCGGTGTTGACCGCGCGGTCGAACTCGGGGACGAGGATCTTGAGCAGCTCCTCGCGCAACAGGGCGCGCAGCTCGGCCGGGGTCCGGGTGCCGAGTACCCTGACGCGCTCCCGCAGGCGCTCCACGAGTTCCTGGGTGGGCTGCACGCCGACGTCGGCGGTGAGGAGGGTGTCCTCGACCTCCTCCCAGGTCTCGTCGTCGAGGTGCTCACGCGACAGCAGGGTGAGCAGCCCCTTGCCGAGCGCGTTCTGCGAGCGGGAGAGCCGGGCGCGCAGCCGTACCAGACGGCCGGCGGTCGGTTCCGGGATCTCGATCGCGGGGGCCTCGACGACCGGGGGTTCCTCGACGGCGACGGGCGCCGTCGCCGTGGCGTCCGGGAGGTCCACCTCCTCGATCGTTCGGCGCGGTTCGTCGCGCGGGGTCTCGGCCTCGTCGCCTACGTGGGGCTCGGCCGGAGGTGCGGTGATGTCGGGTGCCGTGGGGGGCGGCGGGGGCAGCGACTTCTTCCTGCGGCTGCCGACGACGAGCCCGCCCAGCACGCCGAGCACGACCACGGCGATGACTAGAGCAAGGATGAGGATTTCCATAACGGGACCAGTATGCGCGACCACCCCCCGGCACGTTCGATCGCCGTACGGGGCCACACCGGCCTTCCACACCCCTGGATACCTGACGATGCGTCAGCTAACGTCCCCCTCCACATCCGCCCGAAGGGGGTCCCCCATGCCCGTCACGGTCGTCCGATTCAACCTGGTCGAGCCCGGCGCCACGCCCGCTTCACTGGGCGCCCGCTACCGGGCGGCCGTGGAGATGGCGGCGTACGCCGACGAGCGCGGCATCAGCACCGTGCAGACGGAGGAGCACCACGGGGTCGAGAACAACTGGCTGCCGGCGCCGTTCGTGTTCGCGGGCGCGGTGTTCGGAGCGACGCGGCGGATCGCGGTGACCGTGTCGGCGGCGATCGGGCCGCTCCACGACCCTCTGCGGCTGGCGGAGGAGATCGCCGTCCTCGACCTGGTGAGCGGCGGGCGGCTGGTGACGGTGGCGGGGATCGGGTACCGGCCGGAGGAGTACGCCCAGTTCGACGTGGACTGGAAGAGCAGGGGGAGACTGCAGGACGAGGTGCTGGAGACCCTGCTGCAGGCATGGACGGGCGAGCCCTTCACCCATCGGGGCCGCAGGGTCCGTGTCACCCCGCGGCCGGCTACCGAGCCGCATCCGTTGCTGCTGGTCGGCGGCTCGTCGAAGGCGGCGGCCCGACGGGCGGCACGACTCGGGCTGCCCTTCTTCCCGAGCGCCCACCTGCCGGAGCTGGAGGCGTACTACAAGGAGCGGCTCGTGGAGTACGGCACCGAGGGCTGGACGATGATGCCCGCGGCCGAGACCCCGCTGCTGCATGTGGCGGAGGATCCGGACCGGGCGTGGGCCGAGTACGGCGGGCACTTCCTGCACGAGGCCCGGACGTACGCCTCCTGGCAGTCGGCCGGGATCAGGTCGGCCGTGCGGTCGGCGGCGACGACGGTGGACGAGCTGCGCGCGGAGGGCGTGTACCGGATCGTCACGCCGGACGAGTGCGTGGAGCTGGGCCTCGACAACTACGTCCTGCATCCGCTGGCGGGTGGGATGCCGGTGGAGGAGGGGTGGCGGGGGCTGCGGCTGTTCGCCGAAAGGGTGCTGCCCCGGCTGGACGGCTGACCGTCCCCGTCCGGAGCGGGCACACCGCCGCCCCGGTCCGCTCAGTGGTCGGACCGGGGCGGCGGCGGGGTACGAGGAGCGGGGCAGCGGGGACTTGGCCCTGCTCCTCGAGTTCGGGGGGCCGGGTCAGCCCATCTCCTCCAGGGCCTTGCCCTTCGTCTCCTGCACGAACTTCAGGACGAACGGGATGGAGAGCGCGGCGAAGACCGTGTAGATCACATAGGTCACGGAGAGGTTCCAGTCGGCCAGGGACGGGAAGCTCGCCGTGATGGCCCAGTTGGCGATCCACTGCGCGGAGGCGGCCACCCCCAGGGCGGCGGCGCGGATCTTGTTCGGGAACATCTCGCCGAGCATGACCCAGACGACCACGCCCCAGGAGAGGGCGAAGAACAGGACGAAGAAATGGGCGGCGATCAGGGCGACCCAGCCCTGGGTCGCCGGGAGCTTGCCGTCGACCAGGTCGGACGAGAAGGCCCAGGCCTCCAGGGCGAGACCGAGTGCCATGCCGACGGAGCCGATGAGGGCGAGCGGCTTGCGGCCGACGCGGTCCACGAAGATCATCGCGATGACCGTGCCGACGATGTTGATGATCGACGTCGTGAACGAGTAGAAGAACGACTCGGTCGGGTCGACTCCCACCGACTGCCACAGGGTCGCGGAGTAGTAGAAGGCGACGTTGATGCCGACGAACTGCTGGAACACCGACAGGCCGATACCGATCCAGACGATCGGCTTGAACAGCAGGCTGCCGCCGAGCAGGTCCTTGAAGGACGACTTGTGCTCGCTGCGCATCGCCGACTCGATCTCGGCGACCCGGGCGTCCAGGCCGGTGCCCTCGCCCTCGACCTCGGCGAGCACCTCACGGGCGCGCTCGTGCCTGCCCACGGAGATCAGAAAGCGGGGGGACTCGGGGATCGCGAAGGAGAGCAGGCCATAGAGGACGGCCGGGACGACCATGACGCCGAGCATGACCTGCCAGGCCTCCAGGCCCAGCAGCCGGCCGCGCTGGTCGCCGTCGGCCGCGTTGAGGATCCCCCAGTTGACCAGCTGTGACACGGCGATGCCGACGACGATCGCGGCCTGCTGGAACGAGCCTAGCCGCCCCCGGTAGGCCGCGGGGGCGACCTCGGCGATGTAGGCGGGGCCGATGACCGAGGCCATGCCGATGGCGAAGCCGCCGACGACGCGCCAGAGGGCGAGGTCCCACAGTGCGAAGGGCAGTGCGGAGCCGACGGCGCTGACCGTGAACAGGACCGCCGCGATCTGCATGCAGCGGATACGGCCGATGCGGTCGGCTATGCGGCCGGCGGTGGCCGCGCCGACGGCACACCCGATCAGCGCGATGGCGATCACCTGGGCCAGGGCTGTGGAGCCGATGTCGTAGCGGTCCCTGATGGCTTCGACGGCGCCGTTGATCACGGCGCTGTCATAGCCGAAGAGGAAACCGCCCATCGCGGCCGCCGCCGCGATGAAGATCACGTGCGAGAGATGCTCGGGATGGGCTGCCCGGGCTCCTGTCGGGGATGCCTGCGCTGTACTGGTCACGTGGGGGGACCTTCCGCTCTGAAGGTAAAAGCAACTTTGCAGAGACTATGCCTTCAAGTTTCGAAGTCAAGAGGAGGTCGACTGAAAGCGATTGCTGGCTACTGCGGGAGCGAGTGGGGGAATTGAGTTCAAGTATTGAAGAAATCGCGCCTACGGACGGCACCACAGTTAGGGGCCCGGGGCAACCACGCGCCCGGACCCCCGTCTACCCCGACCCGAAAACCGTTAACGCAGTCGCTGGCTGATGACCTTCGACACACCGTCGCCCTGCATCGACACGCCGTACAGCGCGTCGGCGACCTCCATCGTCCGCTTCTGGTGCGTGATCACGATCAGCTGGGACGCCTCCTGCAGCTCCTGCATGATCCGGATCAGCCGCTGGAGGTTGGTGTCGTCGAGCGCCGCCTCGACCTCATCCATCACATAGAACGGGCTGGGGCGCGCCTTGAAGATCGACACCAGCATCGCGACGGCGGTCAGCGAGCGCTCGCCGCCGGAGAGCAGCGACAGCCGCTTGACCTTCTTGCCCGGCGGGCGGGCCTCGACGTCGACGCCGCTGGTGAGCATGTTGTCGGGGTCGGTGAGCACCAGCCGTCCCTCACCACCCGGGAAGAGCCGGCTGAAGACCCCCTCGAACTCCCGCGCGGTGTCCCAGTAGGCCTCGGTGAAGACCTGCTCGACCCGCTCGTCGACCTCCTTCACCACCTGGAGCAGATCGGCCCGGGTCTTCTTCAGGTCGTCCAGCTGCTCGCTGAGGAACTTGTGCCGTTCCTCCAGCGCCGCGAACTCCTCCAGCGCCAGCGGATTGACCTTGCCGAGCTGCTGGTACGCCCGCTCGGCCGCCCTCAGCCGCTTCTCCTGCTCGGCGCGGTGGAACGTCCTGGGCTGGTTGCGGGGATGCTCCGGGTCCTCCGGGAGCACCTCGCCCTCGGCGGGCGGTGACGGCGGTACCAGCTGGTCGGGGCCGTACTCCGCGACCAGGCCCTCCGGTTCGACGCCCAGCTCCTCCAGCGCCTTGGTCTCCAGTTGCTCTATCCGCAGTCGCTTCTCGGCGCCGAGCACCTCGCCGCGGTGCACCGAGTCGGTCAGCTTGTCCAGCTCGGCCTTGAGATCGCGCCCCTCGGTCCGCGCCTGCGCCAGCTCCTGCTCCCTGCGTGCCTTGGCGGCGCCGGCGGCGGCCCGTTCCTCCTCGGCCCGGACCAGGGAGACCTCGACGTGGGCGAGGAGCTGCCGGGCACCGGAGGCGACGGCCTCGGCCACGGCCGCCTCGTGCCGCAGCCGCGCCCTGCGCTGCTCGGCCCTGGCCCGCGCCTCCCGCTCGGCGCGCGCGGCCCGGTCGAGCGAGTCGGCGCGCCCGGCGAGCCCCTTGACCCGCTCCTCGTGCGTGCGCACCTGGAGCCGCGCCTCCATCTCGGTCTGCCGGGCGTTGGCCCCGTCCGCCGCGAGCCGGTCCCGTACGGAGGTGTCGGGCTCCTCCTCGACGGGCATCTCCTCGGCCACGGCCAGCCGTTCGGCCAGCTCCTCGGCCTCCTCGACGGCCCTGTCGAGCGCCTCCTGGGCCCGGGCGGCCGCGGCGGTGGACCGCTCTGCCTCCCCCGCGGCACCCCGCGCCTGCCCGGCGAGCCGCCCGAGCTGCTGGGCCACCGCCGACTTCTCCCGCTCCGCCGCCCGGCGCCGCTCCCCCAGCTCCTCCACGAGCGCGGCCCGCTCCCGGCGCAGTTCGACCGCGGCCTGCTGGGCCTCGGCCAGTTCCTCGCACCGTACGGCCAGCTCCTCCAGCTCCGCCGCCGCCTCGTCCACGGAGGCCTGCACCTCCAGAAGGCTGGGCGCGCCCGCGGAGCCGCCGTGCGCGAAGTGCGCGCCGAGCAGGTCGCCCTCGGCGGTGACGGCGGTGAGGTCGGGGCGCGCGTAGACGAGGTCCTCGGCGTCCTCGAGGGTGCCGACCACGACGATGCCGTGGAGCAACCGGCGTACGGCGGGCATGAGGTCAGCGGGCCCTCGGACGAGGTCGGCGGCGAAGTGGCCGGAGGGCGGTGCCGCGAGGGCTCGGCCTCCGTCCGCGGGTTCCTGGTGGCCGGTCACGCGGTGTCCCGCGTCCCTCGGAGACCCGGAGCCTTCCGGTGCTCCCGCCAGCAGCAGGGCCGCGCGGCCCGCGTCCTGCTTGCGGAGCAGCCGGATGGCCTCGGCGGCGGAGGCGGGGCTGGTCACGGCGATCGCGTCGGCCGCCGCGCCGAACGCTGCCGCCAGCGCGACCTCATGGCCGGGAGTGACCGTCAGCAGTTCCGCGGCCGGGCCCAGCAGTCCGCCGAGCCGGTCCTTCGCGGCAAGCAGGGCGCCCGTGCCGTCCTTGCGGCGCAGGCCCAGGGCGAGGGCCTCGTGGCGGGCCTGGGTGGCGGCCCGGCGGCGCTCGGCGGTGGTGGTCGCCTCACGGGCGGCGCTGAGAGCGGACTCCGCCTCGGTGAGCGCGCGCTTGGCGGACTCGTGCTGTGCGGCGAGTTCGGTGTCGCCGGCGTCGAGGCCGTCGACCTCCGCCTTCAGCGCCTCGTACTCCTCCTGGGCGGCGACGGCACGTTCCTGCGCCTCGTCGCGGGCGGCGGCGAGACGGTCGATCTCGGCGCGGGCCGAGGCGGCGCGGGAACGGGCGGCGTTCACCTGACCGCCCAGGCGGGCGAGGCTCTCACGGCGGTCGGCGATGGACCGGGCGACGTCCTTCAGTCGCCGTTCCTCCGCGGCCAGCTCGCGCTCCAGATCGGCCCGGTGGGCAACCGTGTCCTCCAGGGCGCGCTCGGCGGCTTCGAGGGCGGCTTCGAGCTCGGCCTCCTGCTCGCGGATACGGGCGGCCTCACGCTCCATGTCCTCGGGGTCACGGCCGCGCCGCTCCTCGGGCGGCGCGGAGGTGGCGCTCTTGACGCGGGCGTCGGCGAGGGAGATCGTGCCGCGCACCCGCTCGGCGAGCTGCGACAGCTCGTACCAGGTCTCCTGGGCCCGCTGGAGGCGCGGGGCGAGCCGTCGTACCTCGTCCTCCAGGAGCGCCTCCCGCTGGAGCGCCTTCTTCAGCTCGGCCTCGGCGGCCTCCTTGCGCTGCTTGAGCGCGGCCTCGTCGGCGATCTCGTTGCTGAGCGCCTGGCGCAGCCGTACGAGGTCGTCGGCGAGGAGCCGGAGGCGGGCGTCGCGGAGGTCGGCCTGGATGACGGCGGCGCGGCGGGCGACGGCGGCCTGGCGGCCGAGGGGCTTGAGCTGGCGACGCAGCTCGTCGGTGAGGTCCTGGACGCGGGCCAGGTTGGCCTGCATGGCGTCCAGCTTCCGGAGCGCCTTCTCCTTGCGTTTGCGGTGCTTGAGGACGCCGGCGGCCTCTTCGATGAAGGCGCGGCGGCCCATGGGGTCGGCGTGCAGCACGGAGTCCAGCTGACCCTGGCCGACGATGACGTGCATCTCGCGGCCGATGCCGGAGTCGGACAGCAGTTCCTGGATGTCGAGGAGGCGGCAGGTGTCGCCGTTGATCTGGTACTCGCTGCCGCCGTTGCGGAACATGATCCGCGTGATGGTGACCTCGGAGTACTCGATGGGGAGGGCCCCGTCGGAGTTGTCGATGGTCAGGGACACCTCGGCGCGGCCGAGCGGCGGCCGCCCGGTGGTACCGGCGAAGATGACGTCCTCCATCTTGCCGCCGCGCAGCGACTTCGCGCCCTGCTCGCCCATGACCCAGCTGAGCGCGTCCACGACGTTGGACTTGCCCGAGCCGTTCGGTCCGACGACGCACGTGATGCCCGGCTCGAACCGGAGCGTGGTGGCCGAGGCGAACGATTTGAACCCTCGGAGGGTCAGGGCCTTGAGGTGCACGGCGCTGGACTTTACCTCTCGGCCTTGTCTCACTCCATGAGCGCACGGTTTCACCCATGAACGTGCAGGGCACATCAGACGTTAGGAGTGTGGGGAAACACTGAAGCGCGGGGGAAGAAAGAAGGGACGCCTCAGGAAGGCGTCCCTTGCAGATCTGACAACTTAGCGGTTGATACGGGCAGCCCAACCTCTGCTGTCGTAGTGGTGCGATGCGATGCAGCGATCAGGTGAGCGCAGGCTCCGCCTGGTGTGCGTCGATGCTCTCCATTAGCGAGTCGTGAGAAGCGGCAGCCGTCAGCGCGTCGTTCTCCGCCTGAATCCGTACGAGTTCGGATTCCAGGTCCTGGACGCGCTGCTGGAGCCGTCGCATCTCGGCGAGGAGTCGCGGGTCGGAGCCGCCGACGTAACCGAGAAGCGCCTTTGCCATGATGGATGGTCCTCCACACTGAGTGACCGACCGAAGCGGTGTGGGTCGTGAGGGAATCGCACCCGTGGTGCTTGGCACTGTTGAGTTTTTGCTGCCGTTCTCCATGCCAAACAGCTAAGGTGCGCGGGGCTTTCAGCGTCTCACCAAAAAGTTTGACGGTCAACACGATCACGCCCCGTATTGGCGGGCATCCCGGCGGCGCGCGGCCCCGAACGGGCGGCGCTGCGGCGATTCCGGGGCCCCTCCTGACCGGCGGGGCGAGGGGATGATCCTTGCCGCGGAGCTTGCCACGGCCACGCTTACTTGGCAACCACCTGCACATTTCTGTTCTGTACATGCACTTGGCATATGCCTGTGGCGCACCTCACCCCCGTCCCGCGGCGCGCTTCACGGTCGGCGTCAGCGGATGGCGAAGCCGTCGTAGCCGCCCCGGGGTGTGTCCCAGATCTCGGTGACACCGTCCACGCGCCCGGGCGTGTCGTCACTCTGAAGCCACTCCAGCAGCCCTTGACACGCCCCACGAGAGCCCTCCGCGACCACCTGCACCCGTCCGTCGGCCAAATTGAGAGCAAAACCACTCAGGCCACCGATCTCCAGGGCCCTGGCCCGGGTGAACCAGCGGAAACCCACACCTTGCACCCGTCCACGCACCCAGGCGACCAGCCGTACATCCTCGCTCATGGGTGCACGCTAACGGGCCAATGTCTCTCGGGTCTCTCCCTCCCCTGGCACCATGCTGTACCGTCCCCACCCAATGAATCTCATATGAAACTCACTCCTTCGTGTGAGATTCGTGAAGACGACGATCACAACGTTGACAGCACCCACCAACGTTGTCGCAGGGACACCGCAAGGACGAGGAAGGCCAGGACATGGGACGCCACCGACGCTCCGCCGCCGGCCGCGCCGCCAGGGGCCGCGCCACCGAGGTCACGAACACGGGTTTCGGCACCGAGGAGCCGCACTACGGTCCGGAGAACCTCTACGGGTTCGCCGCGTTCCTGGAGGCCGACGCCCAGGCCGCATCGCGCGGGGGCGGCTCGCGTCGTCGTAAGAAGAAGGCCGCGACCCCTGTGAAGACGGGCCTGCTCGGCGTCTCCGCCGCCGTCGCGATCGGCACCGCCGCGGTGGCCACCGGGGTCCTGCCGGGCGGCGACAAGTACACGGTCAGCGGCGGCAGCAGCCCCGACGCCGTGGTGCCCGCCGGCTCGCCCACGGGCGCGCCCGCCCAGCAGGGCGGTGCGGACGGCGCCGCGCAGCAGCAGCGCGAGGACCAGTCCACCAGTCGCGACGCCGAGCGCGAGGCCACACCGTCGGCGCCGTCCCCGTCCAAGACGCCGTCCGAGAAGCCCGAGAAGGAACCGGAGAAGGACTCGGGCTCGAAGAAGACCAAGGAACCGTCCGCCAAGCCCCCCAAGGACAAGGAGGAGAAGAACACTCCTCCGGGGCAGATCTCCGCGGAGGCCCAGGCCGAGGCAGCTGTCCTCCAGCTGGTCAACCAGGAGCGGGCCAAGGCGGGCTGCAACCCGGTCGCGGCGGACAGCTCGCTGGCGAAGCTGGCCGAGGTGTTCAGCGAGGACATGGCCCTGCGAAGCTTCTTCGACCACACCGACCCCGACGGCAAGGACCCCTGGGACCGTGCCGCCACCCTCGGGATCACCGGCCTCGGCGGCGAGAACATAGCCCGCGGCCAGGCAACCGCCGAGGCGGTCATGGAGGCCTGGATGAACAGCCCGGGCCACCGCGCGAACATACTGAACTGCGACTTCAAGACGCTGGGCGTGGGTGTGCACCTGGGCGACGGCGGCCCGTGGTGGACGCAGGACTTCGGATACTGAGCCGCACCGTGCGCTCTGTCGGATCCAGCGGCGCGCTAACCATGAGTTAGTGCAACCTTATGGTTAGCGCTGTTTCGGAGTATTCTCGGCGTATGGAATCAGCCGCGCAGACCGCCGTGACGCCCGCGCAGACCGCCGTGACGCCCGCGCAGGCCTCCGCGGACGCGGACGGCCGGGACGTCGAGGACTTCGACGCCCTGGCTTTCGACGTGTTCGCGAGGAACTGTCCCTCCCGGGGCACCCTGGAGCACGTCACCGGCCGCTGGGGGGCGCTCACGCTGGGCGCGCTGCACGAGGGCTCGCTGCGCTTCAACGAGCTGCGGCGACGCGTCGACGGTGTCAGCGAGAAGATGCTCTCCCAGACCCTGCACGCGCTGGAGCGTGACGGACTGGTGCACCGCGAGGCCCAGCCCACCAACCCGCCCCGCGTCGACTACACGCTCACTCCGCTCGGCCATGAGGTCTCCGAGCGGCTGCTCTCCCTCATCGTCTGTGTGGAGGAGCGCATGGAGGACGTGCTGCAGGCCCGGGCGCGCTACGACGAGGCCCGCGGGGCCCGCTGACACGTCGGGCAGAAGTAGCTGGAGCGGTTCATCCAGGGCCGCCGTCGCATCGGTGTGGCACAGCGGCGGCAGGGCAGCCCCTCACGCCCGTACGCGTCCAGGGAGCGGTCGAAGTACCCGGACTCGCCGTTGACGTTGACGTAGAGGCTGTCGAAGCTCGTGCCGCCCACCGCCAGGGCGGCGTTCATCACGTCCCGGACGTGGCCGAGGAGTTCGGTGGTGCGGGGGCGGGTGAAGCCGGCGGTAGGGCGCTCGTAGTGGATCCGCGCGCGCCAAAGCGCCTCGTCCGCGTAGATGTTGCCGACACCGCTGATCAACGACTGGTCGAGCAGGGCCCGTTTGATGGTCGTACGCTTCCGGCGCAGCGCCTGATGGAAGGCCTCGGCGTCGAACAGCGGGTCCAGTGGATCGCGGGCGATGTGTGCGATGACGTCCGGCAGACCGTCGGCGGCGGTGTCGTGCAACGACAGGCCGCCGAAGGTGCGTTGGTCCACGAAGCGGAGTTCGGTGCCCAGGTCGTCCGCGAACCGCACGCGGATCCTGAGGTGCTTCTCGTCGGCCGCGTCGTGCGGCTGCACGAGCAGTTGGCCGCTCATGCCGAGGTGGGCCAGGACGGCGGTCCCGGTGTCCGCCACGGGCAGCCACAGATACTTGCCGCGCCGGCTCGGCTCACCGATGCGGTGCCCCTTGAGGCGGTGCGCGAAGTCCTCGGGGCCGGCCAGATGCCGCCGGATCGCCCGCGGGTGCAGCACCTCGACGTCGGCCACGGTCCGGTGGGCCACCCACCGCTGCAGTCCCCGCCGGACGACCTCGACCTCGGGCAGTTCTGGCACGGGGTCCTCCGGAGGTTCGCCGAGGGGGTCGGGGGTGGTGAATGTGGTAGGGCGGCTGCGGGTGCGTTGTCGTTGCTCGCCCAGTTCCCCGCGCCCCTGAAAAACCAGGGGGCACCCGGTGCTTTCAGGGGCGCGGGGAACTGCGCGAGCAGCCCAAAGACGGGTCGCGCCCGACGACGGACGGAAGCCGCCCCCTCACCCCCGGCAGGGGTACGGGGGCGGCAGCCCCCAGGATGGGGGCACCGAACTGTCAGGCCGACGCGGCGTCCGACGGCGCGCCCTCGGTCTCGGCGGCCCGCGCGGCGGCCTCCGCGGCCTCCGCGGCCTCGGTGGCTTCCGCCGCCGCCTTCGCCCGCTCGTCCGCCGCGGCGCGGATCGCACGCCAGGCGGACTCGGCCGCCTGCTGCTCCGCTTCCTTCTTGCTGCGGCCGGTGCCGGTGCCGTACGAGACGCCTCCGACGCGGGCGGCAGCGGTGAAGGTCTTCTCGTGGTCGGGGCCGGTCTCCGTGACCAGGTACTCGGGTACGCCGAGCCCCTCGGTCGCGGTGAGCTCCTGGAGACTGGTCTTCCAGTCCAGGCCGGCACCGAGGTTCGAGGATTTCTCGATCAGCGGGTCGAACAGGCGGTGCACCAGCTCCGCCGCCGAGTCCAGGCCCTGGTCGAGATAGACCGCACCGATCACCGCTTCGAGGGTGTCGGCGAGGATGGACGCCTTGTCCCGGCCGCCTGTGCCCTCTTCACCGCGGCCGAGCCGGATGAAGGAGCCGAGGTCGAGCCCACGGCCCACCTCCGCCAGCGCACGAGAGTTGACCACCGCGGCCCGCAGCTTGGCCAGCTGGCCTTCGGGCAGGTCGGGGTGGGTGCGGTACAGCGTGTCCGTGACCACGAGTCCGAGGACGGAGTCACCGAGGAACTCCAGGCGCTCGTTGGTGGGCAGACCGCCGTTCTCGTACGCGTACGAACGGTGGGTGAGTGCGCGCACCAGAAGGGCGGACTCGAGCTTGTAGCCGAGCCGCCCTTCCAGAAGCGTGTGGGACGAGGCTGTGGTGTCCGCCTTTTTCTTGGCGGTGGTCTCCGCCTTGGCGTCAGACATGGAGCCTCTCACCAGCCGCTCAGACCTCGAGGACCTGGCGCTTGTTGTAGGTGCCACAAGACGGGCACGCGATGTGCTGCTGCTTGGGCTCGTGGCAGCGCTCGCACGCAACCAGGGTGGGGACCGCAGCCTTCCACTGCGACCGGCGGTGGCGCGTGTTGCTGCGCGACATCTTCCGCTTCGGAACAGCCACGGCTACTTCTCCTGCTTCTCGTCGGCGCGTGCTGACTGAGGCGCGCCGCCGCTCATCTCGTCCTTCTCGCCATCTTCGAGTGAACCGGCGAGTCCCTGCAGTGCCGCCCAACGGATGTCGACGGCGTCGTGGTGGTGGTCCGGGTCGTCCGCGAGCCGGGCTCCGCATTCGGAGCACAGGCCGGGGCAGTCGTCCTGGCACACCGGCTGCATCGGCAGTGCGAGCACCACCGCGTCACGCAGCACGGGCTCGAGGTCGAACAGGCCGTCCTCGAGGAAGAGCCTGTCCTCGTCGTCCTCGGCGTCGGTGTCGGGCTCCGCGATCACGCGGCCCCGCTCGTCGGCGTCGGGGTACGAGAACATCTCCTGGAAGTCCGCTTCGAGCTCCAGCTCCAGCGGCTCCAGACACCTTACGCACTCCCCCTCGGCCTTGGCACGGGCGGTGCCTGTGACGAGCACACCTTCCATGACCGACTCCAGGCGGAGTTCGAGTTCCACCGGGGCGCCTTCCGGCACTCCGATGACGCTCTTGATCCCCAGGTCCTTGGGAGCGTCGACCGAACGCGTCAGGCGCTGCATCGCACCCGGCCGCCGGCCCAGCTCGTGCGTGTCGAACACGAGGGGGTTGCGGTGGTCGAGACGGGCGTTCAGAGCCATGTCAACTTTCGATCTTCGGATCCGGGGAGGGCGCCGCCCCGGTGTTCCGGGCAGCGAACGATCGCGGGCGTCTTCCGCGGACAGCATGAACGCACGCGCGACCGAAGAGCCAGGATACTGGACCTTTCGCTATCGGCCCAATCCGCTGTCAGCGGCCCTGCTCGTAGCGGCGCAACTGCTCCGCGGTGATCATCGTGGTGTCGAAGAGACTGGTCTCGTCGAGGGCGTTCGCCGGGGGCTGCGCGTACCCCTGGTGACTCTGCTGGTCCTGGTGCTGCTGGTTCGGCTCGTACGACGGCTGCTGCGGGTAGCCCACCGCGTACGGGTCGGCCTGCTGGTACCCGTAGGGGTCCGCCGCCTGCTGGGGCTGGGCGTAGTGCTGCTGGTAGCCACCGTACTGGTCCTGCTGGTAGGCCGTCGCCCCGTAGGAGTCCTGCTGCGGGGCGTAGGGCGACTGCTCCGGGACCGCGCCGGACCGGTCGGCGGGGCTCTGGGACAGGTCGGCCAGCTCGGCCAGGTAGTCGGCGTCGCTGGTGGGCCTCGGGGAGGTGCCGTCGTCGTTCAGGGCGAGGGCGCCGAGGTCATCGGTGGCGATCCTGCCGTGGAGCTTCTGGCGGCCGCGGCCGACGGCCTCCAGGGTCTTGGCGAGGACGGCCTCGAAGGCGCCGAGTTTGGCGTCCACGTAGGCGTCCGCGTCACGGCGGAGGGTCTCGGGGTCGTGGCTGCGCTCCGGGGCGTCGTCTTCTTCCGGGTCCGCGTAGCCCTGCTCGTCGAGGCCGGGACCGGTGCCGAGGAGCTTCTCGCGGCCACGGCCCACCGAACCCAGGGTCTTGGTGAGCACGACCTCGAAGTTGGCGAGCTTGGAGTCCACGTAGTCGTCGGCCTCCGCGCGGATCTCCTCGGCCTCCTGGCGGGCCTCGGCGAGGATGCGGTCGGCCTCGTTCCGGGAGCGGCGGGCGACCTCGGTGTCGGAGATCAGGGAGCCGCGCTCGGCGTGGGCCGACTCGATGATCCGCTCGGCCTCCTGGCGGGCCCGCTCGACCATGTGATCGCGGTCCCCGATCAACTCCTGCGCCTGGGCGAGGGAGTCGGGCAGGGCCGTGCGCAGCTCTTCGAGCAGCGAGAGCAGTTCGGCGCGGTTGACCACGCACGAGGCCGACATGGGCATGGCCCGGGCGCCGGAGACCACCGAGACGATCTCGTCGAGCTTCTTCTGCACGTCCACCGTGTGCTCGCCACTCTCTACAGCTGTGTTGGAGACGGTCGGATCGACTGTACGGCCAGTGGAGGACCACCGGACACCAGGTGGCGTGACCGGGCCCGTTCGGCCCTCGTGAGTGGCCCCAGGGTTTTTCCGATGGATCTCCGTGGGAGAAGGAGCGGCGTCCGGTGCGTGCTCCGGGGGGACCCCCTGCTCGAAGAGCGTGGGGGAGCGCCGCGTGGAAGTCCTCGTAGCGGCGCTACGCGGGCTTTCGCGCGGCGCCGGCGGGAGGGCGTGCCGGACGCCGCGACGCCGCGGAGATCCATCGGAGGGGCCCCTGGAAAACTGATGAAGATCTTGGGTTCTGGCCCTGCCGCCCCCGCGGCAGGGGCAAAAACCAAAACCCTCCCGCGGCCTCCCGCCCCGCCGCAGGCGTTTGGCCCACGGCTCGAGGACAAAGGGGGGTACCAAGTGGGAGACGTCGCCGCCCCAGGTGGCGACCTCCTTGACCAGGGAGGACGACAGGAAGCTGTAGGTGGGGTTGGTGGGGACGAAGAGGGTCTCCACGCCCGACAGGCCGATGTTCATCTGTGCCATCTGCAGCTCGTAGTCGAAGTCGCTGACGGCGCGCAGGCCCTTGACGATGGCGGGGATGTCGCGCTGCTTGCAGAAGTCCACGAGGAGGCCGTGGAAGGCCTCGACCCGTACGTTCGCGTACTCGGCGGTGACCTCGCGGATGAGGTCGATCCGCTCCTCCACCTCGAACAGGCCCTTCTTGGACTTGTTGATCATCACCGCGACATAGACCTCGTCGTACAGCTTGGAGGCGCGGCCAATGATGTCGAGGTGTCCATTGGTGATGGGGTCGAACGACCCGGGACAGACGGCGCGGCGCACTTGGGATCCCTCGCTCTCCGGTCCGGTCATCGTGCGTCTTCGCACGTAGAGGCGGCGCGACCGTACCAAAACGTTCCCTCGCCGTAGCGACGGGCCCGGAGCGCTTCGAAACCGGTCGGCCAGGCGAATTCACCGCCTCTGGTGCTGCGCTCCACGGTGACGAGGGCTTCGTCGGCGAGCCAGCCTCCGGTGCGGAGTGTGAGCAGAATCTCCCGAAGATCGTCGTCCGGGACGGCGTACGGGGGGTCGAGGAAGACGATGTCGTACGGCTCCTGGGGGGCCGGGCCCTGGATGATCTGTTCCGCTTTGCCGGACCTCACCTCCGCTCCGGGGAGGCCGAGCGTTCTGACGTTGTCGCGGATCGTCCGGGCGGCGCGGGCATCGGCCTCGACGAGGAGGGTGTGGGCGGCGCCGCGGGAGAGGGCCTCCAGGCCCACGGCTCCGGAGCCTGCGTAGAGGTCGAGGACGCGTTCGCCTTCCAGGGGGCCGCCGAGGAGGGCCTGCCAGGTGGAGAAGAGGCCCTCGCGTGCGCGATCGGAGGTGGGGCGGGTGCCGTTCCCCGGCGGGACGGCCAGGCGGCGTCCGCCGGCTGCGCCGGCGATCACGCGGGTCATCTTGGGTCCTTCTTCATGGGCGGCTTTACGGTTCAGTCTGGCAGGCGCGGGTGGAGGGTGCCTTGTGTCGTTCGGCCGCTTGTCCGGCCGCTGCGGCTCGCGGGGTGGTCGCGCGGTTCGGCGCGCACCGCCGGGGCAGGCCCGTCGCCCTCAGCGGCAGGTGCCAGGGGGCGGGGCATGTGTCGGCGCAGGACGTGGTGTCCGGCCTTGAACGCCCGCTCAGCCCTTCTCCAGGTACTGCTCCCTCTCCTCGTCCAGCAGGGCGTCCAGGGCCGTTCTCAGGCCCGGGAAGGATTCCAGCTCCGGGTCCTCGGCCACCACCGACGCCGCTTCCTCCCTCGCCTCCGCGATGATCTCCTCGTCGTCGATCACGGTGAGCACGCGGAGGCTGGTGCGGGCGCCGGACTGTGCCTGGCCGAGGACGTCGCCCTCGCGACGCTGTTCGAGGTCGATGCGGGAGAGTTCGAAGCCGTCGAGGGTGGAGGCGACGGCGCCCAGACGCTGGCGGGCGGCGCTGGCCTCGGGCATCTCCGTGACGAGGAGGCAGAGGCCGGGGGCGGAGCCCCGGCCGACGCGGCCGCGGAGCTGGTGGAGCTGGGAGACGCCGAAGCGGTCGGCGTCCATGATGACCATCGCCGTGGCGTTCGGGACGTTGACGCCGACCTCGATGACCGTGGTCGCCACCAGGACCTTGGTCTCGCCGGCGGCGAAGCGGCGCATGACCGCGTCCTTGTCGTCCGGGTGCATACGGCCGTGCAGGACCTCGACCCGGAGGCCCTGGAGGGGGCCCTGGGTGAGCTGGTCGGCGATGTCGAGGACGGCGAGGGGCGGGCGCTTCTCGGCCTCGTCCTCGGGGGACTTCCCGGTCTTTCCGGGGCCGGCCTGTTCGTCGATGTCGTCGCCGATGCGGGGGCAGACGACATACGCCTGGTGGCCGTTCTCCACCTCCTCGCGCACCCGCTCCCAGGTGCGGGCGAGGAAGTGGGGTTTGTCGGCGGCGGGGACGACATGGCTGGCGATCGGCGAGCGGCCCGCGGGGAGTTGGTCGAGGACCGAGGTCTCCAGGTCGCCGAAGACGGTCATCGCGACCGTGCGGGGGATCGGGGTGGCCGTCATGACGAGGAGGTGGGGCGGTTGTTTGCCCTTGCCCCGCAGGGCGTCGCGCTGCTCCACACCGAAGCGGTGCTGTTCGTCGACGACGACCAGGCCCAGGTCGTGGAACTGCACCTTGTCCTCGATCAGCGCGTGGGTACCGATGACGATGCCGGCCTCGCCGGTGACCAGGTCGAGCAGCGCCTGCCGGCGGGCCGCCGCGCCCATCGAACCGGTGAGCAGCACCACCTTGGTGGCGTGCTCGGCGCCGCCCAGCATGCCGCCCTCGGCGAGCTCGCCCATCATTTCCGTGACCGACCGGTGGTGCTGCTGGGCGAGCACCTCGGTCGGCGCGAGCATGGCCGCCTGGCCACCGGAGTCGACCACGGCCAGCATGGCGCGCAGGGCCACCAGCGTCTTTCCCGAGCCCACTTCACCCTGGAGCAGCCGGTGCATCGGGTGCTCGGTGGCGAGGTCGTCGAAGATCTCCTTCGAGACCTTCTTCTGGCCGTCGGTGAGGGTGAACGGGAGGCGGGCGTCGAAGGCGGTGAGAAGGCCGTCCGGGGTGGGGCGGCGGGCGACGGCGGGGAGTTGGGCGTCGGTGTGCCGGCGGCGGGCGAGGGCGACCTGCAGGACGAAGGCCTCGTCCCACTTGAGGCGGTCCCGGGCGTCCTCGACATCCGCCTTGGTGTGGGGGCGGTGGATCTTCAGGAGGGCCTCGGGCAGCGAGACCAGGCCCCGGCCCGCGCGCAGGGCGTCGGGGAGGGGGTCGAGGGCCTCGTGGGCGCTCGGCAGGACCGTCTGGACCGCCTTGGCGATCTTCCAGGACTCCAGCTTGGCGGTGGCCGGGTAGATCGGGATGAGGGCGCCGGCCCAGCTGTCGACCGTCTCCGCCACGTCTTCGCCGCGCAGCAGTTCGTATGCGGGATGGGCCAGCTGGAGGCGACGGTTGAAGACGGAGACCTTGCCGGCGAAGAGGGCGCGGGTGCCGGGGAGGAGCTCCTTGTGGGGCTTGTGCACGCCGTTGCCGAAGAAGACCAGCTGGAGGCGGCCGCTGCCGTCGGTGATGGTGACTTCGAGACGCTGGCCCTTGCCCCGGGGCGCCTTGGCGGAGGCGAACGTGTGCAGGCGGGCGTCGGCGACCTGGGCGACCACCGTGACGTGCTCGTCCATCGGGAGGTCGGCGAGGTGGGTGAGCTGCCCGCGCTCCTCGTACCTGCGGGGATAGTGGTGCAGCAGGTCTCCGACGGTGTGCAGGCCGAGGTGCTCGGCCATCACCTTCGCGGTGGCGGCGCCGAGCGTGTTCTTGAGCGGTTCTTCGAGCGCGGGCACGGGATCCATTGCACACCACGGCACTGACAATCCCGTATACGTCCTGGAAATCCGCTGGTCAGGCGGGTCGTTCCCGCCTAGGATGACGCACTCCCGGGTCTGTAACGATGGCCCGTGCCGCCTCCCGTCCGCGGTCACCGTCTCGCGGGACCGCCCTACCCCGCGCCGTCGCCCGACCCCCACCCCCCCGGCGCTGCGACGATGGACTCAATGACCTCACAGTCATCCCAGGCATCCCAGACTCCACAGTCACCTCACACGTTCCAGGTCGATCTGCGTGGCCTGGTGGATCTGCTCTCGCACCACCTCTACTCCAGTCCGAAGGTCTACCTGCGCGAGCTGTTGCAGAACGCGGTGGACGCGATCACCGCGCGGCGGGCCGAGGAGCCCGACGCGCCCGCCCGGGTGCGGCTGTTCGCCGAGGGCGGCGCACTGCGGGTGGAGGACTCCGGCGTGGGGCTCACGGAGTCCGACGTGCACAGCCTCCTCGCCACGATCGGCCGCAGCTCCAAGCGGGCCGACGGGCTCCAGGAGGTCCGCTCGGACTTCCTCGGGCAGTTCGGCATAGGGCTGCTGGCGTGCTTCGTGGTGGCCGAGCGGATACGGGTCGTCAGCCGCAGCGCCCGTACGCCCGACGCGCCGCCCGTGGAGTGGACGGCCACCGACGACGGCTCGTACACCGTGCGGACGCTGCCGGACGAGGCTCGTCCCGAGCCGGGTACGACCGTGCATCTGGTCGCGCGGCCGGGCGCGGCGGACTGGCTCTCGCACGCGCGCGTGCTGTCGCTGGCGCGGGACTTCGGGTCGCTGCTGCCGTACGACGTCCGGGTGGGCGAGGAGGCGGTGACGGATCTGCCGGCGCCCTGGAACCGCCCCTATCCCTCCCCCGCCACCCGGAGGGTGGCCCTCGCGCGGCACTGCCACGACCTGTTCGGGTTCGCCCCGCTGGACGCGATCGAGCTGGACGTGCCGCTGGCCGGGGTCCGGGGCGTTGCGTATGTGCTGCCGTCCGCGGTCAGTCCGGCGCAGCGGGCGGGCCACCGGGTGCACCTGAAGGGCATGCTGCTCACCGAGCGGGCCGAACAGCTGCTGCCGGAGTGGGCGTTCTTCGTGCGCTGCGTGATCGACACGGACAGTCTGCGGCCCACGGCGTCGCGCGAGTCGCTGTACGAGGACGAGACCCTCGCGGCCGTCCGGGAGGCGCTGGGCGACCGGATCCGCGGTTGGCTGACCGGTCTCGCCGCGGGTGATCCGGAGCGGCTCGCGGCCTTCCTGTCGGTGCACCACCTGGGGGTGAAGTCCCTGGCGCGGCACGACAGGGAGATGCTGCGCACGATGCTGCCGTGGCTGCCCTTCGAGACGACGGACGGGCGGCTGTCCCTGGAGGAGTTCGCGCAGCGGCACCCGGTGGTCCACTTCACGCGGACGGTCGAGGAGTACCGCCAGGTCGCGCCGATCGCCTCCGCGCAGGGCGTCGGGGTGATCAACGGCGGTTACACGTACGACAGCGAGCTGGTCGAGGCACTGCCGTCGGTGCGCCCGGGCACGATGGTCGCCGAGCTGGACGCCGACACGGTGACCGCGCATCTGGACGCGCCCGACCCGGACGAGGAGCTGGCGCTGGCGGGCTTCCTGTCGGCCGCGCGGGCGAAGCTCGACCCCCTGGGCTGTGATGTCGTGCTGCGGGCGTTCCATCCGCTGTCGGTGCCAGCGCTGCACCTGGACGACCGTTCCTCCCGGCACGAGCAGGCCCGCGCGGAGGCCGAGGAGCAGGCCGACGACCTGTGGGCGGGAATCCTCGGCTCCCTGCGCGGCAGCGCCCCGCGCGCGCGGCTGGTGTTGAACCACCTCAACCCGCTCGTCCGGCGGATCGGTTCCCTGGGCGATCCCGAGCTGATCGGGACGGCCACCGAGTCCTTGTACGGGCAGGCCCTGCTGATGGCGCAGCGCCCGCTCAGGCCGGCGGACTCGGCGCTGCTGAACCGCGCGTTCATCGGCCTCCTGGAGTGGGCCACGCACAGCGAGACCGGGTCCGGGGAGGGCGGCCGACCGTGAGGGACGTCATGGACTTCGACGAACTGCGCCGGGCCATGGCGGAGAACTACGAGCAGCCGGAGGGCCCCGCCCGCAACGCGCGCGCGGAGCGGCTGCTCGCCGAGGCCGAGAAGCTGAACATCCCGCTCGCCGTGATCGAGGCGCTCGGCCACCAGCTGAAGGTCTACAACTACAGCTCCGAGAAGGACAAGATGTTCGTCCCCTTCGCGCGTCTGCTGCGCATGTGGGACGAGCGCCCCGAGGACTTCGACGAGTACGAGGTCCACTCGCTGCACTGGGTGTTCAAGTGGATGTCGGCCGGCATGCTCAACCAGCCGCACGTGCCGCTCGCCTCCATCGAGAAGTGGCTCGGCGAGATGGAGCACCGCTACCGGCTCGCCGGGCACTCGGAACGGGCCGTGCGCAGCGCCGAGTTCAGTGTGGCCGCACACATCGGTGACCTGGCGCGGGCCGAGCGGGCCTACGACGCCTGGCTGGCCGCCGACCGGGACAGCATGGCCGACTGCCACGCGTGCGAGCTGCACGGCCAGGGCTGGTGGCAGGCACGGCAGCGGCACGACGCGGAGGCGCTGCGGCTGTGGGCGCCGGTCCTGGAGGGCGAGTACACCTGCGCCCACGAGCCGCACACCGTCCTGGCGTCCTCCCTGCTGCCGCTGCTGCGGCTGGGCCGCCTGGACGAGGCGCGCGCCCACCATCTGCGCGGCTTCCGGCTGGTGCGGCCCATGGAGAGCATGCGGGGCGCGTACGCGGACCACGTGGAGTTCTGCGCTCTGACCGGCAACGAGGCGCGCGGCCTGGAGCTGCTGGCCGAGCGTCCGGCGTACTTCACGGACTCCGGGGACCCGCGCAGCCGACTGGACTTCACGGCCGTGGTGGCCCTCCTCATGGCCCGCCTGGTCACCCGAGGGTTCGCCGATCAGACGGTCCCGGGGCCCGCCGGACGTACCTGGACCGCCGGCGAACTGGCCTCCCACGCGCGCGTGGAGGCCCTGTCCCTGGCCGCCCGGTTCGACGAGCGCAATGGCACGGCGTACGTCAGCACGCACGTCCGGGAGCGCATGGACCGGCTGCCGCTGGTGGACCGGCTGCCGCTGGGCGTGCGCGCGACGGGCACGGTGCCGGTCCCGGCGCCTCGAAAGCCCCTGGCCGTGGAGCGCGCGGAGGCGGCTCCGGCACCGGACGACCTGCCCGCGCTCCTGGCCGAGGCGCGGCGGCTCTCCGAGTCCCTGCACCCGGCCTCCGTGGGCGCGTGGGCCGCGGTGGCGCGTGCCGCCGAGGCGGACGGCGCGGAGCTGGACGCCCATGACCGGGCGGAGATCGTGGACCACCGGGCGATCGGCCTCGGTCCCGAGGGGCGCACTCTGTTCGACCACGCGGCGGAGCTGTACGAGGAGGCCGGTGACCCGGGCGAGGCGCTGGCGGCACGCGCGCGTGGCGCGACCGTCCACGCTCTGAACGGCCATGCCGAGGAAGCCCTGGAGCTGCTCTCCGAGCCGTACGAGAAGGTTCTCGCCCTCTACGCGAGCGGCGGCACGGGCCTCCGGCAGGCGGCGTCCGTACTGGTGGGGCGGGCCCGGATACTCATGCGGCAGCTGGAGGACACGGACCCGGACGAGAGCCTGCTGACCGCCGCCGAGGCGGCCGTGCGGGAACTGGCGGAATGCGTCGAACCGCACCGCGCGCAGGACGTGCGGCTGGCCTCGCGGGCCGCGGAGGCGCGGGCCATGCTCGGTGAGCTGGCGGAGCGGAGCGGGGACGCGGAGGGAGCCGCCGAGCTGTTCGAGGAGGCCGCGGAGCGGTATGTCGGGGCCGGGGTGCCGTGGTTCGCGGTGCAGTACGAGGCCCGGCTCGCGGGGATCGCGCAGCAGCTCGGGGACCTGGAGCGGGCCGAGCGGGCCGCCCGCACGGCACTGGAGCACGGCGGTACGGATCTGGAGCCGGTGGGGCACGCCCAGCTCCACGTCCAGCTGGCCGAACTCCTCGGTGCCTCCGACCGGATCGAAGCGGGCGCGGAGCACGCGCTGGAGGCGGCGCACTGGGCCGACGAGGCCGGTGAGAGCCGGACGCTCGGCTCCTGGGCCCGGCATCTGCTCGGCGGGTTCCTGCTGCGGCAGGGGCGTTGGGCGGAGGCCGCGGAGGTATTGGAGTCGGCCCTGGTGGATCTGACGGCCGAGATCCACGGGGACGGGGCCATCGCCCAGACCCTGTGGTGGCTCGGCGACTGCCACACCGAGATGGGCGAGCACCGCGAGGCGGCCGACCGGTGGCTGCGAGCCGCCGACATCACCCGGCACTGGCCCGAGCAGCGTGACCATGCCGTGCTCGCCCACCTCGCCGCCGAGGCCCTCGCCCGCGCGGGGCTGCCCGCCGAGGCGGACCGGGCGTACGAGCGCGCGGGCGACCTCTGGGGAGAGCTGGGGAACGTCCACGGGTATGTGCGGGCGCTGCGGGCGCGGGCCTGGTACGCGGCGCAGGAGGGGGCGGGGCTCGACGCCGCCCGGGAGCTGATGGGCGACGCGGTGCGCGGGTGCGAGGCGGCCCTGACGGATGTGACCGGCGAGGAGCACCGGCTGCGGATCCACGCCGAACTAGGCGAGACGTACCGGCAGTTCGGTGACCTGCTCGCCCGGTCCGTCGCGGAGGACGCCGAGCTCGCCTCGTACCGTGCGGTCTTCGAGGAGGCGCTGACGCTCGTCGAGCGGGCCGTGGCGGTGTACGGCTCCCTGGGGGCCGACTTCCTGGACGCGCGGACCGGCGCGGAACTCGCGGCCGGGTGGCTGGAGGCGGACCTCCAGCGGGCGGCGGACGCGGCGGGGCGGGCACGGAGTGTGCTGGCCGCGTACGGCGACGGCGGCCGGGAGGACGAGACGGTGGTGGCTCGTCGGGCGGAGGCGGAGCGGATGTTGGGGCTGGTGGGGGGCGTGGGGGACGGCTAGGGCTCAGGGGGCGTGGGGCGGGCTCGGGTTCTCGCCCCCGCCGCCCCTGCCGTCCCTGCCGTCCCGTCCCCAGGGGGGTGCCGCCCCTTCGGCCCCGCTCGGGCGCCCAGGAGGTCGGGGACGCGTGTGGTGACGGCGGGTGCGGGTGGGGCGTGGTTTCTCTCGCAGTTCCCCGCGCCCCCAAGAACGGGCGGTGCCCAGCGTCCTGAGCCACTCACGGCTTTTGCGCGCCTCCGAAGAACGAACGCATCCCCCGCGCCTGCGGAAAACGTCCAGGCCCAGGCCCCGGCCCCCGGCCGTCGAAAAGCCCCGCACGCCCCCGCCCCCACACAGGCGCCCCGGCGGAGCTATTCGACGCCGATCAGCAGGAGCGCTCCCTGGCGGCCGCCCCGGTAGACCACAGTGTCCACTCCCAGGTGGGACTCGCGCAGCCTGGTCTCCACGTGGTCGGCGATGCCTTCGGGGGCGTCGTCCCCGAGGACCAGGGTGACCATTTCGCCGCCGGCGGCGAGCATGCGGTCGACGACGGAGGCGGCGGTCGCGGTGACGTCGTCGCCGATGACGGCGACATCGCCCTCGATGAGTCCGAGGACGTCACCTGCCTGGCAGATGCCGGCCATGGTCCAGGACTGGCGCTCGGCGATGACGACCTCGGCGTAGCGGGTGGCGCCGGCCGCGGACGTCATGGAGACGACGTCCTCGTCGAAGCGGCGGCCGGGCTCGTGCACGGCGAGTGCGGCGATGCCCTGGACGGCCGAGCGGGTGGGGATCAGGGCCACCCGTACGCCCTCGGCGCGGGCCTGTTCGGCCGCCGCGGCCGCCGTGTGGCGCAGCTCCGCATCGTTGGGCAGGAGCACCACCTCGCGCGCGTGGGCACGCCGTACGGCCTCGACGAGCTCCCCGCTGGCGGGCGGCTCCCCGGCGCGGGCCAGCACCGTGGTCGCGCCGGCCTCGGTGTACAGCCCGGCCAGGCCCTCCCCCGGTACGACGGCGACGACGGCGCGCTGGGCACGCTCACGCGGCTGCCGCCCTGCCTCGCCGGCCAGATGCGCGTCCTCGGCCCCGAAATGCGTGATGCGGATCCGGTACGGCCGCCCGGCCTCGACCCCCGCCTCCACGGCGGCACCGGCGTCGTCGACGTGCACATGGATGTTCCACAGGCCGTCCCCGCCGACGACGACGAGCGAGTCGCCCAGTTCGTCCAGCCGGCGGCGCAACCGGGCCACAGCGGCGTCGTCCGCCTCCAGGAGGTAGATCACCTCGAAGGCCGGCCCGCCGGTCCCGGGCCGGTCGTCGACGCACACCTCGGGACCGACGCCCTCCGCGCCTCGCACGGCTTCGGCTCCGGTACCGGCCACGCGCGCGTGTGTGGCCGCGAGGTCGGACGAACCGGCGGGCACGGTGAAGGCATGCGTCCTCGGCGCCTCCCCCGTGAACGTCTCCACCAGCGCCGCCAGCACCGCCACCAGGCCGCGTCCCCCCGCGTCCACGACGCCCGCGCGAGCCAGCTGCGCCAGTTGCCCGGGGGTCGCCAGCAGGGCCGTGCCGGCACCCTCGTAGGCGGCGCGTGCCACCACGCCGCAGTCGCCCTCGGCGGCGACCACCGCGTCGGCGGCCGCGGAGGCAACCGTGAGGACGGTGCCCTCCACCGGGTGCGCGACGGCCTCGCGTGCGGAGTCGGCGGCGTGCCGGAGGGCGAGGCGGAGCCCCTGGCCGTCGGTGTGGGCGGCCTCGCTGTCGTCCGCGAGCACCTTGGCCATACCGCGCAGGAGCTGCGCGAGGATCGTCCCGGAGTTCCCCCGGGCGCCTATGAGTGCGCCGTGCGCCATGGCGCGTGCGGCCTCGGCGAGGGTGGGCTGCCCGGCGGCGGGCGAGCCGGGCGCCGACCCGCTCTCGTGGCCCGCGAACACCGCCTCCACGGCGGCCGCCGCCGACTCCATGGTCAGATAGAGGTTCGTCCCGGTGTCGCCGTCGGCGACCGGATAGACGTTGATCGCGTCGATCTCCTCACGGGCCCGCCCCAGGGCGGCCAACGCGAGGCCGCACCAGGTGCGCACCGCCAGAGCATCGAAGAATGTCTGCGGCACCTGCGGCACCTGCGCCTCCTTGAGCTGCTTGGCTGCTGGACGTGTGGTGGGGGAACGCCGCACGCCGCACGCAGCGTAGACCCGCAGCCGTGACCGCCGGTAAGAGGGCCGGGACGAGGCCCGGACCAGCCATGGTAGTTTCGTTGTACGGACGCAGTCGTTGTATGCTGCTCCGGTTGCCCGATCCGGATCACCGATCCAGACCGGGCCTTCCCCCTGGCAACGCCACTCAGATCCCGGTCTCGGGATCGTGATCCCGGCATGCCGGGATCAACCGTAAGTGCATCTGAAGTCTTTGGAGTGACCCGTGGCTGCCAACTGCGACGTCTGCGGCAAGGGGCCGGGCTTCGGCAACAACATCTCGCACTCGCACCGCCGTACGTCCCGCCGCTGGAACCCGAACATCCAGCGTGTGCGTACCGTGGTGGGCGGGACGCCGAAGCGCGTGAACGCTTGCACCTCGTGCATCAAGGCCGGCAAGGTCTCGCGCTGACGCTCAGCTAGCGCGCGGCCACTGCTGGTTCGCTGCACAGAGCCGGTCCACCGATGGTGGGCCGGCTTTTTGCCGTGCCTTCCCGGATGCCGAC
This sequence comes from Streptomyces sp. NPDC030814, assembly GCF_055572155.1. Lineage (NCBI taxonomy): Bacteria > Bacillati > Actinomycetota > Actinomycetes > Kitasatosporales > Streptomycetaceae > Streptomyces > Streptomyces sp. NPDC030814. Next base: position 143,647 of record NZ_JBVIDX010000016.1, read on the forward strand.
GCTGCTGCTCCTCGACGGGGCCGTACGGTCTCCCTCCAGCGCCTGACCGACGGTCCGTGTGCCGGACAACTGCGAGCACCTGGTCGAGGAGACGCCGCCCGTGTCCTCGGGCTCCTCCTCGGCGGCTGCCCGGGCCTGCGGGTCCTCGCCACCAGCCGGGAGGCCCTCGGCGTCACCGGCGAGATCCTCGTACCGGTGTCGCCCCCGCTTCCGGAACCCGCGGACCGCCCCTTCCTGGACCGGACACGAGCCGTACGCCCCGACCTCGCCGTCCCCGACGCCATCGGCCGGAAACCCCCGGCGGCCGCTCTTCGCCCCGCCCACCGAGCGGCGGATCCGCGGCCGGGACCGGATGTACCGGCGGCTCGCGTCCCGGCCCATGGCTGCCTGCTTCCAGCGGCTCACCGGGAGGCCGGCGACGAACATCACGTTGCCGGCGTACGCCGGGTGAGCGCCCACCCGTGGTCCACGGGCCCGATGCCGCCGCCGAGCGCGAACCCGGCGGCGATCGCCCCGGTCACGTACTCCTTCGCCGCCGCCACGGCCTCCGGCACGGCCAGGCCCCGCGCGAGCCGCGCCGCGATCGCGGAGGCGAGAGTGCAGCCCGTGCCGTGCGTGTGCCGGTTGTCGTACCTCGGTGCCCGCAGCCAGTGCTCCTGCGAGCCGTCGGTGAGCAGGTCGACGGCGTCTCCACAGAGATGCCCGCCCTTGATCACCACCCAGCGGGGCCCGTACGCCAGCACGGCCTCGGCCGCCTCGCGCATCCCGGCCTCCGACTCGACGCGCACACCGGTGAGTTGGGCGACCTCGTCGAGGTTGGGGGTGGCGACGGTCGCCGTGGGCAGCAGACGCTCGCGGACGGCGTCCAGGGCGGACGCGGCGAGCAGCGGATCGCCGTGCTTGGAGACGCCGACCGGGTCGACGACCACGGGCGCGTCCGTGGCGGCGAGCAACTCGGCGACCGTCTCGACGAGTTCGGCGGAGGCGAGCATGCCGGTCTTGACGGCCTCGACACCGATGTCGTCGACGACGCTGCGGTACTGGGCGCGCACGGCCTCCACCGGAAGCTCCCAAGCGCCCTGCACCCCGAGGGAGTTCTGCGCGGTGACAGCGGTGACGACGCTCATGCCGTGCACGCCGAGCGCCAGCATGGTCTTGAGGTCGGCCTGGATGCCGGCCCCGCCCCCGGAGTCCGAGCCCGCGACGGTGAGCACCCGGGGCGGTGCGCTCGGTGCCCCGGTCACGACTCTATGTCCGCGAAGTGGTCCCAGCCGCCCTTGCTGGTCCAGGGCGCCCCGTCGACGGTGACCTGCGGCAGCGCCGACGGGTTGAGGACCTCGCCGATCACCTTCCAGCGGGCGGGCAGCTTCACGTCCGGCGGGAAGGTGGCCACGATGGCGTGGTCCTCGCCGCCGGTGAGCACCCACTGGATGGGGTCGACGCCGACGGCCTGCCCGATGTCGTTCATCTGGGACGGGATGTCGATCGCGCCGGACCGGATGTCGATCCGGCAGTTGCTGGCCTCGGCGATGTGCCCGAGGTCCGCGATCAGCCCGTCGCTCACGTCGCACATGGCGGTGGCGCCCAGGTCGGCCGCGGCGGGGCCCGCGTGATACGGAGGCTCGGGGCGCCGGTGGGCCTCCACGAAGGCGCGCGGCGAACGGAAGCCGCGGGAGAGGACCGCGTGCCCGGCGGCGGACCAGCCGAGCCAGCCGGTGACGGCCACGACGTCCCCCGGCTGGGCCCCGCCCCTGGTCACAGGCTCGTGGTTGCGCAGATCGCCGAGCGCGGTGATCGAGATCATGATGGTGTCGCCGCGGACCACGTCACCGCCCACGACGGCCGCCCCGGCGACCTGGCACTCGTCGCGCAGGCCGTCCATCAGCTCGGTCGCCCAGGTCACCGGGAGATCGACGGGCGCGACCAGGCCGAGGAGCAGCGCGGTGGGCACGGCGCCCATGGCGGCGATGTCCGCGAGGTTCTGGGCGGCCGCCTTACGGCCGACGTCGTACGCCGTGGACCAGTCGCGGCGAAAGTGCCGCCCCTCCAGCAGGAGGTCGGTGCTCGCCACGACCCGGCGGTCCGGCGCGGCCACCACAGCGGCGTCGTCGCCGGGGCCGACCCGGACCGCCGGGGTGGTGGTGAGCCGGGAGGTGAGCTCCCTGATGAGCCCGAACTCCCCCAGCTCTCCCACGGTGCCCTTCATCGTCGTATCGCCCCTTCTTGTGCCGCTTCCAGTGTCACCCGCGCCCGGTCGCGAGCGGTCCTCGCCCTCGGTACGGTCGAGTTGACCGTCGACTTGCGCACTCCCGGCGCCCCGGTGTGCGCGGCGCGGCCTGTGCGGGTCTCCCCGCGGCGCGCCACTACGCGATACCGTGGCGTTCCTTTTCCCCACATGATCCTCGTGGCCGCCCTGGAGGTTCCGTGGTACAGGCGTACATCCTGATCCAGACGGAGGTCGGCAAGGCGTCGACCGTCGCCGACATGATCAGCAAGATCCCTGGGGTCATCCAGGCCGAGGACGTGACGGGTCCCTACGACGTCATCGTCCGCGCCCAGGCCGACACCGTGGACGATCTCGGCCGGCTGGTGGTCGCCAAGGTCCAGCAAGTGGACGGCATCACCCGCACGCTGACCTGCCCGGTCGTGCACCTGTAGCCCCCGTCTACCCCTGGCCGGTGTGCTTCCCGCATCACCGGCACCCCGCTCGTTTCGGGCTGCCCGTTCTGGTCGTGTCGTTGATCGCCGTCGCGGGCTGCTCCTCAGCAGACGACGGCGGATCAGCGGCGGTTCCCAGCCCGGACGCGACCGTCACGAAGCTGTGCCGGAACCCGGGCGGGGCGTTGCCACCGAAAGTGGACGGTCTCGGCCGCCGGGACCCCGAGCCCGCCTCGCCGCTGACAGCGGGCTGGGGCAGCCCGGCGATCATACTGCGCTGCGGTGTTCCCCGGCCGCCCAGGAGGACGGACCCGGTGGTGGCCGAAGAGCGTGACGCCGACGGTGGACGGTGCGGTGGACGGTGAGCGACCGGCTGCCGGCGAGGCGCCCGCGATCAAGGAGGCGATCCCCGAGGGGGATCGCCTCCTGAGGGGTGCCGCGTGCCTCAGCGAAGACCCGTCGGCCTGCGCAGCGCCGCCTGGATCAGGCGGTCCACCAGCTCCGGGTACGCGATGCCGGTCGCCTGCCACATCGCCGGGTACATCGAGATCGGCGTGAAACCGGGGAGCGTGTTGATCTCGTTGATGACGAAGTGGCCGTCCTCCGTGAGGAAGAAGTCCGCGCGGACCAGACCCTCGCAGGAGGCCGCCTCGAAGGCGTCGACGGCGAGGCGCTGGACCTCTGCGGTCTCCTCCTCGGTCAGCGGCGCCGGGACGATGCCCGGGGTCGAGTCGATGTACTTGGCCTCGAAGTCGTAGTACGCGTGGGCCTCGGGCGGCGGGATCTCGGCCGGGACGGAGGCGCGGGGGCCGTCCTCGAACTCCAGGACGCCGCACTCGATCTCGCGGCCCCGCAGGGCGGCCTCGACGAGGATCTTCGGGTCGTGGCTCTGGGCCTCGGCGATGGCCTCGTCCAGACCGGCCAGGTCGTCGACCTTGGTGATGCCGATGGAGGAGCCCGCGCGGGCGGGCTTCACGAAGAGCGGCCAGCCGTGCTCACCGGCGAAGTCGATGATCTTCTTACGGGCGGCGGACTCGTCGAGCTGCCATTCGCGCGGCCGGATCACCACGTACGGGCCGACCCGCAGCCCGAAGGAGGTGAACACCCGCTTCATGTACTCCTTGTCCTGGCCGACGGCCGAGGCGAGGACGCCCGAGCCGACGTACGGGACGCCGGAGAGCTCCAGCAGACCCTGGAGGGTGCCGTCCTCGCCGTACGGGCCGTGCAGGACGGGGAAGACGACGTCGACCTCGCCGAGCGCCTTGGGCACCGAGCCGGGCTCGCTGTAGACGACCTCGCGGTTGGCCGGGTCGACGGGGAGCACCACGCCGCCCTCCTGCGACTCGGCGAGCTCCTCGACGCTGGGCGTACGGCGGTCGGTGATCGCCATGCGCTCCGGCTCGTCGGCGGTGAGCGCCCAACGGCCGTCCCGGGTGATGCCGATCGGCAGGACGTCGTACTTCGTCCGGTCGATGGCACGCAGGACGGCGCCGGCCGTGACCACGGAGATCCCGTGTTCCGAGCTGCGGCCGCCGAAGACGACGGCCACGCGCGGCTTGCGGGACGGCTGCTCAGGGCTCTGGGGGAGGTTCTCGGTGCTCATATCGCGATGAGAGTACCCGTTGGTAGTGCGGCCGTCAGCGCCCGCACGGCCGGTATCGCTCAGCGTCGCTCCGACTTGGCGGAGCGCGACATCAGCTCCTTGAGGGCGACCACGGGCGGCTTGCCCTCGTGCACGATGTCGACGACCGTCTCGGTGATGGGCATGTCGACGCCGTGCCGGCGCGCCAAGTCCGCCACGGACTCACAGGACTTGACACCCTCGGCGGTCTGCTTGGTGACCGCGATGGTCTCCTGGAGGGTCATGCCCTTGCCCAGGTTGGTGCCGAAGGTGTGGTTGCGGGAGAGCGGCGAGGAGCAGGTCGCGACCAGGTCGCCGAGGCCCGCGAGCCCGGAGAAGGTCAGCGGATCGGCGCCCATGGCCAGGCCCAGTCGAGTGGTCTCGGCGAGGCCCCGGGTGATGAGCGACCCCTTGGCGTTGTCGCCGAGGCCCATGCCGTCCGCGATGCCGACGGCGAGGCCGATGACGTTCTTGACGGCGCCGCCCAGTTCGCAGCCGACGACGTCGGTATTGGTGTACGGGCGGAAGTACGGGGTGTGGCAGGCGGCCTGGAGCCGCTGGGCGACGGCCTCGTCGGTGCAGGCGACCACGGAGGCGGCCGGCATGCGGGAAGCGATCTCGCGTGCCAGATTGGGGCCGGTGACGACGGCGACACGGTCCTGTCCGACCTTGGCGACGTCCTCGATGACCTCGCTCATCCGCATGGCGGAACCGAGTTCGACGCCCTTCATGAGCGAGACGAGGACGGTGTCGGGGGCGAGCAGCGGCACCCATTCGGCGAGGTTGGCGCGCAGGGTCTGGGAGGGGACGGACAGCACGGTGAAGTCGGCGCCGGCGGCGGCCTCGGCCGGGTCCGTGGTGGCGCGCACGTTCCGCGGGAGTTCCAGGCCCGGCAGGTAGTCCACGTTGGTCCGGGTGGAGTTGATGGCGTCCGCGACCTCCGCGCGGCGCGCCCACAGCGTGACCTCGCACCCCGCGTCGGCGAGCACCATGCCGAAGGCCGTGCCCCACGAACCGGCGCTGAACACGGCCGCCTTGACCGGCTTGCTCACTTGCCCTGCCCCTCTTCCTGATGTGCCTGTTCCCGCAGGGCTCCATTGTGCTGACCGGACCGCTGGTGCTCGACCGTCGCCGCGGTCCGGCGCCGCTGCTCGATGCGCTCCCGCCTCGGGTCGTAGGGCGTCTCGGGCGCCTTCTCGCCGCGGATCTCCTCCAGCTGGCGGGTGATGGCCGCCATGATGACCTCCGTGGCGTCCTTCAGCAGCTCGGGGGTCATCTCCTTGCCGTAGAAGCTCGAGAGGTCGACGGGCGGGCCCGCGAGCACGTGGTGCGTCTTGCGCGGCAGGAGGTGGGGCCTCTTGGCGTACGGCGGCAGCAGTTCGTTGGCACCCCACTGGGCCACGGGGATCACCGGGCACCTGGTCTGGAGGGCGACCCTCGCGGCCCCGGTCTTGCCGGTCATGGGCCACTGGTCCGGGTCCCGGGTGATGGTGCCCTCCGGATAGAAGGCGACGCACTCACCGCGCTCCACGGCGTCGATCGCGGCACGGAAGGCGCTCAGCGCGTCCGTGGTCTCGCGGTAGACGGGGATCTGTCCGGTGCCGCGCATCGCGGCACCCACGAATCCCTTCTTGAAAAGACCGCTCTTGGCGAGGAATCGCGGAACGCGGCCGCTGTTGTACTGAAAGTGCGCGTACGCGAAGGGGTCGAGGTGCGAATTGTGGTTCACCGCGGTGATAAATCCACCGTCGGCCGGAATGTTCTCCATTCCGCGCCAGTCCCGCTTGATCAGAATCACCAGCGGCGGTTTGCACAGGACCGCGGCAAAGCGGTACCAGAAGCCGATTCTGCGGCGGGACACTCGGACACCTTCCTCTAGGGGGCCAGGGGGGCCAGGGGGCTCCTCGCCCGGGGAGCCGCACAAGTGTCGCCCCGGACCGCCGGTCTGTCGAGAACACCGTACGCCCCACCCTGCGGACTTCCGTTGCCCCCAGGTGACAATGACGGCGACAAGAGAGGGACGGAACACCCGTGCAGTGGACCCTGGTCGTACCCCTGAAACCCTTGGCACGGGCCAAGAGCAGGCTGTCGGACACCGCCGACGACGGCGTGCGCCCCGGTCTGGCCCTCGCCTTCGCCCAGGACACGGTGGCCGCTGCCCTGGCCTGTGCGGTGGTGCACGATGTGGTGGTCGTCACGGACGACCCGCTCGCCGGGAGTGAGCTGGCGGCGCTCGGTGCCCGGATCGTCCCCGACGACCCGGCGGCCGATCCTGCGGACGGCCTGAACGCCGCGCTGCGGCACGCGGCGGCCCTGGCACGCGCCGCCCGGCCGTACGCTCCGGTGGCCACCCTGAACGCCGATCTGCCGGCCCTGCGCCCGGCGGAACTCGCCCGCGTGCTGGACGCCGCCGCGGCGTTCCCGCGGGCGTTCCTCGCGGACGCCGCCGGCACCGGCACCACCCTGCTCGCCGCCGCTCCGGGCCGAGCGCTCCGCCCGGCGTTCGGCCCCGGTTCCCGGCTGGGCCACCGCCGCTCCGGCGCCGTGGAACTCGCACTCGACGCCGTCGACTCCGTGCGCCAGGACGTCGACACCGGCGACGACCTGCGCACCGCCCTCCTGCTCGGTGTGGGACCCCGGACGGCCGCCGCGGCCGCGCGCCTGCTGATACCTGGCCAGTAGGCTGCGTGCATGCAGGCCACCGCATACTCCTACGACCCGGCCACCCGCTCGGGCCAGGTCCTCCTCGACGACGGCACGCCCGTCCCCTTCGACGCCCCGGCCTTCGACGCGGGCGACCTGCGCCTGCTCCGCCCCGGCCAGCGCGTCCGTATCGAGACGGAGGGCACGGACGAAGCCCTCCGCATCACTTTGATCACTTTGCAGACCTTCTGAGACAGGGCCGGGCCGAGGCCATGCCAAAGGGGTGCGGAGAAGGGACATTCTCAACCAACCCTTACCCCGGAATACGCCGCGGGCCGGGCTCCGACGAGGAGCCCGGCCCGGCGCGTGTGAGTACCCAGCGCCTCCCTGTTAACGGGCGGCAGTCTTCTTGGCCGTGGTCTTTCGAGCCGACGACTTCTTGGCCGGAGCCTTCTTCGCGGTGGCCTTCTTGGCCGGAGCCTTCGCCGCGGTGGTCTTCTTCGCCGCGGTCGACTTCGCCGCCGTGGTCTTCTTCGCCGCGGTCGACTTCGCCGCCGTGGTCTTCTTCGCGGTGGTCTTCTTCGCCGTCGTCTTCTTCGCCGCGGCGGTGGTCTTCTTCGCGGGCGCGGCCTTGCGGGCCGTGGTCGCCTTCTTCGCGGTGGTCTTCTTCGCGGCGGCCTTCTTCACCGTCGCCGAAGCGCCACCGCTCAGGCTGCCCTTGGGCGCCTTCTTGACGGCGACCTCGCCGCCGCGGGGCAGCTTCTTGGAGCCGCTCACCAGGTCCTTGAAGCCCTGACCTGCGCGGAAGCGGGGCACGGAGGTCTTCTTCACCCGAACCCGCTCACCCGTCTGCGGGTTGCGGGCGTAACGGGCGGGACGCTCGACCTTCTCGAACGAACCGAAGCCGGTGACCGAGACCCTCTCACCCGCGACCGTCGCCCGGACGATGGCGTCCAGGACGGCGTCCACCGCGTCGGCGGCCTGCTGACGGCCACCGAGCTTGTCCGCAATCGCTTCTACGAGCTGCGCCTTGTTCACGTCTTCCCCTTCGGAGACATCGCCAGAACGAAAGTGTTCAAGCTTTTCGCACGTTAGGCAGATATATACCGCAAATCAAACACGAAACGGGCTTATCACCCTTGTGCCGCAACGAACTCGGCTGTCACGGAGTGGCTTCAGCGTTCCCCGGTGGGCATTCGCCCCTCGTCGAGGTCCACGGTGAAGCTCTCCAGACGCCTTGCCGCGTCGGCGAGATCGTGCTTGGCCACGGCCGTAATGACCAGCAGCTTCCGGGTCAGCGCCATCCGTACGCCCTCCGGGACTTGCAGTGCGCGCACCCTTGCGTGCGCTTCCTTGAGTTGGCCCGCGACCGCCGCATAGAGCTCGAGTTGGCCGTCGTGTTCCATGCACAGATTGTGCCATCTGGGGCGAGTTGTCGCCTGCCCAGGGGGTAACTGCCGTCTCCCGGGGGCCTGTCGAGCACCCCCTTCCAATGCCGCACGATGATGCGCGTACCCCGGCAAACGCCTTTGTAACTGGGGGAGTTGAAACCTTTCTGCACCCCACTTCCAAGGTGCGTTACTCCAAACATGGCTGTACCCCCAACCGTGCACGATTGGGGGTACAGGGGGGTGTGGCGGTGGCTGGAATCCGTCGTGCCCGGGCCGTCCCGAGGGGCGGCCCGCGAGGCGGATCAGACTGGCAGCGTCCGCGGCTTGTACGACGGCCGCTTGGCCTCGTACGCGGCGATGTCGGCCTCGTTCTGGAGGGTGATGGAGATGTCGTCCAGCCCGTTCAGCAGCCGCCAGCGGGAGTTCTCGTCCAGCTCGAAGGAGGCGGTGATGCCCTCGGCACGCACCTGTCGGGTCTCCAGGTCGACCGTCACCTCGGCCTGGGGGTCCTTCTCGGTGAGCTCCCACAGCGAGTCCACGATCTTCTGCTCCAGCACGACCGTGAGCAGGCCGTTCTTGAGCGAGTTGCCGCGGAAGATATCGGCGAACCGGGACGAGATCACGGCCTTGAAGCCGTAGTTCTGCAGCGCCCACACGGCGTGCTCACGGGACGAGCCGGTGCCGAAGTCGGGGCCGGCCACCAGGACCGTGGCGCCCTTGCGCTCCGGCTGGTTGAGGATGAAGGTCTCGTCCTTGCGCCAGGCCTCGAACAGCCCGTCCTCGAAGCCGTCCCTGGTCACCTTCTTGAGCCAGTGGGCGGGGATGATCTGGTCGGTGTCGACGTTGCTGCGGCGCAGCGGGACGGCCCGGCCGGTGTGCTTGGTGAATGCTTCCATGACTCTCAGACTCCAGCGGGCGCGGGGGCGTCGGACAGGTCGGCGGGCGAGGCCAGGTGGCCCAGCACGGCGGTCGCGGCGGCGACCTGCGGCGAGACCAGGTGCGTACGGCCGCCCTTGCCCTGCCGGCCCTCGAAGTTGCGGTTGGAGGTGGACGCGGAGCGCTCACCGGGGGCCAGCTGGTCCGGGTTCATGCCCAGGCACATGGAGCAGCCAGCGTGCCGCCACTCGGCGCCGGCCTCCTTGAAGACGACGTCCAGGCCCTCGGAGACGGCCTGGAGACCGACCCGCGCGGAGCCGGGGACGACCAGCATCCGTACGCCGTCGGCGACTTTGCGGCCCTTGAGCAGGTCGGCGGCGGCACGCAGGTCCTCGATGCGGCCGTTGGTGCAGGAACCTACGAAGACGGTGTCCACCTTGATGGAGCGCAGCGGCTGTCCGGCCTCCAACCCCATGTACTCCAGGGCCTTTTCGGCGGCCAGGCGCTCCGAAGCGTCTTCGTACGAAGCCGGATCGGGGACGTCCGCGGAAAGCGGCGCGCCCTGGCCGGGGTTGGTGCCCCAGGTGACGAACGGCGACAGCTCGGCGGCCTCGATCACGACCTCGGCGTCGAACTCGGCGTCGTCGTCCGTCCTGAGGGTCTTCCAGTACGCGACGGCCGCGTCCCAGTCCTCGCCCTTGGGGGCGTGCGGGCGGCCTTCGAGGTAGTCGAAGGTGGTCTGGTCGGGGGCGATCATGCCCGCGCGGGCGCCGGCCTCGATCGACATGTTGCAGATGGTCATGCGGGCCTCCATCGAGAGCTTCTCGATGGCGGAGCCGCGGTATTCGAGGACGTAGCCCTGGCCGCCGCCCGTGCCGATCCTGGCGATGATCGCGAGGATCAGGTCCTTGGCGGTGACCCCGTCGGGCAGCTCGCCGTTGACCGTGATGGCCATGGTCTTCGGGCGGGCCATGGGCAGCGTCTGGGTGGCCAGCACATGCTCCACCTGGGAGGTGCCGATGCCGAACGCCAGACCGCCGAAGGCGCCGTGCGTGGAGGTGTGGGAGTCGCCGCAGACGACCGTCATACCGGGCTGGGTCAGACCCAGCTGCGGACCCACGACGTGGACGACGCCCTGCTCGACGTCGCCCAGCGGGTGCAGCCGCACACCGAACTCTGCGGCGTTCTTCCGCAGAGTCTCCAGCTGGACGCGGGAGACGGGGTCCGCGATGGGCTTGTCGATGTCGAGGGTGGGGGTGTTGTGGTCCTCGGTCGCGATGGTCAGGTCGAGCCGGCGGACCTTCCGCCCGCTCTTGCGGAGACCGTCGAAGGCCTGGGGGCTGGTCACCTCGTGCAGCAGGTGCAAGTCGATGAAGAGGAGGTCGGGCTCGCCCTCGGCGCGCCGGACGACGTGGTCGTCCCAGACCTTCTCCGCGAGTGTCCTACCCATCGCTTTCCCTCCGGCCGACGCGTCAACGCGTCGACCCAACTAGAGATCTCGGAGGTGGCGAGCGCGTGCGCATCCCCTCGTCGCGCGCGCCGGCCGCCGGGCTCGTCGGTCCGCGAGCCGCTGTTGTTCTGCTTCCAGAGTGGCAAGGTCCACGTGAAATTGAACTTGCGTTTCACAGAGTGAGACGCGAGTATCGTTTCATGGACAACAGTAGCGGCGTCGGCGTTCTGGACAAGGCGGCCCTGGTCCTGAGCGCTCTGGAGTCCGGTCCGGCCACCCTCGCGGGTCTGGTCGGGGCCACCGGACTCGCACGGCCCACGGCCCACCGCCTTGCCGTGGCTCTGGAACACCACCGCATGGTGGCACGCGACATGCAGGGCCGGTTCATCCTCGGCCCGAGGCTGGCCGAGCTGGCCGCGGCCGCCGGCGAGGACCGCCTCCTCGCCACGGCGGGCCCGGTGCTCACGCACCTCAGGGATGTGACGGGCGAGAGCGCCCAGCTCTATCGCCGCCAGGGCGACATGCGCATCTGCGTCGCCGCGGCGGAGCGGCTGTCCGGCCTACGGGACACCGTCCCGGTCGGTTCGACGCTCACGATGAAGGCCGGCTCCTCCGCCCAGATCCTCATGGCCTGGGAGGAGCCCGAGCGCCTCCACCGCGGTCTGCAGGGCGCCCGCTTCACCGCGACCGCCCTCTCCGGGGTGCGCCGCCGCGGCTGGGCCCAGTCGATCGGCGAACGCGAGCCGGGCGTCGCCTCGGTCTCGGCCCCGGTTCGCGGCCCCTCCAACCGCGTGGTCGCCGCGGTCTCGGTCTCCGGCCCCATCGAGCGCCTCACCCGCCATCCCGGCCGCATGCACGCCCAAGCGGTGATCGACGCCGCGGCCCGTCTCTCCGAAGCCCTGCGCCGCTCGGGCTGACCCTCTCCCAGCCGTACGACCATGAAAAGGCCTGCCTCAACGCCGCGGCAGGCCTTTTCTCGTGCTGTGGGCCGACCTTCGTCGGATGGCCGGCCGATCGTGTGCCCCTCGTCAGGCATTCGCCCGGCGATGGGCGAACCGCTCCTTCGCCGACCTCCCCCGCTTCTCGATCGGCAGCACCCCCGTGGCCGCCGCGAGGCCGAAGGCCGGCATGTCCGCGTAGATCGACTCGTACGACCCCTCCGGCACCACATACGTCTCATGCCAGAGGCCCACGTGGCCGCGGCCCTTCCCCTTGCGCTCCTTGCGGTTCATCGCCGCCCACGCCACGCGATGGAACGCGTCGGGCGCGTGCGCGTACCCGTAGAGCTTCTCCTTGGACTCCCAGTACTGGACGACGTAGTACGTCCGCGGCGAGGCCGTGAGCAGGACGGCGTTGAGCAGCCCACGGCCCGGGTCCTTGCGCAGCTCCCGCAGCATCCTGGGCATGGCCGCCAGTACCGGCATCCAGTGATGGACGGCCCAGAAGTGGTTGATGCGCACACCGATGAGCAGAACCACCACATCGCCCTCGGCGGCAGCGGTGGTCCGTCCGGCGACGACCGTCTTTCCCGACATGACTCCCCCTTATTGGTGAGCGGCACTATCCGACCTCTCATGCTTGGATAGTGTCACTTCCCAAGGAGGGGCGCAAGAGAAATGCGGCTGTCGGAGTTGAGCGCACGCAGCGGGGTGTCCACCGCGACGATCAAGTACTACCTGCGCGAAGGCCTGTTGGCGCCGGGCCGGCAGGTCAACGCGACGACCGCGGAGTACGACGAGGGGCATCTGCGCCGGCTGCGGCTGGTGCGGGCGTTGATCCAGGTGGGACGGGTGCCGGTGGCGAGCGCCAGGGAGGTGCTCAAGCACGTGGACGACGAGTCGCTGGGCCGCACCATCCGCCTCGGCGCGGCGTTGTGGGCGCTCCCCCAGGCCCCCGACCCGGACGAGGAGGATCCGGCCACGGCCGCCGCGACGGCGGAGGTGGACCGGCTGCTGGAGACGCTGGGCTGGGAGGCGGCGAGGGAGATCGGCGCGCTCTCGCCCGTGCACCGTTCCCTGGTGGCGCTGGTGGCCACGCAGATCCGGCTCGGTTATCCGTGCGACGCCGAAACCATGGCTCCGTACGCCGAGTTGATGCACCAGGCGGCGGCGCGGGATCTGGACCGCATGGAGACATACGAGTCCGACACGGAGATGGTGGAGTCGGCGGTCTCGTCGGCGGTGCTGTTCGAGCCGGTGCTGCGGGCACTGCACCGGCTGGCACAGGAGGAGGAGTCGGCACGGCGGTACGGGTTCGAGTGAGCGGGGCGCTCCGGGCGCATGGCGCGCCCCTGGACGCCCGCCGCCCGCCGCCCGCGCACGACGAAGGCCCTCCGCCGAAGCGAAGGGCCTTCTGTGAGGTACCCCCGACCGGATTCGAACCGGCGCTACCGCCTTGAGAGGGCGGCGTGCTAGGCCGCTACACAACGGGGGCGTGGAGCCTGCGTTTCCGCAGGTCCGAGCTGGTCTACCTGGACTCGAACCAAGACTAACTGAACCAGAATCAGTCGTGCTGCCAATTACACCATAGACCAATGTGGTTTAGACCAGTCAGTACCCCCGACCGGATTCGAACCGGCGCTACCGCCTTGAGAGGGCGGCGTGCTAGGCCGCTACACAACGGGGGCCCTAGCGATCCTGCATCGACGGTGGAGGGAGCTACCCTGACCACCTTCGCGGGAAGGATCTGTACCCCCGACCGGATTCGAACCGGCGCTACTGCCTTGAGAGGGCAGCGTGCTAGGCCGCTACACAACGGGGGCTTGCGGATATGATCCGCGGGCGCAGATAAGCTCTGCGAGCTGGCCTACCTGGACTCGAACCAAGACTAACTGAACCAGAATCAGTCGTGCTGCCAATTACACCATAGGCCACTGGAACGCAAGCCCCTGGGGGGATTTTGTTCTAGTTTGCGCTTCCGGTTCCGGCCTTTCGGCCCGCTCCCCGGCGGCGCAGAAAGAACATTACCCGAAGGTGGACGGCGCTCCAAAACGAGTATCCGAGCCGAGGATCGCGGGGAGTTCGGCGAGGGTGGCGATGCGGTGCGGTCCGACCGGCGGGTCCACGGTCGCGTAGAGGCCGCCGCGATCGATCCACACCGACAGCAGACCCGCCTCCGCGGCGCCCTGTCCGTCGATCTCCGGGTGGTCGCCGACGTACGCGACCTCGCTCGGGGGGAGGTCCAGGGACTCGCACGCGGCGTGGAACGCCTCGGCGGCCGGTTTGTGGACGCCCAGCTGCTCGGCGCACAGGACCGTCTCGAAGCGGTCCCACACACCGAGGGTACGCAGTTTGCGCTCCTGCACGGGGAGGCTGGAGTTGGACAGCACCGCGTGCCGGTGGGTCGCGGCGAGCGCGTCCAGGACGGGCAGGACGTCGGGGAAGAGCGCCCAGGCCCGCTCGTAGTGGACGATGTAGCGCTCGAACCAGGCGTCGGCCTCGGCGTCGGTCAGGGGTTCGCCGTGGAAGTCCCGCACCCGGTCGCGCCGGGTGGCCTCCCAGTCGCCGTGTCCCGCCGCGTACCGGCGCCAGTGCAGGCTCGTGAGTTCCCGCCAGCGGTCGAGGGCCTCGTCGACGGAGCCGTACCGGCGCAGCCCCTCCGCCGACAGGTGCTGCCTCATTCCGGTGCGGTCGGCCGTGGTGTAGTCGAAGAGGGTGTCGTCGACGTCCCAGACCACGGCCTTGATGTTCATGGTCCGACGGTAGCCCGAGGCCGGCCGTTCTGTCCGGCGGATGACGAAGGGGCGGCACCCGGAGTCCCGGGCGCCGCCCCTCACGCATGGGCGTTACGCGGCCAGCCTGGCCAGGGTCGCGTCGATGCGGGCCAGGGTCTTCTCCTTGCCCAGGATCTCCAGGGACTCGAAGAGGGGCAGGCCGACCGTGCGGCCGGTGACGGCCACGCGGACCGGGGCCTGGGCCTTGCCGAGCTTGAGGCTATGGGCCTCGCCGGCGGCCAGGACGGCCTCCTTGAGGGACTCGGCCGAGGTCCAGTCGGCGGACTGCAGCTTCTCCTTCGCGGTGCGCAGCAGCGCGTCGGAGCCTTCCTTCATCGCCTTCGTCCAGGACGCCTCGTCCTCGACCGGCTCCGGCAGGAACAGGAAGTCGACGTTCTCGGTGATCTCCGAAAGGACCTTCAGACGAGTCTGCGCGTGCGGGGCGATGGCCTGCCACTTGGCCTCGTCGAAGTCCTCCGGGGCCCAGGGGGCGAAGGGGGCCTTCAGCCAGGGGGCGCAGCGCTCGGTGAACTCCGTCACACTCAGCATGCGGATGTGGTCCGCGTTGATCGCCTCGGCCTTCTTCAGGTCGAAGCGGGCCGGGTTGGGGTTCACGTCGGCGACGTCGAAGGCGGCGACCATCTCCTCGATCGTGAAGATGTCCTTGTCCGCGGAGAGCGACCAGCCGAGGAGCGAGAGGTAGTTGAGCAGGCCCTCGGGGAGGAAGCCGCGCTCCCGGTAGAGGTTCAGGCTCGACTGCGGGTCCCGCTTGGAGAGCTTCTTGTTGCCCTCGCCCATCACGTACGGCAGGTGGCCGAAGGCCGGGATGTCCTTGGCGACGCCCAGGTCGATCAGTGCCTTGTAGAGGGCGATCTGACGGGGCGTGGAGGAGAGCAGGTCCTCGCCGCGCAGAACGTGGGTGATCTCCATCAGGGCGTCGTCGACCGGGTTGACCAGCGTGTAGAGCGGGGCGCCGTTGGCGCGGACGATGCCGTAGTCCGGCACGTTCTCCGGGGTGAAGGTCAGCTCGCCGCGGACCAGGTCGGTGAAGGTGATCGTCTCGTCGGGCATCCGGAAGCGGACGATCGGCTCACGGCCCTCGGCCTCGTACCGGGCCTTCTGCTCGGGCGTGACCTCGCGGCACTTGCCGTCGTAGCCGGAGGGCCGGCCGGCGGCGCGGGCCGCCTCGCGGCGCTCCTCCAGCTCGGACGCGGTGCAGTAGCAGTAGTACGCGTGACCGGCGTCCTGGAGCTTCCTGGCGATCTCCTTGTACGTCTCCATGCGCTGCGACTGCCGGTACGGCGCGTGCGGGCCGCCGACCTCGGGGCCCTCGTCCCAGGTGAAGCCCAGCCAGCGCAGCGAGTCCAGGAGCTGCTCGTAGGACTCCTCGGAGTCGCGGGCCGCGTCGGTGTCCTCGATGCGGAAGACGAACGTGCCGCCGGTGTGGCGGGCGAACGCCCAGTTGAACAGGGCCGTGCGGACCAGGCCCACATGGGGGTTGCCGGTCGGGGACGGACAGAAACGTACGCGGACGGAGCCGTTAGCCACGCTTGATCACCTTGTTGGTGAGAGTGCCGATGCCTTCGATGGTGACGGCGACCTCGTCGCCGACGTTGAGGGGGCCGACCCCTGCCGGGGTGCCCGTGAGGATGACGTCGCCCGGGAGCAGCGTCATGGCCTCGGTGATGTTGACGATCAGGTCCTCGATGGAGTGGACCATCTCGCTCGTGCGGCCGAGCTGGCGCTGACCGCCGTTGACCGTGAGCTGGATGGTCAGGTCCGAGGGGTCCAGTTCGGTCTCGACCCAGGGGCCGAGCGGGCAGGACGTGTCGAAGCCCTTGGCCCGCGCCCACTGCTTCTCGCGCCGCTGGACGTCACGGGCGGTGATGTCGTTGGCACAGGTGTAGCCGAAGATCACGTCCTTTACGCGTTCGCGCGGGACCTCTCGGCACATGCGGCCGATGACCACGGCGAGCTCGGCCTCGTGGTGGAGCTCCTGCGAGAAGGACGGGTACTGGATCTCGTCGCCGGGGCCGATCACCGAGGTGGCCGGCTTGAAGAAGGCGAACGGGGCGTCGGGGACCTCGTTGCCCAGTTCGCGAGCGTGCTCGGCGTAGTTGCGGCCGAAGGCCACGACCTTGTTGGGGAGCACCGGCGGCAGCAGCCTGACCTTGCTCAGCGGGACCTTCGTACCGGAGAGCTCGAAGTCCGTGAACGGAATGCCCTTGATGATGTCGAGGACGAGCTCGTCCGGCTTGTCGCCCTCGACCGCTCCGAAGGCTACGTTCCCGTCGATGGAGAACCTGGCGATGCGCACGGGATCCTCGTGCCCCTTAACTGAGCTGGCTGGAGTCTGACGCTCCAGGCTAACGCGGCAAGGGGGGCCGGCCTCGCGTATTTGAGGGGGGCGCGGCCGACCGCGGCACGGGAAAGGGCGCCCTGGTCGTGATGCCGGGCGCCCCTTGTCCGTGTAGCTGACGGAGCCGTTCTGCTCATTCAACGGATCCGTCGTGAGCACAGGACGGATTCTGTCCGTACTTGAGTCTGCAACTACTCAGCGGCCTGGACGGGGACCTTCATCAGGACCGTCCGGCGGGGGTTGGCGGTCTGGGAGGGGAGGTCGGCGGAGTGCTCCTGCTCCGGCGTGCGCAGGTCCTCGGCGTCGGCGAGGTGGGCCAGCGTCGTGCGCCGGGGGTTGGCTATCGTGCGGAACATCATCGTCGTCTTCACTGTTGTCCAGGACCTCGTCGTGAGCGGGCGCCGGGCCGGACCGCAAGGGCCGCCCCACAAGCGCGGGTTGTCGGATTCGGCATCCATGTAAAGCGTCAGGCTAAACATCCGATTCCCGGCCCAGGGCGCCGAGAAGGCATGATCACCGTGTGAGTTTGCTCACCTACTCATGGGCAAATAGGGCAATCCGGATTCTCGCCCCACCCTGACAAAACGGATATCAGCCAACTGAATCAGGCATTCCGCTCCTGATCATGGCGACTGGGACACCCCCTCCCCACCCCTATATCGCGGGGGTTTGCCCGCTTTACGGCGAATCGGCTTCGACGTCCGGTGACAACTCCCTCACGTGCTGTCACTGTGAACAGACCGTTATCCGTTGGCCTTGTTGCAGATCCGGCACTGTGCTGGAATTCCACGGACCGCCGCAGGATCGTGCCGGCGCGCAGGGGCGCAAAGCAGCGCCTGGCGGCGGCGGAAGGGGGAGCCAGCGCCGGTCACTCACGACCACAAACAGGGGACGTAATTCAGGGCGCCCCCAAGACGCCGACACCGTCCCGCCGTTCATTCGGTGGGGCGCCTGGTCCAGAGGTTGCGACGCTAGTGCAGGGACGTTTCAAGAGGGATGGCAGCGCTTCGGCGGAGCCGGAGCCACACATCGGAACCGGGAACGGTTCCTCCCCCCAGCACGCCCAGAACCCGGGTCCGGCGGAGATCGGCGACGGCGGTGAGCGCTCCGGGCGCACCGGCGCGTCAGCTCCTCCCGTGCAGCCCGGCAAGCCCAAGGGCGACACGGCCGGCGTGACCGGTCCCGGATCACGAGTAGCCCTGCGCAACTGGCGCATCTCCACTCGTCTCGTCTCGCTGCTCGCCCTCCCCGTGGTCGCGGCGACCTCGCTGGGCGCACTGCGCATCGGCGACAACGTGGACGACATCCAGCAGCTCGACAACATGCGGCTGCTGACCGACATGACCAAGCAGGCGACCGAGCTCGCCGACGCGCTGCAGAACGAGCGTGACCTCTCCGCCGGTCCCCTCGCCCAGGGGCTCGACGCCAGCGACTTCACGGTCAAGGGCGCCCGCGAGAAGACCGACCAGGCCCGCGTCCAGTTCGCCGACTCGACCCAGGAAGCCGACAGCTCGAGCACCGCCCAGAACCTTCCCGGCGTCCGCGACAGCCTCGTCCGTGTCGTGCGTGAGCTGAACAACCTCAACAGCATCCGCAACAAGGCCTACGCCGACCCGAAGAACTCCACGCAGACGGTCGAGGCCTATCACCGTCTGATCGTCCAGTTGCTGGAACTCTCCCAGGACATGGCGGAGGCCACCAGCAACCCGGACATGATCAAGCGCACCCGCGCCCTGGCCGCGTTCTCGTCGGCCAAGGAATACGCGTCCGTGCAGCGCGCGGTCATCGCGGCGGCCCTGCCGGAGAACAAGGACACGTTCGGCACCCTCTCCGAGAACGACCGGCTCTACGCGAGCTCGGCACTGGCGAACGAGGAGTCCGACCGCACCGCCTTCTCGGACATCTACGGCGACGGCGCAGAGGAGCTCACCAAGCCCATCGACGACGCCAGCCCGACCATCGAGGCCGCCGACCTCTACGCGGACCGGGTGCTCGCCAGCGCCGGCGGTCTGCGTGGCCAGGACAAGCGCTCGTACAAGGACTGGACCGACGTCTCCGGGACCAAGATCGAGCGGATGGAGAAGATCGAGGGATCGCTCCTGGAGGAGATGGAGCAGACCGCCCGTAACCTCCGCGCCGACGCCGAGCAAGAGGCGATCATCTCCGGTGCGCTGATCCTGCTCGTCCTCGGTGTCTCCCTGGTCGGCGCGTTCGTCGTGGCGCGCTCCATGATCCGCTCGCTGCGCCGGCTGCAGGACACGGCGACCAAGGTCGCCCAGGACCGGCTGCCCGAGCTGGTCAAGCAGCTGTCGGAGTCGGACCCGCAGGACGTCGACACCTCCGTCGAGTCCGTCGGTGTGCACTCCCGGGACGAGATCGGCCAGGTGGCCGCGGCCTTCGACGACGTGCACCGCGAGGCGGTCCGCCTCGCCGCCGAGCAGGCCCTCCTCCGGGGCAACGTCAACGCGATGTTCACCAACCTCTCGCGCCGCTCCCAGGGCCTCATCCAGCGTCAGCTCTCGCTCATCTCCGAACTGGAGTCCCGCGAGGCCGACCCGGACCAGCTGTCCTCGCTGTTCAAGCTCGACCACCTCGCCACCCGCATGCGCCGTAACGGTGAGAACCTCCTCGTTCTCGCCGGTGAAGAGCCCGGCCGTCGTTGGACCCGCCCCGTCCCGCTGGTCGACGTGCTCCGCGCCGCCGCCTCCGAGGTGGAGCAGTACGAGCGCATCGAGCTGGCCGCCGTGCCGACCACCGAAGTGGCCGGCCGCGTGGTCAACGACCTCGTGCACCTCCTCGCCGAGCTGCTCGAGAACGCGACCTCCTTCTCCTCGCCGCAGACGAAGGTCAAGGTCACCGGTCACGCGCTGCCCGACGGGCGGGTGCTGATCGAGATCCACGACACCGGTATCGGCCTCTCCCCCGAGGACCTCGCGGCGATCAACGAGCGGCTCGCCTCGCCGCCCACCGTGGACGTGTCCGTCTCCCGCCGCATGGGTCTGTTCGTGGTCGGTCGTCTGTCGCAGCGCCACGGCATCCGCATCCAGCTGCGTCCGTCGGACTCGGGCGGTACGACCGCGCTGGTCATGCTTCCCGTGGACGTGGCGCAGGGCAACAGGAAGCCCGCCTCGGGCAAGCCCGGCCAGGGTGCTCCCTCCACCGGTGGTCCCGCTGCCGCGCAGGCCGCGGCCGGTGCCGCCGCCGCGCGTCGCCAGACCGGCCAGTCGGGTCCGCAGCTCGGCGGAGGCCCCTCCGGTGGCGGTCTGCTCGGTGGCGCCCCGCAGCGCGGGCAGGTCGGTGCCGGTCAGGGTCCGCGCGCCGCGCTGCCCGGCAACCCGAGCGGTCCGGGCAACCCCGGTGGTCAGCGTGGTCCGCAGGGCGGTCCGCCGATGCCTCCGCAGGGCGGTCGGCCGGCTCCGGCCGGTGCCGGTGCCGGTGCGTTCGGCGGCGGTCAGGCCCCGGGCGCCCCGCAGGGCCTCCAGGCCGCCGGGACCAGTGGCCCCGACACCAGGAACTTCGAGAACTTCAACGACTCCGGACGCCAGGGCGGCTTCGCCGGCGGCGGCTCGGGCCTGCGTCCGGGCGGCAGCTTCGGTGACGGCGGTGCGCCGCGTCAGGGCGGCTCCGGTGACAGCGGTCCCGGTGCTGTACCCCCGAAGCAGGGCAAGGAACGTCCCGGCAGGCGCCGTCCGCAGCTCCCCGGCCGCGGTGGCCCGCGCGCCGAGCTGCCCGGCGGCAACGCCCCGCGCACACCGAGCTGGAGCGACGAGAACGCTCAGCCGCCGGTGCCGCGCGCCTCGCTGGACACCCCGCGCGGCCACGACGAGCGTCCTGATGTCACGGCACCGATGCCGAGGGTCGACCCGAACCAGGGTCCGGCCTCGACCTCGCAGTTCCCCCGCCCCGACTACGACGCCCCGGGCGCCGGACAGGGCGGCACCGGATCCTTCACGCGCACCGACGTGTACGGCGGGTCCGGTGCACCGCCGGCGCCTGGTGGCCCGTCCCGTGGCTCCGAGGACCCCGCGTCCACCGGCCGGTTCGCCACGGCGGGCTACGACGGCTCCGGCACGGGGCAGTTCCCCGTCCCGAGCCGGCAGAACCCGCAGAACACCAGCCAGCACAACGCCCCGGACACCGGTCAGTTCGGCGTCCTCGGACGGCAGAACGGCCAGGGCGGCGGGCAGTACGACCCGTCCGGCCGGCAGAACCCGCAGGACACCGGTCAGTTCGAGCGTCCGCCGGTCAACGGCGAGAACTTCGGCGGGCCCCGCCAGCCGCAGCGACCCCCGATGCCCCCGCAGCGCCCCGCGCGCCCGCAGGAGCCGGAGGCACTGCCGCCGGCCGCGGGCCCCGGCGACGGCCGTACCCCGCTGTACGACACGCTGGAGACCAACTGGTTCCACGGTCAGGGCGGCCAGGGTGGTCAGCAGCGGCAGCCGGGCAACGGCGTCGCTCCGCAGCGGCCTGTCCAGGCCCCCGAGACCCCGCCCGCTCCCCAGCGGTCGGCGGCCTCCGCCGCGCCGGCCTCCAGCGCCTGGCGCAGCACCCCCAATGACGACCTGGTCCGCCAGGCCGAACGCGTCCGTCAGCCGTCGGCGGGCGGGGTCACCACCTCCGGCCTGCCCCGTCGGGTCCCGCGCGCGAACCTCGTGCCGGGCACGGCTCAGCAGCAACAGCACCAAAGCGGTCCGCAGGTCTCCCGTGCGCCTGATGACGTACGCGGCCGGCTGACCAATCTCCGTCGGGGTATCGCACAAGGTCGTCAGGTCGGCAACGGCCAGACCGGCAGCTTCCCGAACCCCACTCACCAGCAGGAGCGTTAGTTGAGCCAGATGAGCCAGGCGGCACAGAATCTCAACTGGTTGATCACCAACTTCGTGGACAACACCCCCGGGGTGTCCCACACCGTCGTCGTGTCCGCCGACGGTCTCCTCCTGGCGATGTCGGAAGGGTTCCCGCGCGACCGAGCCGACCAGCTCGCCGCCGTCGCCTCCGGGCTCACCTCGCTCACGGCCGGGGCGTCCCGGATCTTCGAGGGCGGGACCGTGGCCCAGACGGTGGTGGAGATGGAGCGCGGCTTCCTCTTCCTCATGTCCATCTCGGACGGCTCGTCCCTGGCCGTCCTGGCCCACCCCGAGTGCGACATCGGCCTTGTCGGCTACGAGATGGCGCTGCTCGTCGACCGTGCGGGCGCCGTGCTCACACCCGACCTGCGCGCCGAACTCCAAGGCAGTCTGCTCCACTGACGCCTGCGGATCCACAGAACTCACCAAATCACCGTCCGGCCGACACAGTCCCCCCACCGGCCCCCGTCAGACGGCACGACTGACCGACTTGCTGTCCCGCTCGGAGGATCAATGACCCCGCCCACCGCTCCTCACGATCCGTACGCAGAGCCGTACGGAGACGAGGGCGACCAGCCGCTGGTTCGGCCGTACGCCATGACCGGTGGCCGGACGCGGCCGCGATACCAGCTCGCCCTCGAGGCGCTGATCAGCACGACGGCAGACCCCGCCCACCTGATGGGGCTGCTTCCCGAGCACCAGCGGATCTGTCACCTGTGCCACGAGGTGAAGTCGGTGGCCGAGGTGTCGGCCCTGCTGTCCATGCCGCTCGGTGTGGCACGGATCCTCGTCGCGGACCTCGCGGAGGCCGGACTCGTCGCGATCCACCAGCCCGGTGGCGACGAGAACGCCGGTGGCGCGCCGGACGTGACTCTGCTGGAAAGGGTGCTCAGTGGACTTCGCAAGCTCTGAACAGGGTCGGGCCACCACCTCCGCGAAGATCGTGGTGGCCGGTGGCTTCGGCGTCGGCAAGACCACGTTCGTGGGTGCCGTCTCCGAGATCAACCCGCTGCGCACCGAGGCCGTCATGACCTCCGCGTCCGCGGGTATCGACGATCTGACCCACACCGGGGACAAGACCACCACCACGGTGGCCATGGACTTCGGCCGTATCACGCTCGACCAGGACCTGATCCTGTATCTGTTCGGCACGCCCGGCCAGGACCGGTTCTGGTTCATGTGGGACGACCTGGTCCGCGGCGCCATCGGCGCCGTCGTCCTGGTGGACACCCGCCGTCTCGCCGACTGCTTCCCCGCGGTCGACTACTTCGAGAACAGCGGGCTGCCCTTCGTCATCGCGCTCAACGGCTTCGACGGGCAGCAGCCGTACACCCCGGACGAGGTCCGGGAGGCCCTGCAGATCGGGCCCGACACCCCGATCATCACGACGGACGCCCGCCATCGCGCGGACGCCAAGAGCGCGCTGATCACGCTTGTCGAGCACGCGCTCATGGCCCGACTGCGATAGGACACGGCGCGGAAGCACCGCACCTGGGCCCAAAATACGACCCAAGTCCACAACTTCATACGGCAGTTGTCGTAGATACACCGATGCCGACTGTGTCGTTTGACACGGTCGGCGTCGGTGTTCATAACGTTTCGACAGAGAAATAGGGTGGTACGACCACGCGTCGCGGTCGATCAGTACCGCTGCGCTCACAATGTCCCCGCTTTTTGCCGGGGCTCGCTCTGTTTGACCGTTTTATCTGGGACTTACATCACGCGGAATCGTTGCCTCCCAGTGTTTGGAACTGCGCAACGTGACGTGCTGGAATGCCTGAACTGCCCAATAGTCAAAGACGTACTAGGGCGTGGAGTCACCCGCGGCACGACGTAGGTGCCGGCGCCGAGAGGTTGTTGGTCGAGTGAGGCGAAGCAAGAAAGGTCCCGAGCCGTCGGCGCGGGGCAACTTCACCCCGCCGCCGCGCGGAGCGGCACCCGCACAAGTGACCGGACCGGAGCCGACGGCAGCTCCCGCGCCGAGCGGAAGTCGTCTCTCCCCTCGCAACTGGCGGGTGCCCACCCGTCTGAACGCGATCCTGCTCATACCCGTGCTGGTCGGCCTCGTCATGGGCGGCTTCCAGGTGAAGAGCTCGATCAACACCTGGCAGGAGGCCCGCGACGCGGAGAAGGTGGCCAAGATCGTGGCCGCCGCCGGCGCGTACGCCGAGGCCCTGCTCAATGAGCGCGACCTCTCCGCCGAGCCGCTGCTCCAGGGCAAGCGGGACAGCGACATCGTCAAGGACGCCCGCGCCTTCACCGACGAGAAGGCCGACGCCTTCCACACCGAGGTCGTGGGGATGCCCGACGGCCAGGGCCTGGAGCGCCGCCTCCGCCTGGTCGAGGAGGCCGAGCCGCAGCTCGACAGGATCCGGCAGACCGCGTTCACCCGCGCCGCCGACCCCGTGCAGACCGAAGAGGGCTACGTCGCCGTCGAGCACCTGCTGATGGAGTTCTCCAACGAGCTCGGCCTCGGCACCGGCAACGTCACCGCCTACGGCCGTTCCGTCTACGCGATCGCCCTCGCCAAGGGCGCCGCCTCCCTCCAGCGCGCCATCGGCATGCACCTGCTGATCCGCCCCAGCGAGGACGAGGCGACCTTCCGCCGCCAGGTCACCGCGTTCACCTCGTACGCCTATCTCGAGAACGTCGCCATCCAGGAGTACGTCTCCGGTGGTACCGAGGCGGACGCCGCCCGGCTCCAGCAGGTCCTCGAGCAGAAGGAGGCGGAGGGGAAGAAGCAGGTCACCGACGCCGCGGCCGCCGCCAAGGCCAAGGGGCAGGACTTCACCCCGCCGCCCTCCTCGATGCTGAAGATGATCGAGGCGATAGGCAGCGGGCGGACGCCCGACGAACTGAAGACCCAGGGCATCACCCCGGCCACCTGGATGGCCGCCTCCACCCTCAAGTTCGAGGGGTACAGCGAGGTCGAGACCGAGCTGATCAACCGCGCGGTGGACGAGGCCGGCACGATCGCCTCCGACGCCCAGCGCGACGCCTACGTCAACGGCGCGATCGTCGTGGTCGCCCTGCTCGCCGCGTTCATCATCGCCGGGATCATGGCCCGCCAGATGAGCCGCTCGATGCGCCAGCTGCGCAACGCCGCCTTCGGCATCGCCGAGCAGCGCCTGCCGATGTTGGTCGACCAGCTCTCGCGCACCGACCCCGGCCGGGTCGACACACGGGTGGCGCCGATCCCGATCAGCACCACGGACGAGATCGGCGAGGTCGCCCGCGCCTTCGACCAGGTCCACCGCGAGGCCGTCCGGCTCGCCGCCGAGCAGGCCCTGCTGCGGGGCAACATCAACGCGATCTTCACCAACCTGTCGCGCCGCAACCAGTCGCTGATCGAGGGCCAGCTGACCCTCATCACCGACCTGGAGAACAACGAGGCCGACCCGGACCAGCTGGAGAACCTCTTCAAGCTGGACCACCTCGCGACCCGTATGCGCCGCAACGGCGAGAACCTCCTCGTCCTCGCCGGCGAGGAGCCCGGCCGCCGCTGGGACCAGCCGGTCCCGCTGATCGACGTGCTGCGCGCCGCCTCCTCCGAGGTGGAGCAGTACGAGCGCATCGAACTGTCCGGTGTCCCCGAGGCCGAGATCCACGGCCGTGCCGTCACCGACCTCGTGCACCTGCTGGCCGAGCTGCTGGAGAACGCCACCACGTTCTCCTCCCCGCAGACCAAGGTCCGCGTCACCGCGACCCGTCTGCCCGACGGCCGCGTGATGATCGAGATCCACGACAAGGGCATCGGCCTCACCGCCGAGGACTTCGCGGACATCAACCACAAGCTGGCCAACCCGCCGACCGTGGACGCCGCGATCTCCCAGCGCATGGGCCTGTTCGTGGTCGGCCGCCTCTCCGACCGCCACGGCATCCGCGTCCAGCTCCGCCCCTCCGGCGAGCAGGCGGGCACGACCTCCCTGGTCATGCTCCCGGACGTCATCACCCACGGTGGCGGTGGCGAGCACCAGCCGGCGGACCAGTTCACGGTCTCCCAGATCATCCCGGAGCAGCACGCGTTCCAGCAGCAGCAGAGCGCACCGATGCGCACCGCCGCTGAGCTGGGCTTCGACGACAGCCGCTACGAGATACCCAACGACATCCGCGAGCTGGACCCGGTGGGCCGCTCCCTGATGCGTGAGGAGCGCCGTGCGGCCCTGGAGGCCCAGACGCACGGTCAGAGCCCGCAGGCGGCCATCGAGGCCCCGCACTACGGTGACGACTTCCAGGCACCCGAGCCGTCCTACGACAACGGCGCGACGGCCTATGCGGACCCGCAGCGGGCCTACGACCAGCAGACGGCGTACGAGGAGCCGCAGCAGCCGTCGTACGACGAGGCGTACTTCGGGCAGGGAGGCGCCGCACAGAACGGAAACGGGCATCTGCCGAGCGGGAACGACACGTTCTCCGCCACCGGTGGTTACCCGGAACCCGCCTATGCGGAGCCCGCGCAGGAGGAGCACGCTCCGACGGCCCCGGAGACCTACTCGGGCTTCGAGGAGTCGTCCTATCAGGACGACTGGCCGCAGCAGCAGGACTACCAGAGCGGCTACCGCTCCGAGTACGCTCCAGAACCGGAATCTTCGCAGGCCGCTGACGTGAAGGAGCCGGACCGCGTAGGCTTCGACCATCCGGGATCCAACCCCTCCGCCGGCCACGCGCTGACCGACGCCGGCCTGCCCCGCCGCGGCTCCACCGCGAGCGCGGGCGGCACGAGCGCGGGCGCCGTGAACGGACGTCAGGATGTGTCCCGGGACCAGCCGACGACCGGGGGGCCGAACGGCGACTGGCGCTCGGCCAACGACGAGCGCTGGCAGCAGGCGTCCCAGTTGAAGAAGCCGAAGGCGGGCGGGGTCACCTCCTCCGGCCTGCCGCGGCGGGTTCCCAAGGCCAATCTGGTCGAGGGGGCCGCCACGGCGACCCCGCAGGGAGGTCCACAGATCTCCCGCGCCCCCGAGGATGTCCGGGGCAGGCTGAGCAACCTGCGCCGGGGTGTCCAGCGAGGGCGCAACGCAGGCAGTGAAACGAACGGCCAGGGCTTCGGTCCTGACAGCACCTACAACCAGGAGCGTTAGTGTGAGCCCGATGAGCCAGGCGGCACAGAACCTGAACTGGTTGATCACCAACTTCGTGGACAACACCCCCGGGGTGTCCCACACGGTGGTGGTCTCCGCCGACGGACTCCTTCTGGCGATGTCCGAAGGGTTTCCGCGTGACCGAGCCGACCAGCTGGCGGCCGTCGCGTCGGGTCTGACCTCTCTGACCGCGGGTGCCTCCCGCATTTTCGAAGGTGGCAGCGTCAATCAGACGGTTGTGGAGATGGAGCGGGGATTCCTGTTCATCATGTCCATTTCCGACGGTTCCTCGCTCGCCGTTCTTGCCCATCCGGAAGCCGACATCGGCCTCATCGGGTACGAGATGGCCCTTCTGGTGGACCGCGCCGGCACGGTGCTGACGCCCGATCTTCGTGCGGAACTCCAGGGCAGCCTGCTCAACTAACAGTCAGACGGTGCGTTTTGGCGTCCCGGGGCCGTAAGGTTTCGGGACGCGGCTTCCAAATGAGCCATGGATGCCAGCACGGTCGGAGGAGGAGAGAACGTGGCAACACCCCCAGGCGGTTCATCGTCGGGCAACTGGTCCTACCCTGGCCAGGGGCCGGGCCAGGGTGACCAGAATCGGTACAACTTCCCCTCCGCACCGAGCCGCCAGCAGCCGTACGCACCGCAGGGCCCCGGCCCTTCGCCGTACGACCAGCCGCCGGCGCCGCGCATCCAGCCGGTACAGCCGCAGCGCCGCACCCCGGAGCCGTCTCCCGCGGGGGCGGCGAGCAACCCCCTGGTGCGCCCGTACGCCATGACGGGCGGCCGCACCAGGCCGCGCTACCAGCTCGCCATCGAGGCGCTGGTGCACACCACCGCGCAGCCGCACCAGATGCAGGGCCAGCTGCCCGAGCATCAGCGGATCTGCAACCTCTGCCGGGAAATCAAGTCGGTGGCCGAGATCTCGGCCCTGCTGACGATCCCTCTCGGCGTGGCCAGGATCCTCGTCGCCGACTTGGCGGAGGCGGGCCTGGTCGCCATCCATCAGCCCGGCGGCGACGAGAACGCCGGTGGCCAGCCAGACGTGACACTGCTCGAAAGGGTGCTCAGTGGACTTCGCAAGCTCTAGCGGCGGTCCTTCCCGCTCCACCACCTCAGCGAAGATCGTGGTGGCGGGTGGCTTCGGCGTGGGCAAGACCACGTTCGTCGGGGCCGTCTCGGAGATCAACCCGCTGCGTACCGAGGCCGTGATGACGTCCGCTTCCGCGGGCATCGACGACCTCACCCACACCGGAGACAAGACGACGACGACCGTCGCCATGGACTTCGGCCGTATCACCCTGGACCAGGACCTGATCCTGTACCTGTTCGGCACGCCCGGCCAGGACCGGTTCTGGTTCATGTGGGACGACCTGGTCCGCGGCGCCATCGGCGCGATCGTCCTCGTCGACACCCGGCGGCTGGCCGACTGCTTCCCGGCGGTCGACTACTTCGAGAACAGCGGGCTTCCGTTCGTCATCGCCCTGAACGGCTTCGACGGGCAGCAGCCGTACAACCCGGACGAGGTCCGGGAAGCCCTGCAGATCGGGCCCGACACCCCGATCATCACGACCGACGCGCGGCACCGGGCCGACGCGAAGTCGGCGCTGATCACTCTGGTCGAGCACGCGCTGATGGCGCGCCTGCGGTAGGTCTGCGACGCTCAGCCGTACGAAGGGGCCCCTCGTTGAGAGGGGCCCTTTTCGTGTTGCCGGGGTCCCGCCCGTCGCCGTGGGCGGCGGGTCAGGCCGGCGACTGCGGGCTCGTCGTGGTCGGTCGCGCAGTTCTCCGCGCCCCTGGGCGGTGCTGGGCGGCGGCTGTGAGGATCCCCTGGATCGAGCCCATGCCGTGGCGGTTCTCCATGCTGGAGAGGGCTGCCACCTCCAGCAGGAGGGGACGCAGGTCCACTCCGGCCTCGGCGGCCCGCCGGCCCAGGTCGCGGAGGGTGACCAGTTCGTCTCTCGTGTCGTGGCCGAGGTCACGGGCCGAGAGCAGGAGCAGCTCCCGGCGGAAGGACTCCGGGGTGCGGGCGGGTGGCAGGCCCGTGGCCCAGGTGAAGGAGTCGCACCGGCACAGGAGGGCGCGAACGGCGGCGCGGGTCGGCTCGTCGGTCTGTTCGTAGAGGTCGAGGAGGTCGGAGAGGGCGTTCTCGGCCTGTGCGCGGACGTCGGCCTCGTCGAGGGGGCGCGGACCCTCTCGCAGGTGGGTCTCCCGGTCCGGGTCGGCGAGGTCCACGGGGCGGCGGGCGATCGGTCTCAGCAGCGCGTCGACATGCACCACGGTCTCCTCCAGCTCGGCCGGTACGCCCATGTCCTCTCCCCCTCGCCGGTTCGTCCGGCCGCCCTACGCACGCGAAAGCCCCGGCCGCTCCCCTTCTCGGGGGCGCCGGGGCCTTCGTACGGCTGGGTGCCGCGGTGTCAGCGCCAGCTGTGCGGGGCGCGGAAGCCCGGCTCGCGCTCCAGGCGGCGCCAGCCGGCGCGGGCGCGGCCGCGGTGGGCCGGGGCCTCGGTGGGCCGGGCGGCCGCGCGGGCGAGGAGCAGCGCGGTGATCGCGGCCACTTCCTCGGGTTCGGCGTGGCCCTTTTCGACGCGGATATCGGGCAGGTTCATGGGTGTCAGTCTCCGTGGATGAGGTTTCCGCAGGGGTACCGCGAGGGAACCGGCGGGTTACTGCGGCGGGTTGCCGTGCTTGCGGGAGGGCAGGTCGGCGTGCTTGGTGTGGAGCATCGCCAGGGAGCGGATGAGCACCGCGCGGGTGTCCGCGGGGTCGATGACGTCGTCCACGAGGCCGCGCTCGGCCGCGTAGTACGGGTGCATCAGCTCGGCCTTGTACTCCTTGACCATCCGGACCCGCATCGCCTCGGGGTCCTCGGCCTCGGCGATCTGACGGCGGAAGATGACGTTGGCGGCACCCTCGGCGCCCATCACCGCGATCTCGTTGGTGGGCCACGCGTAGGTGAGGTCCGCACCGATGGACTGGCTGTCCATGACGATGTACGCACCTCCGTAGGCCTTCCGAAGGATCAGGGAGATCCTCGGCACGGTCGCGTTGCAGTACGCGTACAGCAGCTTCGCGCCGTGGCGGATGATTCCACCGTGCTCCTGGTCGACGCCCGGGAGGAAGCCGGGTACGTCCAGCAGAGTGACGATCGGGATGTTGAAGGCGTCGCACATCTGCACGAAGCGGGCGGCCTTCTCGCTGGCCTCGATGTCCAGGACACCGGCGAGCGTCTGCGGCTGGTTGGCGACGATGCCGACCACCTGGCCGTCGAGCCGGCCCAGGGCGCAGATGATGTTGCGGGCCCAGCGCTCGTGGACCTCCAGGTAGTCGCCGTCGTCGACGATCTCCTCGATGACCTTGGCCATGTCGTAGGGGCGGTTGCCGTCCGCCGGGACCAGGTCGAGGAGGACGTCGCTGCGGCGGTCCACCGGGTCGGAGGGCTCCACCCGCGGGGGGTTCTCACGGTTGTTCTGCGGGAGCATCGACAGCAGGTAGCGCACCTCGGCGATGCACGTCTCCTCGTCGTCGTACGCGAAGTGCGCGACACCGCTCGTCTCGGCGTGCACATCCGCGCCGCCGAGCCCGTTCTGGGTGATCTCCTCGCCGGTGACCGCCTTGACGACGTCCGGGCCGGTGATGAACATCTGCGAGGTCTCGCGGACCATGAACACGAAGTCCGTCAGGGCCGGGCTGTAGGCCGCGCCGCCCGCGCACGGGCCGAGCATCACGCTGATCTGCGGGATGACACCGGACGCCCTGGTGTTGCGCTGGAAGATGCCGCCGTAGCCGGCGAGGGCGGAGACCCCCTCCTGGATACGGGCGCCCGCGCCGTCGTTGAGGGAGACCAGCGGGGCACCGGCCGCGATGGCCATGTCCATGATCTTGTGGATCTTGGTGGCGTGGGCCTCACCGAGGGCGCCGCCGAAGATACGGAAGTCATGGGCGTAGACGAAGACCGTGCGGCCCTCCACCGTGCCCCAGCCGGTGACGACACCGTCGGTGTACGGCTTCTTGGCCTCCAGACCGAAGCCGGTGGCCCGGTGCCGGCGCAGCTGCTCGACCTCGTTGAAGGAGCCCGGGTCCAGCAACAGCTCGATGCGCTCCCGGGAGGTCAGCTTGCCCTTGGCGTGCTGCGCCTCGGTCGCCTTCTCACTCGGGCCGGCGATCGCCTGGGCACGGATCTCGTGCAGTTCGGCCACTCGCCCGCGCGCGTCCGTCGGCTCACCCGGTGCCTCATCCAAAACGGTCATGTAGCGACCTTACGAACTCGAACAAGAAAACCGGGCCGTTGACTCCGTACAGTCTCCGGCGCGTTTTCCTGGTACCCCTGAACAGAACCGTCCCGGCATGCAGCCGACCCGACTGTTCAGGGGGTGTGCGGCTTGTCAGGGTCCAACAAAGGCGCGTGATCGCGTCAGGCGAGAGTCACATCACAGGAGTGGGTGGCACAGGCGGTACCGGGGGTGACGCGGAGCCGTAGGCGGCGGCCCGTCGCCTCCAGCACCTCGACGGAGGCGTCGGTCCGGGCGACCGAGCGGACAGGGCCGTTCCAGGTGATCTCGATCGGCACGCCGGTGCGCGGCGGTTCGCTCACACAGAGGGTTGCGGTGCGGCCCCGGCGGCGGACCAGGACGCTCGCCCCGGCCGATGCGGTGAGCGGTCCGGCCCTGCCGGCCTGCCAGAAGTTCGCCGCCGTCAGGCCCAGTCGGGCGACGTGGACCGCCTGGCACGCGCTGTCGTTGGCGAGGACCGACAACCACCGGGGGTCGGCGGAACGGGCGGCGACGGCGCGGCGCGACGCCCCGGGCATCAGGACGTAGACGTAGGCGGCGTCGGTGGGGTCGGTGCCGTGGTCCAGCCAGAGGGTCTGCCAGCGCCGGGTGCGGCGCTCGGTGGTGCCGCCGGTGTTGATGTCGGACCAGGCGCCGGTGCGGTCCTCGCGGAGGGTGCGCAGGTCCGCTCGCCGGCTGCCGGGGAGGACCCAGCCGCCGTGGCCCGTCAGATGGGCCCAGCCCGGGCCCCGGACGAGGGTGTGGTGCCCGCTGACGTCGGGGTGCCCCAGGTTGCGGTTGTCGACGACGGTCTCGACCGGTACCCCGTCCGCGCAGCTGATCCCGGCGCCGAGGCAGATGACGGAGTCGTCGACGCAGAACCACGACTTGCGGGCCTGGAGGGTGGAGCCGAGCCCCTTGAGGTGCTGGCCGATCGCCGCGTACTCGCCGTCGGTGGTCCCGCCGACCCATCGCACGGCGGGCTTGGGGGCACCCCATTCGCCGCCCTCCCTGTCGGCGAGGGGCTTGGTGGAGACGGTCGTGCCGGGGAGCCGGTACCAGTCGACGGTCGGCCAGAACCAGTCGGTGTACTGGTCGGACCGGGCATCGCGCCCGGTGGGCCACCACAGGGTCATCCCCGCTCCGGTGTGCCAGCCGCGCGGGTTCTCGCCGTTGCCGCACTCGTAGTGGGCGATGCGGTCGGAGGCCATGGCGAGGGTGAGCACGAAGCCGGGGCGGCGGTGGACGGCACGGTCCATGGCGGCGAAGAGGCGGTGGCCGACGGGGTCGGGGGCGGGTGGCGCGGGGGACGCCGCGACGGAGTGCAGCCGGGCCAGGTCGGCGACGCCGAACTGTCCGGCGGTGAGGATCGGCGTCACCGTGTCGCGCTCGATCCACCCCTTGACCCGCCCGTGCCACCGCTCGCGCGCGGCCGCGTCGGCGCCCAGCGCGAGGAGGGCGATCGCCGCGATGAGCGCCTGTCCGTGGAAGTGGTCCCCGCGCAGGAGGCGCCGGTCGTCGCTCTTCAGATATCCGCGGCTGATGGCGCGGCCGTTGACGGTGTCCATGACGAGGCCGTCGTGGATGAGGGGCGCGTACGCCCGTTCGACGCTGTCGAGGACGATCTGCCTTCCCGGGTCGGTGACCTGCCAGGTGGACCCGGCCAGCAGGGCGAACAGCCGCCCCAGCCCGTCGAGCATCACCTGCCCGTACGTCCCCGAGTACGCGACCCAGGTGTGCTGCACGAACGAGCCGTCGGCGTAGAGCCCGTCGCCATGGGTGACGTGGGGGAAGACGGGCGACAGGGCGTCGCGGGCGAGGGCGATCTTCTCGGGGATCCGTCCGAGGATGCCGCGCAGGGCGACGGAGCGGCAGAGGTCGACCCGGTTGGCGCCGGTGGAGGTGCCGCTGTACTCGCGCAGCATCGAGTCGGGGATGAAGTGGTCGATCGCCGCGCAGGCGGCGGCCGTCCGGGCGGGTGTCAGCTCGTCATGGAGGGCCGCGACGATGTCCGTCAGGAGGCGGGGACTGCCGATCTGCCACTCCCACCAGTTGCCGTAGCGCGTGGTCGAGGGGTTGTAGACGGTCGTGGAGAGGTGGTCGAGGCCGCGGGTGATGTCCGCGAGGAGGGTGGCGTCGCCCGTCGAGCCGGTGCCAGGCTGGATGTACGCCTGAGTCATCGTCCACAGCCGGCTGTAGCTCCGGGTGATACCGGCGGGCGGGTCGAAGGGGCGGTCCGGCCAGAGGGAGTGAGGGGC
Organism: Streptomyces sp. NPDC030814; assembly: GCF_055572155.1. Taxonomy (NCBI): domain Bacteria; kingdom Bacillati; phylum Actinomycetota; class Actinomycetes; order Kitasatosporales; family Streptomycetaceae; genus Streptomyces; species Streptomyces sp. NPDC030814. The sequence continues at coordinate 176,817 of NZ_JBVIDX010000016.1, forward strand.
GGGGGCCATGGTCGTGCGGAAGCCCCGGGCCAGTTCGCCGGTCTCCCGGAGGCGGGAGGCGTAGGGCTCGGCGGTGGGGTCGTAGCCGGTGCCGAGGGCCAGGGTGAGCCAGCGGTGACGGAGAGCGGCGAACTCGTCGGGCTCGCCCGGGTTTCCGGGCTCGTCGGAGCTGCCGGGTTCCGCGGACTCGGCCTCGTCGGTGGTGGGCTGGGTGGTGGCGCGGGCGGCGGTGGGGGTGGTCGCGGCCGCCAGGGTCGCGGCGAGGAGGAGCGTACGGCGTGAGGGGGTCATGCCCATGCCGTACCACCCCCGTGAGAACAGATCAACGCTGTGTGACTTCTCGATCACCCAGCAGACACGGTTGAAAATTGAACGGAATAGGTCTACGGTGGGCCGTGTTCACTTCGTTGAACATTGAACGACCTCATCCCTAGGAGCACGTCATGAGCATCTTCGGCCGCAAGAACGAGACCGCCGCCTCCGAGACGGCCGTGGTGACCGCCTCCCCGGTGAACCCCGAGCTGGCCGCGCTGACCGGCGACTACACGATCGACCCGTCCCACACGACCATCGGCTTCGTGGCCCGGCACGCCATGGTCACCAACGTCAAGGGCGGCTTCCTCGACTTCTCCGGTTCGCTGCACCTCGACGGCACGGACCCGTCCCGCTCGACCGCCTCCATCGACGTCAAGATGGACAGCATCGACACCGGCAACGCCGACCGGGACGGTCACCTGAAGAGCGCGGACTTCTTCCGGACGGAGGAGTTCCCGGCGATGACCTTCCGCTCCACCACCGCCGAGGCTCTCGGCGGCGACGAGTACCGCATCACCGGTGACCTCTCCATCCTCGGCACCACCAGGCCGCTCACCATCGACCTGGAGTTCAACGGTGCCGCGAAGGACCCCTTCGGCAACGAGCGCGTCGGCTTCGAGGGCAAGGCGGAGATCCTGCGCTCCGAGTGGGGCCTGACCTGGAACGCCGCGCTGGAGACGGGCGGTGTGCTGGTCTCCGACAAGATCAAGCTGCGCTTCGACATCTCGGCGATCCGCAACGCCGAGTGACCCGGGCGAGTGGAAGCGGGGCGGACCGGCCGGGGACGCCGGCCGGTCCTCACCGCGGGTGGCCCGCTTCCAGCCCGTCCAGTGCCGTGCGCAGAGGGGCGGCACGCGTGCGGGGGGTACGGGCCTTCAGCAGGCCCAGGATGACGAGGTACCGGTCCGTCCTCCCGAGCCGCTCGAACGCCTGCCGGGCGCGGGGGCTGCGGGCGAGGTCCGCCGCCAGATCCCCCGGCACGCCGGCCTCCTTCTGGGACTCGTACGCCGCCGCCCAGCGCCCGTCCGCCTTCGCCTCGTCGACCTCCGCGAGTCCGCCGGGCCGCATGCGCCCCTGGGCGGTCAGTTGCTCCACTCTGCGCACGTTCACCATCGACCAGTCGCTGCGCGGCCTGCGCGGTGTGATCCGCTGCAGGTAGTGGACCTCGTCGAACCGGCGCCGGTGCCCGGTGATCCAGCCGTGGCAGAGGGCGACGTCATTGACCTCCCCGGCACCGACGGACGGGATCCCGCTCCCCTTCTTGGCGACCTTCACCCACAGACCGGGGTGCGGTGCGGGGTGAGCGCCCAGCCACGCGTCCAGATGATCGGCGTTTTCGAAGGTCCGCGCGTCGGCGGGCACATGGGCTTCGGCGGAGGCTTCGGCGCTGTCGTGGGTGACCATGAGGCCAACCCAGGCGCCCTCTAGGACAGACTCCGTCCTAGAACCGAGCCGCTCGGTGAAGAAGCTGGCTGGTTCGTACCTCTTGTGTGAGGGGTCGCGGCGTTCCCATAATCCAGCAACCGAAATTGATTTGAGCATGCCAGCGCACGCTCGCAAGCGCTGTCTGATTTGGCATGTTCTCGTCAATCATCGGTTCGGTTGCACGAGTCCCCGCATGTCAACCCCCCACGGAAGGCATCACCTTGAAGCGACTCATCACCGCCCTGAAGAGATGCGCCGCCGTCGGCGCCGCCGCGCTCGCGATCGCCAGCCTGCAGCCGGTCTCGGCGGCCGAGGCCGCCCCGTCGCCGGTCGTCGGCGGCACGCGTGCGGCGCAGGGCGAGTTCCCGTTCATGGTCCGGTTGTCGATGGGCTGTGGCGGCGCGCTGTACACGCAGCAGATCGTCCTCACCGCCGCGCACTGTGTCGGCGCGAGCGGAAACAACACGAGCATCACCGCCACCGCAGGCGTCGTGGACCTCCAGAGCACCAGCGGCCGGGTCCAGGTCCGCTCCACCAAGGTGTACCGGGCCCCCGGCTACAACGGCACCGGCAAGGACTGGGCACTCATCAAGCTCGCCCAGCCGATCAACCTGCCGACCTTGAAGATCGCCACCAACACCCAGTACAACACCGGTGACTTCACCGTCGCCGGCTGGGGAGCGGCCCGCGAGGGCGGCGCCCAGCAGCGCTACATGCTCAAGGCGACGGTCCCGTTCATCAGTGACGCGACCTGCCGCGCCTACGGCGGCCTCTACAACGACCTCGTCGCCGGCGAAGAGATCTGCGCCGGCTTCGCCTCGGGCGGCGTCGACACCTGCCAGGGCGACTCGGGCGGCCCAATGTTCCGCCGCGACAACGCCGGCGCCTGGATCCAGGTCGGCATCGTCAGCTGGGGCGAGGGCTGCGCCCGGCCCAACGCCCCGGGTGTCTACTCCGAGGTCTCGACGTTCGCCTCCCAGATAGCGTCGGCCGCCGCCACGCTCTGAGCGGGAGCCCGGCACCACCACGTACGACGTCCACGGGCCCGGTGCCTCCCGCGCCGGGCCCGTGCCCGTGAGCCGCCAGGGGCACCGGACGCGCGGTTCAGAAACCTCCGCCGAAGTCCCCGCCGCCTCCGAAGTCGCCCCCGCCGCCGAAGTCCCCGCCCCCGAAGCCGCCGGAGAAGTCGTCGGTGTTGAAGTCGCCGCCGGAGAAGTCACCGCCGTCGTAGCCGCTGTCCGCGCCGAAGTCGCCGTAACCGGCGCCGTAGACGGCCGCGTAGGAGGGGGTGGCCATCATGCTGCCGAGCATCGTGCCGACGAGGAGGCCCGGGAGCATGCCGCCGCCGAAGTAGCCGCCCGCCCAGGGGCCGTAGGCGGGGCCGGCGTCCCAGTAGGGCCGGCGGGCGCCGGAGACCGTCTCCACCTCGCGGACCATGGGCTCCCGGCCGTCCACCAGCCGGGCCTGGTCCGCAGCGCACACCGGTACCTCGCGGGACGCGCCGCCCAGCGGCGGGGTCCACAGGACGTCGGCGACGGAGGGGCCGTGACGGGGGTCGAAGAAGCAGGGGGCACGGCGTTCGGGGAGCGGACGGCCCTCCCGCCGGGCGGCCAGCAGGGCGAGGGAGAAGCGGCCGTCCTCCAGGGTCTGGGTGACCGCGCGCACGTCCTCGGGGCGGGTGGCCGCCGTCATGAGCGACTTCGCCTTCTCGTAGGCGTCGAGGGCGCGCTCGTAGTCGGCGCGCATCGCGTCGTCCGCGCCCGCCTCGGCGGGGTGGAAGTCCAGCCGGTCGAGTTCCTCGCCGAAGGCGGTGATGTCCTCGTCGACCACCACCCGGAGCTTCTCCAGGGCCTCGCGGCGCTCCGCCTCCTCCCGGCGGCGCCGACGGCGGACCAGGGCGTACGCGCCGACACCGCCCGCCACCACCACCGCGCCGACGGCGGCCAGGGCCCCGGCATCCACGCCCTCGCCGCCTCCGCCGCCGCTCCAGCTCGACGGGGCCGTGCCGCCCGGGTTGCTGCGCAGGGCGGCGTCGACGAAATCGTTGAGCTGCGCCTTGGCGTCGCCCGCGCCCTGCGCCGCCGAGACCAGGTTCGACACCGTCCCCGCGCTCATGACGCTGCTGTCGGCCCGCGCGTCGAAACGGTCGCCGAGGCGGATGGCGTACAGGCCGGTGATGCCGGTCTCCGTGCGGAGGTTGCGGAAGAGGTTCTGGGTGGGCTGGTCGGCCGGGAGGACCGCGACGAAGATCGGCTCGTCCGCGTCCACGATCTTGTCGGCGAGCGCTTCGGCGTCCGATGCGGAGAGCAGATCGGAGGCGGCCGGGTCGACGTAGACGGGGTTCTCGCGCAGGGACGCGGCCACCGTCGAGGGATCGGTGGCCGCGTGGGCGCCGGGCGCGCCGACCGACAGCACCGCCAGGGCTGCTGCGATGAGCGGCACGATCAGGAGACGGGTCAGGGGTCGGACCAGTGCGCCCTTCATACCTACGAAACTACCTCGATCGCTACGAAAACGGACGATCGGAGCGGCGATAAACCGGACCGGGGGTTCGGCTTCCCGCCGGGGGCCGGGGGGCGGGCACGCTCGGCTGCCCCGGGAGCACCGGACTGCCGAGTCCCGCCGTCGGGCGCGGTGCGGGCCGGTGAGGGTTGCTCGCGCAGTTCCCGCACCCCTGAAGAGCACCTGAAAGCCGGGGCCGCGCCCCACGCCTTTCACCTGAGGGGTGGGCCGCAGGCCCCACGTCAGGGGCGCGGGGAACTTCGCGAGCGCCCCCCGGTGGGCGGCGAGGCTGGTCCGTAGGTCACGTGACCTCGTCCGCAAGGGGTCCTTTCACTATGAGCGTCCGATCAGGTCGCGTGGTCTGGTGCCGTGCCTCGCAAGGCGCCAGACCACGCGCCCCGGGCGGGCACAGTGAGAGGACCCCTAAGTCACGTGACCGCTTCCGGGGCCGCGCCCGTGACGGTGACCGGGACCCGGCCGGCGCCGTCGTGTGCCGGTGGACGAGGACGGCACGGCGAGCAGCGGCTGCTGCCCGGCCACCGCTACAGCCTGAGGGTCGAGCACCATGGCGACGACCCGTACGAGTCCGCCGTCCGCTTCGCCACGGCGTACATCTCCGGGCTGAAGCCCGGTCAGGTCTGGTCCCCGGCCCAGGTCACTCCGCCGGTTCGACCCCGGCCCGGAGCAGGCCGTAGGTGTAGGCGTCCTCCAGGGCCTGCCAGGAGGCGGCGATGACGTTCTCGGCGACGCCCACCGTGGACCACTCGCCGGTGCCGTCGGTGGTGGAGATCAGCACACGGGTCGTGGAGTGGGTGCCGTGCTTGCCCTCCAGGATGCGGACCTTGTAGTCGACCAGCTCCATGTTGGCGAGCTGGGGGTAGATCCGCTCCAGGGCGACGCGCAGTGCGCGGTCCAGGGCGTTGACCGGGCCGTTGCCCTCGGCGGTGGCGACGATGCGCTCGCTCTTGGCCCACAGCTTGACGGTGGCCTCGTTGGCGTGGCTGCCGTCGGGGCGGTCCTCGACGATGGCGCGCCAGGACTCGGTGCTGAAATAGCGCAGCGGCTTGCCGGCCACCTCCTCGCGGAGCAGGAGTTCGAAGGACGCGTCCGCCGCCTCGTAGGTGTAGCCCTTGAGTTCACGCTCCTTGACCCGCTCGACGACCCGGCCGATCAGCTCGCGGTCACCGCCGAGGTCGACGCCCAGCTCCTTGCCCTTGAGCTCGATGGAGGCGCGGCCCGCCATGTCGGAGACCAGCATCCGCATGGTGTTGCCGACCTGTTCGGGGTCGATGTGCTGGTACAGGTCGGGGTCGACCTTGATGGCGGAGGCGTGCAGGCCGGCCTTGTGCGCGAAGGCGGAGACGCCGACGTACGGCTGGTGCGTGGACGGGGTGAGGTTGACGACCTCGGCGATCGCGTGGGAGATGCGGGTCATCTCGCGCAGGGCGCCGTCGGGGAGGACCTTCTTGCCGTACTTGAGCTCCAGGGCCGCGACGACCGGGAAGAGGTTGGAGTTGCCGACCCGCTCGCCGTAGCCGTTGGCCGTGCACTGGACGTGCGTCGCGCCCGCGTCGACGGCGGCGAGGGTGTTGGCGACCGCGCAGCCGGTGTCGTCCTGGGCGTGGATGCCGAGCCGGGCGCCGGTGTCGGCGAGGACCGTGGAGACGACCGCCTGGACCTGGGCGGGGAGCATGCCGCCGTTGGTGTCGCAGAGGATCACGACGTCTGCGCCGGCCTCGGCTGCGGTGCGGACGACGGACTTGGCGTACTCGGGGTTGGCGCGGTACCCGTCGAAGAAGTGCTCGCAGTCGACGAAGACCCGGCGGCCCTGCTCCCGGAGGTGGGAGACGGTGTCGCGGACCATCTCCAGGTTCTCCTCCAGGGTGGTGCGCAGCGCCAGCTCCACATGCCGGTCGTGGGACTTGGCGACGAGGGTGATGACCGGGGCACCGGAGTCGAGGAGTGCCTTGACCTGGGGGTCCTCGCTCGCTCTGCCGCCGGCGCGGCGGGTGGCGCCGAAGGCGACGAGCTGGGCGTGTTTGAAGTCGATCTCCTTCTGGGCGCGCGCGAAGAACTCGGTGTCCCTGGGATTGGCGCCCGGCCAGCCGCCCTCGATGAAGCCCACTCCGAAGTCGTCCAGGTGCCGAGCGATGGCCAGCTTGTCCGCGACGGTGAGGTTGATGCCCTCGCGCTGGGCGCCGTCTCGCAAGGTGGTGTCGAAGACGTGGAACGAGTCGTCGAGTTCGCTGGTTTCCGTCATGGTGTTCGGCTCCTGATGTCGGATCTCGGTCTGTACCGGAATGACCGGCTCCACCGTCCTCCCATCATCCCGCGCGCTGCGTTCCCGGCTGGGGGTGGGCCAGAAAAGCGAAAAACCTCTCGCGGGTGCGAGAGGTCTGCGCGCGGGTCGAGGACGACGGTGTCCGCCCGTACGTGGTCGTACGTGGCGGTCACTGCGGACCGGCGCGCCTGCTGCCAATAATCATGGCGAACGAGAGCACGGGGGCAGTCTGGCACATACCGTCCCCGCGATCACCGTCCGTCTCAGGATGCGAACAGTGCGCTGTGTGTGGGCGGGCGCCGTGTTCACCCCAGTGACTCGTCCAGGAACTCTCGTACATGGGACAGGATCAGGCCACGGTCCGCCCCGCGCAGCCCGATGGCCACCTGGATGGAGAAGCCGTCGAGGAGGGCCCGCAGCCGGGCGGCGAACCGGTCGGCGTCGACCGCCCGGAACTCGCCGCGTGACATGCCCTCGGCGAGCAGCGCCACCAGGTCGCGGTGCCAGGCGCCCTCGATGGCGGCCTGGCGGTCGCGGGCGTCGTCGTCGGCGTTCTGCGAACGGTTCCAGACCTCCAGCCAGAGCGTCCAGTGGGGGTCGCGGTGGCCGTCGGGGACGTAGAGGTCGACGTACGCGTCCAGACGTTCGCGGGCCGGGGCGGTCCGGGTGAGGAGCCGGGCGCGCTCGATGCCGAGCCGGCCCTCGCTCCACTCCAGGGTCCGCAGCAGCAGCTCGTCCTTGGAGTGGAAGTAGTAGAGGAGGTGGCCGCTGCTCATACCGACCTCACGGCCGAGCGCCGCCATGGTGAGCTTCTCCAGACCCCGCTCGGCGATCATGGCCATGGCGGCGCCGAGGACCTCCTCGCGGGGCGGGGCGGTGTTGCGGCGGCGGGTCATGGGGCGGCCACGCGTACGGCGTCGGGCAGGAAGTGGGTCTCGTAGGGGCCGGTGCAGCCGGCGAACAGCGTCGCGACCACCGCGCCGCACCCTCCGCACAGCTCGTTGGGCCCCGTGCGTCCCACCTCGCAGCATCCGGACTCCTGCACGGCCGGGTTCTGGGACAGGTACCGTCGGGTGTCCTCGGGGTGCACCACCAGGGTGTCGCGCGGCCCGGCGGACATCAGGCAGCCCGGCCCGTCGGGGTCCAGGTGCACCGCGTTGCCGGGATGGGCGACGTCCATCCACTCGGGATCGGGGTGCGGAACGTACGGTGCCCCGCACGGCAGCGGATCCACCGCGTACGTCCCGCGCGGCATCGTCGACGGGGCGCCCCGCGAGCCGTCGGCGTTCTTCCGCCCGTCGTACAGCGGACGTTCGGGCACCTCGGGCAGCAGCTGCAGGGGCCCGGTGAGGGGCTGGTCGCAGGCGGCGCAACGCAGGACGCGCACGGGTGCGCTCGGTGGTGTGCTCATCCGTACGTTTCTACCGGACGCCGCCCCTGGGCTGTTGCTGGGTGATGCAGTGGATACCGCCTCCGCCGGCGAAGATCGTGCGGGCGTCGACCAGGGTGACCGTGCGGTCGGGGAACAGCCGCCGGAAGATCGCGGCGGCCGTCTCGTCGCGCGGGTCGTCGAAGCCGCACAGGACGACTCCGCCGTTGCAGAGGTAGTGGTTGATGTAGGAGTGGTCGGCCCAGCGGCCGTCCGCCTCCAGCTCGGTCGGGGCGGGGACCTCGACGACCTCCAGGCGCCGCCCGTGCGCGTCGGTCTGGGACCGCAGCAGTCCGATGATCTCCTCGGTGATCTCGTGGTCGGGGTGGGCGGGGTCCGGCTGGGAGTGGGCGACGACCACCCCCGGCCGCGCGAACGCGGCGACGATGTCGACGTGGCCCAGGGTGCCGAAACCGCCGGGCGGATAGTCGCCGGTGAGGCCGCGCGGCAGCCAGATCGCCTTGCGGGTGCCGAGCTGGGCATGGATCTCCGCCTCGACCTGCTCGCGGGTCCAGCCGGGATTGCGTTCGGGCCCGAGCTGCACCGTCTCCGTGAGCAGGACGGTGCCCTCCCCGTCGACATGGATCGCGCCGCCCTCGTTGACGAGCCGCGAGGCGTACGTCCGGGCCCCGGCGAGGTCCGCCACGGACGCAGCGATCCTCGCGTCGTGCTCCCAGCGGGCCCAGGGCTGGGCGCCCCAGCCGTTGAACCGCCAGTCGACGGCGGCCAGGCGCCCCCGGCCGTCGGTCAGGAAGGTCGGACCGATGTCGCGCATCCAGGCGTCGTCCAGCTCGCGTTCGACGGTGTCGATGCCGGGGCCGAGGAGGGCGGCGGCCTCGGCGGCCTGCCCCGGCCCGCACACCACCGTCACCGGTTCGAAGCGGCGGACGGCGCGGGCGACCGAGGCCCAGGCGGTGCGGGCGGCGGTCAGGTCGTCGGGGTCTTCGAAGGTGGGGTTGGGGCCGGGCCACGCCATCCAGGTGCGTTCGTGCGGGGCCCATTCGGCGGGCATGCGGAAGCCGTCGGCGGCAGCGGACATCGGAGGGCCTCTCAGAGGAAGTACAGCCGGTTGAGGGAGACGGAGTCGGCCGCCCGGGAGCGCAGCGGCTCCCCGTCGAGGGTGACCAGTCCGGTGCGCTGGTCGACATCGACCGATCCCGTGCGGGAGTTGTGGACGAGGTCGGCGGGGCCGATGCCCCGGGTGCCGCGCACCGCGACCCTGCGGCGGCGGGTGGGCAGCCGGTCGGCGCCCGCGTCGAGCGCGGCCCGCGCCACGAACGCGACGGAGAGGTCTGCGGCGGTGGCCCCGTGCGCCCCGAACTGCGGCCCCAGGACGAGGGGTTCGCAGGTGTCGGTGGCCGCGTTCGGATCGCCGACGACGCCGTACGCCGGGAAGCCGGACTTCAGTACCAGCTGCGGTTTGGCGCCGAAGTACTCGGGGCGCCAGAGCACGATGTCGGCGAGCTTGCCGACCTCCAGGGAGCCGATCTCGTGGGCGAGGCCGTGCGCGATGGCCGGGTTGACGGTGAGCTTGGCGATGTAGCGCAGGACGCGCTCGTTGTCGTGGTCGTCCGGGACGCCGGACTCGGCCTTCATCTTCCCGGCCATGGCGAAGGTCCGGCGCACCGTCTCCCCCGCGCGCCCCATGCCCTGCGCGTCGGAGGAGGTGATGCCGATGGCGCCCAGGTCGTGCAACACGTCCTCGGCGCCCATCGTCCCGGCACGGATGCGGTCCCGGGCCAGGGCCGCGTCGCCGGGCAGATCGGTCTTCAGGCCGTGGACGGAGACGATCATCCTGTAGTGCTCGGCGACGGCGTCCCGGCCGAAGGGGAGGGTGGGGTTGGTGGAGGAGCCGATGACGTTCGGCACCCCGGCCATCTTCAGGACGTTCGGCACGTGTCCGCCGCCGCAGCCCTCGATGTGGAAGGCGTGGATCGTACGGCCCTCCAGCACCCGCAGGGTGTCCTCGACCGACAGGCACTCGTTCAGCCCGTCGCTGTGCAGGGCCACTTGTACGTCGTGCTCCTCGGCGACGCGCAACGCCGTGTCCAGCGCCCGGGTGTGGGCGCCCATGTCCTCGTGCACCTTGAAGCCGGAGGCGCCGCCCTCGGCGAGGGCCTCGACCAGCGGGGCCTCGTGGGACGACGAACCCCGGCCGAGGAAGCCGATGTTGACCGGCCAGGCGTCGAACGCGGCGAACGCGTGCCGCAGGGCCCACGGCGAGTTGACCCCGACGCCCCACACCGGCCCGAACTCCTGGCCGATGATCGTGGTGACCCCGGAGGCCAGCGAGGCCTCCATGATCCGCGGCGACAGCAGATGGACATGTGTGTCCACGGCCCCGGCAGTGGCGATCAGCCCCTCGCCGGACACGATGGACGTGCCGGTGCCCACCACGACGTCGACCCCGTCGAGGGTGTCCGGGTTCCCGGCCCGCCCGACGGCGTGGATGCGCCCCTCCCGGATGCCGATCGACACCTTCCGGATGCCCAGCACCGCGTCGATCACGATGACGTTGCTGATGACGACGTCACAGGTCTCCCGGACCGCCGCCGCCTTGAGGTGCAGCCCGTCCCGCGCGGTCTTGCCGAAGCCCGCGAGGAACTCGTCGCCGTGGCGCTGGGCGTCGGACTCGACGCGGATCACGAGGCCCGAGTCGCCGAGCCGGAGCCGGTCACCCGCGCGGGGGCCGTGGGTCGCGGCGTACGCGTAAGGATCGATCGAGGTGTTCGCCGGGGGGTTCGTCGGCGTATGCATGGACGGCTTCATCGCGCGGCCCCCAGATATCCGCAGGCGGCGGCCCTGCGCAGGGCCTCCTCCTTCGCTCCGGGCGCGTCGAGGGGCCCGTCGACGAGTCCCGCGAAGCCGATCGCGATCCGTTCGCCCCCGATCGGCACCAGCCCCACCTCGACGCTCTCCCCCGGCCCGAACCGCACCGACGACCCCGCGGGCACGGCCAGCCGCATCCCGTACGCCTCGGCCCGGGTGAAGTCCAGTCGCGGATTGGCCTCGAAGAAGTGGAAGTGGGAGGTGACGGAGACGGGCACGGCGGCCGTGTTGGTCACCGTCAGCCGCACGACCGCCTCGGGTTCGGTGTGCGCGGGTCCCGGGAGCAGCGCCCCGGGAGCCTGCTCGCCGAGGCCGTCGCCGATCGGTTCGGCGACCACGGCGAGCCGGGAGCCGTCGTCGAAGACCGCCTCGACCTGCACCTCGGTGACGATGTCCGCCACGCCGGGCAGGACGTCGTCCGGTCCGAGCACCGCCCGTGCCCGTGCGATCGCCTCGTCGAGCCTCGCCCCGTCCCGCGCGGCCTCGCAGACGGTGTCCGCGATGAGCGCGGTCGCCTCGGGCACGTTCAGCCGCAGGCCGCGCGCCCGCCGGGCCCGGGCCAGCTCCGCGGCACCGAAGAGCAGCAGGCGGTCGCGTTCGGTGGGGGTGAGTCGCATGGGCGGCACCTCCTGGCGTCCCGGATGTTAGAGCGTCACTCTAAACTTGGCGCAAGGGCGAAGGGAAGTACCCGCGACTGCATGAGTAAGAGGATTCGAGCGTCACTCAAAGAGCGCGAGGAGCCGGAAGCCGGAAAAGGGCCGCCGCGGACGCGTGGTCCGCGGCGGCCCCGAGGTCGGGCCCGGGTGGGCGTCAGGCCAGGACGTGCATCCAGCCGTGCTTGTCCTCGACCGTGCCCCGCTGGATGTCCAGCAGCGCCTCGCGGAGCTTGAGGGTGACCGGGCCGGGCTCGCCGCCGCCCTGCTGCCAGGCGGCGCCGGTGCGCTTGACCGTGCCGACGGGGGTGATGACCGCTGCGGTGCCGCAGGCGAAGACCTCGGTGAGGGCGCCGCTCTCGGAGTCGGCCTGCCACTGGTCGATGGAGATACGGCCCTCCTCGGCGGCGTAGCCGAGGTCGGCGGCGACGGTCAGCAGGGAGTCACGGGTGACGCCCTCCAGGATCGAGCCGGTGAGGGAGGGGGTGACGATGCGGTCGCCGTACACGAAGTACAGGTTCATGCCGCCGAGTTCCTCGACCCACTTCCGCTCGACCGCGTCGAGGTAGCAGACCTGGGCGCAGCCCTCCGCGGCGGCCTCGGCCTGGGCCAGCAGGGACGCGGCGTAGTTGCCGCCGGTCTTGGCGTCGCCCATGCCGCCGGGGACGGCGCGGACATGGTCCTCGGAGACCCAGATGGAGACGGGCTTGACGCCACCGGGGAAGTAGGCGCCGGCCGGGGAGGCGATGACCAGGAAGAGGTACTCGTTGGCCGGCTTCACACCCAGGCCCACCTCGGTGGCGATCATGAAGGGGCGCAGATAGAGGGACTCCTCGCCGCCGTGCGCGGGCACCCATGCCTGGTCCTGCTGGACCAGCAGGTCGCACGCCTCGATGAAGGTCTCCACCGGCAGCTCGGGCATCGCGAGGCGCCGGGCGGACTTCTGGAAGCGCAGGGCGTTCATCTCCGGGCGGAACGTGGCCACGGAGCCGTCGGGCCGGCGGTACGCCTTGAGCCCCTCGAAGATCTCCTGCGCGTAGTGCAGGGTCATGTTCGCGGGGTCGAGGGAGAGCGGGCCGTACGGCACGAGCTGCCCGTCGTGCCAGCCACGGCCCTCGGTCCACTTGATCGTCACCATGTGGTCGGTGAAGTGGCGGCCGAAGCCGGGGTTGGCCAGGATCGCCTCGCGCTCGGCGTCGGAGAGCGGATGGGCGGACGGCTTCAGCTCGATCGTGGGCGTCGTCATGAGTGATGTCCTTCACCGGTTGTGTGTGACGGGCCGCGCTCACATCCGCACTGCCAGTGGCCAGTGTTAGGACGTCCGAGCATTCCCTCATTCCGCGGCACCTCGTTCGATTATCGCCTGGCGGGGGGCGTGGACGAAACGTGGATGACCGTGGACGAATACGGTGCGATGCGGCCCAGGGGATGATGGTGACACCCGGCGGGAGCATGCGGAAGCCGCCGGGTGCGATGCGACCCGGCGGCTTTCGAAGGAGTCCCCCGCACCGGGCCGGAGCCGTGGGGCTCGGGGTCCGGGGGAGCTTTCGAGTGCGCGGCGGGTCAGCCGGCTACTCGTACGGCGAGGGCGTCGCCGATCTCGTCCGTCGTACGGGCGGGCTTGCCCACGCGCTCCGCGAGGTCGGCGGAGACGGCCTCCTCGATGCGTGCGGCCTCGGCCTCGTAGCCGAGGTGGCGCAGGAGCAGGGCGACGGACAGGACCGTGGCGGACGGGTCGGCCTTGCCCTGGCCGGCGATGTCCGGGGCCGAGCCGTGGACGGGCTCGAACATGGACGGGAACTCGCCGGACGGGTTGATGTTGCCGGAGGCGGCGACGCCGATGCCGCCGGAGACGGCCGCGGCGAGGTCGGTGATGATGTCACCGAAGAGGTTGTCGGTGACGATCACGTCGAAGCGGCCGGGGTCGGTGACCAGGTAGATGGTCGCGGCGTCGACGTGGATGTAGTCGGTGGTGACCTCGGGGAACTCCTCGGCCACCTTGTTGAAGGTGTTCGTCCACAGGTGGCCCGCGAAGGTCAGCACGTTGTTCTTGTGGACCAGCGTGAGCTTCTTGCGGGGGCGGGCCTGGGCGCGGGCGAAGGCGTCGCGGACCACGCGCTCGACACCGAAGGCCGTGTTCACGGAGACCTCGGTGGCGACCTCCTGCGGGGTGCCCTTGCGGATGGTGCCGCCGTTACCGGTGTACGGGCCCTCGGTACCCTCGCGGACCACGACGAAGTCGATCTCCGGCTGGCCGGCGAGCGGGGTGGCGACACCCGGCAGCAGCTTCGACGGACGGAGGTTGACGTGGTGGTCGAAGGCGAAGCGGAGCTTGAGCAGGAAGCCGCGCTCCAGGACGCCGGAGGGGACGCTCGGGTCGCCGATCGCGCCCAGCAGGATCGCGTCGTGCTGCTTCAGCGCTGCCAGGTCGGCGTCGGTGAGGGTCTCACCGGTGGCGTGGTAGCGCTTGGCACCGAAGTCGTACTCCTTCGTCTCCAGCTTCACATCCTGCGGAAGGACGGCGGAGAGGATCTTGAGACCCTGGGCCACGACTTCCTGACCGATGCCGTCACCGGGGATCACTGCGAGATTGAGGCTGCGAGACATGTGCGGCACCGTACTCCTTGTCCCACGGGATGACACGGGCTGTCCGCGATATGGACGCGGCAGGGTGACGTCGGCACCGAGCCGTTGACCGGCGTTCACCCCTGCGTTTGCCGGGAGTTGGCCTCTGCTGGGAAGTTGCCCATCATGACTGCGCCATCCAGGGGGAGGCCCCCCGGACTCCCCGTCCCCGACGTCGGCATCCCCGAGCAGCTGGCCCTCCGTCTCAGCATGCCGGAACAGTACGAGTACCTGCGCACGAAGCTGACGCGGCGGCGCACGCTGGTGACCGCCGGGGCGGTGGCCGGCGGGCTGCTGACCGGCTGCTCCGGGTCCGACACGGCGACCGGACGGCGGTCCCCCTCGCCCTCCGTCACGGCCACGGAACGGGTGCCCGCCTCGGCGGTCGTCCCCTTCGGCCGCCATCTCGCCTTCGGCGCCGACCCGAAGACGCAGATGCGGATCTCCTGGCAGCTTCCGGCGGCCGTCAAGAAGCCCTTCGTGCGGGTGGGGCTGCGGCCCGAGGAGCTGAGCCGGCGCGTCGACGCCGAGATCCGCGACCTGTACACCCCGGAACTCCAGGGCGTGCGCCCGGCGTTCGAGCAGTACTACGTGCACGCGGCGCTGGACGGCCTGAAGCCCGGCACGACGTACTACTACGGCGTCGGTCACGAGGGCTTCGACCCGGCCGCGCCGGCCCACCGGAAGACGATCACGTCCTTCCGTACGGCGCCCGCGAGCCCGGAACGGTTCGTCTTCACCGCCTTCGGCGACCAGGGCGTCAGCAAGGACGCCCTCGCCAACGACCATGTGCTGCTGCGGGAGAGCCCCGCCTTCCATCTCCACGCGGGCGACATCTGCTACGCGGACACCACCGGCCACGGCGAGAAGTCGGACTCCTACGACCCCGGCTTCTGGGATCTGTTCCTCAAGCAGAACGAGCTGGTGGCGAAGTCGGTGCCGTGGATGGTGACGACCGGCAACCACGACATGGAGGCCTGGTACTCACCGGACGGCTACGGCGGCCAGGTGGCCCGCTGGTCGCTCCCGGACAGCGGTTTCGACCCGCGCGGGGCGCCGGGCGTGTACTCGTTCGTCTACGGCAACGTCGGTGTGGTCGCGCTCGACGCGAACGACGTCTCGTACGAGATCCCGGCCAACCTCGGCTACACGGGCGGCAGGCAGACCAAGTGGCTCGACAGGCGGCTGGGCGAGCTGCGGGCCGACACGTCGGTCGATTTCGTCGTCGTCTACTTCCACCACTGCGCGTACTCCACCTCGCGCCACGCGTCCGACGGGGGTGTACGCGCCGAGTGGCTGCCGCTGTTCACCAAGCACCAGGTGGACCTGGTGATCAACGGGCACAACCACGCGTACGAGCGGACCGACGCCATCAGGAACGGCGCGGTCGGCAAGCCGGTGCCGATCGGCGGGTCCACCGACCCGACACGGGACGGGATCGTGTACGTCACGGCGGGCGGGGGCGGCAAGGAGCTCTACGCCTTTCCCCCGGGCGTCGAGGACAGCCACGAGGGGAAGGTCCGCGACCGCGACGCGATCGAGTCCTTCCGGTGGACGAAGTCCAAGGACCGCAAGACGGAGGTCGTGGAGTGGTCCCGCGTCCGCTACACCGGGTTCTCGTTCCTGTCGGTGGAGGCCGAGGCGGGTTCGCGGCCCCGGCTCAAGGTGTCGGCGCTCGCCCAGAACGGCAAGCGCATCGACCACTTCGAGGTGCGGCGCGGCGCGTGAGCCGATGCCCCACGGCCGTGCCGCACCTCGAACGGGTGCGGCTCCCGGCTGGTGGGGCGGCTCAGTGCCCGGTGGAACCGCCGTTGTCCCTGCGGTCGAGGGCGCGCTGGAGGGCGGCGGCGGCGTTCTTGCGGTCGGACTCGGTGGTCCGGGAAACGTGACGGACTCGGCGGCGGATGGTCGTCTCGGCCATGGGGAATCGACTCCTTCGAGGCATTCCGGAGTGCGGAAACAGAGGGCTGTGAGACTCCCCCACTGCCTCAAGGGCGTGGGAGGTGCCCCCAGATGGGCCGGGGAGCGGGGCCGCAGGGGTTGCCTGCCTAGGGCCTCCGGCTCACGACCGCCATTCGCTGGGTCGAGCGAGACGTTCGGCTCCTACAAAGCTAAGTGAGGCCGGGGCATCTGTCTCCACAATTAATCGGACTTCCTACTATCTGAGACGGTGGATTGCGTCACACGCCGCCCACCTGCGCTTTCGGCACGCCGCACACCACCGCCCCATTCACCCTTCCGGGTGAATGGGGCGGTGTTCTCGTGCGGGGCCGGTCAGCCCATGTGCGGGTACGCGTAGTCCGTCGGCGGGACCAGCGTCTCCTTGATCGCGCGGGTCAGGGTCCAGCGCATCAGGTTCTGCGGGGCGCCCGCCTTGTCGTTCGTGCCGGAGGCGCGACCGCCGCCGAACGGCTGCTGCCCGACGACTGCGCCGGTGGACTTGTCGTTGATGTAGAAGTTGCCGGCGGCGTAACGGAGCTTGTCCATCGTGTACGCGGCGGCCGCGCGGTCACCGGCGATGACCGACCCCGTGAGGGCGTAGTCGGAGACCGACTCCATCTGGGTCAGCATCTCCTCGTACTTGTCGTCCTCGTAGACGTACACCGCGAGGAAGGGGCCGAAGTACTCGGTGGTGAACACCTCGTTCTCCGGATCGGTGCACTCGACGACGGTCGGGCGGACGAACCAGCCGACCGAGTCGTCGTAGGAGCCGCCCGCGACGATCGTGCAGGCCGGGTCGGACTTGGCGCGGTCGATCGCGGCCTTGACCTTGGCGAAGGCGCGCTCGTCGATGACGGCGCCGATGAAGTTCGACAGGTCGGTGACGTCACCCATGGTGAGGTAGTCGACCTCGGCGGCGAACTCCTCCTTGAAGCCGGAGTTCCAGATGGAGGCGGGGATGTACGCCCGGGAGGTCGCCGAGCACTTCTGGCCCTGGTACTCGAAGGCACCGCGGGTCAGCGCGGTCTTGAGGACCGCCTTGTCCGCGCTCGGGTGGGCGACGACGAAGTCCTTGCCGCCGGTCTCGCCGACCAGACGCGGGTAGGAGCGGTACTTCTCGATGTTGGCGCCGACCGTCTTCCACAGGTACTGGAAGGTCCGGGTGGAGCCGGTGAAGTGGATGCCGGCGAGGTCGCGGTGCTCCAGGGCGACCTTGGAGACCTCGATGCCGTCACCGGTGACGAGGTTGATGACGCCCTTCGGCAGCCCGGCCTCCTCCAGCAGCCGCATGAGCAGCACGGCGGCGTGGGTCTGGGTGGGGCTCGGCTTCCACACGACCACATTGCCCATGAGGGCGGGCGCGGTCGGCAGGTTGCCCGCGATCGCCGTGAAGTTGAACGGGGTGATCGCGTAGACGAAGCCCTCCAGCGGACGGTGGTCGAGGCGGTTCCAGACGCCCGGGGAGTTCGCCGGAGGCTGCTCGGCGAGCAGGTCGCGGGCGTACTTGACGTTGAAGCGCCAGAAGTCGACGAGCTCGCAGGGGGTGTCGATCTCGGCCTGCTGGGCGGTCTTGGACTGGCCGAGCATGGTGGAGGCGGCCATGGTCTCGCGCCAGGGGCCGGCGAGCAGGTCGGCGGCGCGCAGGATGATCGCGGCACGGTCGTCGAAGGACATCGCGCGCCAGGCGGGCGCGGCGGCGAGGGCCGCGTCGATGGCGTCCCGCGCGTCCTGCTGGGTGGCGTTGGCGTAGGTGCCGAGGCGGGCCTTGTGGTTGTGGGGCTGGACGACGTCGAAGCGGTCGCCGCCGCCCATCCGCTGCTCGCCGCCGATGGTGCAGGGCAGGTCGATCGGGTTCTCGGCCAGCTCCTTCAGCTTGGCCTCCAGCCGGGCCCGCTCGGGTGAGCCGGGGGCGTAGCCGTGCACCGGCTCGTTGACGGGGGTGGGGACCTGGGTCACAGCGTCCATGAGATCCGTAACTCCTTGATGTTGAGCGGGTGTTGCGGGCTCAGCCCTTGCTGATCATCGAGCGGAGGCCGTGTTCTCCCGGGGGACGACCCCCGGACCCCCGGCAGAGCTTCACGGTGACTGTCATGAATCAGCCTCGGCTCAGCATGCTGCGGACGAAGAAGCGCAGGTTCGCCGGCTTCTCGGCAAGACGGCGCATGAAGTAGCCGTACCAGTCCGTGCCGTACGCGGTGTAGACGCGCATCCGGTGGCCCTCGGCGGCGAGCCGGTGGTGCTCTTCGGTGCGGATGCCGTACAGCATCTGGAACTCGTATTCGTCGAGCTTGCGCCCGGCGCGGTGGGCGAGTTCCTGGGCGATGGAGATGAGGCGCGGGTCGTGGGACCCGATCATCGGGTACCCCTCGCCGTCCATGAGGATCTTCAGGGCGCGGACATACGCCTTGTCGATCTCGGTCTTCTGCTGATGGGCGACGGAGGCGGGCTCCTTGTAGGCGCCCTTCACCAGCCGCACCCGGCTGCCGTTCGCGGCGAGCCGGCGGGCGTCGGACTCGGTGCGGAAGAGGTAGGCCTGGATGACGCAGCCGGTCTGGGGGAAGTCCCGGCGCAGCTCCTCGTGGATGGCGAACATCGAGTCGAGGGTGGTGTGGTCCTCCGCGTCGAGCGTGACGGTCGTACCGATCGCGGCGGCGGCCTCGACGACGGGGCGGACGTTCCTGAGGGCCAGCTCGTGGCCGCCCTCCAGCGCTTGGCCGAAGAGGGACAGCTTCACCGACATCTCGGCGCGTTCGCCCAGCTCCAGTTCCGCGAGCCGGTCGATCAGCTCCAGGTAGGCGTCACGGGCGGCGGCGGCCTGCTCGGGGCGGGTGATGTCCTCGCCGACGACGTCCATCGTCACTTCGAGGCCCTCGGCGGTGAGGTCCCGGATGACGGGGACGATGTCGTCGACGCCCTCACCGGGGATGAAGCGGTCGACGACCTGCTTGGTCACGGGCGCGGCCGAGATCAGGCGTCGCATCCGGTCGCTGCGCGACGCGGCGAGAATCACGGGACCCAGCACGGGGCACCTCCACAAACCAGCAGATAGAACCACCGTGAAACCTAAGGATCCCCCCGATCGACGACCATCGACAGCTGTCACGCATCCGTGCCGCAGATCTCAGACAGATGTATGAAGGCCGCGGCGGGATGGGGGAGAATGCCCCCGTGACGCCGGACGCCGCATCGTTCCACCACGTGGGTGACTACCAGGAGCTCGTCGACGAGATCTCGGCGCTGCTCGGCGCCCCGGCGACGCTGGAGAACCGTGACTTCGAGCTGATCGCGTTCGGCGCCTACGACAGCGAGGGCGACCTCGATCCCTCGGCCCTGGACCCGGTGCGCACCCGCTCGATCCTGACCCGCCGCTCGACGGCGGCCGTGCGGGAGTGGTTCGAGGGCTTCGGCATCACCCGGGCGACCGCCCCCGTGCGCATCCCCCCGACCCCCGAGGCGGGCGTGCTCCGGGGCCGCGTCTGTCTCCCGGTACGCCATCGGGGTGTCGTCCTCGGCTATGTCTGGCTCCTGGACGGCGATCCCGGCCCCACCGACACCCAGTTGTCGGCCGCCATGGCGGTCGCCTCCCGCATCGGCGCGCTCCTCGCGGACGAGGCCCAGGCGGGTGCCGACCTCACCCGTGAGCTGCGGGCGGTGCTCACCGCCGAGCGGGGCTGGGAGCGGGACATGGCGGTGGCGGAACTGCGCGCCGCTCTGGGCCCGCGCGGCGACGGCGTCCACACGGTGGTGTGCGTGGCCCCGTGGCCGTCGGCGGACCCGGACGACGCCCCGTCCTTCCGTACGGTGCCGGGGGCGACGGCGCTGTGCACGGTGCCGGGGGGCGCGGCGGGCCAGAGCCTCGCCCTGCTGGTGCGGCTGCGCTCGGCGGACGTACCGGCGCCGGCGCTCACGGCGGCGGCCCGGTTGCTGGAGCGGGCGGGCGCGCGGGCCGCGGCCGGGGTCGCGGGCGCCCGTACGGGGCTCGGCGAGCTGGCCACCGCGTGGCGCGAGGCGTCGGCGGCGGCCCGCGCCGTGCTGGCGGAGCCCCGGCTGGGTCCGGTCGCCGAGTGGCGGTCCATCGGCCCGTACCGCCTCCTGGCCTCCCTGCCCCCGGGCACCCCTCAGGACCCCGCGGTCCGCGCCCTCCTGTCCCCCGCCCATCGCGAACTGGCCCGGACGGCCGAGACGTTCCTCGACTGCGCGGGTCAGGCGGGACGCACGGCGGCGGAGTTGGGCATCCACCGCCAGACCCTCTACTACCGCCTCTCCCGCGTCGAACAGCTGACAGGCCTCGACCTGGACGACGGCGAGGACCGGCTGCTGCTGCACATGGCCCTGAAGGGCGCCCGGCTCTGAGGGTTCGGCAGGCCCGTGCGGGCTGAGCCCGCCAGAGGACGGAAAGCGCCACCGCCGGGGCGCCGGTGGCGCGAATCAGCGCTTCTGAAAATGATTGTCATCATGCTACGGTCGTGGCGCGTTCAACCTTTGACCACGCCTTTACTCGGAGTGTCCCGTGCGCGTCCCCGTCCGTCTGTTCCCCCTGACCGCGGTCACCGCGGCGTCCGCCCTGCTCACGGGCTGCTTCTCATCGACGGGCTCCGACGAGGCGGGCGGCGGGGGCAAGCGCATCCGCGTCGCGCACATGCTGCCGCCCCGCTCGGGCCTGTCGCCCCTGTCCGACGACGCGTTCAAGCTGTCGCGCTGGTCGACCGCCGAGACCCTGGTGAAGCTGAACCCGGAGGGTGACGCGCAGCCCGCGCTCGCCACCGAGTGGAAGCAGTCGGGCAGGAGCTGGACGTTCACCGTCCGGGACGGCGTCACCTTCCACGACGGCACGAAGCTCACCGGCGACGCCGTGGTCAACTCCCTCACCAAGGCCGCCACCGCCTCCCCCAAGCCCCGCATCCTCGACGGCGTGGAGCTGACGGCGAAGGCCGACGGCAACACGGTCACCGTCACCACCGCCGTCGAGGACCCGCTGGTCCCGCAGCGCCTCAGCTCCCCCCAGCTGTCGATCCTCGCCGCGAAGGCCTACAGGGGGAAGACGGTGAACCCGGTCGGCGCGGGCACCGGCCCCTTCGAGCTGACCGAGGTCAACGGCACCTCCTCCGCCGCCCTCGACCGCTACGACGACTACTGGGGCGGCAAGGCGAAAGCACCCGGAATCGACGTGAGGTTCGTGCCCGACGGCACCGCCCGCGCGGCCGCCCTGCGCACCGGCGAGGCCGACATCGTCGAGGCGATCCCCGTGTCGCAGGCCGCCGTGCTCGACCAGGACCTGATCACCGAGGTCCCCATGCCGCGTACCAACACCCTGTATCTGAACACCGGGAAGGGCGTCTTCAAGGACGCCTCGCTGCGCGCCGCCGCCCGCGAGGCCATCGACGCCGAGGCGATCGTCAAGGGTGTGTACGAGGGGCGCGCCGACGTGGCCGAGGGGCTGTTGGGACCCGCGCTTCCCTGGGCCGCCGAGCTGCGGTCCAAGGCCAAGCGCGCCGAGGTGGCCGACCCGTCCGGCAGGTCGATCACCATCGGCACCTTCACCGACCGCGCCGAGCTGCCCGAGGTCGCCGCCACCCTCCAGCAGCAGCTGCAGAAGGCCGGGTTCAAGGTGAAGCTCGACGTGCGCGAGTACGCCAACATCGAATCCGACGCGCTTGCGGGCGAGTTCGACGGGTTCATCCTCTCCCGGGCGACCGTCCTCGACTCCGGCGACCCGGCCGCGTACCTGTACAGCGACTTCGCCTCCGACGGCTCCTTCAACCTCTCCCACCTGGCCGACAAGAAGGTCGACGCCGCCCTGAAGAAGGCCTCCGAGACCGAGGCCGGTGACGCCCGCCGCAAGGCCGTCATCGAGGCCGAGGCCGCCGTCCTCGGCACCGACGCCGCCGTGCCGATGCTCCACGAGCGTGTCATCCAGGGCGACGCGGCCGGTGTCGTGGACGCGGCCCACGACCCGCGCGAACGCGAGCTGGTCACCGCCGACACCTACGTCAAGTGACGGCGACACCCAGGAAGCGGGTCAGCCCCGCCGGGCTGACCCGCCTCGTCTGTCTGGCCGCCGTTCTGGCCGCCGTGGGGCTGCTCCCCTGGCTCTCCGGCAGGGACCCGGCGCTGACCGTGCTGCGCGCCCGGTCCGCCGAGCAGGAGGCGACACCCGAGGCGCTGACCGCGATCCGCGAGGACCTGGGGCTGGAGGCCGGCCCCCTGTCCCTGCTCGGCGGATGGGTGTCAGGCCTGCTGCGCGGCGACCTCGGCACCTCCTGGGTGTCCGGCACCGACGTGCTGCCCTCGGTGGTCTCCGGTCTCCAGGTCTCCCTCGGCCTCATGGGCGCCGCCTTCGCCGTCGCCGTGCTCCTGGCCTGCACGCTGGTCGCCCCGGTACTGGTACGGGGCCGGGGGACGACCGGAGCGTTCGCCGCGATGCTCGCCGCCGTCCCCGAGTTCCTGCTGGCCACCGTGGTGCTGCTGGTGTGCGGGGTGTGGCTGGGCTGGCTGCCGACGTCCGGCTGGGCGGGTCCCGAGTACATGGTCCTGCCCGCGCTCGCCCTCGGCGTCCCGGCCGGCGGTCTGCTCGGCCGGCTGGTCGCGGACGCGCTGCCCGCCGTGCTCGACGAGCGCTGGGTGGAGCTGTGGCGGGGTGCGGGCGTCAGCCGGGCACGGATCTCGGCGGCGGCGCTGCGGCGCGTCCTGCCGCCGCTGGTCCCGCAGTTCGGCATGGCCGCCGTCGGCCTGACCGGCGGCGCGGTCGCCGTGGAGACGGTGTTCGCGGTGCCCGGCATCGGCCGTACGGCCCTGGGCGCGGCCAAGTCCCAGGACCTCCCCCTCCTCCAGGGCTCGGTCCTCGCCCTCCTCGCGCTGGGCCTGGTCACGGGAGCCCTCGCCGCCCTCGCCCGGCGCCGGCTCCTCGGCCCCGCCCTGCGCGACGCGGGCCTCACCCTCCCCGCCGCCCGCCCGGTCCGCACCCACCCGGCGGTGCCGCTGACCCTCGCGGTGATCCTCCTGGTCACGATCGGCGGGGGCCTGCTGCGCGACCCGTACGCCGTGGACACCACCGCCCGGCTGCTGCCGCCGTCCTGGGCGCACCCGCTCGGCACGGACGGGCTCGGCCGTGACGTCCTGGCCCGCCTCGGCCACGGCGCCGCCTCCACCGTCGGCACGGCCGCGGCGGTCTGCGCCCTGAGCCTCCTCGCCGCCCTGTCGCTCGGCTTCCTGCCCCGCGTGGCCGAGGGCGCGTCGGACATCGCCAACGCGCTGCCCCCGGTGATCGCCGGCATCCTGGTCGCCGCCGCGGCGGGCCCCGGCACGGGCGGCGCGGCCCTCGCCGTGGCCCTGATCTCATGGCCCCCGCTGGCCGCGCACGCGGCGGCCCTGGTCCAGGAGGTGCGGGCGTCCACATTCCTCACCGCCCAACGGGCCATCGGCGCGAGCCCGTCCTGGATCCTCACCCGGCACGTCCTGCCCTCGGTCGCCGCCCCGGTCACCCGCCACGCGATCCTCCGCCTCCCCGGTATCGCCCTCGCCCTCGCCTCGCTCGGCTTCCTCGGCCTGGGCGCCCAGCCGCCCACCCCCGAGTGGGGCCTGCTGCTCGACGAGTCCCGCGCCTACGTCGAACGCGGCCCGTGGGCCGCCCTGGCCCCGGCGGTCGCCCTGGCCCTGCTGGCGGGCCTCGCGGTGTCGGGCGCGGCCTACACCGAAGGGCGGGCACGACGGCGGAGCGCCCGGAAGCCCGGCCGGTCCCGCACGAGCGAGAAGGACGAGACCCTGGTGGGAGCCCGACATGTCTGACGCACCCCGCGCACCCCGCACGCCCCTCTCGCCGACCACCCCCGACGCCCTGCTGTCGGTACGGGATCTGCGGGTCGCCTTCGGCGCCCTGGAGGTCGTCCGCGGGCTCTCCTTCACTCTCCGGCCCCGGGAGGTACTCGCCCTCGTCGGCGAGTCCGGCGCGGGCAAGTCCCTCACCGCGCGGGCACTGCTGGGCATGCTGCCGCGGGGCACGACGACGACCGGGAGCGTACGGCTGCGGGACGAGCCGGGGTCGTACGCCGAACTCGTGGGCGCCACCCGCCCGGCCCTCGCCGCCCTCCGCGGCCGCCGGATCGCCCTCGTCCCCCAGGACGCGCTGTCCGCCCTCTCCCCCGTGCATCCCGTCGGCGACCAACTCGCCGCCGCCCTCCGGTCGGTGGCGGGCGTCTCCCGCTCACAGGCCCGGGCCCGGGCGATCGCCGCCCTCGACCGGGTGGGCATCCCCGACGCCGCACGCAAGGCACGGGCCCACCCCCACGAGTACTCCGGCGGAATGCGCCAGCGGGCCGTGATCGCCATGGCGACGATCAACGAACCGGACGTGGTCGTCGCCGACGAACCCACCACCGCGCTCGACGCGGAGCTCCAGGAGCAGGTGCTGCGGGTCCTCGGAGAGCAGCGCGAGGCGGTCGGCGCCGCGCTCGTCCTGGTCACCCACGACCTCGGGGTGGTGCGCGACCATGCCGACCGCATCCTGGTCATGTACGCCGGACGCCAGGTCGAGCAGGGCCCGACGCGCCGGGTGCTGGACCGACCGCGGGCGCCGTACACGGCGGGGTTGCTGGCGTCGCTGCCACCGGTGGACGGCGCGGACGGCTCCGTCGGCGCCGCCGCCCGGCGCCGACGGCTGCCCGCCATCCCCGGCTCCCCGCCCGCCCCGGACGCCCTGCCGCCCGGCTGCGCCTTCGCGCCCCGCTGTCCCCTCGTCGAGGACCGCTGCCACCGCGAGGAACCCGGCCTGTGGACGGCGGACGACGGTCATGAGGTCTCCTGCCATCGCTGGGACGACGTGCCCCACCCGGCGACCGAGTTGTTCCTGGAGCAGTCCACGTGAACCAGCCCCCTGTCCCGCTCGGGGACACGGCCCCCGCCCCGCTCGGCAACGAGCCCGCCGCCCGCCTCGGTGGCGAGCCCCCCGTCCGGCTCGACGCCAAGGACCGCGCCCTGCCGGCGGACAAGAAGCGTGCCGGCCCGGCCCACGAGAGCCCCGCCCTGCTCGACGTGCGTGACCTGGTCGTCCGCTACGGCGCGGTCACCGCCGTCGACCACGTCTCCTTCTCCGTGGTCGCGGGCGAGACCCTCGCCCTGAACGGTCCGTCCGGCTGCGGCAAGTCCTCCACGGTGGCCGCCGTGCTCCAGCTGCGTCGCCCCGAGAGCGGCCGGGTCCGGTTCGAGGGCCGGGAGCTGACGACGCTCACCGAGCGCGAACTGCGTCCGCTCCGGCCCCGCATGCAGCCGGTCTTCCAGGACCCGTACGGCTCACTCAGTCCCCGGCACCGCATCCGTGACGCGGTGGCGGAGCCGCTGCGTGTCCAGGGCCGGTGGGACGCGACGGGCCCCGCGCGGGTCGCCGAACTCCTCGACCGGGTCGGCCTCGGCCCCGCCCTCGGCGACCGCTTCCCGCACGAGCTGTCCGGCGGTCAGTGCCAGCGCGCCGGAATCGCCCGCGCGCTGGCTTCCGAGCCCCGTCTCCTCGTCCTCGACGAACCGGTCTCCGCCCTCGACCCGTCCGTCCGGGCCGGCGTCCTCAACCTCCTCGCCGACCTCCAGGACGATCTGGGGCTCGCCTATCTGTTCATCTGTCACGACCGAGCAGTGGTACGGCACTTCGCGGATCGCTCGATCGAGATGCGCGCGGGACGGCTCGTGGCGGCGTAGACCTCACTCCCCCCGCGTCGCGGCGATGACCCGGCGGAGCCCCTCGGCGAGTTCGTCGGCCTCGGGGGCGCTCGGCGGGTCGAAGGTCCACTGGGCGATCAGCCCCGTCATGAGGGTCACCAGGAACTTTCCGAGGGTGTCCACGTCCTTCTCGGGGACGTCCTCCTCCCGGCCGCCCATGAGCATCGGGATCAGTCCGCGCCCCGCCTCGCGCTGTGCCAGCGCCAGGTGGTCGCGGACCTCGGGCAGCTGGTCGCCCATGACGATGATCTCCATGCTGAGCCGCCACATCGAGCCCGGCTCCCGCATGGTGTCGATGACGTTCGCCCACACCTCCCGGAAGCGCTCGATCGAACCGGGCTCGGTGCCGCTCAGCTCGTGCTCCCCCTCGTCGAAAGCCACGGAGACGTCGCCGACCAGGGACACATACGCCTGCGCGAGCAACGCGTCCTTCGAGCCGTAGTGGTAGCCGATCGACGCCAGGTTCGTCCCCGACTCCTTGACGATGTCGCGCGCCGTCGTCCGCACGAAGCCCTTCGCCAGCAGGCAGCGCTTGGCGCCTTCCAGCAGATCCTCACGGTGTCCCATGCGCCTCAGCGTATCCGCGCGGCCATACGCCCGTCCCATACGCCCGTGCCATACACCCGTGCCATACGGACGTCCCAAGCGACCGACCCATACGAGCGTTCTATACAGGCGTACTAGACGAGCGTATAAAACATCCGTACAGTCCCTCTCATGACGACGAACCCCGTGATCCCGCCACCCGCCCGGCGCGCCGGCCGCCGCGAATGGACCGCCCTGTGCGTCCTGATGCTGCCGCTGCTGCTGGTCTCGATGGATGTGTCGGTCCTGTACTTCGCGATCCCGGCGATCAGCACCGACCTGGAACCCAGCGGCACCCAACAGCTGTGGATCTTCGACATCTACGCGTTCGTGCTGGCCGGACTGCTGATGACGATGGGCTCACTGGGCGACCGCGTCGGCCGCCGCCGGCTCCTGCTGATCGGGGCGACCGCGTTCGGCGCGGCATCGCTGGTCGCCGCGTACGCGAACAGCGCCGAGACCCTGATCGCGGCCCGCGCCGTCCTCGGCATCGGCGGGGCCACCCTGATGCCGTCGACGATGGCCCTGACCCGCACGATGTTCACCGACCCCGGCCAGCGGGCGACCGCGATCGGCATCTGGTCCGGTGTGATGACGGCGGGCATCGCGCTCGGATCGGTCCTGAGCGGTGTCCTGGTCGAGTTCTTCTGGTGGGGCTCGGTCTTCCTGGTGAACCTGCCCGCGATGGCGATGCTCCTGCTGCTCGGCCCGGTGCTGCTGCCCGAGTGGAAGGACCCCGAGCCCGGCCGCTTCGACCTGCTCAGCGTGCCGCTGTCGATGGCGGCCGTCCTGCCGGTCGTCTACGGCCTCAAGGAGATCCCCACGGAGGGCTGGAACGTCCGGTACGTGGTCAGCCTGACCGTCGGCCTGCTCTTCGCGGCCCTCTTCGTCCACCGCCAGCGCACCACGCCGTCCCCGATGATCTCACCGGCCCTGTTCCGCGGCCACGGCTTCACCCCGGCGGTCGCCCTCAACCTCCTCGCGGCCTTCGGCATGATGGGCTCGGCGTACTTCACCACCCAGTACCTCCAGTCCGTGCTCGGCAAGAGCGCGCTGGAAGCCGCGCTGTGGGGACTGCTGCCCTCCGTGCTCGTCGGCGTGGCCGCCCCGGTCGCCGCCCGTCTCGTGCAGCGGGGCGTGAACCGGGCGTACGTGGTGGCGGCGGGCTTCACCACCGCCGCGTGCGGGTACGGCCTTCTGGCCACCGCCGGGCCGGACTCCCTGTGGCTGGTCCTGGCCGGGGCCGGTGTCCTGGCCGCCGGCATCGTGACGGTGATGTCCCAGATGACGGACCTGGCCCTCGGCGCCGCCCCCGTCGAACGCGCCGGCTCCGCTTCCTCCCTCCTGGAAACCGGCCAGGAGTTCGGCGGCGCCCTGGGCATGGCCGCCCTCGGCTCCATCGGTACGGCCGTCTACCACCACGAGATCCCGGCGTCGGCGCCCGCTCCGGCCCGCGAGACGCTCGGGGGTGCGCTCGCCGTCGCCGAGCAACTGCCCGGTGCCGCGGGCGAAGCCCTCGCGGCCACGGCCCGCGCCGCGTTCACCACCGGAATGCAGGCAGCGGCGGTGGCGGGGGCCGTCGTCCTGCTGGGGGCCGCGGCGCTCGCCGCGGGGGCCCTGCGCGGTGTGCGGGCGAGGGACGAGGCGACGATCCCCGCCCCGGTCGAGGGCGACGGCGCGACGGGCCACGACGTTCCCGCGACCGCCCGGACATGAGAACGGCCGTGGGGGGGGGGGGGGGGAGGGGGGGGGGGGGGGGGGGGAGGGGGGAGGGGGGGGGGGGGGGGGGGGTGAGTGTACGGCGAGGTGCGAGTGCTCG
>NZ_JBVIDX010000017.1:0-8554 GCF_055572155.1 Streptomyces sp. NPDC030814
CATGAGACCGCCCCCACACGATCGAAGTCCCGCTACACTCCCGCCGCCCGGCGAAAAGACCAGGTCAGACAGCGAAATCCTGCTGGAGTACTAGGACGTTGGTACGAGAGCCGCTCAGCCTTCGTCTTGGCGCTCCGCATCACCTTGTTGCCGCAGATCGTCAGGGAGCAGCTCCTCCTGATCCGTCCCCCGCGGCGCCTCCCGCCAATCGTCCACGGCCCTCATCTCGAGCAGCGCGAACGACGCTCCTTGATTGTCCGTGACGACCGCCACATTTCCGTATGAGGTGTCGAACGGGGGCACCTGCACCCGCCCGCCGAGCCGGGTGACGGCACCCAGGGCCGCCTCGCAGTCCTCCGTGCCGAAGTGGACGAGGAAGTGGGGCGGCATCTCGGCCGGGAACACCTCGGTGACGGCGGCCCGCCCGAAGTCGGGGTCCGCGCCGGGCCCGAAGAGCGCGTCGTGGAAGAGGTGCGCGTAGAAGGTGTTGGCCGCCCTGGTGTCCCGGGTGTACAACTCCGCCCAGGCGAAGGTCCCCGGCTCGTGCCGCCGCCCGAACCCCGGATGCGTGCCCGCCTGCCACAGCCCGAACACGGCCCCCTCCGGGTCCGTGGCCAGCGCGGCGATCCCGAGCTCCCCGACCGGGGTCGGCGTCATGATCACCTGTCCGCCGGCCGCCCTGATGCGCGCGGTGAGCGCCGCCGCGTCCGGCGTGGCGAAGTGCGGCGTCCACACGGTGGGCATCCGCCCGTCGGGCTTGGGCACGAGGGCGGCGACGGGTGCGAGGGCGGGGCCCGAGGGGGCGGCGGGTTCCGTGGTGACGGAGGGCCCCTTGGCGGCGGAGGGCGTGGGACCTGGCTCCATGGGACCGGGCTCCGTGGTGGCGGATGGCGTGGGACCGGGCTCCGTGGGACCGGGCCCCGTGGGACCGGGCTCCGTGGGACCGGGCTCCGTGGCGCCGGAGGGCGTGGGGCCGCCGGAGGGCGTGGCGGACGTGGCGGGGAGGTACGCCCAGACCTCGTGCGCCCCGTCGCCGGGGGCCACCTTGAACGTCCACCCGAAGAGCTCGCCGTAGAAACGCTTCCCGGCCTCCACGTCGGGAAGCTGCACATCGATCCAGCACGGAACGCCCTCGGGGTACATACCGCCAAGCTAACGGCGCCCTACGCGACCCGCGCGCGGAGCGGGTGCGTGCGGGTGCCGGCAGGGCGGCGGCCCGTACCCGGCCCGCCCCACCTGCCCCGGCTCTCCCCCGCAGCGAAAGAAACCCGCCACCCCCTCCCCGTCCCGTCCCGAGAACCCCTTGGTGAAGCCCGTACTCCCCATTTGCAGTCGGCCGAATCGCGCTCCGATCACCCCTCGGTAAGCTGACGGCATGACAGGACAAGTGCGTACCGTCGACGGCCGCGTGGCCGGCCGACGTGGGCAGGCGACCCGGCAGAAGCTGCTCGACTGCCTCAGCGAGATGCTCAGCTCCTCCCCCTACCGGGACGTCAAAGTCATCGATGTCGCCCGGAAGGCGGGAACTTCGCCCGCGACCTTCTACCAGTACTTCCCGGACGTCGAGGGCGCGGTTCTGGAGATCGCCGAGGAAATGGCCGCCGAGGGCGCCACGTTGACGCGCCTCCTCGAAGGGCGCTCCTGGGTGGGCAAGGCCGGCTGGCAGACCGCCCAGGAACTCGTCGACGGCTTCCTGGAGTTCTGGCGCAAGAACGACGCGATCCTGCGGGTCGTGGACCTGGGCGCCGCCGAGGGCGACAAACGCTTCTACAAGATCCGTATGAAGATCCTGAACTCCGTCACCAACTCCCTCTCGGACACGGTCAAGGAGCTCCAGGCCAAGGGCCGGGTCGACAAGGACGTGAACCCGGGGGCCCTCGCCGGGTCTCTCGTCGCGATGCTCGCCTCGGTCTCCTCGCACCAGAAGGGCTTCCAGTCCTGGGGTGTGAAGCAGGCCGAACTGAAGCCCAATCTGGCTCTTCTGGTCCACCTGGGCATCACCGGCAAGAAGCCCACGAAGTAGCCGGGAGCAGCCCCCCGGGCGGCCCCGGACGCAGATCCTGTCACGCAGGCGACGCCCTCATCCGAGGGGCGCCGCCTGCCGCGTCCTCACCGCCGGACGATCCGGAACACCCGGATCTCCCGCTCCACCCGCGCCTGGTACGTCGCGTACGGCGGCCAGAAGCGCAGCAGTTCCCGCCACGCCGCCGCCCGGTCCTCGCCCTCCAGCAGCCGCGCGGTGACCGGGATGTCCTCGCCCTTCCAGCTGATCGTCGCGTCGGGGTGGGCCAGCAGGTTCGCCGTCCAGGCGGGGTGGTCGGTCCGTCCGAAGTTGGAGCCTATGAGCAGCCAACTCCGGCCGCCCTCCTCGGGCATACAGGCCAGCGGCGTCCGGCGCGGTATCCCGCTCCTCGCCCCCGTCGCGGTCAGGACGACCCCCGGCAGCAGCTGCGCGCTGAGCAGCACCCTGCCCCGTGTGGCCCGGTGCACCGCCCGGTCCAGGGCGGGGATGACATGGGGTGCCACCCGCGCGAACGCCGGAGCGGACGACACCTTCTGCACCCATCGCACGCCGATGTCCTTCAGGCCACTCGTGTTCTTCGAGGCCATCAGCCCCGCACCTCCTCGTGGTCGCCGCCGCCGAAAACGTCCGCCAGCTCCGCCGCCCGCCCACGCAGCCGGTGCACGGGGCCGAGGAGCAGCTCGTCCGCCGCCGCGCGCTTGACGTACAGATGCGCCTCGTGTTCCCAGGTGAAACCGAGGCCGCCGTGAAACTGGACGCACTCGGCGGCGGCGGTCCGCAGCGCCTCCAGGGCCTGGGCGAGCGCCTGCCCGCCGACCCGCTCGCCGCGCACCGCCGCGCTCCACGCCGCGTAGTACGCCGCCGACCGGGCGGCCTGCACTCCGACGTACACGTCCGCCAGCCGGTGCTTGACCGCCTGGAACGATCCGATCGGCCGCCCGAACTGCTCTCGCTGCCTCACGTGGGCGACGGTCCGCTCCAGTGCCCGGTCGGCCGCTCCCACGGCCTCGGCGGCGAGGACGGCGGCGGCCCCGTCGCCCACACCGGCGAGCGCGGCCGGTATGTCCGCCTCGTCGTCATCGCCCAGCAACTCGGCCGGTGTGTCGCGCAGTTGGACGCGGCCCACCGGACGGGTGCCGTCGAGGGCGGTCTGCCGTACCCGTACGAGTCCCGTCGCCTCCGCCCGCACGAGGAACAGCAGCGTGCGTGTCCGGGCGTAGCCGCCGGTGTGGGCGGCCACGAGGAGCAGGCCCGCGCTGTGCCCGTCGAGCACCTGGCCGGCCTCGCCGTAGAGCCGCCAGCCGTCACCGGCCCGCCGTGCCTGCACTCCCCCGGCGCGGCCGCCGCCGGCCCACTCGCCGTGGTTGTCGCCGGTCAGGGCGAGCGCGGTGGCGAGGGCGGTGCCGGGTACGGCGAGCGCGGCGGTGAGCCGTCCGGCGGCGAGGCCGGGGAGGAGCCGGTCGCGTTGCCGGTCGGTGCCGAGGGCGAGGACGAGGGGGGCCGTGAGGACGGAGGTGGCCAGCAGCGGGGACGGGGTGAGGGCCCGTCCCAGTTCCTCGCAGGCGAGGGCCAGTTCCATGACCGAGCAGCCGACACCGCCGTACTCCTCGGGGAGCGCGAGGCCCGGCAGCCCGAGCTGTTCGGCGAGCGTCATCCAGAGCGCGGTGTCGTACCCCTCGCCGGTCCGTACGGCTGCTCGGACGTCCTCCGGGCCGCTGCGCTTGAGCAGCAACTCCCTTACCGTGCGACGGATTTCGCTCTGCTCGGCGGTGAAGCGGGCGTCCATGGGCGGGTCCCCCTCTGCTCCATCTGACGGTGCGTCATGGTAGAGCGGAAGGCGGCGGAAGCACAGGTCCCCCAGCCCGCGAATCTGATGTACCGTCAGATTCATGACCGCTGCCGCCGTTCCGGGAATCCGCAGGGGAACGACCGGCCGCCGCGAGGTGGCCGTCGTCGGGGTCGCACTCGCCGACTGCGGCCGGGTGGACGACGCGACGCCGTACGCGCTGCACGCGCAGGCGGCCCGCCGGGCCCTGGCGGACGCGGGCCTGGAGCACACCGTCGTGGACGGGCTGGCGTCGGCGGGCCTCGGGACACTGGCACCGGTGGAGGTGGCCGAGTACCTCGGGCTGCGGCCGACGTGGGTGGACTCCACGTCGGTCGGCGGCGCCACCTGGGAGGTCATGGCGGCGCACGCGGCGGACGCGATCGCCGCCGGGCACGCGAACGTCGTGCTGCTCGTGTACGGCTCCACCGCCCGTGCCGACATCCGGGCGGGACGGCGCACCGGCAACCTCTCGTTCGGCGCGCGCGGCCCCCTCCAGTACGAGGTCCCCTACGGGCACACCCTGATCGCCAAGTACGCCATGGCCGCCCGCCGCCATATGCACCAGTACGGGACCACGCTGGAACAGCTCGCCTCCGTGGCCGTCCAGGCCCGGGCGAACGCGGCGGCGAACCCGGAGGCGATGTTCCGCACCCCGATCACGATCGACGACGTGCTGTCCTCCCCTCCGATCGCGGACCCGTTCACCAAACTCCACTGCTGCATCCGCTCCGACGGCGGCGCGGCGGTCCTCCTGGCCGCCGAGGAGTACGTGCGCGACTGCCGGCCCGCCACCCCCGTCCGGGTGCTCGGTACCGGCGAGCACGTCTCCCACACCACCATGTCCGAGTGGCCCGACTTCACCGTCTCCCCGGCGGCGATCAGCGGCCGCCTCGCATTCGAACGGGCCGGGGTCCGCCCGTCCGAGATCGACTTCGCGGAGATCTACGATGCGTTCACGTACATGACGCTGGTGACGCTGGAGGACCTGGGCTTCTGCGCGAAGGGCGAGGGCGGTGCCTTCGTGGAGAAGAACCGTCTGACCCTCACCGGGGACCTGCCCGTCAACACCGACGGCGGCGGCCTGTCCGCCCAGCACCCCGGTATGCGCGGCCTCTTCCTGCTGGTCGAGGCCGTCCGCCAGTTGCGCGGCGAGGCCGGCGAGCGGCAGCTCCGCTCCCTGGGCGGCGACCTCCCCCGCCTCGCCGTCGCCTCCGGCACGGGAGGCTGGTTCTGCTCCTCGGGGACGGTGGTCCTGGGGCGGGGGTGAGGGCCCGGCCCGGCAGAATCGGCGCATGAGCACTCCCGGCGCCGACGCCCCCTCCGACTTCGTACAGCTGCTGCGGACCCTGCAGGTCTGGGACCCCGAGGTCACCGAGCTGCCCGACTTCGACCCGGCCGCGGCGCCCGCCGCACCGGTCCCCCTGTTCACCACCTGGTTCGCTCAGGCGGTCGCGGCCGGGCAGCCGGAGCCGCACACGATGTCGCTGGCCACGGCGGACGAGGAGGGGCGCCCCGACGTCCGTACGGTGATGCTGCACGACGTGGACGACCACGGCTGGCACTTCGCGACACACGCCGGCAGCCGCAAGGGACGGCACCTGGCGGCCCGCCCGTACGCGGCCCTCGGGTTCTACTGGGCCGCGCAGGGGCGGCAGGTGCGGGTGCGCGGCCGGGTCACGGTGGCCCCCGCCGCTTTCGCCCAGGCCGATCTGCACGCCCGCTCCACGGGCGCGCTGGCGGCGGCCCTCGTGGGGCGGCAGAGCACGGTCCTGTCCTCCCTGGCGGAGCTGGAGCGGGCGTCGGACGACGCCTGGGCACGGGCCGAACGGGAGCCGGACGCGCCCGTACCGTCCTGGACGGCGTACGTGGTCGAGCCGGACGAGGTGGAGTTCTTCCAGGGTGACGCACGACGACGCCACGTACGGCTCGTCTACCGCGGGGCGGAGGGGGGTTGGGCCAAGGAACTGCTCTGGCCCTGAGGTCCACCGCCCGCACCGCGTCCGTACCGCGGCCAGGACTCAGCCGCCCGTGCCCCGGCGGGCGGCGGACCGTTCCGTCGCCTGGTCCAGGTGGGCGATGACGGCGGGGACGTCGTCGCTCTCGGTGGCGCGGATCAGCTCCAGGGCGGGCCGGACGAGGCCGCCGGGGCGGGCGATCAGGCGGGCCAGGACGGCGGCCCGGATGTCGAGCCGCTCGATGGTGGCCGCCCGCTCCTCCTCGGTCCGGCCGGCGAGCAGCACGGCGTCGTGCCAGGACTCCTCGCGGGACCGGCGGATGCTGAAGTCGAGGATCCGCTCGTCGGTGCGGGCTCCGATCCGGTCCAGCAGGGACAGGAGCGGTGACAGGGCGCCGATCGAGTCCTGCACCTCCAGCACCACCCGCCCCAGGATGTCGTTGATCAGCAGGAAGTCGCGCCGCAGCGCGTGGATGGACTCGCCGGGGCTGGTCCGCGCGGCTGCGACGGCCAGGTCGAGGTTGATGTGGGCGTTCACGCCGAGCAGCAGGTGCTGCACGATGACGGTGTCGGAGTCGTCGAGCAGCCCGAACGCCTCGCGCCAGCAGCGCGGCCCGCTCCGGTCACGGCGCCAGGCGTCGTACGCCTCGAAGTAACGGTTGCCAAAGTGCGTGTCGAACCGGTCCATGCGGGCGCCGTCGTCGAACAGCCCCTCGTGGATGGCCGTGCGGACCTCGACGGTCACCTGCCGGTACAGCGCCGCGAAGTAACCGATCCGGTCGCCGGTGCGGCGGGCGTCCCGCACGACCTCGGCGAGCCCGTCCACGACCTCGTCGATGTTCCCTGCCGTCATGCCCCACTCCCGTCTCGTGTGCCCCGGCCCTCCCGGTTCGGACCCTTCCGGTTCAGGCCTTCTCCCACACCGACACATGCCGGGTGCTCTCGTTGGTGAACGGCCGCCGGTCCCAGTCCTCCCAGCGGTCACGCAGCCGCATCCCGGCCAGCCGGGCCATGAGGTCCAGCTCGGCCGGCCAGACGTACCGGAACGGCACCGACAAGTGCGACGGCCGCCCGTCGACGACCCGCACATGGTGCGACCGCATCCCCTGAGTGGCCACGTCGTACGTGTTGAACACCAGCCGGTCCGGGCCGACATGGATCGGCACGGCGTCCTGCCCCGGCGGCAGTCTGCGCAGCGCCGGGACCCCGACCTCGATGACGAAACAGCCGCCGGGCACGAGATGCGCGGCGGCGTTGCGGAAGCACTCCACCTGAGCGTCCTGCGTGAGCAGGTTGTTGATCGTGTTGAAGACCAGATAGACGACCGTGAACTCGCCGTCCGCACGGGCGGTGGCGAAGTCCCCGATGGTGACGCCGATCTCGTCCCCGCCGGGCTTGGCCCGCATCCGCTCCACCATGGCGCGGGACATGTCGATGCCGTGCACGGGAACGCCCCTTCGGGCGAGGGGCAGGGCGATCCGTCCGGTGCCGACACCGAACTCCAGGGCGCGGGCCCCGTGTCCGGGCTGCTCGGCGAGTCCCGCGATCAGCTCCACGGCCGGATCGACGGTTCTCGGGGCGAACATCTCGGCGGAGGTCTCGTCGTAGTGGGCTGCGACGGCTTCACCGAAGTGGCCGTCCGGGTCGTCTACGCCGGCGTACCCGTCGTCGGGTGCTTGCGTCTTTCCGTCGTCGGGTGCTTGCGTCTTTCCGTCGCCGGGTGCTTGCGTCTTTCCGTCGCCGGGTGCTTGCGTCTTTCCGTCGCCGGGTGCTTGCGTCTTTCCGTCGCCGGGTGCTTGCGTCTTTCCGTCGCCGGGTGCCTGCGGGTTTCCGTCGTCGGGTGCCTGCGGGTTTCCGTGGTCACGTCCCTCTGCACGCATTCTCCTGACCGTACCGAGGGGGGACCGGCGACCGCACCGGGTTTTCGCGGCCCCCTCGGCCCGCGCTACACGTCCCCGTTCGGCTCGGGGTCGGTGGCCAGTCGGGCGTGGAGGTGGGCGTCGCGGAAGGCGTCGTGCCGTCCCGCCTCCCACATCGCCCCGCGCAGGGTCCCCTCGTACGAGTACCCGCACCGCTCGGCGATCCGGCAGGACACCTCGTGCCCGAGGGCGTGGTCGAGTTCGATGCGGTGGAGACCGAGTTCGGTGAAGGCCCAGCGCGTGGCGAGGTCGAGCGACCGGGCTGCGACCCGGCGGCCGCGGGCCTCGGGCAGGACCCAGTAACCGACCATGGCCCGCCGCATGAGCCGGTCGATCCCGCTGAACCCGACCTGTCCGAGCGTGACCCCGCTGTCCGCGTCCACGACCCGGAACGTCGCGGTCCGCCCCGCCGCGTCGCTCTCCGCGCGCTGCCGCAAGGACTCACGCGCCCCCTCTGGCCCGTCGTCCAGCATCAGGGGCGTGTTCCACCGCCGGAACTCCGGGTCGGCGCGCCCCCGGAACCAGGCGTCGACATCGGCGTCGGACTCGGCGTCCCAGGCGCACAGCCGCAGCCCGTGCCCGTGCACCTCAGCACGGGACTCAGCCCCGGACGGCTCGGCGGATCCGGCGAACTCGGCGGACTCGGCGGACGATTCATCGGCACACGACTCAGGAGTACGACTCACACCGCCCATTGAAAACCGAGGCCCGTCGGCCACCGCCTTGGGGTCACACACAAGCGGGGGTGCGGGGTGACGAACGGCGGAGGGACGACGGCGCGAGGGGCGCATGAGGTCGGCAGCGCGGGACGGGGGACGCGGGACGGGGAA
>NZ_JBVIDX010000017.1:8649-15561 GCF_055572155.1 Streptomyces sp. NPDC030814
CGGAACGCGGAACGCGGAACGCGGAACGCGGAACGCGGAACGCGGAACGCGGAACGCGGAACGCGGAACGCGGAACGCGGAACGCGGAACGCGGAACGCGGAACGGGGAACGGCGGACGCGGGACGGCGGACGCGGGACGGCGGCAGGAAGCCGGACGCGTGGCGCGCCGAGCGCCCCTCACGCGTCCCGTCCCGTCCCGACCCGACCCGACCCGTCCCCTCACTCATCCCCGCGCCCGGAACACCGGCACCCGGAACTCCCCGGCCTCCCGGAACACCGCCTCCAGCTCCATGCCCACCCTCAGGTCCGCCGCCTCGCACCCCACCACCTCGGTCATCAGCCGCGGCCCCTCGACGAGGTCGACGACCGCGGCGACGTACGGGGTCCGCTCCCCGAAGGGCGGCAGGTCGTTGCGGTGGACGACTGACCAGGTGTACAGCGTGGCCCGGCCGCTCGCCTGCTCCCAGCGCACGTCCTCGCTCCAGCAGTGGGGGCAGAACTCACGGGGGTAGTGGTGGGCCCGCCCGCACGCCCCGCACCGCCGTACGAGCAGCCGCCCCTCGGCGGCCGCGTCCCAGTACGTACGGCTGAAGGCGTCGGCCTCCGGCAGATCGAACCGGCCGCCGGCCCCGCCGGAGCCCATCAGAACAGCCCCAGCGCGCTGTCCAGCGACCAGGTCTGCCACGACATCGCGAACAGGGCCACGACCGAGATCAGCGCCATCATCGAGTTCTGCCCCTGCTCGGCCCAGTCGTGGATCATCAGCACGAAGTAGAGGAGGTTGAGCAGCAGCCCCCCGACCAGCGCGACGGGCGTGAGGAAGCCGAGGACCAGACCGAGCCCGAGGGCGAGTTCGGCGTACGCGACGACATACGCCATGGTCCGCGGCCGGGGCTTCACCACCACGTCGAATCCGCTGCGCACCGCCTCCCACCGGTGTTTCCCGGCCACCCCGGCCGCCCAGGCGATCCCGGCGCCCTGGAACCAGGTCTTCTTGTCCTTGTGCCGCCAGCTCTCCAGCCACCACAGTCCGAGCCCGATCCGCAGCACAGCCAGCCATTCACCACCGGAGAGCCAGACCGAGTCCATCGCTGCCGCCCTTCGACGCGTCCGCGCGGGGTTTCTGACGGTACGTCAGTTCAGCGGATGGGAGGGCGATGCGCAAGACGCGCGGACCACCGGGGGCGGCTCGGGTCCAGGCTCCCCGCGACCCCCGCCCACGACACACGCCCGCCACATTCCGCGATTCCTACGCCACGGATCTCACCCACACCTCCTCAGCCGTGATCAATCCGCAACCAATTCCGGTCTTGACCGAGACCCATCAATGAGGGACGTGAATACGCTCGGGCACATGGCCGACTCCAGAGCATCCGCGACCCCTGTCTCCGACCACCCGGTCTATGTGATCGGTGGCGGACCCGGCGGGCTGGCCGCCGCCCATGCGCTGCGCGCGCGGGGTGTGCGGGCGGTCGTACTGGAGAAGTCGGACGCGGTGGGGGCGTCCTGGCGGGGGCACTACGACCGGCTGCGCCTGCACACCACCCGGCGGCTGTCGGCACTGCCCGGCCTGCCGATGCCGCGCCGCTTCGGCCGGTGGGTGGCCCGGGACAACGTGGTGCGGTACCTGGAGAAGTACGCCGAGGTCCACGGCCTGGAGATCGTGACCGGCGTCGAGGTCACCCGCGTCGAGCGGAACCCGGACGGCACCTGGCTGCTGCGCGCCACCGGCGGCCGGGAGCTCACAGCCGGCGCGGTCGTCGTCGCCACCGGCTACAACCACACGCCGAACATCCCGGACTGGCCGGGGCGCGACACCTACCGCGGCGACCTGTCGCACGCCGCCGCGTACCGCAACCCCGAGCCGTACGCGGGCCGTGACGTCCTCGTCGTGGGCATCGGCAACACCGGCGCCGAGATCGCCGTCGACCTCGTCGAGGGCGGGGCACAGCGGGTACGGCTGGCGGTGCGGACGGCCCCGCACATCGTGCGCCGCTCCACGGCCGGCTGGGCCGCCCAGTACAGCGCGGTCCTCGTACGGCGCCTCCCGGTCGCCCTGGTGGACCGGATCGCCAAGCCGATGGCCAGGCTCAGCGTGCCCGACCTGTCCGCGCACGGGCTGCCCCGCCCGACCTCCGGCCTGTACTCCCGGGTGAACGAGGGCTCCATCCCCGTCCAGGACGTCGGCATCATCGACGCCGTTCGCAAGGGGAAGGTCGAGATCGTCGCCGCGGTCGAGAAGTTCGAGGACGGCAAGGTCGTCCTCGCCGACGGCTCCCGCGTCGAACCCGACGCGGTGATCGCCGCCACCGGCTACCGCCGGGCGCTGGAGGGGCTCGTCGGGCACCTCGACGTCCTGGACGGGCGCGGCAAGCCGGTCGTGCACGGGGCGCGCTCCCCGCTGAACGCGCCCGGCCTCTACTTCACCGGCTTCACCAACCCCATCAGCGGCATGTTCCGCGAACTCGCCCTCGACGCGGAGAAGATCGCCAAGGTCATCGCCCGCGCCGGCGGCGTCGCCACGCGCGACGCGGTCACCGTGCAGGTGCGCGCAGCACGCTGAACGTGCGCCGGAGGCAGTTCGCCTCCGGCACCGCACCGCCGCGTCGTCCGACACGACGGGGTCGACCCCGGTGAACCGCCCGGACTCCGGGTGGATCTCATCGCTCCGGTCGTGCCGGGTATCACGCTTGGCGGCGGCCCGGCCGGCTGCCGGTCCGCACCTTGATCGCGTACGTCCGCTCGACGCCCTCAAGGACGTCTGACCGCCGCCCCCGACGGGTACAACTCCGGATACCGCCGCGTAACTTTGCCCGCACGCCCATTCCTGACGCAGCGTCAGTTCAGTAATGTAAAAGCTGACGCTGCGTCAGTTAGGCGAGAGGTACGTGACCGCGTCACGTCAGTGAATTGGCTGTCACACAGGAGCGGGCGGACCGATGCTTGGATCAACCCACGGCACCCTCACCACCGACTCCCGCCGCGCCCGGGCCATAGCCTGCGGCGAGCACCCCCAGCAGATCGTGCACGGCAGACCGGCCGAGGCCGGAGACCTGGACGTCAGCGGGCGCCCGCTGCACGCCGCCGTCCCCGACCTGGACCGGTTCTTCCGCCCCGAGTCCGTGGCCGTGGTGGGCGCCTCGGATGTGGAAGGCCGGCCCAACACCGGCATCACCCGGCAGTTGCTCGCCTGGGCCGAACGGGTCGGCGCCCGGCTGCACCCCGTGCACCCCACACGTCCGTCCGTCTTCGGCGTCTCCTGCTCCCCTTCCGTCGCCGACCTGCCCGAACAGGTCGATCTCGCCGTGCTGCTCGTCTCCGACCCCCTCCCTCTGATCGACGAACTCGCCGAGGCCAAGGTGAAGTTCGCGGTCGCCTTCGCCTCCGGGTTCGCGGAGACCGGCGAGGAGGGCGTCCTCGCGCAGCAGCGGCTGGCCGCCGCCGTCGCCCGCTCCGGCGGTCTGCGGCTGCTCGGCCCGAACACCAACCTCAACGCCTTCGAACGCTTCCGCGACGACCTGGAGGGGCCCGCGATCGCGCTGATCACCCAGTCCGGCCACCAGGGCCGCCCGGTCTTCTCCCTCCAGGAACTCGGCATCCGCCTCTCCCACTGGGCCCCCACCGGCAACGAGGCGGACCTGGAGACCGCCGACTTCATCTCCTACTTCGCCGAGCGCCCCGAGGTGGGCGCCATCGCCTGCTACATCGAGGGCCTCAAGGACGGCCGCTCCTTCCTCCTCGCCGCCGACCGGGCCGCCCGGCGCGGGGTGCCCGTCGTGGCCGTGAAGGTCGGCCGCACCGAGGCCGGCGCTCGCACCGCCGCCACCCACACCGGCAAACTGACCGGCGCGGACGCGGTGGTCGACGCGGCGATGCGGCAGTACGGCGTGATCCGCGTGGACGGTCTGGACGAACTCCAGGACACGGCCACCCTGTTGGCACGGGCCCGACGCCCCCGCGCCCAGACCCCGGCCCGTCCGGTGGCCGACGGTGTCGTCGTCTATTCGATCTCGGGCGGCACGGGCGCGCACTTCGCCGATCTGGCGACGGAGGCCGGCCTGCACCTGCCGACACTGTCCGAGGCCAAGCAGGCCGAGCTGCACCAGTGGATCCCCGGCTATCTGAACGTGGCCAACCCGGTCGACAACGGCGGGCACCCGGTGGGCGACTGGCGCGGCCCCCGCATCCTCGACGCGATCCTCGACGACCCGGCGGTCGGCGTGCTGATCTGCCCCATCACCGGCCCCTTCCCGCCGATGAGCGACAAACTCGCCCGGGACCTGGTGGACGCCGCCGAGCGCACCGACAAGCTGGTGTGCGTGGTGTGGGGGTCGCCGGTGGGCACCGAGGCCGCCTACCGCGAGACACTGCTCGGTTCGTCGAAGGTGGCGACCTTCCGCACCTTCGCCAACTGCATCACGGCCGTCCGCGCCCACCTCGACCACGCCCGCTTCACCACCGCCTACCGCTCCCCCTTCGACGAGGCACCGCGCAGCCCGTCGCCCTCCTTCCGCAAGGCCCGGGCCCTGATGCGGCCGGGGCAGCAGCTCAGCGAGCACGCGGCCAAGCAGCTGCTGCGCGCCTACGGGATACGGGTCCCGCGGGAGCAGTTGGTGACCAGCGCGGCGGCGGCCGTGCGCGCGGCGAGCCTCGTGGGCTACCCGGTGGTGATGAAGGCGTCGGGGGCGCGGATCGCCCACAAGACCGAACTCGGCCTGGTGAAGATCGGGCTGACCTCCGCCAGCCAGATCCGCGACGCCTATCGCGAACTCACCGACATCGCCCGCTACGAGGATGTGCCGCTCGACGGCGTGCTGGTCTGCCAGATGGTCGAGCGGGGTGTGGAGATGGTCGTGGGCGTCACGCACGACGACCTCTTCGGGCCGACGGTGACGGTCGGGCTCGGCGGCGTCCTCGTCGAGGTGCTCCGCGACGCGGCCGTCCGCGTGCCGCCCTTCGGCGAGGACCAGGCCCGCGCCATGCTCGCCGAACTGCGCGGCAGGCCCCTGCTGGACGGCGTACGCGGGGCGCCCCCCTCCGATGTCGACGCGCTCGTGGAGGTCGTGCTCCGTGTGCAGCGGATGGCGCTGGAGCTCGGGGACGAGATCGCCGAGCTGGACATCAATCCGCTGATGGTGCTGCCCCGGGGGCAGGGCGCCGTGGCCCTGGACGCGCTGGCCGTGTGCCGCTGAGTGTCGGCGCCACCACCGCACACCGGACAAGGCCATCACACCCCGTAGCAGATGGAGCGCCCACATGTCCGCTTCCCCCCTTGAACGTCCCGAAAAATCCCGTGACTCATTGATACTGCACACCACTGACAACGCGGTCGCATGGATCACCCTCAACCGCCCCGAGGCGATGAACGCCCTCACCCCCGACCAGCGCGAACACCTCATCCGGCTGCTGGCGGAGGCCTCCGTGGACCCCGCTGTGCGGGCGGTCGTGATCACCGCGACGGGCCGCGGCTTCTGTGCGGGCGCCGACCTGCGCGGCGCGGCGGCCCGACCCGCCGAGCGGATCGCCGGTGACGTGGCCCGCACCATCCGCCTCGGTGCCCAGCGCCTCGTCGCGGCCGTACTGGACTGCGAGAAGCCGGTGCTCGCCGCGGTGAACGGCACCGCGGCCGGTATCGGCGCACACCTCGCCCTCGCCTGCGATCTGGTCCTGGCGGCCGAAGAGGCCCGTTTCATCGAGGTGTTCGTCCGCCGCGGCCTCGTCCCCGACGGCGGCGGCGCCTATCTGCTGCCCCGCCTGATCGGCCCGCAGCGCGCGAAGGAGCTGATGTTCTTCGGCGACGCCCTGTCCGCCGCCGACGCGGAACGCCTCGGCCTGGTCAACCGGGTCGTCCCCGCCGCCGACCTGGAGAAGACGGCCCGCGAGTGGGCGGAACGCCTCGCCACCGGCCCGACCCGCGCCCTGGCACTGACCAAGCAGCTGGTCAACACCTCCCTCGACACCGACCGCACCACCGCCTTCGCCGCCGAAGCCGCCGCCCAGGAGATCAACATGACGACGGCGGACGCCCAGGAGGGCGTGGCGAGCTTCGTCGAACGCCGCGCGCCCCGGTTCGAGGGCCGCTGAACACCCCGCCCGAGCCCGACGGACCGACCGACGACCGGCCACCGGCCACCGGCCACCGGCCACCGGCCACCGGCCACCGGCCACCGGCACGACCCTTCACTTCTGACGCTCCGTCAGTTTCAATGGGGGCTGTGATGGGACATGCGGGAATGGCGGCGGCCGCCGTCCGGTATCTACGGTCCGGCCGGACGCGGGCGACCACGCCCACGAGCCCGGTCGACGCACTGCCCCGCCCCGAGCTGCGCTGTGTCCGCGAGGGCGAACGGGCGCCGGTCGGCCAGGCGGAGTTCCGCCGCGTCCTGGGCAGCTTCGCGACGGGCGTGACGGTGATCACCGCCCCGCCCGGCCCCGGACCAGAGGCAGGCCCGACCCCGGTGCCCGGCCCCGACGAGCCCGGGGAGACCCGCCCCGCCGGCTTCGCCTGCCAGTCCTTCTCCGCGCTCTCCCTCGACCCGCCCCTCGTCGTCTTCATGGTCGGCCGTACGTCGACGACATGGCCCCGCATCGCCCGCGCGGGCGTCTTCTGCGTCAACGTACTCGCCGCGGACCAGGGCGCGTTGTGCCGCCGCTTCGCGGTGAGCGGCTCGGACAAGTTCGCCGGTGTCGCCCACGACCCGGCCCCCGTCACCGGCTCGCCCCGCATCGCCGGCGCCGCAGCCTGGATCGACTGCACGATCCACGCCGTGCACCCCGGAGGGGACCATCTGATCGTGGTGGGCAAGGTGGAGGCGCTGGGCGCCACCGACGAACTCGACGGGGCGAGTGCGCCGCTGCTGTTCCACCGGGGCCGCTTCGGCGGCTTCACGACCGGCTGAACCCTGCCGGCC